>JAILAD010000057.1 GCA_024681795.1 Lachnospiraceae bacterium | reverse complement strand
TCACGAGCATTGTCTCCTTGGTATTTTGGATGTTTGGTCGCTGACATTATATCAAAAAGGGAGGTCAATGCTCATTTTTTTTTGAACTCCCGATAAATCAAGGTTAAGAAAGAAAAAAGGAGTGTCAAATTTGACACTACCAATTCGACAGGAGAGATAAAAAAATGAAAAAAGTATTATCCGCAATTTTAGTTGCTGCACTCGGTGCTTCCATGCTGGTTTTTGCCGGCTGCAATCAGGCAAAGGGTGATTTGGTTATGGCTACGAACGCTGAGTTCCCGCCTTATGAATACCACGGGGATGACGGCAGCATTATCGGAATCGATGCAGAGATTGCACAGGCAATCGCCGATGAAATGGGCAGAAATCTTGTAATCGAAGATATGCAGTTTGATTCCATTCTGGCTGCAGTTCAGAGCGGCAAGGCCGATATGGGTGTTGCAGGTATGACCATTACGGAAGACCGTCTTGAGAGCGTTGATTTTTCCACTCCTTATGCTTCCGCAGCACAGGTTATTATCGTAAAGGAAGGCTCTGACATTGCCACTCCCGACGATCTCGCCGGAAGAACAATCGGTGTTCAGCTCGGTACCACCGGTGATATTTACGCAGAGGATATCGAGGATGCAACCATTGAGCGTTTCAACAAGGGATTTGAAGCCGTTCAGGCACTTACCCAGGACAAGGTGGATGCGGTAATTATCGATAACGAGCCTGCAAAGGTATTTATCGAGCAAAATGAAGGAATTAAAATCATTGATGAAGCATTTACCTATGAAGAGTATGCAATTGCCGTAAAGAAAGGCAATACCGAACTCTTAAACGACATCAATGCCGCAATCGACAAACTGCAGTCAAGCGGTGAACTTCAGAAAATCGTTGATAAGTATATTACAGCGGAATAATAAAAAATTTAAGTCGGGGGATTTGGCATGAATATCTTTTCCGTAATGGGAGAAGACATTTCAAACTTTTTTCAACAGTTTGGGAATGACTTTTATCTGAACTTTGTAAAGAATGCCAGATGGAAATACCTTGTAAACGGATTGGGAGTTACCTTAAAGGTAACTCTCTTTGCGGTTTTAATCGGTATTGCACTGGGATTCCTGGTAGCGATTATAAGGTCCACGCATGACAAGGCGGGGACCATGTCGTCGTTATTAAAATTTGTACTGAACGTACTGAACTTTATCTGCAACGTTTACCTGACCGTAATCCGCGGAACACCGGTTCTGGTGCAGCTTTTGATTATTTATTTTGTCATTTTTGCATCGGTCCGGATTGATAAAAGTTTTGTCGCAATCGTTGCATTCGGTGTCAATTCCGGAGCATATGTGGCGGAGATTGTCCGAGGCGGAATCATGTCCATCGATCAGGGACAGTTTGAGGCAGGCAGGTCCTTGGGCTTTAATTTTGCACAGACCATGTGGTACATTATCATTCCGCAGACGTTTAAAAACGTTCTTCCGGCACTCGGAAACGAGTTTATCGTTCTTTTAAAGGAAACCTCGGTTGCCGGATATATCGCGCTGGAAGATCTGACCAAGGGCGGTGACATTATCCGAAGCCAGACATTCTCGGCTTTGATGCCGCTTCTTGCAGTAGCGGCGATTTATCTGCTTATGGTGGTTATTCTGAGCAGATTACAGAAACTTCTGGAGAGGAGGTTAAGGTCCAGTGAAAAATAAAGAACCGTTAAAATCCTTCAATCCCGATACCGATCCCCTTATTTCCGTTAAGAATCTGCAAAAGAATTTTAAGGGACTTCATGCGTTAAACGGAGTCAGTCTTGATATTTACAAGGGAGACGTCATCTTTGTCGTAGGTCCTTCCGGAAGCGGAAAATCCACTTTTCTCCGTTGCTTAAACAGGCTCGAGGAACCGAGCGGCGGGGAAGTATATTTCGAAGGAGTCGAAATAACGGACCGGAACGTCGATATTAACAAGCACCGTCAGAAAATGGGAATGGTATTCCAACAGTTCAACCTTTTTCCGCATATGACGGTATTAAAGAATATGACACAGGCACCGGTGAAGTTACAGCATATCCCGAAAGCTGACGCGGAAGCGGAGGCTATGAAACTTCTTGAACGGGTCGGTCTGGCTGACAGGGCAAATTCCTATCCCAACCAGCTTTCCGGCGGACAGAAGCAGCGTATCGCCATTGTCCGTGCGCTCTGCATGAAACCGGACGTTATGCTTTTTGACGAACCGACTTCGGCACTTGACCCGGAAATGGTCGGAGAAGTTCTTCAGGTTATGCGCGGACTTGCCGAAGAAAAAATGACCATGGTGGTGGTAACTCATGAAATGGCATTTGCAAGAGAGGTTGCCAGCAAGATTGTATTTATGGCGGAAGGACAAATCCTGGAATCGGGGACTCCGGATGAATTTTTCAATCATCCGAAAACGGACCGGTTAAAGCAGTTTTTGGATAAAATTTTATAATACCGGAAAATCGTAAAACCTTCGAAATTGTAATACTTTTGAAATACAATTTAATATTAAATTAATATTAACGAAACTTATTTCAATTTACTTTACATAACTATATTTTGTGTATATAATGGATTTTAGGATTCTAACACAACTAAATCCACAATTCTTTAAGGAGGGTAAGAAATGAGCAAAAATGGTATTAAAGGTTTACTGATAGGTCTCGCAGCAGCGCTTGCTGTAGCAGGCGGAAACTTGGGTGTTATGATGGCATCCGCTGATGCAGATACCCATAATATGCAGCAGGACGGAGAGAAGACAAACGTTAATTACAATACTCCTACCGGAGTTGTTAAAGGAAATGCACAGTTTGTATATGCTGATCAGGGACCGATTGCAAGACAGGCACTTCTTGCAGCAATTCCCGCAGGCGGACAGGAAATCTTAACCGGTAACATTACCATGAACGGAAGTCTTGATTACAATCAGAAGTCCGGTACACTTTCTCTTTACATGGGTGACAACCCGAACAATGACAAGTGGGGTATCGTTATTCTGGATTCCAAGGGTGTAGGACACTTCTATGCAAACGCTGATCCCGAACCGCTTAAGAAATTAACCGTTTCTTTCGCTACCGACGGATATGCATGCATGCTGGTTCGTTTCCCGGCTAACGCTACTGTACCTGCAACCGCAGGTGTAGTTGCTCCTGCAGCAACCGGTGCAACGGGTGTATATGTTGTACAGAGAGGCGACACTCTTTCCAAGATCGCAAAACAGCTTGGTACTACAGTAGCAAATCTTGCAGCTAAGAATAACATTGCAAACGTTAATGTAATTCATGTAGGTCAGCAGCTTGCTTACTAATTACCGGTAATTATTAATTCAGACTGAATATCTCCGGAGTGAATCAAAGCTCCGGAGATTTTTCGGTTTAAGGGAAAACGATTTATCAGAAAAATGGCTTCTAAAAAAAGAAAAGCAAACGACAAACAGAATAAAACATCAAAACTTGTCTTTCGGGAATTTTTGTCTTATGCGGTCTGGGCATACCTTTTTATGATGCTGACCGTATTTCCGCTGTATGTAAGGGATCGCTTTGTATATCTTGCGGCCTATAAGGTTGTTTACTACAGAAATATTTCTCTTTTCTTTCTGGGAATCGGAATTCTTTTACTGATTGTGTTTTTGATTCAGAAAAGAAAAGAGATTTCAAAAACTTCCTTCGCGGAATTCAGAAAAAAAATCACGTTGCCTGACATAGCCGTGCTTTCCTGCGGTCTCTGGAACATTGTTTCGTTCCTGTTAAGCGACTGTAAAGCAGAGGCAATTCGCGGATTCGGCGGATGGGAGATGGGACTTGTTACACAGGGACTGATGGTATTCGGATACGTCTTTATCCGTCTCGGATGGGATAAAAACAAAAATACCTGGTACCTTCCCGCAGCGGCCCTGACGGCGGAAAGCATACTTGTGGTGTTAAACAGAACCGGAAACGATCCGCTCGGATTCTACGTCGGTCTTGACTGGTTTTCCTGGAGCAGGAGAAATTTACTCGGAACCATCGGAAATATCAACTGGCTTTGCGGATATCTGGTCTGCGTTCTTCCGGTTTTGCTGGTTCTTTATCTGACTGCAAAGAAGTTCTGGATAAGGCTTTTGATCGGAATCGCAGCATATCTGTCCATGGCCGCCATTTTACTGCAGGGTTCCAGAAGCGGGGTACTGACACTGGCCGTGTTACTGATTGTATTGCCTGTTTTTCTCTCCGATACACTGGAAAGAATTACCGCTTATCTGGAAATTCTCTTTATGGTATGCATTTTCTGGACACAGATGACGGCATTCCGCGTGGATTTAATCGAACCCATGCATCTGGATACGCCGAATACCTTATATACGCCTCTTTGGTATATTCCGACGGGAATTCTGGCAGTGCTTATAGTACTCTTCAGAATTAAGTCGAAGAAATGCGAAAAGAACATTAAAGACTATAAGGAACTGGTTCTTCCGAAGCCTGTCCGGATCGTGTTAAAAATCATTCCCGCGTTAATACTACTTGCCGGGGTGTCGGTTTTTGTTTTATGCCAGGTTTCAGACTCTTTCTGGAATTTGCTCGGGGCAAGGGAAATTCTCCGATTTTCCGATTCCTGGGGAAGTTACAGGGGAATTCTCTGGAAAGAAAGTCTGAAGGAATTCTTTGCGGGCGGAATAAAAGATATTCTTTTCGGAGTCGGACCGGACTGTTACGGGGAATGGTATCTGGCACGCGGGATGGATATTCAACAGGTCGGATATTACGAGGAAGCAATGTTTTCCAATGCGCACAATGAGTGGATTACTGCCATGGTGCAGACCGGAATTATCGGCGCTTTGGTATATCTCGGCATTTTTGTGACCGTTTCGGTATCCTTTTTCAAAAAATTCAGAGAGAATAAATATAAGGACATCGCACTGCTCGGTATTCTGGTGCTTCTTGCATATTTTGTTAACCAGTTCGTGAGTTTCCAGCATATTTGCGTAACACCTGTTTTTTACATTCTGCTTGCAATGTGCGAGAGCGCAATGCAGGAGTGATTTTGTCAAATCTGTACAGAAAAACGGAAAAAGAGAAAAAAATCATAGAGAAATAGGAAATTGATTTCCTTTCTCCGCGGTATATAATATGGGAGTGACGTAAAGAGAAAAAGCGGAATGAAAGGAGAATTGAAATGAAAAAGAAATTACTTACCCTTGGACTGGTGTCCGCAGTGATTTGCAGTATTGTTGCATGCAATAAACCGGCAAATGTTGCAACAAGCGAAACCCCGGCTGTATCCGAAGTTACAAGTATTGAGGTAACACCTGTTTCCGAAGTGACACCTGCATCCGAGACGGTATCTGAAAACCTTCTCTCAGAGCCGGTTGTAGCACCGGATTTTGCTGGAGATTATCATGAGGAAATCGCAGGCAGAGGAATGATTACAATCGAATCCGCAGGTGAAGAGAATACCTACAATGTATCCATTCACTGGGGCAGCAGTGCATTTGAGAGTGCAGACTGGACCATGACTGCAACTTATTATGATTCCACCGGACTTTTGGAGTATTCGGACGCAACCTATACAATCCGAACCTATGAGGATGAGGAGAATTATACCGATGACGTGAAATACACCGACGGAGGCGGATGCTTCTGGTTTGAGGCAGACGGAAAACTCGGCTGGGAGAGTGCAGAGAGCGACGTGGACGGAATTGACGGCAGCAGCTTCTTTGTAAAGGATTGATTTTGACAGAGCCTGATTTTGCAGGAACTTCAATTTGCAAGAGCTTCAACCTGAAAGAGGTTCATATTTAAAAAAAGAATTTGACAAATAAAAACAAGAGTGGTATGTTAGCATTTAGTGAAAGGCTGTGACGAAGAAGTCTTGTGCAGTACCGGTTTTCAGAGAGCTGTCGGCAGGTGTGAGACAGTAACAGGCAGCATAAAGTGATCCCTTCCGAGCCGGAACACCAAAGGAATGAAATGAAAGTATTTCCGAGTAGATGTTTCCCGTACTTGCCGCGTTAAGGCAAAGAGCTTGTTGGAGCTTACTGAGGGCATCCTGTAAGGATGAAATTGAGTGGTACCGCGGATTGATTTTTAACCCGTCTCAATGAAAGTTGAGGCGGGTTCTTTTATTTTTCCGCTGAACTTCCCGAGGGAGCAGATTTTTTTTACAGGAGGTCATTATGACAAACACAAACACGCAACTCGAAAACGAAATCCATGAGGTCGCAAGACGTATCAAAGCGCTCCGTGAGGATATGAATTTATCCCAGGAAGCACTGGCAAAGAAAATCGGTTTAACCCCCGAAGAATATGTCAGATACGAATCCGGTGAGGAAGATTTCTCTTTTACGTTCATTTACAAAATTGCACAGGTGTGCAACGTGGAAATGACGGACCTGATGGAAGGTGAAAGCCCTGCGCTTTCCG
This sequence comes from Lachnospiraceae bacterium, assembly GCA_024681795.1. Taxonomy (GTDB): domain Bacteria; phylum Bacillota; class Clostridia; order Lachnospirales; family Lachnospiraceae; genus UBA3766. Next base: position 39,445 of record JAILAD010000057.1, on the reverse strand, counting down.
AAGTAACCGTAACCCGTAAAGGCGAGGGAGACCAGATTGTAAGACGTGAAGGTTTTGAATATTTCCGTCTTGCTCCGAAATTCAAAAATAAACTGGCTGAGCCTTTCTTTGTCAGGATTCCGTATTCTCAGGAAGCTCTGAATCCGCCGTACGAATATTCTACCCACGTCGGACAGGAACTTGATATCGTCATCAAGGGATCCCTTAAAATGGTAGTCGGGGATGTAGTGGAAATCCTTCACGAAGGCGATTCCATTTACTATAATTCCGCAATCCCCCACAACGAAATCGCACTCGGCGGAGAGGACTGCGAAATCTACGCAATCGTTATGAATCCCGACGCAAAGGGACCTTCCAAGGTGGAAAACAAAGTCCAGAAGTTTGTAAAAACAAATGTGGACAAGGCAAATCTCGTACATCCCGTTTACGAGAAATTCGTGGAAACAACCGTGGACGAGTACGGTGTTGTCAATAACGTACAGTTCAAGAATGACGAACATTTCAATTTTGCATATGACGTAGTGGACGAACTTGCAAGAAAAATCCCTTCAAAGACTGCAATGGTCTATGTTTCAAACGAGAAAGAATCCAGAAGATTCACCTTCTCGGATATGAAAAAATATTCCAACATGGCAGCCAATTATTTCGCATCTCTCGGAATTAAGAAGGGTGACAGAGTGCTTCTGGTATTAAAGCGCCATTATCAGTTCTGGTTCTCCATTCTCGGTCTTCACAAACTCGGTGCCATTGTAATTCCGGCAACGCATTTGCTTAAGGATCACGATTTTGAATACCGTTTCAATGCAGCCGGTATTTCCGCAATTGTCTGCACCGGAACCGGTGACGTGGCGGAACAGGTGGATCTTGCACAGGAAAAGAGCCCGACTTTAAAGACCAAAATTATTGCATGCGGAGAAAGAGAAGGATGGCACAGTTTCGATAAAGAATTCGAAAAATGTTCCGATATCTTCGACAGAACCCAGGATACTCCGGGCGGAGACGATACCATGCTGATGCTCTTTACCTCCGGAACTACCGGATATCCGAACATCGCGGCACATACTTACAAATATCCGCTTGGTCATTTCCTGACCGCAAAATACTGGCATAACGTGGATCCGAACGGACTTCATTTTACCATCGCGGATACCGGCTGGGGCAAAGCGCTCTGGGGCAAATTATACGGGCAATGGTTATGCGAGGCGGCAACTTTTGTATATGACTTTGAAAAATTCAAGGCGGAAGACATCCTGCCGATGTTTGCAAAATATAAAATCACGACCTTCTGTGCACCGACAACCATGTACCGTTTCTTCATCAAAGAAGATCTTTCGAAGTATGATTTAAGTTCCATCAAATATGCTACTGTTGCAGGTGAGGCAATGAACCCTGAGGTTTATTCCCAGTTCTTAAAGGCAACCGGCGTACGAATCATGGAAGGCTTCGGACAGACCGAGACCACCCTTACAATTGCCAATTATGTCGGAGAAAACAACAAAGTCGGTTCCATGGGAAGACCTTCTCCGCAGTATCAGGTAGAAATTATGGCAGCAGACGGATCCATTGCACCGGTCGGTGAAACCGGTGAAATCGTAATCCGTACCGAGGACGGCGTACCGAACGGACTGTTCGAAGGATATTATTTAAACGACGAAAAGACGAAGAGCGTATGGCATGACGGATACTACCACACCGGTGATACCGCATGGAAGGACGAGGACGGATTCTACTGGTATGTGGGACGTGTGGACGATTTAATCAAGTCTTCCGGTTACCGTATCGGACCGTTCGAAATCGAGAGCGTTATCATGGAACTTCCTTATGTTCTCGAGTGTGCGGTTGTTGCAGCTCCGGATGAAATCAGAGGACAGGTTGTCCGGGCAATCATCGTACTGACCAAGGGTACAAAAGCATCGGATGAGCTTAAGAAAGAAATCCAGACCTATGTAAAGAGCCATACGGCACCTTACAAATATCCGAGAATCGTCGACTTTGTGGATGAACTTCCGAAGACAATCTCCGGTAAGGTAAGAAGGGTTGATTTAAGAAAATAAGAAAACCGGAACAAACGGAAAAATACGGACGGATGAAAATACATCCGTCCGGTTTCTTTTGTGGATGCCGAAGAGTACGAAATTATGCTTATTTACTTGAAATCAGGCATGTTTTGCGGTAAGATAATCTATTATATTGTTTCTTTTTTTGAGGCCTGAACATGGAAGAACACACACAGATTTCCAAACAAGTTCAGAATGAGTTCGTCATTGATGACGGTCGTATTGAGTCCATCGAGGAATTTCTTCCCCCGAGAGAACTTTTTGACGACCTTATTTCGCGTGTAAAGAAATACAATCCGGAAGGTGTTCCGGAAATTACAAAGGCTTTTGAAATAGCGGACAACGCGCATAAAGAGCAGTTTCGCAAATCCGGTGAACCGTATATCATCCATCCGCTTTACGTAGCCATTATTCTGGCAGATCTGGAGATGGACACGAATACCATCATTGCCGGTATTTTACATGACATCATAGAAGATACGGATATTACGTATGAGGATTTAAAGAAAGAGTTTAATCCGGATGTTGCAAATATTGTCGAGGGTGTAACTAAGTTAAGCCGGATGGAAATCGGCAACCGCGACAAGATGGATGAGCAGGCAGAGAACCTCCGGAAAATGTTCCTTGCAATGGCAAAGGATATCCGTGTAATCGTGGTAAAACTTGCCGACCGTCTTCACAATATGCGTACGCTTTCCCATATGAAGCCGGAGAAACAGATTGAAAAAGCCAAAGAAACGCTGGAGATATATTCGCCGATTGCACAGCGTCTCGGTATTTCCAGGATTAAGGTCGAACTTGACGATTTGTCCTTAAAATATCTGGAGCCGGAAGCATATTACGATCTGGTGGATAAAATCGCCATCCGCCGTGCGGAGCGTGAGAAATATGTACAGGATATCGTCGAGGAAGTCGGCCAGCATATCCGGAATGCGGGAATTCATGCACGTATTGACGGAAGAGTAAAGCATTTCTTTTCCATTTACAAGAAGATGAAAAACCAGAATAAAACGCTGGACCAGATTTATGATCTGTTTGCGGTCCGGATTATCGTGGATACGATTCCGGACTGCTGGGCAGCGCTCGGCGTGGTACACAGTATTTACAAGCCCTATCCGGGACGTTTCAAGGATTATATTGCATCTCCGAAGAGCAACATGTACCAGTCTCTTCATACAACCGTAATCGGAACGACCGGTCAGCCGTTTGAGATTCAGATTCGTACCAATGAGATGCATCAGATTGCGGAATACGGTATCGCAGCGCACTGGAAGTATAAAGAGAATTCCGACGGAAAGAAGATCAATTTAAGCGACGAGAAGAAGTTTGCATGGCTCCGTCAGATTCTGGAGTGGCAGAAAGAATCCGAGAATAATGCCGAATTCCTAAATCTTGTCAAAGACGGTCTGGATCTGTTTACGGATGAGGTTTATTGTTTCACTCCGAACGGGGAATTAAAGCAGCTTCCGATGGGTTCCACACCCGTGGATTTCGCATATTCGATTCACTCCGCAGTCGGAAATAAAATGATCGGTGCCAAGGTAAACGGTGAAATCGTTCCCATCGATTATAAAATCCAGAACGGTGATAAAATCGAAATCATTACCTCAAACAATTCCACCGGACCGAGTCAGGACTGGCTTGGCTTTGTGCAGTCCGCACAGGCCAGAAACAAGATTAACCAGTGGTTCAGACATGAGCATAAGGATGACAATATCATCCGCGGAAAAGAAGCACTGGCCGCTTATTTCAAGCCGCGCGGATACGAGTACAGCGATCTGGTTAAGACGCCCTATACCGATTACGTTATGCGTAAATACGGTTTTAAGGATTGGGATGCGCTCCTTGCCGCAATCGGTCACGGAGGCCTGAAAGACGGTCAGGTAGCCAATAAAATGATTGAGCTTTACGACCGTACCCACAAGAAACCGTTCTCGGACAGTCAGGTGATTGATTCCGTAACGGAAGCGGGAGCAAAGCGTTTAAGAAACATTGATGCAAAGAACGGTGTTGTGGTAGAAGGTGTTGATGATGTGGCATTCCGGTTCGGAAAATGCTGCAGCCCGATTCCCGGAGATGACATCATCGGATTCGTAACACGCGGAAACGGTGTTTCCATTCACCGTGTGGACTGTGTCAATATCCGTAATCTTCCCGAAGAAGACAGGGAGAGATTAATTGAAGCGGATTGGAGCGAGAAGGCCCTTACGGCCGACAATACCGGAAAATACATTGCGGGCATTACGATCTATGCCAATAACCGTACCGGTCTTTTGGTGGATATTACGAAGACACTGACGGAGAAGAACATCGCCATTCTTTCCCTTTCCACGGCAACCAGTAAAAAAGATGTTGCGACCGTTCAGGTTTCTTTTGAAATTACCGGAAAAGAAGAACTGATCAACATCGTGGAAAGACTCGGACAGATAGAAGGCATTATCAATATCGAAAGGACCAGCAGTTAGCATGGAAGAATTAAATGTAGGATGCATTGTTCTCGGTATCCTTGAAAATAATTGTTATTTTGTTCACAGGGAAGGGGAGACGGAGACGATTTTCATTGATCCGAATTCGCAGGGAGACAAGCTTTTTGTCAGACTTCGTGAAAAAGGACTTGAAATAAAAGCGATCCTTTTAACACACGGACATTTCGATCACATCATGGGTGCCAACGAAATGCGGAATATTTCCGAAGCAAAGATTTATGCCTGTGAGGATGAGGCGGAACTGTTATCGGATCCGAAAATGAATACTTCCGCAAGATTCGGAAAAAGTTATACCGTAAAGCCGGACGTGCTTTTAAAAGACGGCGATACCGTATCTGTCGGAAACATGCATTTCAAAGTGATTCAGACACCCGGACATACCGTCGGCGGATGTTGTTTCTACAGCGAAGAGGACAAGATTCTTTTCTCCGGAGACACACTCTTTTTTGAAAGTTGCGGCAGAACGGATTTTGAAACAGGAAACGCTTCGCAGATGAAGGAGTCTTTAAGAAAACTGATGGAACTGCCGGAGGATGTGAAGGTTTATCCCGGACACGGTGATTTTACCACCATTGAGCACGAGAAAATGTATAATCCCTATCTGAATATGTAAAACGGAGTTACAAGGATATGCTGCTTGCGGTTACCGGCGAGAATTTTGAATATGATACCTATCTTTTAATTCGTGAATTTTATCCGGATCGGAATATTGTGCGCCTGTATGAAAATACCGGCGCATTTTATTTGTCTTTGGAAAAACCGGAAACGGGATTTCATTGCGAATATCTTGAAGGGGTGACCCGGATTACGTTTGCGGACGGTTTGAAACCGGAAAAAAAATATGAATATCCGGTTCCGGTATCAAAATCCGACCGGAAAGAATATAAAAAAGCCCACATGGGAAACCTGTATCGGACGTTAAGAAACGTTACCGGGCAGGAACTTCCGTGGGGGGATTTAACGGGAGTGAGACCGACAAAACCCGCCAGAATAATGTTTGAAAAGAATACTCCGGAGGAGGAAATACGCAGATTCTACCGGGAAGGGCGTTTCGTTTCGGAGGAAAAAAGTGCGCTTGCCATTGAAATCGCAAAAAGGGAAACGGAGATTCTGAAACCGATTGATACGAAGAACGGATATTCACTCTATATCGGCATTCCGTTCTGTCCGACGAGATGTTCTTACTGTTCTTTTCTTTCCAACCCGATTGCAATGTGGCAGAACAGGGTGGAGGAATATTTATCCTGCATAAAGAAAGAACTTGATTTTGTGAAATCCGCATTTGAAGGAAAAATTCCGGATACGGTCTATATCGGCGGCGGTACACCGACGGCACTGTCTGCGGAAGAGTTGAAAATACTGACGGATACCGTTCTTTCTTTCCTTTCTTCGCAGAATTCTTCACCGGATTCGAAACTTCTGGAATTTACGGTGGAAGCGGGAAGGCCGGACAGCATTACCAAAGAAAAACTCCGTGTGCTGAAAGAGGCCGGTGTCAACAGGATTTCCGTAAATCCCCAGACCATGAATGAGGAAACACTGGTCAGAATCGGCAGAAAACATACCGTTTTGCAGACTGTCTCCGCATATGAACTTGCCCGTGCGGAAGGATTTGACAATATCAACATGGATATTATTTTAGGACTTCCCGGAGAAGGAATGAAGGAAATCCGAAAGACTATGGATGAAATTATAAAACTGAAGCCGGATTCCTTAACCGTGCATTCCCTGGCGATTAAAAGAAGTGCCAGGATGGCAGGGTTAATGCTGGAGGGCGAGGATTTTTCATCCCTCGGGCTGGACAGAAATCCCGTTAAGATGATGGAGGCTGCATATTCGGGAGCAAAAGAACTGTCATTAAAGCCGTATTATTTGTACCGGCAGAAAAACATTGCCGGAAATCTCGAGAACGTCGGTTTTGCCCGGGAAGGAAAATACGGAATCTATAACATTCTGATGATGGAAGAAGTGCAGTCCATTGCAGCCGTCGGAGCCGGGACGGTTTCAAAGAAAGTGCTTCCCGGTGACATTCAAAGATGCGATACCGCGAAAGATATCGGACTTTATATGGACGGGATTGACGAAATGATCGAAAGAAAACAAAAATTATTTTCGGAATAAAATGTGTTTTTTTCTTTTGTTGGACATAAGTTGGACAATATAAAATACAATGACAATGTAAACTTATAATAACAGAAACAAAACATCTTTGAAAATATGAGAAAAGCTTGAAATACAGGGGGAAACTGCTATGCCCAAAAAAAACGGTCAAAACGAAAATAATATAGATTTGCAGAAAAAAGAATTTATTGAGGAGATTGATAAACTCTTTAAAAACGATAAAACCGAGGTGAGCAGGTCTCGTGAAAAACTCCGGCAGGAGCTGGAAAAACTGGACCGTGCACAGGCAAAGACTAAAATTTCGGGTTATTCAGAGAGTTTCAGCAAGAGCTATGCAGAGTATATTAAGCGTGCGTCATCCGGGAATATTCCGAAACCGGAAGCGAATGTTACGATTTTCTCCGACAAAATGAACTATGAGGCATTCCTTAAATTCCTCACCGAGAAACTGAAATTTCGATATAACGAAAAATACAAAGGGAATATTCAGACCGATAACAGCATGACCAGAGCCATGTTTTATCTGCTTGCGCGTGATAAAACGGGAGCTGCCGAAGAAATCATAAAGGGTCTTGATGCAGGTTATCCCACACAGATGAGAAAACTGTATAATATTTGTCTTCTCAGTGTGAAAGGACAGGAGAATGAGTTAAATGATACAGAAAAGGATTCTCTTGCACTGATTACGGATATTCAGAATATTACGCATGAAGTAATGATTTCTTCCGATTTGTGGTCCAGGGGAAATAAAATCGTCGGGGAAAAGCAGAAAGGGATTTCGGCAAATACCATCAATCTCAATAACGGAAAGAACAGTCCAAATCCGAACAGGATTATTATAAACAATAAAACGTCCGGAACCGGTACCAAAGTCGGTCTTTTCAGTCAGAACAGGATTAACATTCTTCCGGAAGACTTAAGCAATTACCAAATAATGGAAAATCCGCCTGAACCGGTTGTTACCGAACGTGATATCAGGGAACTTGCGGCATTGCTTTACAGCAAAGGTTATGCAATGGAAATTACAAACAGGCAGTCACTGGATTTGATTCTTCCTACTCTGAAAACGAACGAAGAGAGGCTGAATTATTTCCTTGAAATGTCTGTGGACGGACATGCCGCGAGAGCGTGGGAATATCCTGCACAGCGGTATCTGCCTTCCGTAATCAGAACCTGCGGAAATGAAGCGGAACTGAAGTCGTTTTATGCCCAGAAACGCGATAAACTGAATATTATGGCAAAGACCAGCATATTAAGGCGACTTCATACAATCAGAAAAAAGAGGGAAATTGCCGCTATTAACGAGAAATCCGGAATGGACAAACAATCACTCGGGGAACATTATTTTCCGACACCTGCCCCGGGTGTGGACAAAAAGACCGGAAAAGTTTCATTGAAACTTAAAATGCCGAAGGCCCAGACTTCCGGTAACGGTTGCTGGTCCTGCGGATTGCAGATGATGCTTTTGTCTCACGGAATCAATGTGGAGCAGGAGGATATCCGTTCTTACAGGCCGGATTATCCCGCAGAAAAGCGTTCCGGACAAACTTTCAAAAATAATGTGGACAAGAAACTGAATACCGATACCATGATAAACGGATGGGAAGTAGCAGATCCGGCCCTGGCTTTTGCACCCGACCGGATGCTTCGGAATTTTGAGATTAAAATGCCTTTTCATGCACAGGAATACTACGGTATTGACAGAAAAATCGATGCAGAGAAGTACATCAGTAACGCCGCTGCTTTAGCCGCGGAAAAGATTCAGAAGATTTTGAACGAGGATAAATGTACCATCTCGTTTACGAACGGGTATCATTACTATGCAATCAAGAGCATCAAAGGGGACAATATTACCTGTCTGGATTCCGGAAACGGCGGAGAAACAACCTTAAGTCTGAAGAATGAAATACGCAAACTTTATTCGGGAACCTATACGGAGGGAAGACCGGCGGATTTCAGTTTAACCTGGATGGCAAAAATTGAGCTTGATGATGACGGAAAGAATTTCTTAAACGTTCCGAGCCATTACCTTACCATGAATGAAGACGGTTCTTTAAATCTGCCTCCGAAACGGCTTATGGATGAGCAGGACAAGTTCCCCTTCGAGCATGAAGGGATTCGTGTCAGAATGGTCGGCGGTATGGATGATTCCGAATTCGACAGAATTAAAAGAAATCCGCTTGACAAAAACAATCTTCTGGTTTTTGAGCAGGCATATCTTCCCAAAAAACTGAATCCCAATACACTGAAGAGAAATGCAAAGGCCCGCAGCGTTGCCGAAACGAATGCCTTAAAAGAGCGAAGAATTGAAATGCTCGGAAAAAATTTCGTTGCTCCGAAATACAATATTTCGGATATGGAAATTGACAGAATTATCAAAGAACGCGGTGCAGTACTTCGTTACACCGAACTTCTGGTCAATTTTAAAGAGAAGAACGGTATTTATTCCTTAAAGGAAAAAGATAAATTTGACAAAAACGGAAGACGGCTTCTTTACAATGAGCCGGGTGCGGTTCTTGCTTTTCGTATTCAGAAAACATACGAAGGCTTTAAAGACCTTTTCACTTATATGGCAAATAATACCGAGGATGAGAAAAAGAAAAATTACTGGGTAAATCATTTACTGGATGCGGAACAGCGTTACCGGGAATTCAGGACCATAATTCAGAAAAAAGAGAACGCAATTGACAATAATACGGCAGTTCCCGCAGTTTATAAACTGGGCGGATACCTGAAAACGAGGGAGGAATTATCGACCGGTATTTCCTTCTTACATTCCCTGTGTGACAAAATTACAATGAAGGATTTTGACTCTATCCGGTTAAGAACCTGTGCGGATCAATCATATTACAATCCGTCCGTTTTATCCAGATTTGCGGAAAACGTCAAGGATTTCGCTGACCCGAACAATAACGGTAACTTACTGAAAATGTGTGAACAGAATCCGTTTCTGGAAGAGGCAATCAATTTAAGCCTTACGTTTCCGACCACGAAACCGCAGGTATTGAAGGATACATTTTATTCTACCAAAAACGATTTTGTGACGGATTACGTGAGATACGGTGCACATGTATCAAAGGCTCTTAAAACAGGAAATACGAGTGATCTGAAAAAGAACCATAATTACTTCAAAACCTATATGTTAAAAAGTGAATCCGCGACTATTTTCCCGAATCTTCAGGCTGTTCTTTTAAACGGTGAAAAGAAGGAAAAAGTCGGGGAACTTGCAGGTGTTGATCTGAATTTCAACCTTCAAAATCACGACAATATCATTAACGTTGACAATAAGATTATTATCGACAACAAGGATAACGGCAGCAATAAGATTAACGACGACAATAAGATCATTATTGGCAATAAGGGTGACGAGAGCAATAAGATTAACGACGACAATAAGAGCATTATTGACAACAAGGATAAAGATGCCGGCAGGACCGAAAGCAATAACGGAGAGAAGAAGGGAACGGACGAAAAAAATCCTGTTTTACGTGTTATCAAAAGAAGGGAACAGTACAGGAAGTTTCTTGAAGAGCTTGAAAAGGCAAAAATTGCCGAAAATGTCAGAAAACCGTTTCGGGATCTCGGACAATTGTTTGATGATCTGAGACCGTATATGGACGAGAATGCAAAACAGTTGTCCTATAATGAATTAAAGGGCTTTCTGGATCGTTACGTAACCGTTCAGAATGACATGGAAGATTTTGCAAATCGTGAACTCGGAGATAATGCGGCATACCATAAATTCCGTCTCGTAATGAGTAAGGATATTCGTACCATCCATGACGTGCTTGTCAAAAACGAGGCGCTTTCCGAGGAAGAAAAGCAAAATGCCCGCTTCAGTTTAAAGGATATCTTCGAAGAGTCCAGAGCCATTACCGTTACCGTGGATGAAAAGGATATTGAAAGAAAGGGCGGTAATTTAAGTAAAAGACTTCATATTGTAACAAAGGGTCCGGACGGTGAACCGCTGGACGGTTATTTTACCATTCATGAAAAACCTTATGATATGCCGGCGGAAATAGAGAAGCATGTAAATGATTTTGCCGGAAATGAGAAGCCTCATATTTCAAACTTTGTCAGACTGCTTTTCTACGGAACAGAAAAAGGGAGGGCTTCCGGTACTTCCGCCATGCTGAAAAAGAAAGAAAGACATTATCATCCTTATGATGTCCGTGAAGCGTTTAAAAACAAAAAGGAATATGTGGATTCCGTTCGCAAGGCAGTAAAACAGGATTTAAGATCCTATGCGGTCAGGAACAATATTGAATATGACAGTAAAGAGTACCGTGAACTGGAGTCATTTGCGGAAAAAATTACCCATGATACAGGAGCAATTGATACTCTGGTTGAGAATTTCAGAAGAGCATATCTGGTGGACAATAAGCAGAGTATTATTGCGGATGTGGGTTTAAATCCGAATGCCGTTCTGGATAAAAGAAATGCTGCAATGTCAGCAATGGCATCGTTGCTTAAGATGGATTCCGTTTTGGCCAAATCCACCAATATGAGGCTTAAAATCGGTGACAAGGTTTATAAAGGTACCTTCATGAAAACCGCAGACGGATTCACGAGTGACTCTTTTGATTTTTCGAATGCCGATATTACCGAAAATGAATTGGAAAAATCTCCCGAGCTGATTATGTCAATTGCCAATTTGCAGATTCTGGACCTGATTTGTGCAAATCCGGACCGGCATACCGGTAATTTAGCCTTTGTTCCCGGAATTGTTAAGGATGATGACGGAAACGAAATTAAGATTCTGAGGACGGTTCAGGGAATTGATAATGATAACAGTTACGGGGCTTTTTACGGTGGTCTGAATTCGGACATAATGAGTGCCACTCCGTTATCCCATATGCTGATTATTCCGGAAGAAACGGCAGATGCAATTCGTGATCTGGATACCGGCCTCGTGAAAGCAATGCTGGTCGGATACGATATTTCAAAAGAAGAAATAGATGCCACGATTCGTCAGATTCAGAATCTTAAGATTGCAATCCGGAACAGCAGGGAATATTTTGAGAAAAATCCGACTGCTCCTCTGTCGGAAAAATATATTAAACCGGTTTCGATGAATGACGTTAAGAATTTATCCCTCCGGAATGATCTTGCCCGCGAGAATAAAGATCCTAAAAAGGAGTATAATATCTTTTCCAAAGTGGAATTATTCTTCGGTTTTAATAAGAGCGGATCGGATGCCGTATTTTCAAGATTAAGCAGAAGGGTCAACAGGGCATCCGGAGAGGCATTTCATTCCGCTGATGTGGCGGATGAACGTATGGAAGAGGCGATGAAAACTCTTGAAAAGTTGAATCCCTCTTTGGAAATGAAAGCGGAGTTTGAGGCTTTCATGAATGCTGCAAAGGAACAGAAAGCATTTTACGAGAAAGCCGATAAGAGAATATTTGTTCCGTTCGAGGCCGATGAAACCCTGGTTGAGTGTAACCGGAATTTCGGACCGGTTTATGATAATGCGATTAAGACTCTTGAAAGTGCAAACACATTTGTTGCAAAACAGACTGAATTTGTAAAAGGTCTTGAAGAGGGAACCAAGGAATATATCGAGCAGAATGCAATTCTTCAGAATGCACAGTTTTACAGAAACAATCTGGAACGGTTCTGTAACGGTTTTAAAATTCTCACCGAACAGCCTGCCAAATTTGATCAATTAATGGCAGTGAAGGAAAAGAGAGACCGGATTCGTGCGGCCGAACTTCAAAAGAAAATGTCGGAAGACGAAAAGAAGCCTGTTACGGAAGAGGACGAAAAACAGGAAGAAAAGACGGAAGAAAAGAACGAAGAAAAGACGGAAGAAAAGAACGAAGAAAAGACCGAAGAAAAGAACGAAGAAAAGACGGAAGAAAAGAACGAAGAAAAGACCGAAGAAAAGAACGAAGAAAAGACCGAAGAAGAAAAGCATGAGCCTGTCCCGGCGGCTTCGGTTCTGGAAGATGCGGTAAAATTCATCACAGAAGCCGAAACATTCCAAAATTGTCTGCAGGGTGTTAAGGAAAAACTTGAAAGCGCCCGCGATGTAATCCGCAGAAACGGCTATAAGAATGCACACGCCGAAGACTATACGGAAGACGGACATGAGCAGTACCGAAGATGGACAAAGGCACTGGAAAAGAGTATCAATTTACTGAATGACAGGAATGCACCCCTTCCGGAGATAATGGACAGCCTGACGAGACTCAGGGTTGAATCCGAAGCGTACTTCGAGGGACATTACGGGGTATTCGGTTTCCCGGGACACGCATACGGAAGAAGACGTCTTGAACAGTCCGGAAAATTAATGACGGAACTGCCTGCGATGACACTGACGTTAAGCAACTGTCAGAAAAAAATTGAAGCATTGAGACCGGACAGCCAGTACGCTGAAGGTTCTTTAAACGAAATCTTATTACAGGCGGGGGCATTAAAGCAGGTTTATGCAAAATGGATTGCCCCGGATGAAATTAAAGGACGCAGTTTCGAACAGGAAAAACGCGTTCCGGAAGCACAGTTTAAAGCCTATGACAAGCTCTGTGAGATTAATAAGGAGGCGGCTAAATACTATCGCCCGGGCAATATTGACGAATGCCTGGAGGCTGTAAGAAAAGGGAGCGGTACCGTAGCAATTCCGTACAGAGCTGAGATTTTCTCCGCGATCTATCCGATGAATAAGATTTTAAAATCCGGAATAGAGGCGAAGGAGGCAGAGAAGATTCTGCGGAATTATAACGCTTCCCGTTGTGATACCTATGAAAGGAGCCTGCGCGATAATGAACTTTTTAACATGGTTCAGAGAGCATGCTTCAGAGGAAAAAAGGATACAGGTTTTTCTACCTGGGCATTTATCGAAGATGTGGCAGACAAACTTGCGGACGAATATAAAATTGCAAAACTTCGTAACGGGAATGATTTTTATATTGTTTCATCCGTTTCCGACGCATACCTGAATTGTGAGAACAGTGAGAATCCTCACAAAGACGGAATGGAAGCCGTATATGAAAAGGCAGCGGACATACTGGTAAACAAGGCACTTTCCGATCCGAAGGGAAGAAAAGTTCTGCAAATGATGGCTATGGAAAGAAGCGATGAAAAGGCGGAGACGTTTAAGAACTATACCCGGCAATATCTGCTCAGGAAAGATCCGTTTTGCAAAAAAGGCAAATTTATGGTGGAAAAAGCAAGTGCTTATTTACAGGGTGATGCCTATAAGGATATTCTGAAAGGATTTTACAGGCAGAGATCCGAGATTACCCTCAGGTTTTCCGGTGAATACAGAAATATGGGGAATGAGATTCAAAACGTCGCGAATCCTCATAATATGAATCCGGCGCTGATCAAAGCGAATGAAAAAAAGGAACCGCTTAAACCGATTGAAATTATACAACCGTCCAGGAAACCTCCGATGTAGCGGGCGGATAACGGCTGAAGTTTTCAAGGTTGAATTCCTCCGTCAAAAAGAGTAAAATAATAGGCTGTGCCGTATGTAACGGTTTTAAGGAAAAAAGGACGGGAAAGAAATTATGGAATTAATTAAGAAACCGACAACCGGGATGAAGGATATTACGCCGGAAGAAATGGCGCTTCGCAATTATGTCATGGATGAAATCAGGAAGACATATGCATCCTTCGGATTTTCACAGATTGAAACGCCTGCGGTGGAACATATTGAAAATCTTTGTTCGAAGCAGGGCGGAGAAAACGAAAAACTGATTTTTAAAATTCTGAAACGAGGCGAGAAGCTGAACCTGAAGGCTGCCGAAACCGAGAATGACGTTGTGGATTCCGGGCTTCGGTATGACCTGACGGTTCCTCTTTGCCGGTTCTATGCAAATAATGCTGCAAATCTTCCCAAGCCGTTCAAGGCTTTGCAGATGGGAAACGTATGGCGTGCGGACCGTCCCCAGAAGGGACGTTTCCGTCAGTTTATGCAGTGTGATATCGATATTCTCGGTGAGCCTTCCAATCTTGCGGAAATTGAGCTTGTGCTTGCAACCACAACTCTTCTCGGAAGAGTCGGATTTAAAGGGTTTAAGGTACATATCAACGACCGTCGTATCTTAAAGGCAATGGCCGCTTATTCCGGATTTGAACAAAGTGATTACGACAATGTTTTCATTGAACTTGACAAAATGGACAAGATCGGCCTTGACGGTGTCTGCGGCTGCCTGATCGGAAGCGGATTTGATGCATCGGCGGTTGAAAAATACAGGGCGCTTTTCGAAGAATTTGAAAAGCAGGAGGACCGGCTCGGATTTTTAAAAGAAAAGCTCGGAGAATATCTTGAGGAGAACGCAGCCGACAATCTGTCCGAGATTTTGACGGCAGTGGAAGCATCGAAGGGCGCGGACTGCGAAATCGTATTCGATCCGACTCTTGTCAGGGGCATGAGTTACTATACCGGCACGATTTTTGAAATCGAAATGAAGGAATTAAACTGCTCCGTAGCGGGCGGCGGAAGATACGATAAGATGATCGGAAAGTTTACGGGACAGGATACTCCCGCTTGCGGTTTTTCCATCGGATTCGAGCGTATCATTACCATTATGACGGAACAGGGCGTTAAGGCTCCGGGAAGTATCGAAAAGACAGCATTCCTGGTAGAAAAAGGAATCGACGGGGAACGTCTCGGTGAGATTATCGCGCGTGCACAGGAACTCCGTGCGGAAGGAAAAACGGTACTCGTTACCCGAATGAACAAGAATAAGAAATTCCAGAAGGAACAGCTGGAAGCGGACGGATATACACAGTTTACGGACTTTTACCGCGAAGGACTGAAAAACTGAGTCATACGCGTGAGCCCGGAAAAAGAGTCATATTCGAAAGACGGAATACAGAATCATATTTTTAATGAATAGTTTGGAGGAATAAAAAATGGCGGAGTCCATGAAAGGTTTAAAAAGAACACATCGCTGTACGGAGGTTTCCGAAGCAAATCTCGGACAGGTTGTGACAGTAATGGGATGGGTCGCAAAGAGCCGTAACAAAGGCGGAATTATTTTTACGGATTTAAGAGACAGAAGCGGAATTCTGCAGATTATTTTTGAACAGGGTGAGGGCGATGAATTCGTGGACGCCGCAAATTTTGAAAAAGCGTGTGCCCTTCGTTCCGAATTCGTCATTGCGGTTGTCGGAAAGGTTGTAAAGCGCGGCGGTGCGGCCAATGAGAATTTAAAGACCGGTACCATTGAAATCCGTGCAAATTCCCTTCGGATTCTTTCCGAAGCGCTGACTCCTCCGTTCCCGATAGAAACGGACTGCAAAACGAAGGAAGAGATTCGTTTAAAATACAGATATCTGGACTTAAGAAGACCGGATATCCAGCATAATATCATTATGCGTTCCGAAGTGGTTCAGAGAATCCGCAACTTCTTATCCGAAGAAGGTTTCCTTGAAATTGAAACCCCGATTCTCATGAAGTCCACCCCGGAAGGAGCAAGGGATTATCTGGTTCCTTCCCGAGTGCATCCCGGCAATTTCTATGCGCTTCCGCAGTCACCGCAGCTTTTTAAACAGCTGCTTATGTGCTCCGGTTACGACCGTTATTTCCAGGTGGCAAAATGCTTCCGTGACGAGGACCTTCGTGCGGACCGTCAGCCGGAATTTACCCAGGTCGATATGGAATTATCCTTTGTGGATGTGGAAGATGTACTGGACGTAAACGAAAGACTGATTGCAAAAGTATTCAAGGAAAGCATCGGAATCGACGTTCCCCTTCCGTTACAGAGAATGAAATGGATTGATGCCATGAACCGTTACGGTTCCGACAAGCCGGATACCAGATTCGGAATGGAATTAACCGATGTATCCGAAACGGTAAAAGGATGCGGATTCGGAGTATTTACCGGTGCCCTTGAAAACGGCGGAACCGTTCGCGGACTGAATGCTAAAGGACAGGCGGAAATGCCCCGTAAAAAGATTGATGCACTGGTTGATTTTGCAAAGGATTACGGTGCAAAGGGACTGGCATATCTGGCAGTAAATGCGGACGGAACCTATAAATCCTCCTTTGCCAAATTCATGACGGACGAGCAGTTGAAGGCACTGGTTGAAGCAATGGGCGGCGAACCGGGCGATCTGCTTTTGTTTGCGGCGGATAAAAATACCGTTGTATGGGCCGTACTCGGTGCACTTCGTTTAAAACTCGGCGAAGAGATGGGCTTAATCGATCACGACAAATATAATTTCCTCTGGGTTACGGAATTCCCTCTCCTTGAGTGGAGCGAGGAAGAAAACCGTTTCGTAGCGGTTCATCATCCGTTTACCATGCCGATGGATGAGGATATTCCTCTTCTTGATACCGATCCCGGAAAGGTTCGGGCAAAGGCTTACGATATTGTATTAAACGGTACCGAACTCGGCGGAGGTTCCGTCAGAATCCATCAGGGTGACATTCAGGAAAAAATGTTTGAGATGCTTGGCTTTACCAAAGAGCAGGCGCAGGAACGTTTCGGATTCCTGCTCGATGCATTCAAATACGGTGTTCCGCCTCACGCGGGTCTTGCATACGGTCTTGACCGTATGATTATGCTCATGGTAAAGGCGGATTCCATCCGTGACGTAATGGCCTTCCCGAAGGTAAAGGATGCATCCGATTTAATGAGCGAGGCTCCGAACGTTGTAGACGAAAAGCAGCTTGAAGAACTTTGTATAAAGGTTGTCATACCCGAAAGTCAGACATGATTTATTTATATACCGCAAATGTAAATCCGATATTTGACCTTTACGATAATCACAGGGACATCTTCGAACAGAGGATGTCCTTATTGTGTCCCGAACGCCGAAAAAAGGTGGAGGAAGTAAAGCTGCCGAAAGACAAGGCACGTGCCATGGGTGCAGGGCTTCTTCTTCAGTGTGCGCTTCAGGATTATCTTTCCTTAAGCGTCGGAAACAAAGACTGCGGACATCGTGAGGAAAAAGAACTGAAGCGTATTTTTTCGTTCGATAGGGAAGAACTGCAGACGGCGAGACTGCAAAGACATCTGGAGATTGCATACGGGGAAAAAGGAAAACCGTATCTTCCGGAATTTCCGGGACTCTATTTTTCCCTTTCGCATTCCGGCGACTATGTGGCGCTGGCGCTTTCCTGCCATCCGGTCGGAGTGGACATTCAGGAAGAAAGAGAACTGTCGGACGGTTTGCAAAAAAAGTATTTTACCGAAGAGGAAAATGCAGGCGGCGCCAGACCTTTTGAAATTTTTTCCGGAAAAGAAAGTTATATCAAATATACGGGGGAAGGAATGAGCCGTTCCTTTACCGATTTTTCCGTCAACTTCAAAAAAAAGACGGTTACCGTGAATCATCATACGGTTGCATATGTCAGAAAATATGAACTCGAAGGCGGAAAATACGTGCTCTGTGTCTGTGACAGATGCGAGGATATCGTTTCGTATGCAGAGCAGCATACATATTCTATATCTGAATAGAATTCTTCTATTTTCAATTTCCCCGTTGTAGTATAAAATAATGTGTGGAGTATTTTTTTGTGCGAAAAATACAGTTATTCGGGAGGAAGAATCATGAAATTAAAGAAAGTAACATCCATTCTTCTTGTGACGGTGATGACGGCCGGTTTACTGGCAGCAGGCGCCTGCAACAAGACTCCGGGAGCAGGTACTTCGGAGGTCGGTACTTCGGAAGTTCCGGTAAGTTCGGAAACCGGATCCGAGGAGAACGGAAATGCTCCTGTAACCGCAGCCGGCGGACAGGAGATTAAAGTCGGAGAAGGCGGAGAATATATTGAAGGACTCGGAAACGGTCTGGAAGACGGAAGGAAAATCATCGAAGATTATTTTGATGAAAACGTCGGTGAGTGGGGCGTTTATTCCAACGGCGGTTCATTTAAAATCGATGCCGTGGACGGAGAACTCGTAGTGGATATTTCCAAACCCGGAAACCTGGACTATTCCTGCCAGGTATACCGCGACGGTTTTTCCCTGAATAAGGGATGCGTATATGACGTGGAATTCGATATCCGTTCGGATATTGACCGTGTCATCCAGTGGAGACTCCAGATTAACGGAGAAGATTATCGTCCTTACTATCAGGAAGACGGTATGCCGGTGACCACGGAAATGAAGCATGTTAAATCCACCTTTACCATGGAGGAGGCATCGGACCCCGCACCGAGATTCTGTTTTAACCTGGGAAAACAGGGAGATCTGGAATCCGATACCGCACATAAGGTATATATCGACAATATCGTGGTAACGATTGCGGATGCATCAAATGCAATGGCACTTGAACCGCTTCCTTTACCCATTGCAATCAAAACCAATCAGGTCGGATATGAAGCAGAGGGTGAGAAACTCTTTATTGTCAGATACAATGCGGATGTTACTGATTTTGAAATTCGTGATGTCGGAAACGATGCGGTGGTTTATACCGGAAAATTATCCGAGGATTACACCAATTCCCCTTCGGGCGGCGGTACATTACGCTACGGTGATTTTACCGATTTCAAAGATCACGGTGCATATTATATTCATGTGGAAGGCGACGGGGATTCCTATCCGTTTGTCATTACCGACAATATTTACGAAGATGCTTTTGTTGATGTAGTAAGACTGCTTACCATGCAGCGCTGCGGTATGGAACTTACCAAAGATATTGCAGGGGATTTTGCCCATCCCGAATGTCATACGGCAGAGGCAACCATTTACGGAACAAATGAAACCATCGACGTAAGCGGCGGATGGCATGATGCGGGCGATTACGGAAGATATGTTGTTCCCGGTGCCAAGACGATTGCCGATCTGTTCCTGTCATATCAGGAAAGCGAAGCGGTAAGGGGCGATGACTTCAATATTCCCGAAAGCGGAAACGGTGTTCCCGATATTCTGGACGAAGCACGTTACGAACTTGAATTCTTCTTCAAGATGCAGGCTCCCGACGGCGGTGTATATCACAAGGTTACCTGTGCGGTATTCCCCGAAACCGTTATGCCGGAAGAAGAAACGGATCCCTTAATCGTATGTCCCGTATCCGATACCGCAACCGGTGATTTTGCGGCGGTTATGGCAATGGCTTCCGAAATCTATAAAGAATATGATGCGGATTTTGCGGCAAAATGTCTCGATGCGGCTAAGAAGGCGTATGATTATCTGGATGCAAAGGGAATCGACGGCGGTACCGGATTCGTAAATCCGGAAGATATCGATACCGGTGAATATCCGGATGCAAAAACAAAAGATGAATTTTTCTGGGCAGCAGTGGAACTCTTCCTTGTTACCGGAGATACGAAATATGAAGAGAGAGCGGCAGAAATCGAAGATGCCGGCTTTAACATGGGACTCGGCTGGGCAGATGTCGGAACTTACGGAACCTATGATTACCTGAAGTTTGCGAAAGAAAATCCGGACAGTGCAAATGCCGATCTTAAACAGGCACTGACCGATGACATGATGTTCTATGCAAAGAAGGAACTGAAGGCTCTGAAGAAAGATGTTTACTTCATTTCCCTTGCGAACAACTTCCCGTGGGGATCCAACATGACGGTTGCCAATAACGCGATGTTCTATCACATGGTTGCCGAAATCACGGATGATGATGAGTATGAGTACTATGCATCCCACGGACTTGATTACCTCTTCGGTATCAATCCGGTCGGATACTGCTATGTAACAGGGTACGGTACCCTTTCACCG
Source organism: Lachnospiraceae bacterium (assembly GCA_024681795.1). Classification (GTDB taxonomy): domain Bacteria; phylum Bacillota; class Clostridia; order Lachnospirales; family Lachnospiraceae; genus UBA3766. The sequence continues at coordinate 19,144 of JAILAD010000057.1, read as the reverse complement.
GAGCATACCCATCACAGACCTTCCCAGGTTGTCGGCAAGTCCGTACCGGGTATGGTGGTAGGAGGTGCAAACTCCTCCCCGAGCGATCCGTATGCGAAAGCGGTATTGTCAATGCGTAAGAACGGTAAATGCTATGTGGACAATGCATCGAGCTTCTCCACGAACGAAATCACGATTTACTGGAATTCGCCTGCAATTTATCTGTTAAGTATCCATCAGGACGAATTCGCGGACTGAAGCGGAAAGCAAAGCAAAAGACAGGCGGAAAAAGCGAAGTAAAATATAACGCTGAAAAAGTGTGACGAAAAAAGTTCGTCACACTTTTTTATTTTCAAGATGCCAATCTTATGATACAATAATAGTTCAACAAGTTTTATGTTTGTAACCTTGAATGAAACAGGATTATCAAAGGGATGGAGAAAATGAAAAAGTATTGGATTCGCATTGTAACTTTAATTGCAGTTTGTTTTTCCGTAATGATTTTCGCAAAAATCGATTCACAGGCTGCTCCGCTTTTAATGCCGGACGGAACCGTATTCGATCCGTTATACTATGCGGAAACATATCCGGATTTAAGAACGGTTTACGGATATGACGGAGGGCTTCTCTGGAGACATTACTCCGTGTTCGGAAAAGCGGAAGGAAGAATGCCGTCAGACGGAAGTCCGGCGGTGGGAAGTGTTCTGGTTTTACCGGACGGCTCTTTATTTGATCCGGCGTTTTACCTTGCAACATATCCGGAACTCGCGGGGGTAATCGGAACGGATGCCAATTCACTGGCACTTCATTATTGCGGATGCGGTAAGAACGAAGGCAGAATGGCATATGCAGATCATAAAGTAGTTTCGATTAACGATATCAATTTAAACGTTCCCTATCCGTATTTGATTCGTGTAAACCGTGCTGCTGCAACGGTTACAATTTATGCAATGGATACAAACGGAACCTATTCCATTCCCTACAGGGCATTCATCTGTTCTCCCGGAAGAGCGACACCGATCGGGGTATTCCGTTCCGGAATGAATGCGAGATGGCTTGCATTCGAAAAAGGGCAGTACGGACAGTACAGCAAGAATATTACCAAGGATTTCTGGTTCCATTCGGTTATGTATAACGGAAAAAATGAAGCCGCTCTGGACTGGCCGGCATATAACAGGCTCGGAACCGTTTGTTCGCACGGATGTGTACGTCTTCAGGCGGGAGATGCCTATTGGATTTATACGAATTGTCCGGTCGGAACGATTGTGGAAATATATGATGATGCACTGGTTCCGGGACCGCTCGGCAAACCGCAGGCTCCGAAGATTAACGGCGGAGACGCAAGACGCGGATGGGATCCGACCGATCCGAATCCGCTGAATCCCTGGATTCCCGCAGTACCCGCACCCGTACCGGAAGCGGAAGCTGCCGCGGCCGCAGCCGTACAGTAAGACAGTCCGGGATAATTCGGAAAAGTAATTCGAAAAAATAATTGAAATAGAGATTTGAAAATCAATAATGATTCGGTAACAAATAAAAAGGGGAAATTGTTGCATGATTCAGAAAGTGAAAAGACTTGTAAATAATGCCAAAAGAATTGTCTGCATCATGGGGCAGGAAGCCATGGTGGAGTGTGGCGGTGTGAATTTATGGAGTCCGGATAATTTCTACAGAATTGAAAAACAGTATCGGAAGAGTCCGGAGGAAATGCTTTCTGCGGGTGAGCTTACCGCGCGTAAAGTGTATTTCTATGAATTTTATAAAAATGAAGTCATCAGCACGCTGCCGGAACCCGGCCCGACTTATGATGCAATGAAGAAACTGCAGGAGGCCGGAAAACTGTCCGAAATTATCAGTTTCAATATTTACGGGCTGGAATACCGTGCGGGACTCCGCAATGTCATTGAACTGTCCGGAAGCGTTTATGACAATTACTGTCCGCTTTGCAAGAAACGCTATCCGATTGAATATGTAGCCGGAGCAAAAGGGACTCCGCTCTGTGAAGAGTGTAAGGCGGCTGTCCGCCCGAATATCAGGCTTCACAGCGAAAAGGTGCAGAATGACCTTTATACACAGGCAGTTCTGGCATGCAAGAATGCGGATATGATTCTTGTTCTCGGCGGCAACCTGTCCGGCTCCAAGATGCGTTACTGTACCGGACACTATGAGGGAGACAAGTTGGTTGTGATTCATTCGGAGCCGAATTATTCCGATAAATTTGCGGACTATGTAATCTGCAAGAGCCCCAAAGACGTGCTTCCTCTTTTGGCGGAAGGGGTGTAGAGTATTGCCTGACCCGGTTTTCATTATTCGAATTATCGTTTTAATTCTGCTGATTCTTCTTTCCGCTTTTTTTTCCTCGTGTGAGACCGCTTTCTCGTCGGCGAACCCGATGAGAATCAGGACGCTTGCGGAAGAAGGAAACAAAAGGGCGGTTCTGGTACAAGAGATTTTGAACGCTTATCCGAAATTTTTAAGTACGGTATTGATCGGAAACAATATCGTCAATATCTCGGCTTCCTCGCTTATGACCATGATTATGGTAGCAACCGGACTGCCGATGGCGGTCAGTATCGGAACCGGCGTTCTTACTTTTGTCGTTCTCCTGTTCGGAGAAATTATCCCGAAGACATGGGCAAACCTGTACGCAGAGCAGGTTGTGATGTTGTATGCGCGGATTGTACGGGTATTAATGATTCTGTTAACACCCGTGATTTTTATCGTGGATAAATTTTCTTATGTATTCCTGCGCCTTTTCGGAATCGATCCGAACAAAAAGAAGACGGTGATTACCGAGAACGAGCTTCGCACCATTGTGGAAGCCAGTCATGAAGAAGGTGTCATCGAGTCGAAAGAACGGGAAATGATTAACAACGTGGTGGATTTCGGGGATTCGTATGCAAAAGACATTATGATTCCGAGAATCGATATGGTCATGGTGGAGGATACCGCAGGCTATGATGAAGTACGAAAAGTCTTTAAAAAGAATCTATATACCCGTCTTCCCGTTTTCCACGAAAATAACGATAACGTAACGGGAGTCATCAATATCAAGGAGTTTCTCCTTTTGGAGGAACAGGACAGGGCGAATTTCAAACCGGAAAATATCATGCGGGAGCCTTATTTTACCTATGAGTACAAGAAGACCTCCGATCTTCTGATGGAACTCAGGGCCAGTTCCACAAACGTTGCGATGGTACTGAATGAATACGGGGCAACGGAAGGGATGATTACGCTTGAGGATCTTTTGGAGGAAATCGTCGGGGAAATCCGCGATGAATTTGACGAAGACGAAAAGAGCTGGATTCAGAAGCGTTCCGATACGGTTTATCTTGTTCCGGGCAACATGAAACTGGACGATATCAATGAATCCCTCGGCTGTAAAATGGAAAGCGAGGACTATGATTCCATCGGAGGATTAATGATAGAACGACTTGATGACCGCCTTCCGGAAAGAGGGGAGCAGGTTGTACTGGAGGACGGAGTTGTTCTGTCAGCCAAGAGGGTTTCCGGAAACCGGGTAACGGAAGTCATCATAAAACTGCCCGAAACGGTACAAAAAGAGGAGGAAACCGATACGGAGGGGGAAGCGGACGAAACGCAGGCTTAAGAGAGGCTGAACCGGAAGAAAAGTTTTGAAAACGTGCTTTAAAGAGATGCTTTTCAGATAAGCGGAAAGAATGAAGGTTTTACTTTCATTTTTTCCGCTTTTGTGATAGAATAGTATGGATTTTGGATTATACCTAGTTTGGGAGGAAATCATGGAAAAGAAAGATAACAAAGGCCTGAAAATTCTGGGATTTTTCTTAATTTTATGTCTGACGGGATTTATGGGCTATACCGCAATTGTCGGTTTCGGTGAGAAGAAAATCGGTTCCGCTTACAATGTAAAGCAGGGACTTGACCTGGCCGGCGGTGTCAGCATTACGTATCAGATTGTGGGAGACGAAGCTCCGACACAGGAAGATATCAACGATACCCTGTATAAGTTAAAAATGAAAGCCGAGTCGTATTCGACGGAAGCACAGGTTTATCAGGAGGGAACGGACCGTATTACGATTGAGATTCCGGGCGTTTCCGATGCGGATGCCATTTTAAAGGATCTCGGTAAACCGGGAAGTCTGTATTTTATTGCACAGACCGATGCCGAAGGAAATCCGAACTATACCGTAAAAACGACAGCGGAAGGCGGTCTCGTTTACTTTGACGAGAACGGAAACGAATTCTATTACATTAATGATAATTCGGCGGTTTATTTCGATAATGAAACCTTCGGTCCGAAACTTGACGAAAACGGAAATGCGATTTCCTATCCTCTCGGACAGGCAGAAGATATCAATATTCAGTACATGCTTTTGAAATCCATTGACGAGCTGAAAGCGGACGGTTCCGTTATTCTGGAAGGTTCCGATGTCAAGAGTGCCAAGGCAATGACGAATCAGGACCAGCAGTCCGGTGTAAAGCAGCACGTGGTTAATCTTTCCTTTAACGAAAACGGAAAGAAGGCATTTGCCGATGCTACCGCAAAAGCGGTTGTATCCGGTGAGACCATTGCAATTTATTATGACGGAAACTTCATTTCCGTGCCGAGAGTAAATGATTCCATCAATACCGGTGAAGCCGTGGTTTCCGGTATGGGCAGTTATGAAGAAGCGGACAGACTTGCAGCCAAGATTCGTATCGGTGCCCTGAAATTAACACTTCAGGAAATCCGTTCCAACATCGTAGGCGCACAGCTCGGCTCCGATGCAATCCATACCAGCCTTCTTGCCGGCATGATCGGATTCGGACTGGTTGCGGTAATTATGATCAGCGTATATTTCCTGCCCGGTTTTGCCGCGGTGATTGCGCTGGTACTTTATACCTTCTTAATCGTTGCAACCTTATCGATTTTCAATGAGTATTTCACGTTAACGCTTCCCGGAATTGCGGGTATCATCCTGTCGGTCGGTATGGCAGTTGATGCAAACGTTATTATTTTCGCGAGAATACGTGAGGAACTTGCAACCGGAAAGACACTTCAGTCCTCCGTGGATATCGGTTTCAAGAAAGCACTTTCCGCTATTTTGGACGGTAATATTACAACGTTAATTGCAGCGGTAGTGCTTATGATTATGGGTACCGGTTCCGTAAAGGGATTTGCACAGACCCTTGCACTCGGTATCATACTTTCCATGATTACGGCACTCTTTATTACCAGAGTTCTGGTAAACGGATTTATCGCGCTTGGCTTAAAGAACGAGAAACTGTTTGGCATTGCAAAAGAGAAGAAGCCGGTTGACTTCTTATCCAAAGGAAAGATTTTCAGCCTGATTTCCGCATTGGTCATTCTTGCGGGTATCGTCGTAATGGTGGTATTCCAGGTAAAAGACGGAAAGGCTTTGGCATATTCGCTTGAGTTCTTAGGCGGTACTTCCACGACAGCAACCTTAAATGAGGACATGTCCATTGAGGAGATTGATACAAAGATTACTCCTTCCATAGAAAAAATCACCGGCGACGGAAACGTGCAGATTACCAAGGTGGAAGGCAGCAACGAGATTATCGTAAAGACCAGAACTTTAAACGAGGATGAAAGAAATACACTTTCCAATCTGTTTACCGGTGAGTTTGCGGTGGACGAGGCTACCATTAATTCCGAAACCATTTCCGCTACGGTATCCGGTGAAATGAGACGTAATTCCATCATTTCCGTAACGATAGCAATTATCTGTATGTTAATTTACATCTGGATTCGTTTCAGCGATTATCGTTTCGGTGTATCCTCCGTTCTGGCGCTGGCACACGACGTACTTGTGGTACTCGCATTTTACGCGATTGCAAGAGTATCCGTAAGTTCCACGTTTATTGCGTGTATGCTGACCATTGTCGGATATTCGATTAACGCGACAATCGTTATATTTGACCGTATCAGGGAAAATAAGAAGGATGCCTCCGAGAAACTCCGGATTGCTTCCGCGAAGAGAAGATCCAAGAAAAATACTTCAGCCGATACGGATATTTCCTTAAAGGATATCGTAAACAGGAGTATTACCCAGACACTTTCGAGAAGTGTATTTACATCCCTTACCACATTTGTAATGGTATTGATGCTCTTTATTCTGGGTGTTACATCCATTAAGGAATTTGCGCTTCCTCTTATGATCGGTATCGCGTGCGGATGTTATTCCTCCATCTGTCTGGCAGGTTTCTTCTGGTATTTCCTGAAGAATAAGCTTGCTTCGAAGAACGACGACGATGACGATCCGGACAAGGATTACGTGTAAGAGCAGTGTTTTGACGGGGTAAAATTTTTGACATTATAGAATTCCCTCGGGAATGTCCCGGGGGAATTTCCTTCATAATCGGGATTATTTCAGAAAAAAAACAATGCAGTCTGGGGACGGTAACGATGAAAAGATGGATAATTCAGAGAATTCCTGCGGATTACAATGGTCTTTCGCAAGAGTTTCATTTAGATCCGGTGGTAATCAGGGTTCTGGTTAACCGAGGGTATGATACCGCCGGTAAAATCCGGGAATTCTTAAGAGCGGACTCGGATATTTTTGATGAATCGGACGGACTTCCGGACCTTGAGAAAGCACTGGATGCATTAAAACGCTTTAAAGAGGAAGGAAAGAAAGTTCGTGTTATCGGTGATTACGATATCGACGGAGTCTGTGCGACAACTATTTTATTAAAGGCGTTCCGGGAATACGGAATCGATGCGGATTATGTAATTCCTCACAGAGTTCTGGACGGATACGGACTGAATACCAATCTGATTGAGAATGCCCGTGCGGACGGTATCGAGGGAATCGTTACCTGCGATAACGGGATATCTGCCTATGAAGCAGTGGAACTTGCAAATTCTTACGGAATGCAGGTTGTGGTAACCGATCACCATGAGGTACCGGAACAGATTCCGAATGCGGTTGCGGTAGTAGATCCGAAAAGAGAGGAGAATACCTATCCCAATGTTGATATCTGCGGTGCATACGTGGCATATAAAGTAATTGCGAAACTTCTCTGGCAGGATAAAACAGAAGAAGAATTATCCGAGCGTGAAAAGAAACTGAAGAATGAACTGACCATGCTTGCCGGTTTTGCAACGGTGGGAGATGTAATGCCCTTATCAGGGGAGAACAGGGGGCTGGTAAAATTCACAATCGCTCATTTAAAAGAGGGACTGAATCCCGGAATGGATGCATTAATCGACGAGACGGGACTTCGTGACAAAACCCTGAGTTCATTTTCCATCGGATTTGTGCTGGGACCGTGCATCAATGCAACGGGACGCCTGGATTCTGCTGACAATGCGTTACGTCTTTTAACGGAAGAGAATCCGGAGACAGTGAAGGAACTGGCGAAAAAACTGCATACCATGAATGAGGAACGCAAGGAGATTACCGCGACCGGAGTGGAAGAAGCGGTAAATCTTGTAGAGGCGATGGAAAAGCTTCCCTCCGTACTGGTTCTTTGTCTTCCGAATGTGCATGAAAGCATTGTCGGAATCATCGCAGGAAGAATCAAGGAGCTCTATTATCGCCCCGTTATTGTATTTACCGAGACGGAAGACGGTAATTTGAAGGGCTCCGGCAGAAGTATCGAAGGATACGACATGTTTGCGAAACTAAGCGAATGCAGGGGTTATTTTACGAAATTCGGCGGACATCCCATGGCAGCGGGAATCAGCATGAAAAAGGAAAATCTGGATATCGTAAGGGATTTCCTGAATGCACATGCGGATTTGTCGGATGAAGATTTGACACCGCGTATAATAATCGATGCCGACATGCCTTTTGCCTATGCAACGGAGCAGCTTATAGCGGATTTATCCGCACTGGAGCCTTACGGCGTGAAAAACGAAAAACCGGTTTTTGCAAGAAAAGATGTTACGATTGTGGACGGAAAGCTTGTGGGAAGTAACCACGATGTCGGAATCTACACCGTAAAAGAAGAGTCTTCGGGAGACCGGACGTTTAAATTAAAGCTTTTCCGCGGGGTTTCCGAGTTTCATTCTTATCTGGATGAACGGTACGGAGCCGGAACCGCGGATGGGATCTATCAAAAAAGGCCGGTTACCGTTAAAGTGGCATTTTATCCGGATTTAAACGAATTCCGGGGAGTAACGAATGTGGAATTTATTATGACGGATTATCAGTAATAATCTGTCGGGGGAACCGGAATGTATGCGGATGTAATTGTAGACATTTCACATAAAAATATAGACAGACCGTTTTGCTACAGGCTTCCGTCGGAATTTGAGGGAAGCATCGGAATCGGGACAAAGGTCAGAATACCCTTCGGAAAAGGAAATAATGAGAGATGCGGATATGTTGTGGCATTATGTGACGTTCCTTCCGACGGAATCGGAGAAGACCGTATTAAGGACATTCTCGGCACGGCTGAAAAAAGCGTGACTGCGGATGAAAACCTGATTGAACTTGCGGCATTTATCCGGAACCGCTACGGTTCCACCATGATTACGGCATTAAAAACCGTTCTTCCGGTTAAAAAAGAAATCCGGAAACGGGAGGAAAAAATGATTGTCGCAAAGGTTCCGCTGCTTACCCTTGAGCAGGGGATCACGGAGGCGGAAAAGAAGAAACAGCGCGCAAAAGTAAGGCTTTTACGGGAACTTTTAAGTCACGATAAAATATCCTATACGCTTGTTACGGGGAAACTCAATGTTTCTTCACCGACCGTAAAATCATTGGAAAAAGACGGATTTCTGACCGTTGAAGTGAATAAAGAACCGGTTCTTCCGTTCGGATTCCGGAACATGCAGGACGAAAAGCTTAAGTTAAGCGAAGAGCAGCGGGACATTGTGGAAACAATCGGAAAAGACCGCGCGCAGGGAATATACGGACAGTATTATATTCACGGCATTACCGGAAGCGGAAAAACGGAAGTTTATATGCAGTTAATCGAAGACTGTTTAAAGGAAGGGAAGCAGGCAATCCTTTTAATTCCGGAAATATCGCTGACGTACCAGAATCTGAACCGGTTTTATAAGAGATTCGGAGAAAAGGCAGCCGTCATGCATTCCAAACTTACGGACGGGGAAAAATACGAGCAGTTTATGAAAGCCCGTTCCGGAGAAGTTTCGATTATGATCGGACCGAGATCGGCTCTTTTTACGCCTTTTATGAATCTCGGAATGATTATTATCGACGAAGAACACGAAAGTTCCTATAAGAGCGAAACAACGCCGAAATACCATGCCAGAGAGGTTGCATGTAAACTTGGTGAAATCGCACACGCGACGGTTGTGATGGGGTCGGCAACGCCTTCCCTGGAGAGTTATTACAGAATCCGGAACGGGGAACTGAAAGTATTTAAGCTTACAAAGAGATTAACCGGAGGGAGTCTGCCGGACGTTCATATCGTGGATATGAAGGAAGAACTTGCCGCCGGAAACAAAAGTGTATTCAGCAGAAAACTGAAAAACCTCATGGAAGACCGTCTGGAAAAAGGAGAGCAGATGATGCTTTTCTTAAATCGGCGCGGATACAGCGGAAGTATCCTCTGCAGGGAATGCGGGGAAATCATTAAATGTCCGCACTGTGACATCTCCCTGTCGGAACACCGCGGCGGGATACTGATGTGTCACTATTGCGGATATACGACCGAGATGGTCAAAAAATGTCCGAAATGCGGTTCGGCGAAGATTGCCGGATTCCGGGCGGGAACGGAACAGATTGAGGAAAGCATACATAAAATTTTTCCGCAGGCCGTTGTTCTCAGAATGGATGCGGATACCACGAAGAAATCCGAGGATTATGAAAATATCCTTTCGAAATTTGCTGCGGGAGAGGCCGATATTTTACTCGGAACACAGATGATCGTAAAAGGGCATGATTTTAAAGGGGTAACCCTGATGGGAATTCTGCTGGCGGATATGTCACTTGGCAATAACGATTACCGTGCCGCGGAACGGACGTTCCAGCTGCTGACACAGGCTGCGGGAAGAGCGGGCAGAGGGGATACTCCCGGAGAAACCGTCATACAGACCTATCAGCCGGAACATTATGCGATTACCTATGCGGCAGCACAGGATTATGAAGGATTTTACGAAGAGGAAATCGCATACCGGGAATTCATGGATTATCCTCCGGCCGGACATATGCTCTGCGTACAGTTTTACGGACCGGATTGGACAAGACTTTCAAGACTCTCCATTGGAATGACCAAAGAAGTCAAAGAGAAGCTTCCCGCTTTTGCTGAGAAGAATGTGAAGCAGATCGGTCCGGGTAAAGCGGCAATCGGAAAGAAACAGGACATTTACCGGCAGGTTGTTTATTATAAGAATGCTTCCGTCGAACCGTTGATTGCGATAAAGGATTATATGGAGAAGAGAATGACGGAAATCAGTGTGATGAAAGAACAGATTCAGTTCGATCTGGATCCGGTGAATACATTTTAATCCTGTGTTTTTAAGGAGGTAAGAGATGGCAATCAGAAAAATCAGGGTACTCGAGGATGAGCTCGGAAAAGAGGCGCTTCGTTCCAACGCTAAGGAAGTGAAGGAAATAACGCCCAGAATCAGGGAACTCATTGAGGATATGTTTGATACCATGTATGAGGCAAACGGTGTCGGACTCGCGGCTCCGCAGGTCGGAATCCGCAAGCGTATTGTTGTCGTGGATGTAACGGGAGAGGATCCGGTTGCATTAATCAATCCCGTAATTCTGGAAAAGGACGGGGAACAGACCGGATATGAAGGCTGTCTTTCGGTACCCGGAAAGACCGGAATCGTTACCCGTGCAAATCATGTGGTTGTGGAAGCGTATAACGAAAATATGGAGAAGTTCACCATTGAGGCCGAGGAACTGATGGCCAGGGCGCTGCAGCACGAAATCGATCATCTGGACGGAGTGATGTACGTCGATCTGGTAAAAGAAGGCGAGTTATACAATAACGAGGATTTAAAACCGGAAGAATAATTTTTGGGTAACGGTCTTTGTCATACAAACATAAATGAGAATGAGACGAATCTATGAAAACAGTATTTATGGGAACTCCCGATTTTGCGGTGGGAGCACTTGAAGCTTTAATAAAAGCGGGACATGAGGTAAAACTTGTGGTTACCCAGCCTGACAAACCGAAGGGGCGCGGAAAGGAAGTATCCGAATCACCCGTAAAAATCTGTGCCGAAAAATACGGCATTCCGACGTTTCAGCCTGTAAAAATCAGGGAGGAAGAATCGGTTCGGTTTCTGAAAACAATCGATGCGGATGTTTTTGTTGTTGCGGCATTCGGGCAGATTCTGACAGCGGATATTCTGAACATGCCGAAATACGGATGCATCAATATTCACGCATCCATCCTTCCGAAATACCGCGGTGCCGCACCGATTCAGTGGGTAATTTTAAACGGTGAGGAAAAAGCCGGTGTTACGATTATGCAGATGGATGAGGGACTCGATACGGGGGATATGCTTCTTTCCGATGAACTCGAAATTTCCAAGGATGAGACGGGCGACTCTCTCCATGACAAATTAAGTGTCATGGGTGCGGAACTGATTGTAAAAGCGCTGAAACTTCTGGAAGAAGGGAAACTGACCGCAACACCGCAGCCGGAAGGGCCGTTATTTTATGCAAAGATGCTGAAAAAGGAAATGGGAAATCTGAATTATGCGGAAGATGCCGTAACGCTGGAGAGGTGGATCAGAGGTCTTTATTCCTGGCCCGGAGCGTATACCTTTTATCACGGAAGGATGTTAAAAATTCTGAAGGCGGAGGTTGCCGATACGGATTCTGCCGGTTCGGAAGGTCATACCGGCGAAATCATTGAGGTAGGAAAAGATTTCGTTACCGTACAGTGCGGTAAGGGAAGTATCCGGATTAAAGAGGTGAAACCGCAGGGAAAGAAGGAAATGAGTGTTCATGATTTTCTTCTCGGCAATAAGATTCAGGCGGGAGATTTCTTTTCCGCATCTGAAGAACGGTAAGAAGAACGGCAATTATCGGCGGAAGGGAAAACGAATTTGAACGAAGATTTAAGGACAAGGGAATTATGTCTGGACATTCTTCTTGCGGTATCGCGGGGAGAGGAACATTCCCATGTTCTGATAAAGGGTGTTCTGGATAAATATGATGACTGGGACGGCAGCAGGAAAGCTTTTTTAAAAAAGCTTACAATGGGCGTTTTGGAGCGGAAGGTGGAACTTGATTATGTTATTTCACGGTTTTCAAGCACCCCTGTGTCCAAATTAAAGCCCGTAATCCGTACGATTCTTGAAATCGGTATCTATCAGATTCTTTACATGGATTCGGTTTACGATACCAAGGCGGTAAATCTGAGCGTGGAACTGGCGAAAAAAAGAGGGCCGAAACAGCTTTCGGGATTCGTAAACGGGGTTTTAAGAAATGTCTCAAGGCAGAAAGACGGGATTGTCTTTCCCGAAAAAAGCGAAAATCCGGTTCTTTATCTGTCCGTTAAATATTCCGTACCGGAATGGATTGTAAAGGAAATTGCCGGGCAGTACGGTGAAGAACGTGCCGAAACCATGTTTGCGGACAGTTTAAACGAAGCGCCGATCCGGGTCCATATGAGGTCAATTCTTTCCGACGGAAAGAAGCAGGAACTGCTGGAAGCCTGGAAAGAAGCGGGAATTGAGGTTATTCCGTGTTCCTTTTTGCCGGATGCGTATACGCTGAAAAATGCGGAGAGTATTTCCGGAGTGAAAGGTTTTTCGGAAGGGTATTTCCAAGTACAGGATTTTTCCTCGCAGCTGTCAGGGTACCTGGCACCATTACAGGCAGGGGATCTGGTCGTGGATGTTTGTGCGGCTCCGGGCGGAAAAAGTATTTACGTCGCGGATAAACTGGAAAAACTTGAAAGCGGGCGTTCGGAAAAAACCGGCGAAAATGAAAGAGGACGTGTTTTTGCATATGACATTTCCGGCTCCAAAGTCGGGAAAATTCTGGAAAATGCAGAAAGAATGCGGATTTTCAATATCAGTTGTGAAGTAAGGGACGCATCCGTTGCGAATCCGGCAATGAAGAATAAAGCGGATCTTCTGATTGCGGACGTTCCGTGTTCAGGACTCGGAGTAATCGGAAGAAAGCCGGATTTGAAATACCGTCTGAAAGAGCAGGACTTTAAAGAAATCGTGGAACTGCAGAAGAAAATCGTGACGGAGGCGGTAAAAGACGTAAAAAACGGCGGATATTTTCTTTACAGTACCTGTACGGTAAATCAGGGAGAAAATATCGATATGGTGCGCTGGATGTGTGAAAACCTTCCGCTTGAGGAGACTTCCTTTGACAATCTTCCGGAAGAATTAAAAGACAGCCTTGTTTCCAAAGGCTGTGTTCAGTTAATAAGCGGAGAGCACGACTGCGACGGATTCTTTATTTCGCTGTTACGGAGAATTCAATAAAAATGGATTTAAAATCACTGTCTTACGAGGAATTGCAAAACGAAGTACTGACACTGGGCGAGCCGAAATTCCGCGCAGGTCAGATTTTTGACTGGATTCATAAAAAGCAGGCTGTATCCGTTGATGAGATGAGCAATCTTTCAAAGGGCCTCCGGGAAAAATTAAAGGAAAATTACGATTTTACAAACTTAAAATGTGCCCGTATGCAGGAATCCGCAATTGACGGAACGCGGAAATTTTTATTTGAACTTGCCGACGGAAACTATGTGGAAAGCGTATGGATGAAGTATCATCACGGAAATTCCGTCTGCATTTCCTCACAGGTCGGCTGCCGTATGGGATGCAGATTCTGTGCCTCTACCCTGGACGGCCTTGAAAGGAATCTCCTTCCGGGAGAGATGCTTGACCAGATTTACAGGATTGCCGCCATAACGGGAGAGAAGGTTTCCAATATCGTTGTTATGGGAACCGGAGAACCCATGGATAATTACGAAAATCTGTTAAAATTTATCCGGCTTATAAACGATGAACGCGGGATGAATTTATCCCAGCGGAATATTACGGTCTCGACCTGCGGAATCGTTCCGGGAATCCGAAAACTTGCGGAAGAGGAACTTCAGATTACACTGGCGCTTTCCCTTCATGCACCGACGGATGAGAAAAGAAAGGCTCTGATGCCCATTGCCAATTCGTATTCCCTGTCCGAAGTCATGGATGCCTGCCGGTATTATTTTGACAAAACGGGGCGGAGGGTAAGCTTTGAATATGCCCTGGTATCGGGGGTAAATGACAGGGATGAAGAGGTGGCGGAACTGTCCCGGCTTTTGAAAGGGATGAACTGTCATATCAATCTAATCCCCGTCAACCCTATAAAAGAGCGGGAATTCAAATCCACAGACCGATTGCGGGTTCTGGAGTTTCAGAAAAAACTTGAAAAAAACGGAATAAATGTTACTATAAGAAGGGAAATGGGTCGCGATATCGATGGGGCCTGTGGTCAGTTGCGCCGTCGACAGATGCATAATGCGCCCGGAGGAAATATCAGTGGTTAATGCGTTTTCGATTACGGATATCGGCAGAAAACGACAATTAAATCAGGATTATGTATTTACGTGTGTTGTTCCGTTGGGAAATCTTCCCAACCTTTTTGTGGTTGCAGACGGAATGGGCGGTCATAAGGCCGGAGACTATGCCTCCAAGTGTACGGTTGAAACTATCGTAGAGGAAGTTGCAAAGTCCAAAAAGAAAGAACCCGTTGCAATCCTTGACGATGCAATTCAGTGTGCCAATCGGCTGATTCGAAAGAAATCCCTGGAAGACATCAATCTTGACGGTATGGGTACCACGGTTGTGGCATCCACCTATCTTGACGGAATTCTTTACGTGGCGAATGTCGGAGACAGCAGACTGTATGTAATAAATGATGAAATAAAACAGATTACCAGGGATCATTCCCTTGTGGAAGAGATGGTCCGTATGGGAGGAATCGACAGAGCCGCAGCCAGAAATCACCCGGATAAGAATATTATCACAAGGGCTATCGGGGCATCGAATTCGGTCAATGTCGATTTTTTTGAGGTTGCACTGGATTCCGAGAGTATCGTCCTGATGTGTTCGGACGGATTAACAAACATGATTGAAGATTCGGACATTTTAAAAATCGTCAACACGGAGGGTGACTTAAAAGCCAAGGCAAATCTTCTGATTAAGACCGCCAATGAAAACGGCGGAAAAGACAATATCGCGGTACTGCTCATGCAGCCCGAAAATACGGGACGAAGCAAAAGGGTAATCGCGGATACACTTCGATTCGAGAGGAAAGAATAAAAGGCATTCGAAGTGTTTTAAAGAACGGATGAACTGATAATTTTTTGGGAAAAAGATTACTTGCAGACAGGAATGGAGTTTTGATCTATGATTAAAATCGGTATGGTAATCGGTGACCGATACGAGATTTTGGAATCTATCGGAGCCGGTGGAATGTCGGATGTCTATAAGGCAAAAGACCGAAAACTGAATCGATTCGTCGCACTGAAGGTCTTAAAAAAGGAATTCAGTGAAAACAAGGATTTTGTATCCAAATTCCGTACGGAAGCGCAGGCAGCAGCAGGACTTGAACATCAGAACATTGTCAATGTCTATGATGTCGGTGAGGAAAACGGGATTTACTATATTGTCATGGAACTTGTGGAAGGTATTACGCTGAAGCGTTATATCGAGAAAAAGCAGCGCCTTTCCGTGAAAGAGTCCGTCAGCATTGCCATTCAGATTTCCATGGGACTGGAGGCTGCGCACAATAACGGAATCGTACATCGTGACATTAAGCCGCAGAATATCATGATCAGCAAGGATGGTAAGGTAAAAGTTACCGATTTCGGTATTGCAAAGGCTACCAGCAGCAATACGATTACCTCCAATGTTATGGGAAGTGTGCATTATGCGTCTCCCGAGCAGGCAAGGGGCGGCTTCTCCGATGCCAAGAGCGATATTTATTCCCTCGGTATTACGCTTTTTGAAATGTTAACCGGACGTGTTCCGTTTAACGGCGAAACAGCGGTTGCCATTGCCATTATGCAGATTCAGAACGAAATGCCGTCTCCGAGGAAATATGTTCCGGAGATTCCGGTAAGCGTTGAGCATATTGTTTTAAAATGCTGTCAGAAGAGTCCGGACCGCAGATATCAGAATATGGGCGAACTTGTGGAGGATTTGAAGAAATCCTTAATCAGCCCGGATGAAAATTTTGTAAAAATCGATTCCATCGAGTCCAAATCCGCTACCAGGAACGTAACGGAAAAGGAACGTGAAATGATAAAGCGCCGTTCCACCGGACAGGGGTATTCTCCGGAAATCATTTCCGCGGCGGAAGCGGGAGGCATTGCCGTTTCCAATACCGAGAAGATGTCCCCGAGAAAGAAACCTCAGGAAGATTTTGTGGAAAGAAGGGTCGGACCCCGTACAACGGCGGCAGACCGCGGAAAGAGACCTGCAAACAGACCTTCGTCTCCTTCCCAGAGCAAGCAGCAGGGACGTCCCCAGCCCGGAAGAAAACCGGGGCAGGAGTCGAAATCCCAGAATGTGGCGCGCCAGAAGCAGGCATCGAAGGATGCGGAGAGAAGGGCAAAGCGCGTGAATGCACAGAGAGCGGCCATGGATGATGATGACGAAGAAGATGACGGACTTTTTGAAAAAATCAAAACCGTTTTAATCGTTGTAATCGCAGTAGTTATCGGCTGTCTGATTCTTTATTTTGCAGGTCTTGCGATGGGTATTTTCGGAAACGGCGGACAGAAACTCAATTTCGGTTCAAAGAACGAGGAAACCGCCACTGTTCCGGGTGTCGTAGGTTTTTCCTTAACGGAAGCGGTGGATACCTTTACCAAAGCGGGAATCGGATATGAAACCGTATATGAGAAATCCGCGACGGTAGAAAGTAACCATGTCATTTCCACTTCTCCCGCATCGGGTGAAGAGATTAAGGAAGGACAAAAGGTAACGATTACCGTTTCCATGGAAGGAGAAGGGGTTCAGGTTCCGAGCGTAATCGGTTCTACGGAAGCGGAAGCCACTTCGAAACTTGAGAGTGAAGGCTTTAAAGTAGTCAAGGAAAAGGAATATAATTCCGGCATCATCAAGGGAAATGTTATTTCCCAGTCACCCGAGGCGGGCAGTTTAATGAGCCGTGACGGAACGATTACCATCGTCATCAGTCTCGGAGCGGATAAGACCGGAGAAATGAAAATGCCGAATCTGGTGGGAATGACTGAAGAAGCGGCAAGAAATACCTTAAGCGATATGGGACTTGTATGTTCCAAAGTAACCGAGGTTTACAGCGATTCCGTTGCCAAGGATTTAATCTGCGAGCAGAATTATACCGTGAATTCAACGGTTCTGGCCGGAACGGAAGTGGAACTGAAAGTCAGTATGGGAATTGAGCCGAAGTACTACGACTGCAATATTGAAGTCGGACAACCTCCCAAGTATACCGGCGGAAGCGCAAACGTTGTTCTGGTAACTCCGGACGGAACGGAATTATTCAATACGACAACGGATTCTTTCCCCGTAAGCATTAACGTAAGCAATATTTACGCCGTTCCGAGAGGAACCGTGCGTGTTAACTATACTGTTTTTGTGGAAGAAGAAGTATATGATGCGGACGGTAATCCTTCCGTGCAGAGTGTTCCCGCACAGGATACGTATACATATGACGTAACGTTCAAAGATGCCAATGGATGATTATAAAGGCAGAATAATCAAGGGAATCGGCGGTTTCTATTATGTGTACGTTCCGAATCACGGCCTGTATGAATGCAGGGCGAAAGGGATTTTCAGGAAGCGTACGGAGAAACCCCTGGTAGGCGATGACTGTATCATCGATGTTACGGACGAGCCCGGTAAAATCGGAAACATTAAGGAACTTTTGCCGAGAAAGAGTATGTTAATCCGCCCGGAAGTGGCAAATGTGGATCAGGCACTGATTATTTTTTCCTTAACGAAACCGGAGCCGAATTTAAATCTTCTGGACAGGTTTTTAATCCATATGGAAAGCCGGGATTTGCCCTGTATCATCTGTTTAAACAAAGAAGATTTAACGGACGGGAAAAGTGCTTCGGAAATTGCGGAAGCATATAAGGACTGCGGCAGCAGCGTACGGGTGATTTCCGTACACAGCGGACTCGGAATGGAGGAAGTAAAAGAACTTCTTGCCGGAAAAACCACGACGGTTGCAGGCCCCAGCGGAGTCGGAAAATCCTCATTTATCAATGATATTCTCGGCGATGAAAAGATGGAAACCGGTGAAATCAGTGAAAAAATCGACCGCGGAAAGCATACCACGAGGCACAGCGAGATTTTTTATACAAAGATTAACGGGGAAGTAACCTATATTTTTGATACACCCGGGTTTTCCTCATTAATCGTGCCGGATTTAAAAGGAAAACCGTTATCCGCATTTTATCATGAGTTTGACCGGTATGAGCCGGAATGCAGGTTTTCCGGATGTGCACATATCCGGGAAAAAGAATGCGGGGTAAAAGCCGCGGTGGAAAAGGGACTGATTTCGAAAGTCAGATACGCAAATTATCTGCAGCTTTACGAGGAAGTGAAAGCAAACAGCAGATATTAAAAATATTACGAAAAGCAGAGAGGACATTTGTTCATGGAACGAATTTTGGCACCAAGTATTTTATCGGCGGATTTTGCGCATCTCGGAGATGATATTAATGCAGTCGTGGAAGCAGGTGCAAAGTATCTTCACATTGACGTAATGGATGGAATTTACGTACCGACCATTTCGTTCGGAATGCCGGTCATTCAGTCGATTCGCAAAACGACGGAGATCATTTTTGACCTTCACTTAATGATTACGAAGCCGGAACGGTTCATTGCAACCTTCAGGGAACTCGGCGCGGATATTATTACGGTACATATCGAAACGCTGGAACACCCGGAGGAAACACTGAAAATGATCCGTTCGCTGGGAGCAAAGGCAGGAATTGCACTGAACCCGGAAACCCCGATTGAAACGATTTATCCGTATCTCGGACTGGTTGACGTGGTTATGATTATGACGGTTCGTCCGGGAATCGGCGGTCAGAGCTACATTCATGCATGCACCGATAAAATTGCGGCCGTTGCAATGGAACTGACCAAACTTCAGCTCCGTGACAAAGTAAACGTGGAAGTAGACGGCGGCCTCGGCGTGGATACCGTGGATGAGGCATTGTTTGCCGGCGCAAACATAATTGTGGCAGGTACCGGTGTATTCCATGGTGATATTAAGGAAAATGCGAAAGC
>JAILAD010000052.1 GCA_024681795.1 Lachnospiraceae bacterium | reverse complement strand
GTAGCAGGTAACGAGGCAACAGATTTCGAGAATATCGATAAGGCTCCGGAGGAGAGAGAGCGTGGAATCACTATTTCAACCGCTCACGTAGAGTATGAGACAGAGAAGCGTCACTATGCTCACGTAGACTGCCCTGGACATGCCGATTATGTAAAGAATATGATCACTGGTGCCGCACAGATGGACGGTGCCGTACTCGTAGTAGCAGCTACTGACGGTGTTATGGCTCAGACCAAGGAGCACATCCTTCTTTCCCGTCAGGTAGGTGTACCTAAAATCGTTGTTTTCTTAAATAAGTGCGATATGGTTGATGACGAAGAGTTAATCGAACTCGTTGAGATGGAAGTTACCGATCAGCTTGCTGAGTATGACTTCAATGACTGCCCTATCGTTAAGGGATCCGCTCTTAAGGCTCTGGAAGATCCTTCAAGCGAGTGGGGAGATAAGATCATGGAACTTATGGATACCGTTGATTCCTATATTCCCGATCCTCAGCGTGATACCGACAAGCCTTTCTTAATGCCTGTCGAGGATGTATTTACCATTACCGGACGTGGTACCGTTGCTACCGGTAGAGTTGAGCGTGGTACCTTAAAGCTTAACGATCCCGTAGAAATCGTTGGTATCAAGGAAGAGACCAGACAGACCGTTGTTACCGGTATCGAAATGTTCCGTAAGATGCTTGATGAAGCTCAGGCTGGTGATAACATCGGTGCACTTCTTCGTGGTGTTCAGAGAACTGAAATCGAAAGAGGACAGGTTCTTTCCAAACCCGGTTCAGTTACCTGCCACAAGAAATTTACCGCTCAGGTTTATGTACTGACCAAAGATGAAGGTGGACGTCATACTCCTTTCTTCAACAACTACAGACCTCAGTTCTATTTCAGAACAACTGACGTTACCGGCGTTTGCAACCTTCCTGCAGGAACCGAAATGTGCATGCCTGGTGATAACGTAGAAATGACCATCGAATTAATCCATCCCATCGCTATGGAGCAGGGACTTACCTTCGCTATTCGTGAAGGCGGACGTACCGTTGGTTCAGGCCGTGTTGCTACCATTATTGAATAATTTGCGCGTAAGCAACGAAACAACTTAAACAAATAAAAAGAAAGACCCATGCAGGGATATCTGCCATGGGTCTTATTTTTTGCTCCGAATCCGGTCCGGAAAAAGCGGTTGGAGACAACTGCCGGGCCAGGAATTAATTATACTTCAATTCCACAAGAGCCCAGTCATCCGTGGTAATTTCGTACGGGTTTTCACAGTACGGGCAGTTTTTGTTTTTGGTAGCGTCAAAACTTGAGCCGCAGGTCGGACACTGAATTCTTGTCATGGAGAAATTTAAATTTACCGGTAAATCGGTACGTCTGATAAACGTTGCCGAAAAGACCTGACTTTTGGAATAAATCCGGTCTCCGTCTGCATAAAGCACGTCAAAATATGCTTTCGTTACCACTCTGACCATGTTTCCTTCGTCCCTGAATGATTTACAACCCAGCGCACCACCGTAGTTTAAATCGATGATGTCCTTCATTCCGGGGTCGAGGTCTTTGCCGGTATAGAATAACAAATCCTGCGGATTTTTCGAATAGATGGCCGTCTTAATCAGGGAAATCGCCTTGCTCGTAAAGTATTCATAGGAAAATTCAGGGCTTATTTTTTTCATTCTGGATTCAAATGACCTTCTTGAACCCGCGGTTCCCATTTTTCCCGCAGACATAATCGCCTTGGCTATCATCCGGATGAAAAGGAAATATCCATACAGAATATACCCGAGGGGAATGCTGCCCAGGGGCATTGCGATCAGAGTGGTAATCAGGTAACTTTTATTCTGAATGAGGTTTTGAGGAAGGTAAATATCACTTCGAAGAAAACAGGCTAAAACATACAGTAAAATCAGGGTAATGAAATAAGAAATCAGGTAGCCGTGCAGGAATTCTTTCTTCGTCATTCCGGCATCATCCAGGAAGTAATAGGAGCTGACTTTCGGGAAAAGGTCATCCATCCGGAATTTGGTTCCGCAATAAGAACAGCCGTCCTGAAGGGCTGCTGCGGTTGATACCATACCGCAGTTCGGGCAGTTGACCGGATCGTTGTCCGGATGTGTCCCCGAAACCACGTCCGTAACCGTTTCATAGAGTACGCTTTTTTTATTGTCGGTATAACGCCACTTGCCGTTTTTTTTGACCACTCTTTTAATTCCGCATCCGTTGTAGCACATTGTGCTTTCGTAGTGGGCGTCCTTCCAGGTTCTGCCGGAGAAGAATTTATCCGTATCTCCGTCACGGATGTAGATTTTTGACTCCAGATCAATTCCCTTTTCTCTCAGTCTTTCATTCTGAAGCTGCAGAGAGTAGTTGATATCTTTATCGGCAAAAGGAATCTCTTTCCCCAGTCTTACGGCCTCGCCCAGAGATGCCCTGAAATTGACCAGTTTTTTCTTGTTTTTTCCGGTTATTTCTTTAATGTTAAAAATGCCCATAAGAATTATCCTCTTTCGGGAAAAGCGGATACCACAGACAGGCGGTAATCCGTTTGAAAGATATTCCGGTGTTACGGGTATCGTTCATCGATATTTTTTTCCGCAGTATGCACAGTGATTTCCGTAATTTTTAAACAGCAATGCATCGCAGTACGGACAGTTTGTTGCACCGCTGATAAGTCCGAAAATCAGGCCGCCGACGGATAAAACACCGCCTGTAATCAGCATAATAAATCCGGCGGTTCTTATATATGAGAAAAGTAAAGGACTTAAAAACATTACACCGATGCCGGAAAACATTAGAATTCCCATGATTACTCTTTTTTTGTGAAATCTTACAAGTCTTTCTCTTTCACGAAGAAGCTGCCGGACTTCCATGCTTTCAACGTTTTTTTTCATTTCTTCCAGTTGTTTTTCGGTGAATTCGGTATGACAGATCGGACATACTTCCAACGCATCTCCGATTAATTGTTTGCATCTCGGACATTGTTTCATTTTTTCTCCTTTTACACATGTGACAAAAACGAAAATCTGTGAGCAGTACATTTTAACTGCCTTTATATGCTCATTATAACCGTATTTTAAAAATACAGAATACCATTTACTGCAAATTAGTTTGTTTATTTACGGAAATAGTGCAAAATGGTGATCCGGGGGCCACAAGGTTCATATGGTAAATTCCGAAAAATAATGCTAAAATGGAATGTTGAAAGGAAAGGTAAATAATTACGGGATAAATAAGGTATGATTAGTTATTATACAGCAGTTATAGCATTTATAATGGTTTCCCTGATTATTCTCTGCGTACTGGTATATGAAAACAACCGGCTCGCTCCGGAGGATAAGCGGAGGTTTTATATTTCCTATCTGTTAATTTGTCTGTCGGCGCTGGCAGAATGGACCGGGATTCAGCTGAACGGAAGAACCGAATATCCGGTTCTGCTTCTCCGGGTGGTAAAATGCCTTGACTACATTCTGACACCTCTCGCAGGTGCGGCATTTATCAGCCAGATGAAGATCAGAAATATCTGGACGAAAATTCTGACCGTAATCATAGGAATTAATACTGTCTTTCAGGTGGTCAGTATATTTACGGACTGGATGACCGTCATTAACGAACAGCACCGGTATACGCACGGACCGCTGTATACGATATATACCCTGGAGTATGTGGCAATTATTGTCTGTGTTATTATGCAGTTCCTGGTCTGGGGAAAAGGTTTCAAAAAACAGAACCGTTTTTCCCTGTATTTGATTATGGTTCTTATTCTTGCAGGCATTCTGACACAGGAACTTTTGGGAAGCGATGTCCGTACGGCGTATCTTGCACTTACCGTAGGTGCCATGCTGTTATTTATCCATTCTACCGAATTTAATCAGCAGAGTATGGACGAGCATATTTATGAGCAGCAGATTAAAATCGAAACAGACGATCTGACCGGCTTATATAACCGATACGCATATTCTGAGGCATTGGAGAAATATGAAGAAAAAATGCCCGAAAATCTGGTTGCTTTTTCAATCGACATTGACGGCTTAAAAAATACAAACGATACGCTCGGCCATATAGCGGGTGATGAATTGATCAAAGGTGCTGCGGACTGCATTAAAACCGTTTTTGCAAAGCATGGTTGCTGTTACCGGACGGGCGGTGACGAATTTATTGTACTGGCGGTATTAAAGGATGCTTCCGCAAAAGATCTTCTGGAGGAACTTTCATCTATGACATCAAAGTGGAAGGGGAAGGAAGTCCCGTCCTTAAGCCTGTCCGCCGGATATGCGGAAGCAAAGGAGGGAACAGGTATTACCTGTGAGGACCTGGTCCGTGAGGCAGACAAAGGAATGTATCGTGAGAAGGATGAGTTCTACCGCTCAAGCGGATTAGAGAGAAGAAAAATATAAAATTACTGCGGCTTTTGAAAGCAGGAACCCGGGCAGAATACTCTGTCGCGGGTTCTTTTTTACCGATTACCCCGTATTTTTTACCGAATACCGGAAATCGCGGACAGAAATAAAAAAATGGATTATAGTAAAATCAGCAGGAGGCAGAGAGAATGAATTTTAAGCTGATAATCGACCGGAATTGTACGGAGGAAGTCATTGCAAATGTTCACGAACGGACTCCTCTGATTGATGAAATCGAACGCCTGGTAACACAGGAAGGAATACCGAATCAAATTGCCGGATACCTCGAGGATGAAATAAAAGTACTTCCGGTGGAGGAAATCGAGTGTTTCTTTGTGGAGGATGAAAAAACCTTTGCCTGTTATAAAGACGGAAAAAGGTATGTCGTAAAAAAACGTCTTTACGAGCTGGAAAACATCCTCCCCTCAGATTTTATCAGAATCAATAAATCCGCAATTGCCAATAAAACCAGAATTGCCAGATTTAAGGTAGCATTATCTGGGGCTGTGGATGCGGTATTTGAAAGCGGTTATTCGGATTATGTATCGAGAAGATGTTTTGCAGAATTAAGAAGGAGATTCGGATTATGAAAAAATATATCAGGGAGTTTATAAAAAGAGGACTGATGTTTGCCTGGGGCGGTCCCGCCGTTACGGCGATTGTATGGTATATCGTGTGGAAAAGTACGGGTGATGTCAATTTGTCGGTTCCCGATGTGGTTATGGGAATTCTTTCCACGACATTTCTTGCATTTATTGCAGCAGGAGTTTCCGTCATACACCAGATGGAATTCCTTCCGAAAAGCTTTGCTGCACTGATTCAGGGATCGGTTTTGTTAGCGGATTATCTCGGAGTTTATCTGTTAAACGGATGGCTGCCTTTAAACAGAGTCTGGATTTTCGTCGTGATTTTTGTAGGGATGTTCGTTACAATCTGGGGCATCGTCTATCTCTCCGTCCGGGCAAAAGTCAACAAACTGAACAATGCTTTAAAATAAAGCAGGAAAGGATAACGAAATGAGAAAACATTACTTGGATAACATTCGCTGGATAACGGTTGCAATAGTTGTTCTGTATCATGTCTTTTATATGTATAATGCCGAAGGAATTCCGGGTGTAGTCGGCAAAATAACAAATATGAACGTGCAGTATCAGGATTTGTTCCAGTACATCGTTTATCCCTGGATTATGCCGGTTCTGTTTATTGTGTCCGGTATCAGTTCAAGGTTATATCTGGATCGTCATACGGCAAAGGAATTTGTGAGAAGCAGGACTGCGAAATGTCTGGTTCCGACCACAATCGGACTTCTGGCGTTTCAGTTTATACAGGGATATGTCAATGCATCTTTAAGTAATGCGCTTGTAAATACAAGGGAAGGAATGCAGGGGATGCCGGCGCCGGTTGTTTTTCTGGTATGTGCAATAATCTGCATTGCAAGCGGTCAGGGGGTGTTATGGTATATCCAGATGCTCTGGCTCTTTTCACTGGCGCTTTTATTAATCCGCTTAATCGACAAAGACCGTCTGTGGAAGGTTTGTGCCGGTACTCCGGTCTGGGTTATCGTTCTTTTGGCCGTACCGGTATATCTTGCCGGACAAATCGGGAATACGCCGCTCATCGTCGTATACCGCTTCGGCCTTTATTTCTTCGTCTTTTTGCTGGGATACTTCGTCTTTTCACACGATGAAGTGATTGAAAGAATGAAAAAATATTTCCTTCTTTTCCTGATTCCCGCAATCGGACTTGGGACGGCATTCTGCATCATTTATTTCGGTAAAAATTACGCGGACAATCCGGTTTACCGTTCCCCGTTATTCCTTGCATACAGTTATTTTTCCTGCATGGCAATTATCGCCTGTGCGGCAAGGTTCGGGGATGTGGCGAATCCGTTCACGCAGTGGATGAGCAAAAGAAGCTTCGGACTGTATATTTTCCATTATCTCGGCATTTCCTCGGTCGGTCTCTTCCTTGTACGTCCCGGCCTTGTGCCTCCGGTTGCGGCGTATCTTTTAAGTACCGTAGCAGGTTTTGCGGGGGCGTATCTTCTGTATGAAATTATTTCGCGGATTCCGGTTTATCGCTGGATGGTTCTCGGAATGAAGGGAAAAAAGAAGTAAGACGCCGGACTGAGACGGAAACGGCAGTTTTGGATGTGAGAAACCGCCTGATTTGATTTTTCGGTCAAAATGGTATAAGATTAGCCCGTTATCAGATATTTCTTTACAGGGACAATACAGGGATTCCGACTATGAATTTTGTCGATAAACTGAACGTAATACTGATTAAGGGCGATGCGTGGAAGACGATTCTGCGCGGGCTTTGGGTGACGGTTGAAATATCGTCACTCGCGCTTTTTCTCGGCACCGTTCTCGGAATCATGATCTGTCTTTTGCGTACGAGAAAAAATCCCGTCGCAAAGGGCATTGCGTCTGTATATATTGCAATTTTAAGAGGCACACCGGTACTGATGCTGCTGCTCCTTTTATATTACGGCGTTTTTGCACATGCGGGACTTCCTCCCGTTATGGTTGCCGTATTTACTTTTGCGCTGAATGTTTCCGCCCACGTGGCGGAACTTTTGCGTTCTGCACTTGAGGCTGCGGACAAAGGGCAGGCGGAGGCTGCAAGAACTCTCGGCTTTTCTGCAGGGAAGACATTTTTTCTGATTACGATGCCGCAGGTTCTTCGTATTGCCAAGCCCGTGTATCAGTCGACGATTGTGAATCTGATTCAGTGGACGAGCGTTGTGGGATACGTTACCATTACGGATTTAACCCGCGTCATCAACAATACGGCATCCCGCACCATGCAACCGCTCTTAACCATCATAATCGGAATGTTAATTTACCTGGCACTGTCGTATTCGGTGTTCGGTCTGTTTGCACTAAGCGATAAAATCAAAGCCCGGAAAAGGAGAGCGGATGTATGAGCCTTATTGAGATAAAAGGTCTGAAGAAATCATTCGGCTCCCTTGAGGTTTTGAAGGGTGTTGATTTAAATGTGGAGCAGGGTGAGAGAATTGCAATTATCGGTGGCTCCGGCTGCGGAAAGAGTGTTTTTTTACGTTCTCTCAGTATGCTCGAAAAACCCGATGAGGGAGAGATTATTATTGACGGGCGTGCGATTACGGCGAAAGGCGCCGATGTGGATACCATACGGCGCAGTATGGGAATGGTCTTTCAGAAATTCCATCTGTTTTCCGAAATGGATGTAATGGACAATCTCTGTCTGGCTCCGACCCGGATTTTAAAGATGAGCCGCGCCGATGCAGAGAAAAAAGCAATGGATCTGCTTTCCCGGGTCGGCCTTGCAAATCGTGCACACGCCTGGCCGGATGTCCTTTCCGGCGGACAGCAGCAGCGTATTGCAATCTGCCGCTGCCTTATGATGGAACCGAAAGTACTTCTTTTTGACGAGCCGACCAGCGCACTCGATCCGACGATGGTGGGAGAAGTGCTTGCGGTAATAAGGATGCTTGCAAAACGGGAGATGACAATGCTAATCGTGACGCATGAAATGAACTTCGCCCGTGAGGTTGCGGACAGGGTTTTGTTTTTTGCGGACGGCGGCATTTATGAGCAGGGAACTCCGGATGAGATTTTCGATGCGCCCAAACGGGAAAAAACCATCACGTTCATACGCAAGATTAAAAATTTTGATTTTGAAATCGATGACCGGCAGTTTGATCTTATGAAACTTCACGGGGGGATTCAGACTTTCGGGGAAAAATACGGTCTTGACAGACGTCAGATTTACCATTTGCAGATTTGCTGCGAGGAACTGATTTATGAACTGCTGAATCATTGTTACGGAAAAGACGATGCGGTGGATTTGAAACTTGAAATATTATATACCGAATCGGAACAGGAAACGGAAATTTCCCTTCGCTGCGGCGGCCGGTTTTATGATCCGTTTTCTCAAAGCGAAGACGGACTCAGTGTTACGATTCTTAAGAAAATGTCGAAGCGGACGGAGTGCCGCAGGGAGGACGGATATACCGATATTTCAATAAAACTCTGAGAAAAGGAATTTTAGTTTCTTTTTTTCCTGTTCGTTTCCATCCTGTTTGATTCTTTCCTGTCAGACTCTTTCTTATTCGGAGCGGATGCGACGATTTCCCGATATTCCTTCGTGTTCATGAAATTGGCAAGACCGTACAGTTTGTCAAACGAGTCTCTTGATGCGAACAAATCCCTGCGAAGCTGCGCAAGAATTTCAGAGTCTTTATTCTTTACCTTGTCAATTTCGGCAAGACAGACATAGTAATAGAAATTCAGAATTCTCCGGTTGTTCCTAAGCCAGTGGAAGACCGGACACATATTAATAAAAATCATAACCAGAAGACGTTTTTTAAAAAGAGAGTTTGATTTTTTCTTTCTCATGGCGGCTCCTTTCTGCAGTTTCATTCATTTCGGAAATATCGTTCATTTCAGTAATATCTTTTTCAGTAAAATCTTTTATTTCGGTAATCTTATAATAAAATAAATTCCTGTGAGAAACAATTAAAACAATTCATTTTTGATGGACACGGGATGGACAGACAACGTTAGAATAATTTTATCGGGGTTAAGAAAGAACCGATTATGACAGACAATTCATTATATTATGCGGAGATATCATTATGGCCGGAAAAAACAGACTTCAAAAAAGAAAAACCCAATATACGAATTTTTATGGTTATTTTAACAATAAGTCCAAAAAATATCAGAAACTTAAGGATGGAATGCGCGGGCTCAACGAGAAAATTACGGAGTATTCCGAACTTCCCGCAGAGGAATTTGACGAAGAGAAGAAGAGGGAACTCGTTAATTCTTATGCTGCTGTTATGAGAGCCCTCGAGGAAATGTTAAAGAAGCTGGTGAAGTCTTTTCAGCCGGACATGGAAGAAATCGGACTTTTCGTCGCAGTAAGATCAATCATGTCAAAGGATTACAAAACCTTAAACAGCAGTCTGCAATCGGGAAAGAATGCCTCCTTAAACGACATCCTGGAAGAATCGAGATCAAAGACCGTAAAACTGGATGAGGACCTTGAAAAGACCGAGCGTTCATCCGGAAATCAGAATACCCGGTATAAAATAAAAATAAAGAAGGATGAAGAGAACGAGATTACGGGGTATTTTACGAAAGACAAAACCTCCGTAACGGATTCGAATGAACAGGAATATGTTTTTGAAAGCCTGAATGCAATAGCGGATAAATACGATTTGAATTATCAAAGTCTGGAACGCGGAGGCTTTTATGATGCCGCCTGCAGACTGGTAAAAAATCCGGGAATTTTCGATTTGGTCAGCACTGCGAATTCGCTGAATCAATGCCTGGCGGAGGGATGCAATTCCACCCTGAAAAAATTTGCCAAGGCTTGTACGGTAAACGGAAAGACGGATAAGGAGACCTTAAGTATTATAAAGAATATAAAGGATCCCGTGCATTTTCGTGCGCTTCTTGAATTCATGAATGCTCTGGCAAAGCCGATGTTTGAAAACAGCAATAAAACCGCACTCGGAATCAATTCCGGTGCATTTACGAACCGACGTAATGCTGCGGTTTCATCGGTAGCCGATGCTCTGGGTGTATCGGAAATCGTGGCACATTCCGAAAATCTGAAGATACAGATTGACGATAATAATGAAGACGAAGAACTGAGACTTCCGCCTAAATTCATCAAAGGTACCTTCATGGAAGAAGTGAAGGGAGAGGATGTGCGGAAGGCGGACGAAAACAGTGAGCTCTATAAAGCGGATTTCTCCTGTCTTGAAGGAAGCAAGGGCCTTGTAAAAAACATAGCGAATATTCAGATTCTTGATTATCTGGTCGGAAATCCGGACAGACACAGCGCAAATGTTATTTACAATATAAAAGACGGAAAACTTCTTTCCATTGTAGGGATTGACAACGATACCTGTTTCGGTTTCAATGACCATACCAAATATATGGCAGCCGTAACCCCGGAGAAACTGATGGTTATTCCGAAGGATACGGCGGACAGACTGATGACTATGGATGAGGAAAGCTTTAAGTTCATGCTCTACGGTTATCAGATTACTTCTTTAGAGGCGGAGAACGCCGTAAAAAGACTGAGAGTCCTGAAAGAAAAAATTATGGAAGGAGAGAAGGTCTACGAAAATTCAGTTGAAGGAAACCTGGTTCCCGGAAAACTGAAGGTTTGCGATGACGAGGAGCTGGATAAACTTTCCATTCATTCGCAGCTGGCATCAAAAGGAACGGATAAAGACGGTAATGAGTTCATTGACACGAAAAATCTTTTCGGTTTCATTACCAGGCGTTTTCTGGAGGGAAAAGGAAGCAGCGATGTTATAACAAATTATAAAGAAGCCGCCTTTAAGGATATTGCGGAGTTATGTACGACGGATGCGTCGAAAATAAACAGCGATCTGGGTGAATTCGAACCGGATTCGATAAAAACCCTGCTCTACAAGGAGATGTACAAATCGGCTGCGGAAGCATCCGGGCTGCTGAACGGAAACATCACCTATCTGAATGTTTTTAAAGACAAAGAGGACAATAAGCTTTACCGGATAGAATTTTCCGAAAAGATGAAACGGCTGAAAATCGCCGTTCAGACAGCAATTGAAAGAATTGACACCGTTTCGGAAAAATACGCGGAGGTTATAAACAAGGAAGAAAATAAGTATTTTAAAGCGAATCTTTCGGATCTCAAAAATGACTTTATGAGTGCAAAAGAAAAAATTGACAGAATCGGGGAGAATATTGAAAAATGGAATTCTGTCGTGAGGGAATCCAAAGAACTCTATGAAAAGAAAAAAGAGACGAATGACAGGCTTAAGAAAGAAGCGGAAGTAAAAATCAAAAAAATCCGGTTAAACCAGCTTCGGAACGATGTCAATACATATCTTGAGCCGATTGAGGAGAATCTGGCGTTTACCAGATATGAACTGTCGGATCTTTCAAAACAAATCGAAAAAGAGAATAACCCGGAAAAGAAAAACAAACTGACGGGGGATTTAAGAAAAAAGAATACGGAGAATAACCTAAACCGCCTGTCATCGGATGCAGCTTACGGTATTGTCAGTATCATTACCGATCCGGAAGGATATAAAAACAGCGACTCCTTCCGACGCGGTCTTGCGGCAGGTCTGATCCGGTATAATTACAGCCTTGTAAATATAGGCAGGAAACCGCAGGTAAACAAAGGGCTTAAGGGAATTCCCACGGACCTGAC
The DNA here is from genome assembly GCA_024681795.1 of Lachnospiraceae bacterium. Classification (GTDB taxonomy): domain Bacteria; phylum Bacillota; class Clostridia; order Lachnospirales; family Lachnospiraceae; genus UBA3766. The sequence continues at coordinate 32,326 of JAILAD010000052.1, read as the reverse complement.
GGACTATGACAAATGTATGGAGGATATGCTGAAAAGCGCGGATTTCCAAAAAACCGCGGAAAAGCTTACTCCTGCCGATTTTACCGAAGGAGACTTAAAAAAACTTGCGGACGGAAAGCTTCCGGATTGTTTTAAAAAAATAGCCGATGAATACAAAGCCGAATTGGAGAATCCCTTAAAGCAAAACATTATGGGAAAGTAGAGCGGGAACGGTGAAATTGTAAAGCCCTCGAAAGAGGGCTTTTTCAGTTCAGTCGAAACTTTGGCAGGGGCGTGGAAAGGTGTGAACCTTCAGTATGTGCGTGACAGGAACCGCAGTTTGTGTATGATAAGGTGTTGTTAGGGTTTGCGTGACGTGTTAAAATTAAAAGAAAAAAGATGTTTAATCGGAGTAAAAATGGCGGAGGAAAAGAAGCGTCTTCAATATGTGGATGCGATAAAAGGAATTGCAATTCTTGTGATTGTGGTATATCACCTGCTGGCCCCCTGTGTGGGGAAGGGAATTGTGAATCACATGTCGGAAATCTTTCTGGCATGTTTTTTCTTCTTTTCGGGATATTTTTATAAACCGGGCAGGCGTACTGCTTTGGAAGAAATCGGAAACAGGGCGAAGGCTTTGATGGTTCCGTTCTTTCGGTTTTCCCTGTTTTTTTGGGCTGTCGGTTCGGCCGTTTTAGTGCTTTCGAAAAACGAAACGGTAAAAGAAGCATTCGCCTGTCTTCGTAATTTTTTAATCGGATGCATCTGGAACCGGACGATTCAGGACTGGTTTCACTGGGACTATTATTCCCTTGGCAGGAGATATTTTTTTCTGGCGGATTTCTGGTTTTTAATTGCTCTTTTATTCGCCGGAATTCTGTTTTTCCCGCTTGCAAAACTCGTAATGAAATCAAAAATCGCAACCGTTATTACTGCGGTTTTATTATTTGCGCTGACCGGTGTAATGCTGCATTTTCAGGTCGTACTGCCGTATAATATTCATCTGGTTCCTTTTTGGACGGCACTTATCATGCTGGGTGCACTTGCAGGTCAGCTAAAACTGATGGAACTGCCGGGTGTACCGAAAGGCGCAAGATGGGGAATCGGCGCAGCTGCATTACTTGCAAGTCTGGTACTTGCGATGCTGAAACCCCCTTCCGTTAACCTGTTCCGGGGAAGTTTCGGAGAGCATGAAGTGGCGGCAATGTTACTGAATATTGCGGTATCGATTCCCGGAGTATGGGGGCTGGGAATTCTGTTTTACAACATGGAAGAGACCGGAATGCGTTTGAACGAAATTGCATGGGTTGGCCGGAATTCTTTGATTTTCTTTGTTTACCATATGTTTTTTGCCTGGATTACAGGTATTGTTACCAAAGTCGACATTCTCTACAAAGACACCGCTCCCGCGGGTGCGGTATGGAAGAGTGTTCTTGTTACGCTGGGAGTAATTGCGCTTTGCATTTTGCGGGTGCTTCTCGAGAATTTCATAAAAAAGAAAATCGCCGGGAAGAAGGCAAAGAAAGAAGCACAGTCATAACGGAAAGCTGTTTACACTGACGTTGGGATTGTTTGTGCTGTGTCTTACGGTCTATGAAGAGGAATTCGGAAAAATTTGAGAAAGAGGCGTTAAAAAATGATTACTTTTGTTGTGGCATTAATCGTATTATTTGCAGGTTATTTCTTCTACGGCAGACTTACGGAAAAGATTTTCGGCCCGGATGACAGACAAACACCGGCAATCGCAATCAATGACGGGGTGGACTGTGTTCCCATGAAAACGTGGAAAGCATTCCTGATTCAGCTCCTGAATATTGCGGGAACCGGTCCGATTTTCGGTGCACTGATGGGGGCGTGTTTCGGTCCCGTTGTTTTTTTATGGATTGTGTTCGGCGCAATTCTTGGAGGCGCGGTACACGATTATATGAGCGGTATGATTTCTTCCAGACACGGCGGTGCTTCCATTGCGGAACTTTCGGGAATCTATCTCGGAAAGGGCGCGCTTTACTCAATGCGTGTATTTTCGGTTATTCTTTTACTTCTTACCGGAACGGTGTTCGTGACGAGCCCTGCGGCTTTAATCAATACACTGACGGGCGAAAAACTCGGAAATACGTTCTGGATTGTAATCATTCTTGTTTATTATGTGCTCGCAACGCTTTTGCCGATTGATAAGGTAATCGGAAAATTATATCCGGTTTTCGGTGTGGTTTTGATTGTGATGGCAGTCAGCATTTCCGGGGCTATTATTTTCTTAAGTAAATATCATATTCCGGAGCTGCAGCTTGCAAATCTGCACCCGGAGAATCTTCCGGTCTTTCCGTTTATGTTTATTACCGTTGCCTGCGGTGCGATATCCGGTTTTCATGCCACGCAGTCGCCGATGGTGGCGAAGTGTATTACAAGTGAAAGGGAAGGGCGCAGGGTGTTCTACGGTGCGATGATTACGGAGTCCGTCATTGCGCTGGTATGGGCTGCTGCCGGCGTGGCATTTTACGGGAATACGGAGCTGCTATCCAAGTCCCTCACGGAGCTCGGACAATCCGGTGTCGTTTATCAGATCAGCAAGACTATGCTGGGGCCGGTTGGCGGTGCACTGGCGATTATCGGAGTTGTGGCCTGCCCGATTACTTCCGGAGACACGGCTTTTCGAAGCGCACGTCTGATTCTTGCCGAGTGGACCGGGCTTTCGCAGTCAAAAATCGGAAAGAGACTGATTATTACATTGCCGTTACTTGGTCTGGGGGCGGTTTTGACACAGCTCAATTTTAATGTGTTATGGCGCTATTTTTCATGGAGCAACCAGACACTGGCAATGATTTCTTTGTGGGTGGCGACATCCTATTTGCTGAAGGAAGGAAAGTACCGGTTCGGTTCGCTTCTTACCGCTCTGCCTGCGACTTTTATGTCGGCCGTATCCCTGACCTACATTCTGATGGCGAAGGAAGGATTTCGTTTGTCGGAAAAGATTGCTTACCCCGCGGGAATTGTTTTTGCGGTTTCTCTGCTGATTGTATATCTGGTATTTTTCGGAAGGAAACTAAAAAAGGTTTAAAGGAAAGGCGGAGGAGAAGGAAAAGTTGAAGCAGAAGGAAGGCCGGGAAGAAGGAAAGGCGAAAGAAAAGGGAAAATGAACGGAAAATTATACGGAGTGGGAGTAGGTCCGGGTTCTGCGGATTATTTAACTCTAAAGGCAGTCAACTGTATCAGGGAAGCGGATATCATATGCATTCCGACGGTTTCAAAGGATTTATGCCGGGCATACCGGATTGCGAAAGAGGCGGTTCCGGAAACGGAAGGAAAGGAGTGTATCTGCCTGGATTGTAAGATGACCAGAAGCAGGGAGGAACTTGAAAAAGTACATTCCGAATCGTTTGAGGTGATTCGCAGGTACCTGTCTGACGGAAAAAACGTGGCTTTTATAACAATCGGGGATCCCGTTGTTTATTCTACATTTACCGGAATAATGAAAAAGGCATCGGATGCCGGTTTTGAGGCGGAACAGATAAACGGGATTACGTCTTTTACGGCATCGGCGGCGGCCTTGGGCATTTCTTTGTGTGAGGAAGAGGAAGAAATTCATATCGGAACGGGGCAGAGCGATATTGAAGGGCTTTTGAAACTGCCCGGGACTAAAATCATTATGAAAGCCGGAAAAAATATCGGGAAAATAAAAGAGACTCTGAGGAGGGCGGAAGAAACCGGAAGAATCATGGTATATGCCGTCATAAACTGCGGCACGGAGGAAGAAAGCAGATATTCCGGTGCTGAGGATATTCCGGTTGATGCAGGATATATGACGACGATCATTATAAAAGAATTAAAGCAGCAATAATTCGGAATTGGCAGTAAAGCAGGTTTTGGCCTGCTTTTTTGTTTTTTTCAGAAAGTGATGAAATGGGTCCCGTTATTTACAGTTCCTGTTATTTTTTTATCGGAAAAACAATTTTATACTGTGTTTAAGAGATGAGAAAGAATCTCTGGTAAGTGGAAACAGATAATCAGGTTGATAACAGGTATCGGCCGGACAATGCAGAATAAAGGAGGGCGAAATTATGAAGAAGAATAATTACAATCCCGTTTTGGCAGGAATCATCATTGCGGTAGTTATGTTTGTATATGCGTTCGGGCCGATTGATTTTATTCCGGATTTTATAAGCGGAATCGGACAGATTGACGACGCACTGATTTTGACACTCGGACTGATCGGAGAAATTACGAATCTGGTTTATGGTCTGAATATGAAGAAAGAAGAGGACATTCCGAATCCGGAGCCGCAGCCTCAGCCGGAGTTTGCAGGAGGAAGTTACAGGGAACTGTAAGTTGAGTAAAGGGAGAAATTGAAGTATATATATAGTTTGTGACGTAATAAGGAAAAACTCTGCACCGTCCTCGCAGGGTTTTTTCTTTTGGTGGGGGCGGGGACAGTCCCCTGTGGTGTCCACGGGGACAGTCCCCATGTTTTCGTCCGGGGACAGTCCCCAAAAAATATCCTTCAAAAAATGTAATTTGTTGGACAAGAGTAGGACATTGTATGATAAAATCACTCACATAAGTGAAAGAAAAAGGGTATTTTAACTAAGTATTTAAGAAATACGGGAGGAAGAAAAAATGAAAAAGATGAATATATTCACAGTTGGTCTTGTTGGTGTGGCAATGTCCGGGCTGGTATTAACCGGTTGTACAAAGACTACACCGCCTGTTACACAGGAACCGGCTGCTCAGCAAACCGTTACGTCTGAAGTAGCAACTTCCGAAACGGCTCCCGCAGAACCCGAAACCGCTGTAACGGAAAATCCGCCGGTTGTCGGTGGTTGGGAACTTTATGCCGATAATTCGGCTGCAATGATGGCTGAAGATGACAGCGTACGTATTGCAGTAGCATTAAGAGGTGAAGGCACTAATTTCTATGTGCTTGATCTTGTTGCAACGCAGGTTGTATCCGGTGTGAATTATATGTATCTTGTATACGGAACCGATGCAGGTGCGACAACTCCCGGTTTTTATTTTGTAACAATTTATGAAGAAACGAACGGTGATGCTTCCGTATTAGGAATTAAGCCGATTGATATTACCGCTATCGAGACTGCGGAACCGCTCGGTAAGGGTGCTACCGGTGCATGGGCCGTACAGGGTACCGGAAAAGCAGGTATGCTTCCTGATGAGAATGCAATGGCTTCCTTCGATGCCATCAATACAGGAGATGTAATTTACAATCCCGTAGCACTTCTGGGAACCCAGGTTGTGTCCGGTAAAAACTATAAGGCAATTTGCAGAGGCTCTGATGAAAACCTCTATGTTGTAACCTGGTATGCTGATTTACAGGGAAATTCAAGCCTTACATCCGCTGAATGCGTAAATATCGGGGCATATTCCGGATTATAAGAAGTAAATAGTTGTGACTGGGAAAGGGCACCTGACGGTGCCCCTTTTTTGTCGGTCTATTCAGGATACGGGGGACAGTCCCCAATGATTTCGCCAGGGACAGTCCCTGTGGCGAATAACGGGGACAGTCCCCAATGATTCCCCAATGAATCCGCAAGGGACAGTCCCCGGGGCTACTTGAAATAGCAGGGGTGAAAGGATATAATAAATTTGTATGTGCTGAATTTGAGATGGTTTGAAAATATATGAACATAGAAGTTGACGGATACAATATATGCGTAAAAATCACCGGCACCGGTGAGGAGACCGTGGTCATGCTGCAGGGATGGGGAACCGACCTCGGAGTATACGACCTGGTTGCCAACAGCATTAATGAAAAATACAGATTTGTGCAGTTTGATTTCCCGGGATTCGGCGGGAGCGATGAGCCGAAGGAAGCCTGGAACGTAGACCGGTTTGCGGATTTTTTTATCCGGCTGATGGAAGTGCTGGAGATAAAAAGAGCAACGTTAATCGGGCACTCTTACGGCGGAAGAGTCATAATCAAGCTGGCCGCAAGGGAGAATCTCCCTTTTGAAATTGACCGGATTGTGCTGATAGACAGCGCCGGCATAATGCCGAAGAGGTCCTTTTCACAGAAGATGAAAATCAGAAGGTATAAAATACTGAAAAAAATCCTGAACCTGAAATTCATCTATTTCCTTTTCCCTGAACTGATTGATGACTGGAGAAGCAGGCAGGGTTCGGCGGATTACCGGAACGCCTCCCCGATGATGAGGCAGTGTCTGGTCATGGCCGTAAATGAGGATTTAACGGAACTTCTGCCGAAAATAAAGCAGGAAACCCTTTTAATCTGGGGCGACAGGGACACGGCAACTCCCATCGGAGATGCAAAAATCATGGAAGAAAAAATACCGAATTCCGGATTGGCGGTGCTGAAGGGCGCCGGGCATTTTTCCTTCCTGGAACAGCCGATTGTCTTTACCAATATCATGAAATCGTATTTTCAAATATAGGTGTACCGAATGTTGATTGTTAGAACCGCGATAGCCGTTGTGCTGTCGGGATATGCGCTCTTTCTTGTCATGCGGCATAACATGCACATGTTTCAGTTAAACGGCTACAAGAATGACGAGCATATTCGTTGGATTAAGAAAAATATAAGGCAGCAGTGGCTTCTTGGATTCGGACTTCTGCTTGCAATTCCGAGGATTTTCTTCCCGCTGTGGGGACTTGATATCGCTATCTGGCTTACGCTCCTTCTGGATATTGTCGTATATCGCGCAATGCACCGGATGAACAGCAAGAAAAAACTGGTTTACACACCGCGTGTAAAGAGAATGATAGCAACCATCATCATTCTTGTGGCAGCAGTGATTGTGCCGGTAGTGATTTTCTTCGGAATAAAGCCGGTTGCGGGAGTACTGATGACGCTTGTCTCCCTGCAGCTGATTATGAATATCGTTGCAAACGTCATCAACCATCCGATGGAAAAGGCTGTCAGCAATCATTTTATCAATGATGCAAAACGCATGCTGAAAGCAAGGCCGGATTTAAAAATCATAGGTGTTACCGGCTCCTACGGAAAAACCAGTATGAAATTTTACCTGCAGACGCTTCTGCAGAGCAGGTACAACGTTCTTGTGACGCCCGGGAATTTTAATACACCGCTCGGTGTAACAAGAACGGTCAGAGAGCATCTGAAACCGACGCATGAGATTTTTATCTGCGAAATGGGGGCAAGAAGAGTCGGGGAAATCAAGGAAATCTGCGATATGGTGCACCCGGATCTCGGCATCATTACATCGGTCGGACCGCAGCATCTGGAGACTTTCTTTTCCATGGAAAATATCCAGAAAACCAAATTCGAACTTGCGGACGCGATTCCGGAAGAAGGCATGGTTTTCTTAAACGGAGATAACGAATATATCCGCGAAAAAGCGACGGAGTATCCGAAGAAGATGTTCTATTTTACGGATGAGGCGACGGATTCCGCGTCGGACGAAGCTTCCGTAAACGGATCCGATAACGGAAAAATATCACGCAGCAGCGACGTCTGCTTAAGCGGTTACCGGGCCACGGATATTTCCGTATCGCAGTTCGGAACGGAATTTACGGTCGTTGCCCCGAACGGAGATACCGAGCGTTTTCAGATGAAATTAATCGGCGCGCACAATGTCATCAATGTCGTGGGTGCGATTGCTGCGGCAAATTATATGGGTATTTCTCTGAAAGAATTAAAAATTCCGGTCCGCAAAATTCAGCCCGTGGAGCATCGCATGCAGATGAAGGAACACGGCCTTGTGACCATTATCGACGATGCCTACAATTCCAATCCGGTCGGTTCGAAGGCAGCAGTTGAAACACTTGCAATGTTTGACGGAATCCGGATTCTGGTCACTCCGGGAATGGTCGAACTCGGCGACAAGGAAGAGGAATACAATTTTAAATTCGGAACCTACGCAGCGCATTGCTGTGATTATATTTTACTGGTCGGAAGAAGGCACACCGTGCCGATCAGGGAGGGCGTTTTGTCCGAGAAGTTCCCGGAGGAAAAATGCCTGGTTTACGACAAGCTTGAAGACGCACTGGCGTATGCCTATGCGATAAAAGGACAGGGTCACAAATACATCCTTTTGGAAAATGACCTGCCCGATAACTACTAGGAGGATTCAAAAATGAAAACCAAAGTAGCCATGCTGTTCGGCGGAAAAAGTGTGGAACACGAAGTGTCCGTTATCTCCGGAATTCAGGCAATTCTGGCGATGGATACGGAAAAATACGAAGTCGTTCCGGTATACATGACAAAGAAAAACGAGATGTATGTCGGCGAGGAAATCGGCAATATCGAAGCCTACAAGGACATTGATTCTCTTCTGAAAAAATCACAGAGAGTGATTATGGTTCACGAGGGAGAGAAAGTAAATCTGGTATCCTATCCCCCGAAAAAATTCGGAAAAAACGTGGAAATTCCGATTGATGTAGCATTTCCCGTAGTGCACGGAACCAATGTGGAGGACGGTGCTTTTCAGGGGTATTTAAAAACCGTCGGAATTCCGTTTGTCGGCTGCGATGTTACGGCATCCGCAATCGGAATGGACAAATACATTATGAAAGCGGTTCTTCGGGAAAGTGACGTCCCGGTTCTGGATGCAAAACTGTTTACTATGTCCGATTATGCGGATATGGATAAACTGATTGAGACCGTGGAGAAAACCTTCGGATATCCGGTAATCGTGAAACCCGTAAACCTCGGTTCTTCCGTCGGAATCAGCGTTGCAAAGACAAAAGTGGATCTGGTGAATTCCATTGACGATGCATTCCGCTACGCTTCCAAAGTGCTTGTAGAGCATGCAATTACCAATCTTCGGGAAATCAACTGTGCGGTTTTGGGAGACGAAAATGATGCGATTGCATCCGAGTGTGAGGAACCTTTGCATACGAAAGATATTCTGAGCTACGAAGACAAATATGTAAGCAACTCAAAGAGCGGCGGTTCAAAAGGAATGGCAAGTGTTTCCAGAAAAATCCCTGCGGAACTTTCTCCTGAAAAGAGAGAAGAAGTACGCGAACTTGCGGTACGGTCATTTAAGGCACTCGGCTGCAACGGCGTGTCGAGAATTGATTTTATGATTGACGAAGATAACGGAAAGCTTTACTTTAACGAGATTAACACGATTCCCGGATCGCTGGCATTTTATCTTTGGGAGCCGGTGGGAATTCCGTATAAGGAGTTGCTGGACCGTATGATTCAGCTGGCGTTAAAGAGGGTTCGTATGGAGGAAAGCCTTACGTTTACGTTTGATACAAACATCCTGAATACTGCGGGATTCGGTGGCGCGAAAGGCTCGAAGGTATAAGGGGAAGTGCTTTTCGGCGGTATGATGTTTTCGTTTCTGTGAATTTGGGTTAATGTGAATTATCAAAACCGTGAATTATTAAAACCGGCATGTGGTCATGCCGGTTTTTTGTTTTCCTTAATGTTGAATCAATGTTTAATCCAAAGTATATCCCGGTGTATATTCCGGAAACTTCTATTTATTGGATTTATTGGTTTTATTGGATGGACCTTTGGATGAATCCGTCGCTTTTGAACGAAAATCTTTGCAATGATATTTAATGATAAAATCTTTTATTGCAGAATAACTCTCCTCACTGATGATATGCTCCATACGACACGCATCTTCCTGTGCAATATTGGGATTCACACCGAGTTCCGTAAGCCAGTTGGTGAAAAGAACGTGTTTGGAATAGACGTTTTCCGCAATTTCTTTTCCGGCCGGAGTTAAAGTAATGTATCCGTTGTTGTCCATGATAATCTGGTCCTTCTCACGGAGTTTTTTCATGGCAACGCTGATGCTGGATTTTTTATAGCCAAGTTCGTTCGCTACATCTACGGAACGGACTACGGGAAGTTTTTTGCTGAGTATCAGAATTGTTTCTAAATAGTCTTCGGATGATTCTTTCGGATCCATAACGATTTCCCCCCTTTTGCGTTCAACACCGCGGAATGACAAACAGCCTGTATTTATGGTTTACAGCGGCTTTGCTGTATTTCCGGTATTTTTCTGCGGACTGCCGGTACAGAGTAGTAATGCCGACTTTGATATTATAGCATTGTTGGGAACAGAATGCAATTCATAACTAACTAAAGTTTTATGCGGCTAACCAAAGGACCGTTAATTTGGAGACGGGTTTATGGTTATTGATTTATGGGTATTGTTTTTTATAATCCTTTGGGAGGGTATTGTAGGCTTCCTTAAAGGCCTGCGTGAATTTGCTCTGATTCCGGTAGCCGACCATGGATGCGATTTCTTCGATGGAATAATCCGAGTGAAGCAGCAAATCCGCCGCTTTTTCCATACGATGTTCCTTTGTGTGCGCTGCAATGGAATTGCCGAATTCCTGTCGGAAGACGGTTTTTACGGTGGTTGCGTTGACGCAGAAATGTTTTGCAAGGGAATCGATTGTGATGTGCTGGTCCAGATGGGCATTCAGGTAATCGTGTATTTCCGTGGCAAGTGTATTGCCGGTGTTTTTACGGGGACTGCTTTTTTCGGAAGAGGGTTCCTTTTTTTCATGGTTTAGACACATATGGCCGGTCAAGTGGGATGCATGGCTGTGATTTTTACGGCCGCAGGTATGGCAGAGTTCACTGTTTTCCTTCCTGAGGGATTCGGGGACTATTTCCGAATCGGGGCAGGAAAATGCCATGATTTCTTCCGTAGTGACGTGGAGAAGGCGGGTCAGTTCGCTGTCGGTGACGTGGTAGATTACTTCTTTTCCTTCGCGGTGGCTTTCGATCAGCCCGCATTCCTTCAGTACTTTTAAATGATGTGAAACGGCGGGGGATGTCATGCCGATGATTTCGGACAGGTCGCTCACACACTCCTCACAGTGACACAGAATCCAGAAAATCTGTGCGCGCTTGGCATCGCCGAGTTTTTCGAAAATGTCGGAGATTTTTCGAAAGTCCTCCGTTTTTCTGCTTTGTTCCAGAATGAGTGTAAGGTCGTGGGAATTGCCGTGATCGTGCAGAGTTGAAGTGTTTTCCATAATTCTCTCCTGTATATGAATTGTCCCAAACGGAAATCATTTTAGCCCAAACGGAAATGAATCGGCTGAAATGATTGAAAGGTTTTATCGGTTTCAGTATAATTCAATCATAAGAATTAAACAAGCGTTTAATCGAAAAGATAAATTGCAGATATATTCCGCAAACGGACTTAAAGAAGGGAGAAGAAATCATGAAGAAGACTTATAAGATTGAGGTAGACTGTGCAAATTGTGCCAACAAGATGGAAGACGCAACGAAGAAAACAGAGGGTGTTGCAGGTTGTACCGTAAACTTCATGACGCAGAAGATGATTGTGGAATTTGCTGACGGCGCTGACGAGAAGGCGGTTATGAAGCAGGTTTTGAAGAACTGCAAAAAAGTGGAAGATGACTGCGAGATTTATTTATAATATTTTCTGCGGGGACAGTCCCCGGTGAACTGTCCGGGGACAGTCCCTTGTGGACCAAACGGGGACAGTCCCCGTGAGTGCGACAGAAGGAATGCAAAATGACGAAGAAACAGAAAAAAATGTTGGTACGAATCATTGTGGCAGCAGTGCTTATGGTGGTTCTGTGGGTTGCATACCGGTTTTTCGGTGTTGAACTCATTGATGAAAACGGTGCCAGGGCAAATGTGTTGCTGATACGCGAACCAATCTGGTTTTTCCTATATATGATTCCGTACGGTATTATCGGATATGATATCCTAAAAAAAGCCTTCAAGGGAATTATAAAAGGACAGGTATTTGATGAAAATTTCCTGATGGCAATTGCTACCGTCGGAGCCATTGTACTCGCGTTGATTCAAAAGAGCGGTGATTATACCGAGGCAATAGCGGTTATGCTCTTTTACCAGATCGGAGAGCTGTTCCAGAGCATTGCGGTTGGCAAAAGCAGACGGAATATTTCCGAACTGATGGATATTCGTCCGGATTATGCGAATGTGGAAAAGGATGGCAATCTCGAACAGGTAGATCCGGATGAAGTTGAGATTGGAACTATAATTGTAGTTCAACCGGGTGAAAAGGTGCCGATTGACGGTCTGATTACAGAAGGAAATTCCTCCCTGAACACAGTTGCCCTGACCGGTGAGAGTGTACCGCGAGAGGTTTTTGCGGGGGACGAAATTATTTCCGGCTCCATCAATATGACGGGTGTTTTGAAGGTGCAGACGACCAAGGAATTCGGAGAGTCTACGGTTTCCAAAATTCTGGAGCTGGTGGAAAATGCAAGTTCCCGTAAATCCAAATCCGAAGAATTTATCTCCAAATTCGCAAGAATATATACGCCTGCGGTTTGTTTCTCCGCTCTGGCGCTTGCGATTCTGCCTCCGTTAGTACAGATATTTTTTATGCACTCAGGCTCGGAAGTATGGATGCAATGGATATACAGGGCGCTGACATTTTTGGTAATATCGTGTCCGTGTGCTTTGGTAGTAAGCATCCCGCTGACATTTTTTGCGGGAATCGGCGGAGCCGGAAAAGAAGGAATTCTTGTCAAAGGTTCCAACTATTTAGAGACACTTTCCAAGGTTACAACGGTTGTTTTTGATAAAACAGGAACGCTTACGAAGGGTGTTTTTGAAGTAAGCGGTGTACATCATAATTTAATCGAAAATGAAAAATTGCTGGAGTATGCGGCGCTTGCAGAATGTGCTTCCTCGCATCCCATCAGCAAAAGCCTTCAGGCAGCATACGGAAAGGAAATAGACCGGAACCGCGTTACGGATATCGTGGAAATCAGCGGTGAGGGTATTTCTGCCAAGGTAGACGGTGTTGGTGTGCTGATCGGAAACGATAAACTGATGCACCGTGAAAAAATAAGGCATATCAACTGCCACTCGGTCGGAACGATTCTGCATATGGCTCTTGACGGAGCTTATGCGGGACACATTGTAATCTCTGATGTGGAAAAGGAAAATTCGGGTGAAGCAATTCGTGAACTGAAAAAAGCAGGAATTAAGAAAACAGTAATGCTGACCGGTGATGCAAAGGCTGTCGCAGATGATGTGGCCGGAAGACTCGGGGTGAATGAGGTCAGAAGCGAACTACTTCCTGCAGATAAAGTGACAGAGGTCGAGAGACTTTTGGAAGAGAATAAAAGCCTTGGAAAACTTGCATTTGTCGGTGACGGCATAAATGATGCGCCGGTACTGACAAGAGCGGACATCGGTATCGCGATGGGAGCGATGGGATCGGATGCTGCGATTGAAGCTGCGGATGTGGTTTTGATGGACGACGATCCGATGAAGATTTCGAAGTCAATAAAGATATCAAGAAAGTGCTTAAGAATCGTTTATGAGAATATTGTATTTGCGCTAGTGATTAAGTTTGCATGTCTGATCCTCGGAGCGCTCGGGTTTGCAAATATGTGGCTTGCGATTTTTGCGGATGTCGGTGTCATGGTAATTGCGGTACTGAATGCAATAAGGGCCTTGCGGGTTAAGAATTTATAAGAAAATTGCTTGTTGAGCCACGGGATGAAATCCCGTGGTTTTTTTGTCATCTTCGGGGACAGTCCCCACCTGGCTCCCCGGGGACAGTCCCCGTTTGGTTCATCAGGGACAGTCCCCGTTTGGTTCATCAGGGACAGTCCCCAAGGGAATATTTGTGGTATAATAAAAAGTAACTTAAATGAAGGGCGGTGTTTTCGTTGAAAACAATAAAAGATGCTGCAAAAGACGTGATTCTGGCAGGCCTTGGGACGATAGACCGGCAGAATGATGAAATCAAAGACCTTCTTCGCAGGGGCAGTGAAATCTTCGGTATGGAGGAAGCCGATAACGAAGAACTCCTCTATAACGGAAACCGGGAACGGATTCTTGCGGAACGGGCAAAAAAGAAAGACGGCGAACATACCTACAGTCTCGGTCACGGCAGGAGTGTTTCGTTTGATACGGTAAAGGACGGGGACGGAAATGTGTTAGAACGGTCGGTAGAGTTTGAGAAAAGACCGGATCCGGAAAGCCATGAAATAGAAATCGAAGTACGCAAAGAATAGGAAAGAAGGATTAGTCACGTGGGAGCAATGGAAATGAAACTCCGGAGCATTCCGAAGGAAATGTTTGACGAAACCAAACGTCTGGAGGAAATTGCGGGAGTAATCAGAAAGCATAATCTTGTAAAGAACGGTCTTACACCGGAAAGTTTAAGGCATGTTATAGAAGATCTCGGCCCGACCTTTATCAAAATCGGTCAGATTATGTCGAGCCGGACAGATATTCTGCCGAAAGAGTATTGTGAAGAACTTGAAAAATTACGGGCGGATGTAAAGCCGCTGCCCGTACAGGTTATAAAAAAAGAAATCATTTCGGAACTCGGGAAACCGATTGACGAACTCTTTTTGTCAATCGACGAGGAACCGTTGGGAAGCGCCTCCATCGCACAGGTTCATGCTGCCGTTTTGCCGGACGGAAGAAAAGTGGTAATCAAAGTACAGCGTCCGTACGTGGCAGATATGATGATGAAGGATTTTTCCCTTTTGTCGAAGGCTGCCAAAATGGCAAAAATCTCGCCCGCGAATCAGACACTTGATTTTGCCATGATTATCGAGGAACTGAAGCAGGTTTCCATTAACGAACTGGATTTCAGAATCGAAGCGAAAGCGACCATGGAATTCGCCGAAAACATGAAGGACATAAAGTATGTCACCTGCCCGCAGATTGAGAAGGATTACACAACGCAGCGTGTCATGACAATGAGTTTTGTGGACGGATTTTCCATCGGAAATCTCGCCAGACTGGATGCGGAAGGATATGACAGGAAAGAGGTTGCAACGAAACTCGTAAACTGTTTCTTAAAGCAGGTTCTGGACGACGGTTTATTCCACGCGGATCCGCATCAGGGAAATCTTGAAATTTTAAACGGAAAAATCTGCTGGCTTGACTGGGGCATGGTCGGCCGATTCGGAAAAAAGGAACAGAATATTTTAAAAATGGCCGTCACCGCGGTTGTGCAAAAAGACGTAAACCTGATGAAAAATGCGGTGCTTTCTCTCGGAAAACCGAAGAAACCGATTAACCATCCGGAGCTGTTTAATGACATCGACGGAGTTATGGAACGGTACTGTTCCATGAATCTGGAAGATTTGAATATCGGTGAACTTTTAGGGGAAATTGTGGAACTGGCTTCCAATCACGGAATTGCGCTGCCGCAGGGATTTTCCATGCTGGTACGTGCGTTGGTTACGGTTGAGGGTGATATTGCAAAACTGAACGTGGACGTCAATATGGCTCAGCTTTTTTCCGGGAAAGTCATGCACGATCTGCTGGAAGAATTTGATTTAAAACAGGAAGTTTTGGGAGATGCTAAGGCGCTTTACGAGTCTACCAAAAAATCCATGACGATTCCGTCCCTTTCCGCGGACCTGATGAAGTCCGTCATCAAGGGCCAGACCAAGGTAAATATAGAGCCTGTTGGTTTTGATTCCTTAATGAGGCGAGTGGAGATTATGGTCGGAGATCTGATTCTCTGCATTATCACGGCGGCAATTATTGTAAGTTCCAGTATGATTTGCACGACAAACATGCAGCCGAAAGTTTTGGAAATTCCGCTTCTCGGATTTGTCGGATATCTTGCCGCGTTCGGGATGGGAGTATATTTGATTATTACGATTCATAAGCGCAGGAAAAAATAGCGAAAACCCATGAATCCGAAAAAGGAAAAGCGCGGAGTACGGGAAAAGAAAAGTAAAAGCATCAAAGATTGGAAAAGACAATGGCAAAAGCAGTAGTAGGTCTGTCCGGCGGAGTGGACAGTGCGGTATGTGCATATTTATTAAAAGAGCAGGGCTATGAAGTCGTGGGTGTGACGCTTCGCACCTGGACGGATTCCGAAAAAGAAGTCAGCAAATGCTGTGAAATTGAAGATGCACAGCGGATCTGCATGAAACTCGGAATTCCGTTTTACATTCATAATGTCGGAAGAGATTTCTGCGAATATGTAACGAGGCCGTTTGTCAGGAATTATATAGAGGGACTGACCCCGAGCCCGTGTGTTTTTTGTAACCGAAACGTGAAGTTTGAAGGAATGATGTACTGCACGAAACTGTTTGATGCCGATTTTATCGCAACGGGGCATTACGCAGAAGTTATAAAATTACCGAACGGACGTTATACCGTAAAACAGGTTGCATACAAGGACCAGACCTATATGCTGTACCGGCTTTCGCAGGAGCAGTTAAGTCATCTGTTAATGCCGCTCGGCGGATATACCAAAGAAGAAGTCAGGCAGATAGCCAGAGAGGCGGAACTTCCCGTTGCGGAAAAATCGGACTCTCAGGAAATCTGTTTTGTAGAGGACGGGCACTACGCGGATTATGTGAATGAGCATGCAAAAGATGTTTTTTCCGACAACTATGAAAATATAAAAAACAGACTTGGGGCCGGTAATTTTATCGACCGAAACGGTACGGTTTTGGGGGAACACAAGGGAATCATTCATTATACAATCGGCCAGAGAAAAGGCCTCGGGCTTGCATTCGGACATCCGGTTTATGTTTCCGAAATCAGACCGGAAACAAACGAAGTCGTGCTGAGCGAAGAGGGTGAGATTTTTACGAATGAAGTTTTCTGCACAAATCTGAACTTTTTAAGTATCCCGGATTTGCAGACCGGTGAAGAGATTTTTGCCCGCGTAAAAATCAGATACCGCCACAACGCGGAAAATGCAGTGATTTCAAAGATCGGGGAAGATGAGGTAAGAATCCTTTTCGAGAAGCCTGTAAGGGCCTCCACCCCCGGGCAGTCGGCTGTTTTTTATGACAGCGACAACTGCATCATCGGGGGCGGAGTGATTGTAAAAAAAGAGAAATGAGTGAAAGGAATTTGAAAGCTTTATTAAAATTATGCCGGTTAAATCATCATTGTGAGTTTCGGTTTTCCAAAATGGTATAGAGAATGCGGTATAATTCTTTCGCATCCTGCTCTTTCAGGCTGATACAACTGCCGATTTCCTTCGGGATTTCGGCAGCTTTTTCTTTTAATTTTTCGCCTTCGCGGGTAATCTCAACCATCAACACGCGTTCGTCTTCCGAACTGCGTATACGGGAAATGTATCCTTCTTTTTCCAGGGTTTTTAACACCGGAGTAAGTGTGCCGCTGTCTAAAAAAAGGCGTTTTCCAAGACTTTTTACGTTGATCTTTTTTTCTTCCCAGAGAACCATCATCGTAATGTACTGCGTATATGTCAGGCCGATTTTTGTAAGCGGTCCGTGATAGAGTTTGATGATTTCCCTGGAGGCTGCATAGAGAGGAAAACAAAGCTGATGATCCAATTTTAATGCATCGTATTCAGCCATTCTGATTAGTCTCCCAATTCGGATTTAATATTTTTTGCAAAATCACGTGCAGCATTCAGATCTTTTTCATTCGGTCTTCCGGGGTTGAAAAGCATGAAACTGCCGGGGCACTTAAAACTGTGCGGATAAAATTTTATCCCGTTTTTTTCAGCGCATTCCTTTACAAATTTCGCAGTGGAATTACCGGATGCCGAGGTGGAAAAAGATACGATTGTACCGATATTTCCGGCATTTTTTTCAATGAATTTTTCTACGCTTTCATCGTATTTGAAGGCATAGAGAGAACTTCCGAGAAAGAGATAATCAACTTTTCCGGGGAGTTCCAAAGAGATGTCTCTTGCTTCGACACCGAGCACTTCGGCAATGTTGTCCGCTACTTTTTTCGTATTACCGGAACGTGTATAATATGCGACTGCGTATTTCATAACGACTCTCCTTTATTCTTAAACAAGTGATGCAACCAGGCTGTCAAGGTCTTCCATATCCTGTGTCGGCTCGAAACGGGCAACGATATTGCCTTCGCGGTCGATTACAAATTTGGTGAAGTTCCACTTGATGTTTCCGTTGTTCTTGTAATCCTTATCCTGGGATTTGGCTACGCCGGACATCATGAGTGCCTTGGGGCCTTTTCCGAAACCTTCGAATTTGGTGTTTTCGGTAATATATTTCCAAAGAGGAAGAGCGTTTTCACCGTTTACATCAACCTTTGCAAATTGCGGGAACGTAATTCCGAAACGGCCTTTGCAGAAGGTATGGATTTCTTCATCGGTACCGGGAGCCTGATTTGCGAACTGGTTGCAGGGGAAGTCAAGAATCTCGAGTCCCTTTTCGTTGTATTTTTCGTAAATCTTCTGAAGATCTTCGTACTGCGGAGTAAAGCCGCAACCGGTAGCAGTATTTACGATGATTAAAACTTTTCCTTTATAGTCTGCCATGGATACTTCTTCACCTTTTCTTGTCTTGAATGTGAAATCATAAATGCTCATATCAGTTACCTCCTAAAACTAAATTACATTGGATACAATTTAATTATACACAATTAAAATATTCATGCAAGTGTTTTTTTCTTTTTGGGGGACAGTTCCTTGTGAAAAAACTGTGAACGATTTGGGGACTGTCCCCGGGGAAAACGACCCGGGGAAAACGAGGGGGACTGTCCCCAAGGGAAAGGATGACTTTTCCGGGGGAGAGTAATATAATGAAAAAAGGATGTTTTCACTGGGGGTGACATTTCATTATGAAGCAAATGCTGGTGCAGTATAAATATTACGAAACAATGGCGGATCAGATGTCCGCAGTTGTAAAAGAGTATGAAAGCGGATTGTATAAGCATCTGCTTTTTCATATTTACAGCGGGATTTTGGAAGAAAAACTGTTATCTGACATCACAGGTGCAATCGCAGAACTCTTCCCGGAAGCAGATATAGCGGGAACCGTTTCTGCCGGAGAAATTGCCTATGCAAGACTGATGGAAAAAGGTGTTCTGATTTCCGCAATGCTGTTTGAAAAAACGGAAATTCGGAAATTCGTTTTTTCGGACATCAAAGGAAATGAGGTCTCGGTCGGAGAAAAAATCCGCACCGGGACGGAAGGCGTGGACCACATTAAAGCAGTGGAACTGCTTCTTCCCGGTACGGAATTCAACACACGGATTATTCTGGAAGAAATGAGTAAAATGAACCCGGGAATTCAGGTGTTCGGCGGTTATGCCGGCGGTCACAGCATGAAGAGCGGAGAACACTTCATCTTCGATGAAAACGGACTGACCGATAACAAAATTTTTGCAATCACCTATGCGGGAGAAGACTTTCACATTGATGTGGACAAATCCGTCGGCTGGCGTACGCTCGGCCATCATTTCGTGGTCACCAAAGCGGATGAAAACCGCCTGATTGAAATTGACAACGCACCTGCCGTGGAGGTTTATGAGAAATATTTAAGTATAAACAAAACGGAAACTTTTGCGGAAGAAACCTTTGAATTTCCGTTAATTGTAAAAGTGGAAAACGACGAACTTTTAAGACACACTCTTAAAGTGGAAGATGACGGAACGCTGGATCTTGCAGGGTATGTAACCGAAGGAATGTATATCTACCTCTCGTACGGAGATCCCACTTTCATCGTCCAGAAGGTAAACAAAAGACTCGATGCGGTCAGAAAGTTTAAACCCGAGGCAATCCTTCTGTATTCCTGCTCGGTTCGAAAGGAATTCTGGGAAGCCTATGTAAATATGGAGATGATTCCTTTCGGCAAAATGGCAGCCACGTCAGGATTTCATACCTGGGGTGAGGTAAAGAGAAATCCGGAGACGAATGCAATCCTTGAATATAATATTACGCTTCTTTCGATTGCCATGAGGGAGGGGGATGCACCGGAGGGTGAACTTCAGGAGGTTGCGATTGACGATTCGGTACTGGAAGGACAGGCATCGTTAATCAAACGTCTGACGCAGCTTGTGTCCGCTACCACATCGGAGCTGCAGGTGGCTTACAGAAACCTTGCCGAGATGAACGAACGGCTTACGATTCTGTCAAACTATGATGCGCTGACAGGTCTGAATAACCGGAGACATTTTGAAGAACTGACGGGGAAAATCATAGAAAAAGCAATCGCGGAAAAATCTCCGACCAGTTTTATTATGACGGATATCGATTATTTCAAGAGTATCAACGATACGTTCGGACATCTCACGGGAGACGAGGTATTAAAGGAGTTTGCGGAGGCCCTGAAATCCTCCATAGAGTCCATTCCGGGTGCGGAAGTCGGCAGGTGGGGAGGCGAAGAATTTCTTGCGGTTCTTCCGGGACTGAACGAAAAGGAAGCGCTTGAATATGCTGAAAAACTGAGAGAGGAGATGGCCGGAAAAACGATTCCGTCCATCCGCAAATCCGTCACAATCAGTATCGGAATCATTACAACCGACGGAGAAGAAGACAGAACGGATTTATTCAATAAAGTTGACCACTGTCTGTATGAAGCAAAAAATAACGGCCGGAACTGCTGCGTGCAGTATAAAACACAAAAATAAACACAAAAACCGGCAGAACGATATAACAACACAGGGGGAAAAGATATGTCGATTCAGATTGAAACCGTAATCGCAAACGAAGTTGAAATGCAGTATTTCCGTTTCGGAAACGGAAACAGAAAGATGATTATGATTCCCGGATTTTCCGTAAGGAGCATTATGCCTGCAAAGGATTTAATCGCATCGGGGTATGAGATGTTTGCGAAGAATTACGAAGTTTATGTTTTTGACATAAGACGAAATCTCCCGGCGCAATATTCGATTTCGGATATGGCGGATGATTTGATTCGCGTACTGGACGCGCTTGGGCTGAAGAATCTGTATGTATACTCCATTTCAATGGGAGGCATGGCGGCACAGCTTCTGAGTGTGCGCAGGCCTGACCTTGTAAAGGCCCTGATACTCGGTTCCACTACACCGGGAATTTTTGAAGAAACGCGCGGGCTCTTTGCCGATTGGAATCGTTTTTCACGGGAAAAGAACGAGGAAGGGTTGTTGAATTCCTTTGCGGAAAATGTCTATTCGGAAGAGTTTTTGAAGGAGTACGGAGAGGCCATTCTTTCTTCCTGCAGAAATCTTACGGAGGATGAATTTAAACGGTGTGAGATTTGCACGCAGGCACTGCTGAATTTCGAGGCGGTCGATGATATTTCGGAGATTGCCTGTCCGACTCTTGTGATGCAGGGAAAAGACGACAGGGTAATCGGACTGAAGCCGGCATTTGAATTTGCGGCAAGACTTAAGTGCGAGCCTGTATTTTTTCCGGGCTTCGGTCACGCCGTATATGATGAAAATCCGGAATTCCGGGTGAAAGCCCTTGAATTTTTTGACGGTGTGGAATGAGAGAAACCTCTTAAATTATTATTTTCAAAATATTCAGTCCAAACGTATTCTGATAACTCATACTTTTTGAAATATTCATCGCAATACGCAGCCCGATGTTATGCGTAATATCCTCCGGGTCGAAAAGCTTTGCCGCCTCAGTCGGGTTGAATGCCACACAGTCGTCCTTTAAACTTATGATAATATCGCCGCCGATATAAGACACGCGAATGTCCAGGCGGCGATTTTTTTTGCCTGAAAATCCATGCCGGACGATATTTCCTGCAAGCTCTTCCACACAGAGGGCGGCACAGTTTTTCTGTTTTTTGCCGATGTTGTGGGAATCACAAAAATCCCAGACTTTGCGGGAAATATTGATGACTTCTTCCATGCTGTGAACGGAAATGTCGATTCTGTTTTCGTCGGGAACCCCGAAATTTTCAGGAAAACACATCATCGTATCCAGTGAGAGCGGTAATTTTTTATTATAGATGACTGCAAACGAATAGAGAATCAAAGCGGTCAGGACACCGCCGAAAATCTGGGCTAGCCAGAGTCCCGTCATTCCCATTTTCGGAACGAGAATCAGTGAAAAAAGACAGACTCCGATCAGCCCGTCCATAACGGAAACAACCCGGACGACGGCCTCGTGATACTGGCAGTGGTAGTAGTTTGAAAAGCCCACAACAAATGCGCTGAGCGGGGAAGAAAGCGGAAACAGTAAAAATCCCATCATGGTCATGTGATAAACCGGTGCAGACGGATCATGGAAGAAAAAGTTCGTAAACGGAATGCAAAGAGCTGCAAGTACCAGTGAAACAATTGACACAATTCCTACGCCTCGTGTCAGGAACGTTTTCATTAATACTATCAGTCCGGCCCGGTCTTCTTCCCCGACATAAACGCTTCCCAGTACAATTACGGCGGAAGTGACACCGGCGGGAACCGCCCAGTAAACGCAGCCGAACGATCCGATTGCGGAGAACGCGGAAAGACCGTCTTCGCCGACGAAATGCAGGATAATCCGGTTAATGACAATTCCCCGGATAAAAATACAGAGCTGAGAACTTGCACCCGGAAGACCGTTAATCAGAATGTCTTTTAAATCCTTAAAAAGAATATTTTTCGGGCTGAATTTCAGAATGGATTTTCCGGTAAAATAATACAGTGCCTGAATGAAAAAGAAGCAGATATTTCCGATGGAAGTGGAAAGTCCGAGTCCGAACATTCCGAGTTTGAATACCGCAAGGAACAGCCAGTTAAAAAAGATGTTTACGACAAACATTGTTACGATGGAAATATAACTTCTTTTTTCCTGATGTTCCAGCTGAAGGAATGCGGTAAACTGGGTTCCCAGACAGAAAAACGGAAGACCGATTGCGAATCCGCGGATATAAAGAGAGAGTTCCGAAGCAAAAGGACCTTTTGCACCGAGAGCCGTGGAAATAATGCCGGGAATGGTTTCACAGCCGGCCGTCAGTACCGCGGACAAGATGATGATGGTAATCATATCCAGTGAAAAAATACTTTTCGTCCGTTCAACCATCTGCTTGCCGAGATATTTTCCGCAAAGCACCTGCGCACCGCCGAAAATCAGAATATTAACGGCATTTAAAAAATTGGAGACGGGATTAAAAAGTCCTGTAACAGCCATTGCATCCGGCCCGATCAGGTTACTCGCAAACGCATTGTCAATGATTGAATTTAAGCCGCCGATAATGACAAGAATAATCTGAATCGGCAGCAGTTTCATATACAGTTTCGGTATGATTTCGGAATGTGTGTTTTTCATGGTAAAAAGCCTCTTAAAATCTGTTTTCAGGATGTTTTCCGTTGTAATAATGCAGCAGAAAAATCGTAACCTATACATAGCACAAAAAAACACAAAAAGATAGTAGTTTGACAAAAAAATTGTTATAATAGCATTTGGGTATTTGTGTTTCCCGGATTTTACCATGCAATCGGTATGAAATAAGGGGATAAAACAATAAGGA
Organism: Lachnospiraceae bacterium; assembly: GCA_024681795.1. Taxonomy (GTDB): domain Bacteria; phylum Bacillota; class Clostridia; order Lachnospirales; family Lachnospiraceae; genus UBA3766. Next base: position 9,265 of record JAILAD010000052.1, on the reverse strand, counting down.
GAATGAAAAGATGAAAAAGAAAGTACTGACTCTCGGGATGGCAATTTTACTTGTATCTTCAATTCTTGCGGGATGTACGAATAAAGACGGAATTGAAAGCCAGAGCGATCCCAAGTTAATCAATCTGAACAGGGACAGCAGCGAAGAAGTCGGAGCAGAGACCTGGGCAACGGGTTCCAATCAGACCTATTCCGCTCATTCCGAGAACGGGGGAAACGTCATTACGTTTGCGTTTCTTCAGGAGGATGAGGCAAAGGATCAGATTGCTTCCAGCATTATTTATTTTGAAAATTTAAATGAGCGTAACATTGAGTACCGTATGAAAAAGAAGGGTGCCACGAAGGAAGATTTAAAGGCATTCGCATCGGAACAGTGTACGGAATTTACGGAAGGTGAGGTTTCCGAACTGATTAACAGTATGGACAGAATTCAGGCAAAGTTCGACGAAATCGGATATAAATACCCGCTTTCCAAACCTTTCTTCTTTGCCAAGACCTCAATGGCGGAGGAGGGAAATGAATTCCTTTGCTATGCAAGAGACAATTGCATTTATGTAAGTGATGCATTTTATAATTCTTTTGATTACAGCGACCCGGAGGATGCGGAGATTTTTGATTATCTGATGGTAAAAGAGATTTTCCATATTCTTGCTACAAACGATATTGATTTCAGAACGAATATCGACCGTATTTTTAACTTCACGCTTTGTCAGGAACCGGCTTTTACCGGAGAAGCACTCGAGCAGATTTACCGTATGCCGAATGTCGGAGACTATGACGCATATGCGGAATTTACCGTAGACGGTAATACAAAGAAGGGCATTGTTGTTCCTTACGTACCGGAATATACCGACGGGGCAAGCCTCCTTGACAGCATTCAGACCGGTATCGTGGATATCGACGATCCTTCGGTTGTGATTCCCGTTGAAAACATTTCGAACTTCTATCTTACAATGGGAAACAATACCGGATATGTAAATACGATTGAAGACTGTGCGGCCGACAATTTTGCAATGGCGGTATGTTACCGGAATGAAATCAGTTACAGCACACCGGATATCATCAATGCAATTCTGGATTATTTAAAGACCGGTTCGGCAACAGAGCCCGTAACCGGAAAAGGACCCGAAGTAACGATTATTCTGAACTAAAAAATATAACATCAGGAGGATTAAGAAATGGCCGAAATCAGACGTCCGGACGATATGGTCCGGATTACAACCCCCGAACTTGCGGATGCCTTTATCGCAGAGCAGATTAAACTCATTAAGGAACAGGTAGGAGACAAAAAAGTTCTTTTAGCCCTTTCCGGCGGTGTGGATTCATCCGTTGTTGCCGCACTTTTAATTAAGGCAATCGGTGATCAGTTAACCTGCGTACATGTAAATCACGGACTTCTCCGCAAGGGTGAACCCGAGCAGGTAATCGAAGTATTCCGTAATCAGATGAAAGCGAATCTGATTTATGTGGATGCAACAGATCGTTTCCTTGACAAACTGGAGGGAGTAACGGATCCCGAGCAGAAGAGAAAAATCATCGGCGGCGAGTTCATCGAGGTATTTGCTGAAGAAGCCCGCAAACTTGACGGAATCGAATTCCTTGCACAGGGAACCATATGGCCGGATATTTTAGAAAGCGATGCCGGAATCAAAGCACATCATAATGCAGGCGGACTTCCCGAAGATATGGATTTTGAACTGGTGGAGCCGGTTCGTATCCTTTTCAAGGATGAAGTTCGTGTGGTCGGTGTTCAGCTGGGACTTCCCGAGGGCATGGTTTATCGTCAGCCGTTCCCCGGACCCGGACTTGGTGTTCGTTGCCCGGGTGCAATTACCAGGGACCGTCTGGAAGCAGTCCGTGAATCCGATGCGATTCTTCGTGAAGAATTTGCAAGGAACGGTCTGGCAGGTAAGGTATGGCAGTATTTCACTGTTGTGCCCGATTTTAAATCAACGGGCGTAAAAGACGGAAAGAGAACGTTTGACTGGCCGTGTATTATCCGTGCAATCAATACAACAGACGTTATGGAAGTGACCGTAGAGCATCTTTCCGACGAACTGATTGACCATCTCGTAAACCGAATCATCGCCGAAGTTCCGGGCATCAATCGTGTTCTCTTCGACTATACACCTAAGCCCCCGGCAACGGTAGAGTACGAATAATTGATTTTTTGATATTTCTTGCGATGCCCCGCCTTTGGGTGGGGCATCGATTTTTCTCGAATTTTCTAATTCTGATGCCTTTGGCAATCACCCATCTGCGCCAAAGCATCAAAATCCCTCAAATTATTTAATTCTGATGCTTTAAGCAAGCCACCGGAGCTGAAGAGGCATCAAAATTCCTCAAATTATCTAATTCTGATGCTTTAAGCAAGCTGCTGGCGCTGAAGGAGCATCAAAATTCCCATACATTTCAAATAAAGATGAAAAGAAAGGAAAATCAAATGAGACATAACATGGAATCAAACAAACTCAAACCCACTTTTTTATACGAAGAGGCAGAAAGGCGTTACGAGGAACTTAAAAAATGCGCAGAAAAGATAGAAAGCGAAATTCAAAAAGCTCCCTCCGGGATTATTCATATTGTAAATTCAGGGAAAAGAGTTCAATTTTATCTTCGTGAGGATAAATCAGATACAGGTGGAAAATATATTCGTAAAACCGATGCACAGACGATTGGAATTTTCCTCCGGAAATCCTATTATGAGAAAGTGTTGAAACTTCTGAAGGTTGAGATCAAAAACCTCGGAAATTTCCTGAAAAAAACGAATAATATAATAAAAAAGATTCAACAAACGTATTCGCGTTTCCCGTCGGAAATCAAGCAGTATATCGACCCAATAGACTCATCGGATGATGACTATATTGCAGCATGGTGTCATATTCCGTACCAAGGAAAAGCAATCCCGGAATATATTCCGGTGTACCAAACAAATAATGGAGAGCTGGTACGTTCCAAATCGGAATTGACCATAGCGAACAAGCTTGCGGATAAAGGGATTCCATACAAGTATGAGTGCCCTCTGACTCTTTCTAACAGTACAATAATTTATCCGGACTTTACAATCCTTGATGTCAGGACGCGTAAAGAAATCTACTGGGAACACCGGGGGATGATGGATGACAGAGAGTACGCAAGACAAGCAGTATTCAAAATGAAATCCATGATGAAAGAAGGGATTATTCTTGGGAAAAATCTGATCATTACAGAGGAGACGACAACGAATCCGCTTGGAACGAATGAAATCGATGCGGTTATAGGGAGTTTTTTATGATGGTTAGAGAATCAAAATTGAAAAAATGACATTTTCCATACGGAAAAATATTGAAGAAATGACGTTATTTTGTAAAAATGTAAATAAAGAATTATACCCTGTATAAAGTTACAGGATTATATGGAGAACGGATATGAAAAGAAATATATTTAAGACATCCAAAGGAACCATCGTTTACTGGACAAATGAAAAGAAGGAAGATGCACCGGAGCTTGTGTTTTTGCCCGGGTTGACTGCGGATCACAGACTGTTTATAAAGCAGATCCGGTATTTTCAAAAGAAGTGCTCCGTGCTGGTCTGGGATGCTCCGGGACATGCGTTTTCCTATCCGTTTAAAATGGATTTTACACTTGAAGACAAGGCAAGGTGGCTCGATGAGATTCTCATGAAAGAAGGATACGACCATCCGATCATCATTGGTCAGTCAATGGGCGGATATGTCGGACAGATGTATGCACAGCTTTTTCCCGAAAAGATTGCCGGATTTATCTCGATTGATTCCGCACCGCTTCAGAAAAATTACTACAAAGAGTGGGAATTAAAATCGCTGGAACATACAGAAACGATGTACAGAATGTATCCATGGAAGCTGCTGATGCGTCAGGGCACCGACGGTGTTGCAACCACACGCTACGGCAGAGGATGCATGTACAGAATGATGCTTACATACGATAACGATAAGGAGAGATATACCAAACTTGCCGGTCACGGATTTACTATCGTGGCCCGGGCAATAAAGGCAGAATTGCCCTATAAAATCAAATGCCCTTCACTTCTGATTTGCGGAACAAAGGACCATGCGGGATTTACGAAACGTTACAATGAGGTGTGGGCCGAACAGTCCGGAATACCCATTGAGTGGATAGTGGGTGCGGGACATAATTCCAACACGGACAATCCCGAAGAAGTGAATCACATAATTGAAAACTTTATTTCTGAAAATGATTCAAGGATTATATTATGAAAATATTATTGGTTGAAGATGATGACGCAATCGCTATGGGACTTAAGTATTCTCTGGAAAAAGAAGGATATGAAGTCACGCATATAAAAACAGCCGCTGAAGCCAAAGCAGTCTGGAAAATTAATGAATACGACTTAAGTATTCTGGATATCAATCTTCCGGACGGAAGCGGGTATGATATCTGCAGATTTTTAAAAGAATCGGAAGATATCCCGGTTATTTTTTTGACTGCCGTCGATGCGGAAGTAAATGTTGTCATGGGCCTGGAACTCGGTGCAGATGATTATATCTGCAAGCCGTTCAGGGTTAACGAACTGATGGCCAGAATCAAAAGCGTTCTTCGAAGAGCGGGAAAGGGCGACAAAGGAAGCGATGCGGCATCGGGCACCGAAATACTCGGAAACCTTTGTATTTATACCAATGAGGCAAAGGTTACGATTAAGGATGAGAATACGGGCAAAGAAGAAAGTATCGAGCTTACGGCTCTTGAGTACCGTCTTCTTTTAACATTTTTAAACAACCGGGGTGTCGTGCTTACAAGAAATCAACTGTTATCCTGCATGTGGGATATAAGCGGAGATTTTGTAAACGACAATACGCTTACGGTATATATTAAAAGACTGCGGGATAAAATTGAAAAAGATCCCTCAGACCCGAAACTTATCAAAACGGTTCGAGGCATGGGATATATCGTAGACAAATAGGAATGGAAGAGTCGGAGCAGGTGCCGGATACAGACTGAGAATAAAAATGAAAAACAAAGAATTTCGCAATATGATAATAATCGGAGCTGCCTTCACCACGCTTGCTACAGCATTAAGCGCAGCATTTTTAGGCCCGATCCCCGCTGCCACAGTGTTTGCGACAGGGCTTGTTTTGTTGGCTCTTTTTTTCGTTTATACGAATAAGAGATACAGGGATATTGGGAAACTAAACGATTATCTGGTACGTGTACTCGAGGATAATGAAGACAATGAATTGTTGGATCAGGAAGAGGGCGAACTGTCGATCTTAAAGACAAATATTTACAAGACGACTTCGACTTTAAAGTATCAGAAGGAACTTATTTCAGACGATAAAAAGAACCTTGCTGCGGCAATTGCCGATATCAGCCATCAGTTAAAAACTCCGCTCACATCCATGATGGTTATGAATGATCTTCTGGTGGATGAGCAGGATGAAAGCAAAAGATGTGAGTTTCTTCAGACGCAGTCTTCGCAGCTTAACAGAATGAACTGGCTGATACAAACACTGCTGAAACTCTCCAAGCTTGACGCTGGTACCATCGTACTGAAAAAAGAAGATGTTTCATCCATAGAACTTATCGAAGAAGCGGTAAAACCATTCGGTATTCAGTTTGAAATAAGAAATATCCGATTTAAATCCGATGTTTCCGACATTACTGTTCGATGCGATAAAAACTGGACTGTTGAAGCAGTTCAGAATATCATCAAAAACTGCATTGAGCATATGAACGACGGTGGGGAATTGTCCGTGTCCACGGTCGATACCAATATATACACTCAGCTTACCGTAAAAGACACGGGCTGTGGCATCGCCGTGGAAGATATTCCCCACATTTTTGAACGGTTCTACAAAGGAAAGAATGCCGGCAAAGACAGTGTGGGAATCGGTCTTGCCCTTTCAAAATCCATCCTCGAAGGGGAGCAGGGAGAGATTACCGTGGAGAGTACGGAGGGAGTCGGAACAAAATTTATCATCAAATTTTATAAAACACTGATTTAGTAAAGACGGACTTTCAGCAGATGTCCTCCTTCAGTACGTCTACGATGGTTTCGTTGCTTGTTTTTCCTGCCGATAAAAGCATACTGATTCCGACGATTGCAAATACTCCGAGGGAAACAAAAATATAGGTAAGGAAGTTCAGTTCAAATGCGGAATTCGGAGTTGGAACATTTTTATAGATAAAGAAGCTTATTAACGCTGAAACCGGAAGACCGAATAAGAGCGCTCTTAATCCGTAGAGGAAAGTCTCCAGGAAAAGCATCTTCTTAAAGCAGAACCTTGTCATTCCGACCGATTTAAACATCGCAAATTCTTTGCGTCTTAGATGAACTCCCGTCGTAATCGTGTTTACGATATTTGCGATTACGATAAGTGAAATCAAAACGATAAATCCGTACATTACGGTTTTTATCAGTGTCATCAGGGTTTTCATTATGATAAGCTGGTCTTCGACATCGGAAGAGGTCGTATTGGTATAGCCGTCGTAAGTTAAAAGATCCGATATTTTTTCATATACCTCTTCATGATTTTTACACTGTATTCCGTATATGCAGGTAAGGTCTTTTTCGTCCACGCATTTCACATATTCGCGGTCCATGATGGAGGAAGGAACATAAACGGAGATGCTTCCTTTGGGAGATAGTCTGTATTCTTCGATTGCTTTATCCCATTTGACGAAATCCGAAATTACGATAGCGGGCGGGTTGCCATCGGCTTTGTCGTAAAATAGTTTTTGGCCGAGGATTTTGTCGTTAAAGACATCTTTTCTCGAAGGCTTATGGGTGTAATTGTTTAACAAAACTCCCCGAAGTTCATCCCCGAAAAATTTGGTATCATCGATGCCGTTTTTCTCACAGATTTTTCTGAAATCCTCATCTTCGACAGGAATCGCCCAGATATCATTTGTCCTGTCAAAAAGATCTTTGTAATCTTTGGTTAGAAATTCCGGATTTCTGATTGCGGTATTTGGAATTTCACGCATTTTTCCGTCTTTGTCCTTCGGATTGAAATTATAGGAAATCATTTCCGCCACAAAAACTTTTTCCACGCCGTCGATTTTTAAAATATCCTCCTTTAACCGTTCGCGCTCGTTTAGAGAAGCGGAAGCAAAAACCTGGAAAGGGATTTCAATTTCATAACTGTTTTCTTTGTTAAACAGCTCAACCAGGAACATAACACTGATTAATAAAATAATTGAGACAGCCATGGAAGCGGTGATTACCACACCCTTTGCACCGTTTCTTTTTATATTCTTTGAAGCCAGCTCGCCTTCGTATCCGAAGATCAGTTTTACAAAAGGAAGAACCTTCAGTTTCCATGCCCGAAGCTTGATGGTATTGCTTTGCCGGATTGCTTCGATTGCCGTAATCCGGCTTGCCTTAACGGCAGGAATAAACGACGAAATAAAAATGGTCATCACGGAAAACAGAATGGTGGCAAGAACGATGGCGGGATGTGTTTTTACGGGGATGTGTCCCATCATGGTGGTATTAATTCCATAAAGCATTTTGGAATTAAGAATAAGAGAGCCAGTAAAACGCAGTGTGACAATACAGCCGAGTATTCCGAGCAAATAGCCCAGAGGAATGCCTACGATTCCGAGAAGGAGACCTTCGTAATATACGCTTGCTTTTTTCTGTCTTCCGGTTGCACCGACGCTTGAGAGCATTCCGAGATATTTCAATCGCTCGGTAAGAGACATTGCAAATGCGTTGTAAATCATAATCGAAGAAGCAATGATGATGATTACAAGTGCGGTTGCCAAAAGTTTGTAGATTGAGTTCACCGGATTGGAGGGTATGCTTTTAACGAATAAAGTCATCAGATATTCAGTATTTAATTCGTTAAGTTTAAGATTATGGGAAGCGGCGATGCTCCTTAAGGTATTTACCGAGTTTCTGTCGGTTTTTTTCAGTGTTATATAGACCAGGTTTTTCGCAGGAAAGCCGTCCGTTCCGCGAAGAATGTCAAAGGATTTGGTGGGCTCGTTATGGTGAAGAATCGCAGTAACAGTGCATGTCTCATTACTTAAGACGCAGAAATCCTCGGCTGATTTGTAACTTCCGCCATAGTAGACAAGTTCGTCGCCTTCGTACCCATAGCGGTATCCCTGATGAAAAGAAAGAGTATCGCCGGGGTGAAGATTAAGATGATTGTTTTTTAGAAATTCCTCCTCGACAGCAATTTCACCGGCATTTTCAGGCAGTCGTCCCTCATATTCGCAGGTTACCATCTGTGAAAGAACGTCGGAATCGCCGTGGTAAACATTTCCCGTTCGGAATCTTTTTTCGGTGTCGGCGTCAATATAAAACCCTGTTTTCTCATTGTCGGTATCACAGACACCGACAAATTCAAGCAGCGGATCGTTTTTAAGCTGATTGTAATCTTCCTCGGTTAAATGATAGAAATTCGCATGATGGTTTCCGCCGGCATAAAGAGTAACCTCACCCGTGAACTGAAAGGCCGAATAAACGCCCGTTAACATCGCGGTAATCAGAGCGGTTGATGCAATGATTCCGAATATGGTGACAATGGTTCGTTTAAGATTGGATTTTAAATGTTGCAAAGTTAATTTCATAATAATGTTCATTATTTTCTCGCCTCATCTTTTGTAATCCGGCCGTCTTCAATGGTAATTACCCTGTCTGCACTTAAAGCAATACGTTCATCGTGAGTAATAATGATAACCGTCTGATTGTTTTCGCGGTTAAATTTTCTGAGCAGTGAAATGATTTCCTTACTGTTTTTGGAATCCAGGTTACCGGTGGGTTCATCGGCCAGAAGAAGCGCCGGATGGTTGATCAGTGCCCTGCCGATGGAAACCCGCTGCTGCTGTCCGCCGGATAACTGATTCGGAAGGTGTTTCAGTCTGTCATTAAGTCCGAGTTTCTCTACGAGAGATTTTAAAAGTTTTTTATCGGGTTTCTTTCCGTCCAACAGAATCGGGAGGGTCATGTTTTCCTCCACATTCAATATGGGAATCAGATTGTAGAACTGGTAAATGAGACCGATTTGTCTTCTTCTGAAAATTGCAAGATTGTTTTCGTCTAACTTTCCGATATCCGTTCCTGAAATGATTACTTCACCGGATGTGGGGGTATCTACACCGCCGAGTATATGTAAAAGAGTGGATTTGCCGCTTCCGGAAGGACCGACTATGGCAACGAACTCACCCTGTTCAACATCAAAGGAAACATTTTTTAAGGCATCTACCTTTATTTCACCTTTGCCGTATTCTTTACAGAGATTTTTGATTTCAAGTATTTTCATGTTGTTCTCCCT
>JAILAD010000020.1 GCA_024681795.1 Lachnospiraceae bacterium | reverse complement strand
GAGCGCCTTTTTCACCATTGCATCAATCTCTTCCCCGAGGCGTTCCTCATGGTGCGCAATCACGGATACCTTCGGCTTGGTGACGGGATGCTTTGCTACAAAAATCGTGCAGCAATCCTCGAACGGCAGAATCGAAGTTTCGTACGTTTTGATTTTTTCCGCAATATCAATAATTTCCACTTTATCGAATGCAACCAGCGGCCGATATACCGGCATATGACAGACATCATCCGTACAGGCCATTGCATACATCGTCTGGCTTGCCACCTGTCCGACGCTTTCTCCCGTTACCAGACCGAGGCAATCGTCTTCTTCCGCAATCGCCTGTGCAATCCTCATCATGTAGCGGCGCATGATGACAGTCAGTTCGTCATGCGGGCATTTTTCGTAAATACTCATCTGGATTTCGGTAAAATTGATGATGTGCAGTTTTACCGGTCCGCAGTACGCCGATACAATCCGCGCCAGATCCACAACCTTCTGCTTTGCGCGTTCCGACGTATAGGGCGGAGCATGAAAATAAACCGCCTCCACTTTTACGCCGCGCTTTGCCATCATATATGCCGCAACCGGAGAATCCAGTCCACCCGATAAAAGTACCATGGCTTTGCCCGCCGTACCGACCGGCATGCCTCCGGGTCCCGGAATCAGGATGGAGTAAATGTAAACTCTTTCCCGGATTTCCACGTGGAGCTCCACTTCAGGCTTGTGTACATCCACCTTAAGCTCCGGATATGCATCAAGCAGCACCTCGCCGAATGCCATATTCATTTCCATTGAATTTAAGGGATAATTTTTTCTCGCACGTTTGCAGAAAACCTTGAATGTCAGCCCGTCCCTGTTCTCGTAGACTTCGCCGAAGTATTTTACGACTTCTGCCTTCAGATTCTCAAAATCGTCGTTGTCGAGAATTAACACCGGGCAGATAGTCATGACGCCGAACACATGGCTTAACGCGTCAACCGCCTCGTCGTAATCAAATTCCGATTTTGCCTCAACGTAAACGCGACCTAAATTTTTGTGTACTTCAAAATCGCCGTCCACCTTACCGATGGCAAGACGCACCTGCTCGACAAGTGCGTCTTCAAAAACATATCTGTTTTTTCCTTTCAGAAAAATCTCACCGTACTTCAACAAAAAAGCCTGAAACATAAAATATCCTTTCGATTAAAATCGCCCCAGAGAACGGGGCGGATTTTTTAAAACTCCATAAATTTTTTCTTTACATCCACATACTGAAGCTGGCTGACCGGAATTTCCACGCCGCGCTTCGTCAAAAAGCGGTACCTAGCAAGGTCCTTTACGTAATTCATATTTACAATGTAGGAACGATGGCATCTGACGAAAACATCGTCCGGAAGAAGCTGTTCCATATCGGAAAACTTCATATGCACCGCAATCTGCTCATTCAGGGTGCATACGATGGTTTCTCTTCCCTGACTCTCGAGATACTCGATTTCTCCGAACGGAATTTTATATAATTTATCGCCGACCTGGAAGGTAAGCGTGTCACCTTTTACGGCTTTCATTTTATATGCGCTGAGCAGTGCTTCTCTCAGTTTCTCGATCTGAATGGGTTTCTGCAGATAACGGAGAGCATCGACCTGATAACCTTCAAGTGCGTATTCCGCAGTGGAGGAAATAAAAATAATGGACAGACCTTCCCCGAGTCTGCGGAGTTCTTTGGCCGCCTCGATTCCGTTCATGCCGACTGCCAGAATATCGCAAAGAAGCACATCATACTCGTTTTCCTTATCCGCAAGGGTCTCGATCATGCTTTCCATATCCGTAAAGCAAACCGTCTCGAACTGGATGCCTTCTTCCGTCAAAACCTGAGATGTTAAAGCTTCGTTAATCTGAAGTGATGTCGCCTCATCATCGCAAATTGCAACCCGATACATAATTTTTCCCCCGTAATGTTTAGTTAGCTAAACCCCTATTTCCTATTATAAAAGTGAATTTACGATTTCGCAAGTATATGTCATCTTGGGGACTGTCCCCGGTTCTCCCCCGGGGACTGTCCCCATGTTCTCCCCGGGGGACTGTCCCCATGTTCTCCCCGGGGGACTGTCCCCGTGAATATTATATTCCCTGCTGGGCGGAATTCTGTGCAATTAACGCCTTCGTTACCGTTCTGGTAACTTCAATGTAGTTCTCGCAGAAGGTCTTGTGGTATTTATTAATGAACTCAACGTCCTCATCCCTGCCTGCGCATTCCAGCTCATACGCCTGGTCCGCCACATCATTTGCCCCGATATTGCGGCATGCACCCTTGATGGAGTGCGCCATAACCGTGTAATTTTCAATATCACCCTTGTCAAAATACTCCTGCAGTCCGGCAAGCAGGTTGGAAGATGCAAACGTCGTAAGGACCTTGATATACACACTTTTGCTTCCGCCGCAGTTTCTCAGACCGTCTTCTACATCGATTCCCTTTAAGTAATCAATGATATCCACCGGCGAATCGATACCCGGAATCGGTGCGGTATCGATGGGGCCTGTTGAAGTAGGCACTTCCTGACCTTTTACAACACGCACCTGTTTATCAAAAGGCAGCCATTTTTGTAAAATCTCGCTCAGCTGGTTCATGTGAATCGGCTTTGCCAGATAATCATTCATTCCCGCTTCCTTAAACTGCCGTTCCACGCCCTTGATTGCATTTGCCGTCAGCGCTACAATCGGAACCTTCTTCGCATAATCGGTTCCAAGCGCCCTGATTTTTTTCGTTGCTTCCACACCGTCCATAACCGGCATCATATGATCCATAAAAATCAGATCATAGTCAACCAGATGTTCCTCAATACGGTTAAACGCTTCCATTCCGGACTCAATCATAACCGCTTCGAAACCAAAACGCTTCATAAGCTCACTCGCTACCACAAGGTTTACCTTGTTATCATCGACAATCATGACTCTGGCCGTAGGCGCTTTGAAGGTAATTCGGAAGCCTGCATTGTCCGCCGTAATCCTGTCGTGGTCGGAATCGTAGTTTGACGGTCTCGGATCCTTAACTTTCTGATGCAGGGTGAAGGAAAATGTACTGCCTTCGTTCACCTTGCTTCGTACGGTAATGTCGCCGCCCATTAAATTCAAAAGTCGTTTGGTGATGACAAGTCCCAGACCGGTACCTTCAACATTTCGGTTTTTCTTGGTATCAATCTGTCCGAATGCCGTAAAGAGCTTGTTCATATCGCGCTGCGAAATACCGATACCGGTATCCTCAACCCATACATGAAGATAGCCGTTCCCGTCAAGGTCCGGCTCCCACCGGATTTTTAAGGCTATATGTCCGCGGTGCGTAAAATTCACCGCATTGTTCATAATGTTAATTAAAATCTGACGAATACGTAATTCATCGCCGATTAAGATTCTCGGCACATCCGGTGAAATGTCATATATCAGCTTCACGGATCTGTTTTTCATTCGGAATTCGATGATACTTAAAACATCGTGAATCAGGGAATTGAAATGATACTCTTCCTCGGAAATCTCCATTTTTCCGGAGTCGATTTTCGAAAAATCCAGAATTTCGTTGATAATTGCAAGCAGGTTTTCGGACGATTTTCGAATCGTATCGATATATCCCTTTTCCTCTTCTTCGAACTCCTTTTCATCCAAAAGTTCAGCCATACCGTAAATTGCGTTCATCGGGGTACGGATTTCGTGGGACATGTTGGCAAGGAAATTCGCCTTCGCTTCAAGTGCGTTTCTCGCCTCCTCATTTTTTTCCTCCATCTGCGTTTTGTAGTCGTTAACGCCGTTTACCAGGAACAGGAAGGAAACCATTGCGAACAGATAAATCAGCAGATAAATCAGATAGATTTCTTTCGGGCAGGTAATTTCAATTGCTTTATACAGAAAAATCGCATTCAGCAAAAGCGTCACGGAAGTCAGAATCGCGTACTCGAGCATCAGTCCGCGGTTTGCATAAAGTGCAAGCATCAGTGCTCCTGCAAGGAAAATAACGCTCAGTGTTCCCAGCATGCCAAGCTGCCAGGAAATGATATAACTTGTCGCAATCATGGAAAGATAGAAAATTCGAATTACGATTCTTTCATTTTTTACCAGACGGTAAAACAAAACCGTAAGTAACGCCGGCAAAAAACCGATGGAAATCAAAATCGCTTTCTCCGGTCCGTACTGGGAAAGTGCGTATGCTACGTGAAGAAGCACGACGCTGAAGAATTCGATTACGCAGAGTACAATGTTGGTTCGAAATGGAAGCATATACAATCCTCCGTACTAAAGCAAACTGCAGGGTTCTCTTATAAATTATCTTCTCGTAAATCTTCTGAGTGTTTCTAAAATTTCGCCGAGCGATTCCACGGCATACCGGATTTCCTCCTCCGTTGTAAAAATGCTGAAACTGAAACGGATCGTGGAATCCAGAAGTTCCTTCTTCACGCCGATTGCCTTTAAGGTTTCGGAAACGGCGGGTTTATTGGAGGCACAGGCACTGCCCGCGGAAACATAAATTCCTTTGTCCTCCAGAGCATGCAGCAAAACTTCCGCTCTCACGCCTTCCACGGAAATGCTTGCGATATGCGGTGCAGCGGGAATGTCAAAATCCCGCCCGGTGTTTTCCCCTTCCATGCCGTTCCGCACGGTTTCCGAAGCACCGTCCGCCGGTTTGAAACCGGCAACCCTTAACTTCGCCGGCCCGTTTACCGTGATTCCGTCAAGTTTTGTCACCTCGTTTAAAAACAAATCCCGGAGTCCGGCCATTTTTGCCGTATCCTCTTCCATTCCGGCGGATAAAATTTCAGCCGCCTTTGCAAATCCTGCGATTCCGGGAACATTATCCGTTCCGGACCGCATTCCCTTCTGCTGACCGCCTCCGAGAATAAGGGGCGTGATTTTTACACGGTCGGAAATATAAAGAATACCGATGCCCTTCGGACCGTGAATTTTGTGCCCGGAAACGGAGAGCATGTCGATTTTCATGCGTTTCGGATAAATGGGAAGTTTGGAATACATCTGCACGGCATCCACATGAAAAAGTGTCTTCGGATTGCATTTTCTGATGCATTCGCCGATTTCGGCTATCGGCTCAACGGTACCGATTTCGTTATTCACACCCATTACGGAAACAAGAACCGTATCCTTTCGTATCGCGGCTTTCAGCTCGTCAACGGAGATTCTTCCGTATTCGTCGCAACCGAGATAAGTTACTTCAAATCCCTCTTTTTCCAGCTGCTTCATCGGATTAAGAATCGCCGCATGCTCAATTTTCGTCGTGATTATATGCATTCCGTCTCTTTTTGCCGCGCGGGCAGCCTGCAAAACGGCCCAGTTATCCGATTCCGTTCCGCCGGAAGTAAAATAGATTTCCTTCGCATCCGCTTTGAGCGTTGCGGCAATGATTTCCTTCGAGGTTCGCATGATTTTTTCCGCCTCCACACCTTTCCGGTGCATGCTCGAAGGATTGCCGTAATTTTCCGTCATGCAATCGGCAACGACTTTAACCACTTCGGGTAAACATTTTGTCGTAGCCGAATTATCCAAATAACATTCCATAATAATTCCCGTTTTCCGTATCTGTTTTACTTTTTAATAAATTGTTTTACCGGTTTATATTGTTTTTTGATTTTGCATCCGCGTTTTATATGTCTATCTCGAGGCAGTAGTTAATCCATGAAAGGACAACCATGCCGGCGGTTTCCGTTCGAAGAATCCGGTTTCCGAGTGAAATCGGAAGGATTCCTTCCGAGGAAGCCAGTTCCACTTCCTCATCCTCGAATCCGCCCTCCGGGCCGATAAAAATCGACACGCGGATTTTCTCTTCGCCTGGATTATGCCGTATTTGTTCCTTTAATTTACCGAATATTTCCTTCGTCTCGAGCATCCCCTCCTTCAGTTCATAGGGAATGATTTTGACCTCCGTTTCTTTCGCATAACGGATGGCTTCCTTCACTGACATGACATTGGAAATTTTCGGAATAACGGCTCGTTTGCTCTGCTTTGCCGCAGCCTCCGCAATCTGCTGCCAACGGGCAATTTTGGCGGATGCTTTTTTCTCATCCAGTTTTACGATGCTTCTTTTGCAGGAAACCGGGACAATTTCCGATACTCCGAGTTCCACGCATTTCTGAATGATGAGTTCCATTTTATCGGCTTTCGGAAGTCCCTGAAAAAGAATTGTTTTGACAGGCGACTCGGTATCGGCCTTTTTGATGAACTGAAGTTTGCAGACAACTCTTGCTTCTTCATATTTTTCGATTTCGCACCGGTATTCGTCGTCGCTTTCGCCGGTTCCGACCGATATTTCCTCACCGGGATGCATACGAAGGACATTGCGGATATGGTTGTAATCCCCTCCGTCAATATACACTCTGTGTGCTGCTTTATCGATATTTTCTTCCGGTACGAAGAAATGGTACATTTTACTCCTTTTCCTTGGGGACAGTCCCCAATGGTTCCCCGGGGACTGTCCCCGTTTGTTTTAAGAGGGACTGTCCCCGTTTGTTTTAAGAGGGACTGTCCCCACGGGTTCCCATATGTTACCCGCTGGTTATCTGTTACATCTTCCTTGCAGTTACGCTGACCCACTCGCCGTCCGATGTTACCTCAACAAGTTCAAGACCCGCCTTCTTTACAACATCCACCACAAAATCTTCTTTTTCTGCAATAATACCGGAAGTAATATAGATTCCGCCCGGCTTAAGCTGATGCACAATCACAGGCGTCAGCGATTCCAAAACGTTATGAAGGATGTTCGCCACAACGATATCGTATTTCTCATAACCGGCCCAGTCCTGTACTGTCTTGTCGGTAATGATATTTCCGATAATCATCTCAAAATCATCTTTGGAGATTCTGTTTTTCTCCATATTTTCAAGGGTTGCATCAAGTGCACAAGGATCAAGATCCGTTCCCTTGGCATGATTTGCACCGTACATTAACGCAACAATCGCCAAAATTCCGCTGCCACAGCCGACATCAAGAATTTCCGTATCCGGTGTCACATATTTCCGAATCTGCCTGATACAGAGTCTCGTAGTTTCATGCGCTCCCGTTCCGAAGGCCGTACCCGGGTCGATATGAAGGACTTTTCCCGTATGTTCCGGCATATCCTCTTCCTCCCAGGAGGGAATTACCAGTAAATCATCTATAAAGAACCGGTGAAAATACTTTTTCCAGTTATTTACCCAGTCCAAATCCTCCGTCTCGGAAACAAGTACCGTTCCCTCGCCGATATCGGTATATTCTGCGGTTTCATCAAGTACTTCTCTCACGTTGTTAAGAAGTAATTCCATATCCAGATCTTCGGAATCCTCGACAAAAAAATTAAGATATGCGATTCCGTCATCTTCCTCCGTTATCGGCGGAATGTCCACGAACATCTGCTCTTTTTCAAGTGCGGTTAACGGCACCTTATCTTCTATTTGTGCACCTTCCAGACCGATATCCTCCAGATTGCAGATGATAATGTCTTCTGCTTCCGTTATGGTCTTTATTGTGACTTTCTTCCATTTCATATCCATTCTCCTGTCTTTCCCTGAAGGGACTGTCCCCGGTCAGTATCCGGGGGACTGTCCCCGGGGAGTTCACAAAAAGTTCACAAGGGACTGTCCCCGTAGAACCGTCAAGGGACTGTCCCCGAGGGAACAATTTATTCTCTGTCAGCAAGGTCAATTTTTAAAACATCCAGATACGGTACCAGAACTCCGTCATGCTTCGGAATCACATATGCCGGATTCAGTTCGTCATGCCGGAAACTCTTTCTTCCGCCGCTCTGCGCCCTGTCCCAGAACAGTTTCAAATATTCATACGGCAGATAATAAAGCTCATCCCTGCCGGTATAATAAATCAGAAAAAAAGCCACGCCTCCCTGTGCCTCAAAATCACCCATGAATTTCACCTGATGTTCATGGATATTCTGCAGCGAAAAAGTATCCGTAGCACTTTCCTTTGCATCAAAGCAGACCGGAACTCCCTGCACCGCACCGATATAATCCACCGTACTTTTCTGATCAAAATAGGCAAGCGTAATATGTCTTGTCTTTTGATCGATTGCAATCGGTGTAATCGGCGTCGGAATCTTCTGAATCAGCGCCAGGCCCGCTTCTCTGTATTTTTCATTTGTCCGGTTAATCATGTCTTCCAGGACCGATCCCCGAAGGCCTCTCGATTTCCAGGTTGCCATTGCCTCTCTCCGAATCTGAACAAAAACCCTTTTTATTATACTCTCCCTCTTGCGAAAACAAAAGAAAAAAAGAGCCTGCCGTACAGGCTGGCTCTTGTAAAATCGGATTTCGTCCGTTTTGCATTGCAATTATTTGAGAACTTCCAATGTCTGCAGCATATAATTGAAGCGGCGTCCGAATCCTTCGGAAGCTTCAATTGCAAAATGCTCCGTAGCAATAATGCTGCCGTTTGCAGCGGGAATTACATAAACAACCTGTAACTGATCTGCCATATTATTGGTTCCCTTGATTACGGATGCATCGATTTTCCTGCAGTTTCCTGCTTTATCAAGTGTAACGTCAATCGTCTCCACTTCATATTCTCCGGAAAGTTCATCAGCGATCGCAGCCAATGCAGTATCCGCATCATCGGAACTTGCCTTAATTTCCAGATAATTTTCCGGCTTCGCGGCATCATCATATACCGAGATAAACTTTTCAGAGTCACCGCTTTGGCGGGTGAAGGACTCATAATCATAGTCCATTGCAAACCCGATTGCAGCATTCTTAACATGTTCGTATTTTACGGTTTCTTCCATACCTTCCAGGATGATGGTATCCTCGAAACGTTCCCCGTCCTCTCTTCCGCTTTCGGAAGCCTTTTCGGGAGCGGTTTCGGAAGCTGACTCCGGAGCAGCTGCAGGAGATATTACCGGAGCGGTTTCGAGTGCGGTTTCCGGTACAGCCTCGGAAACAGTTTCGGAAGTTTCCTGCATCCCGGATATATCGGCGCCGGGTGTGATATCAATAACAGCCACGGAAGCCGGCTCGGATGTAACTTCCGCTTTCTTATTGCATCCGGTAATCAATGCCGCCGCCATGGATACGGACACAAGCACGGTAATCGATTTTTTCAGCATTTTACTCTTCATTTTCAATTCCTTTCTTTTTCAATTCCCATTTTCTACAGTAATTTTTCTGAATTGTACTCATTGTTTCCGTTGAATTCAATATACAAAATGCTCAAATCCTATACCGTTTTCAGGTTCAGATTCCGTTATTCGTACTTAATTTCAAGCGTAACTCCTCCGTCCATGGTCTGTGATTTCAGTACAATGGTCTGATTCCTCTTTATGGTGATTTCCTTTAAAGGTTCCTTATTCAAATTGATTGTTCCGTCCGGATTCGGCTCAACAAGACAGCCTTCAATCTCCAAAACAACTTCCATATTGTCGGCAGAACGGATTTCGACTACGGAGCCGTAACCTTCATATACTTTTTCTCCCTTACGGAGAATTGTAACGGTATCATAATCCTCATCACCCTTCCCCTGATCATTCCGCTTTTTTTCTCTTACAATCAGCCCTTTCTTCAGCGTATCCGCATCAGCAACAAAAACAAGCCTGTCATTTTTTATTTTGACGGTACCGTATGTTTCCACCTGCAGATCATTGTACCCGTAAGGTCCTGTTTCCGTCACAACCAGTCTTCCGTCTTCCACGCCCTTAATACTGTAACTGTAATTGTAACCGTCCAAAACATATCGGGCGGAGTTGACTTCATCTTCCACAATACACTGAACTCTTACCATTCCGCTTCCGGTCATCCGGCAGTAACATTTGTCATCATTTCCGTCACCGGTAACATCAAAATATACTCCTTCTGCCGGAAAACCGGCCCCCGCGTCTGCAGGATACGTTTTTACTCTTGTCTGTTCCGAACCTTCCGGATTCCCGTCCGTGTCCGAAACGGAATTTTCCTCCGATACTTCAACAGGGGGCTGCGAATACGCTTCAATTGTTCCCCTGTTATGAATAAAATTACAGCCCGCCACGATTGACAGGGTCATCAAAATTGCTGCAATTCCGATTTTTTTCATCCCTTTTACCCTCTCAAAACAGTAATCATCCTCTTCTTATCAGGAAACGCATGTCCCTGCATACATTTATGGTATATTCCCAAACAACCTTTTTCAAGCAGTCCTTTTTTTAGTCACTCTCTGCTTACAAAAAAGGATACTCCTTTTCGGGAGTATCCTTATAAAATCAACTGTTTCTACGGCCTTCGCATTAAAACCAGCCTTTTTTCTTCTTCTCCTTCGGAACGCCCGCATTCTTTGCGGCATTCAGGTAATCTCCGCTTAAGGAGTCAAACTTCCGAAGCGTTTCCTTTGCTTCCGCACTGAGTTTTTCGGGAACCTTAACGACGAATTTGACAAAATGATCGCCTCTCTTTTCCTTGTCACGAAGCGTCGGAACACCCTTTCCCTTTAAGCGTACAACCGTATCCGTCTGCGTTCCGGCCTTCACTTCATAGGCCACCTGACCGTCGACGGTATCGATTAAAACATCTCCGCCAAGCGTAGCAACCGAGAACGGAAGGGAAACGGTGGAGTAAATATCATATTCCTGTCTCTGGAAAATCGGATGCTTGGCAACAAGCGTGCGAACCAGGATGTCACCTCTCGGTCCGCCGTTCTGTCCGGGTTCTCCCTTGCCGGGGATTTTGCAGGCAAGCCCGTTATTATCAATACCTGCCGGGAATTTAACCGCATAACGTTTCTTAATTGTTGTATATCCTGTTCCGCGACAGTCCGGACATTTATCACGGATAACCTTACCGCGCCCGTTACATTCCCTGCAGGTCTGTACGGAGGTAATCTGTCCGAAAATGGAGTTCGTGGTAACACGAACCTGTCCTTTTCCGCGACAATTCGGGCAGGTTTCCGGACTGGTTCCGGGTTTTGCCCCGCTCCCCTTACAGGTTTTACACTCTTCCTTGGAATCTACTTCGATTTCCTTTTCCACACCGAAAACAGCTTCTTCAAAGGTTAAGCGGACATCCACAACCTTGTCGGCACCACGCATCGGGCCGTTCCGGCTTGCGCCTCTTCTCGAACCGCCGCCGAAAATATCGCCGAATCCGAACAGGTCGCTGAAAATATCGCTGAAGTCCATGCCGGAAAAATCATATGCTCCGCCTGCACCGCCGGCACCTGCATCAAATGCGGCATGTCCGAACTGATCATATTGTCTTCTCTTTTCCGCATCGGATAATACTCCGTATGCCTCGGAAGCCTCCTTAAATTTTTTCTCGGCTTCTTCCGGGTTGTCCGGATTCATATCCGGATGGTATTTTTTCGCCAGCGATCTGTATGCTTTTTTGATTTCGTCATCACTCGCGTTCTTGGGAACCCCGAGAACCTCGTAATAATCGCGCTTGTCCGCCATATTTACTACTGCCTTTCTGTTTCGGTATCTTTCTTTTTTATATCTTCTTTTAACACGTTTTGCGAGAGACGGCTAGGCCGCCTCTCGCGAAATCAATTTTCGTTTATGGTTTCCACCGTATTCTGCGGATTAAACTTCACGATAGTCTCCGGCAAAATCATCGGATCCGCCTGCTGATGCACCGCCATCGCTGCCGTCACCGGTACTTCCGGTTGCACCACCGGTAAAGCCGCTCATATCCGGGCCTGCACCTGCCGCGCCCTGCATGGACTCGTACATCTTGGTGAAGAGGGCCTGCGATTTTTCCATCATCTTCTCATGAGCTGCCTTCAGTTCGGAAACTTCGTCCTCGGTCATCTCCTTGTCTTTGGTTCTCTCAAGGATATCCTTTACGTTCTGAATTTCCGCTTCCACATCAGCCTTCTCGGACTCGGAAATCTTGTCTCCGACATCGCTTAATGCCTTCTCGGTCTGTACAACCATTGCATCGGCTTCGTTTCTTGCATCGACAGCCTCTTTCTTTCTCTTATCCTGAGCTTCGTATTCAGCCGCTTCCTTAACTGCCTTCTCGATGTCTTCATCGGACATGTTGGATCCGGAAGTAATCGTGATGTGCTGTTCTTTGCCCGTTCCGAGATCCTTTGCGGATACATTTACAATACCATTTGCATCGATATCGAAGGTAACTTCGATTTTAGGCATACCTCTTCTTGCAGGAGGAATACCGTCCAGACGGAACTGGCCGAGAGTCTTGTTGTCGCGCGCAAACTGTCTCTCACCCTGTGTTACGTGGATGTCAACAGCGGTCTGGTTATCTTCCGCAGTGGAGAATACCTGACTCTTCTTTACGGGAATCGTAGTATTTCTTTCAATCAGTTTGGTTGCTACGCCGCCCATGGTCTCAATTGCGAGGGAAAGCGGGGTAACATCAAGAAGTAAAATCTCGCCCGCGCCGGCATCACCTGCTAGTTTACCACCCTGGATGGAAGCACCGAGTGCAACGCATTCATCAGGGTTTAAGGACTTGCTGGGTTCCTGACCGGTTAACTGTTTTACTTTATCCTGTACGGCAGGGATTCTTGTGGAACCGCCTACCAGAAGTACCTTACCGAGTTCGCTGGATTTGATGCCCGCATCGGAGAGTGCTCTCTGTACGGGGCCTGCGGTACGCTCTACCAGATCTGCGGTAAGTTCGTTGAATTTTGCTCTTGTCAGGGTTGCTTCATAGTGCTTCGGTCCGTCAGCCGTAGCGGTCAGGTAAGGAAGATTGATTTCGGTGCTGGTTGCGGAAGAAAGTTCCTTCTTTGCTTTCTCTGCCACTTCCTTGATACGCTGAAGTGCCATTTTATCACCGGAAAGATCGATGCCTTCCTGATTCTTGAATTCGGAAAGAATGTAATCAACAATCTTCTGGTCAAAATCATCACCGCCGAGACGGTTATCACCTGCCGTTGCAAGTACTTCGATTACGCCGTCGCCGATTTCGATAACGGATACATCGAAGGTACCGCCGCCCAGGTCGTATACCATGATTTTCTGCTCTTTTTCATTATCAAGTCCGTATGCAAGCGCTGCTGCAGTCGGCTCGTTGATGATACGCTTAACGTCCAGACCTGCGATTTTACCTGCATCCTTGGTTGCCTGACGCTGTGCGTCATTGAAATATGCCGGAACCGTGATTACCGCTTCAGTAACTTTCTCGCCGAGATAACCTTCCGCATCTGCTTTCAGTTTCTGAAGAATCATAGCGGAGATCTGCTGCGGAGAATATTTCTTTCCGTCGATAGTTCTGCCGCGGTCGGTACCCATATCACGCTTGATGGAGGAGATTGTCTTGTCTGCATTCGTTACAGCCTGACGCTTTGCAGCCTCACCTACAAGTCTGTCCCCGTTCTTTGCAAAAGCAACGATGGACGGCGTGGTTCTTGCACCTTCCGTATTTGCGATTACGGTAGGCTGACCACCTTCCATAACGGCAACGCAACTGTTTGTTGTTCCTAAGTCAATACCAATAATTTTTCCCATTTTTATTACCTCCTGAGTTTTTAACTCCAGTTTCCGTTAAATATGTTCATTACTGATTTATGAAAAACTCTTATCCGAGTATTTTCCGATTTGTTTCCGTCATAAGTGTTTTTATCGCAAATTTGTATTTCAAAAAATCCCGGCCGCTAGGATACCACGGCTACCATGGAATGACGGATTACGCTGTCTCGGTACGTGTACCCTTTCTGAAGTTCCTGTGCGATGATTCCGCTTTCGTATTCGTCGCTCTCACACTGCATGACCGCGTTGTGAAGATCGGGATTGAACTCCTTTCCGACCGATTCGATGGGTTTTACATCCAGTTTCTCAAGCTCTCCCATCAGCTGCTTGTAAATCATCATCATACCTTCCGCATGGGGCGTTCCCTGTTCCTCCTCCGGAATGGATGCAAGTCCGCGTTCAAAATTGTCGACCACCGGAAGCAGCTTTTCAATTACGCTCTTTGCACCAGCTTCAAACATAGTTTCCTTTTCCTTGTCGCTTCTCTTCCGGAAGTTATCGAATTCGGCAAGCTGGCGTTTTACCATATCTTCGAGTTCCTCGATTCTTGCCTGCTTCGGGTCTTTCGCTTCCTTCTCTCCTTCGGATTCGCCTTCCTCTTCCTTTGCGTCGGACTCCGTTTCTTCCGTTTCTTTTCCCTCCGCATCGGGTTCAGCCGTTTCAGCGTCTGCTTTTTCTCCGGCTGCTTTTTCCGCGGTCTCTTTATTTTCCGTATCGGAAGAATTTACCGCTTCGGTATTTTCTGCTTTCTCTTCAGCCTTCTCCTCATCCAGGGAATTTTCTTTCATATTCACTTCATCCATTTGATTTTTTCCTTTATTCTTTTTCTTTTTTGATGCCATAAAAAACATCCCCTTACTAATTTTCCTCTATTTTTTATCCTCCGAATACATCGCATCCAGCTGACCTTTAATTGTCTGCAGGGTTCCCACGACTTTTTCGTAATCCATACGTTTCGGTCCGATGATTCCGATGGTTCCCTTCATTCCGTCCCCGAATTCATAACTTGCCGTTACGATACTGCAATCCTTTATTCCGGAAATCGGAGATTCTTCTCCGATATAAACCCGAATTCCGTTTTTCGTTTCGGATTCGTCCGAATTGTATTCCGCAAGCTGTGCCAGAATCTGTTTTTCCTCGAAAGCATTGATTAAACCGCTCGCATTTTCCTCATTGGCAAGTTCCGGATACTTGAAAATGTTGTTCGCACCGGACGTATA
This sequence comes from Lachnospiraceae bacterium, assembly GCA_024681795.1. Lineage (GTDB taxonomy): Bacteria > Bacillota > Clostridia > Lachnospirales > Lachnospiraceae > UBA3766. The sequence continues at coordinate 123,689 of JAILAD010000020.1, read as the reverse complement.
AACTTCCAAGTCGTCGTCATCCTTAATGGTTTCCGCTACCGCGTCAATAACGTCTCCGATGAATGCTCCGTACTCGCCGGCCTGTGTTTTCATTTTGGAAATCAGCGCCAGATTGATTTCATCAATTGCGAGTCCGTTTAAACTGGTATTCAAAAGAATGTTCAGTTTTAACATTGTCTCGTCATCAATCGGTTCGCTTACGGAAATAATCGTATTCTTAATAATATTTCCTTCGGCAACTACCACCACGAGAATCTGCTCGTCACTGACTCTGGAGAGCTGGATAAATTTTACTTTGTTTCCGCTGGTACGGGGTGCCGTAACCATCGTCGCATAGTTCGTATTTACCGCCAGCACCTTTGCTACCTGCTTGAGAAGATGATCCATTTTTTCATCCTTCTCAACGAGCATTTCTTTTAACTCTTCCACCTGTCTGGCATTTTCTTCCATCATACTGTCAACGTATAACCGATAGCCTCTGTCGGTGGGGATTCTTCCGGCGGAAGTGTGAGGCTGTACAATGTAGCCCATTTCTTCCAGATCGGACATTTCATTTCGAATTGTCGCGGAACTCAAATTTAAATCCGTATACTTCGAAATGGTTCTCGATCCTACAGGTTCGCCGGTTTCCAAATAGTTCCGGATAATTGCTTGCAGAATCTTCATTTTTCTTTCATCCAGCTGCTCCAAGAAACCGACCTCCTTTTCTTTTGTTAGCACTCATTCGATTAGAGTGCTAATATCTTCAAAACATAATCTACCACCACCCGCAGTAAATGTCAACACTTTTTTCGCACGGGGACTGTCCCTTGTGTGCACAGCGGGGACTGTCCCTTGTGTGCGCCATGGGGACTGTCCCTTTCGTGCACCGTGGGGACTGTCCCCGGGAAAACCGGGAACATCACACAAAAACCCACCCGTTCCCGGGTGGGTTCTGTTATTTCTATTTCAATATTATATTTCGGATTAAATTGTGAAGCTTCCGGTTTCGGTTCCGTTAATTACATAGTAAGCAACGTTTTCGAAAGGTTTTACATAAATATCAACAGACTTGAAATCCTCTGCCTTCTGCTTTAAGTCATATACCCAAACATCCTTTGCAATCTTTACAAGGTCATCATTGCTGTAGGATTTTTCAGCATACTGTACATAAACGGTATTCTTGGGAGCTTCTGCCTTCTTGGGAGCTGCTGCCTTCTTTGCAGGTGCTGCTTTCTTAGGAGCTTCTGCCTTCTTTGCAGGTGCTGCTTTCTTAGGAGCTTCTGCTTTCTTAGGAGCTTCTGCCTTCTTCGCAGGTGCTGCTTTCTTGGGAGCTGCGGCCTTCTTTGCAGGTGCTGCAACTTCTTTAGCTGCTGCCTCTTTCTTCTCTTCCTTAGCTGCTTCAACCTTTACTGCTGCCTTTGCAATCGGTTTAACAACTGCTGTTTTCTTCTCGTCTGCCATGATTCCAAACTCCTTCCTTTCACTTAGGTGTCATAGAATATATCTCGATAAAAAATTAACAAATTTATGGTTTCCCCCATAAACTAAAGAGATTTTAATTCAAAAACCCCTAAAAGTCAAAGGTTGGCGGGTATTTTCTACTTTTTAAACCATATTTCACAAGGTTTATATGGCAAAACTGTAGAAAATGCACAACATTTTTGCGATTTTTTCTCTGTTTTTACCCAAACGTTTTTTTCGCAAGTACCTTTTGTCAAATTTAATAATTTTATTTTTCCGTTCCTTCTTGACAAATGAGTTGAAAGGGCTTTCAAATTCGTCCGGATTTTATCTTCCGTATTCCTCTTTTACAAACTTACGAAGCGCCGAAAGCGACCTTTCCACCTTCTCTGTATCAATGCAATATGCCATACGGAAGTATCCCTTTACACCGAAGGAATCGCTCGGTACCAGAATCAAATCGTATTTCTTTGCCTTTTCGGAAAATGCATTTGCATCCTCTTCAAGCGCCTTCGGGAAGATGTAGAAGGTTCCGCCCGGTTTTACAACCTCAAAACCAAGATCCACAAGTTCTTTGTAAAGAATGTTCATATTTGTTTCGTATACGGACAAATCGGAAGTATAATCGATGCATTTTGCAACCGCAATCTGAATTAAAGATGCCGGACAGTTATGGCCGGTTCCCCTCGAAATCTGGCAGCACATCGGCACAATCAGTTTTGCGTCCGTGGCCCGCGGATTTACCGCAACATATCCGAGACGTTCACCCGGAATCGACATTGACTTCGAATAGGAATAGCAGGAAAGCGTATTGTCGTAGAATTTGGAAACATACGGCGCATCCACACCCTCAAATACGATTTCCCGATAAGGCTCGTCGGATACAATAAAAATATCATGCCCGTATTCTTTCTGCTTATCGGATAAAATCTCAGCCAGTTTCTTTATGGTGTCCGTCGAATACACAATACCGGAAGGATTATTCGGCGTATTTATCAGCACAGCGTTTACCTTTGGATTCAGCATTTCCTCAAATGCATCGAAATTAATCTGGAAAGATGTCGTATCCGCAGGAACCACTTTTAAAACGGCTCCCGTTTTATTTATATAAGGATTGTACTCCGGAAAATAGGGCGCAAAGGTCAGTACCTCATCACCCGGTTTTGTCACGCATCGAAGAGCATGAGCAACCGCACCTGCCGCACCGGAGGTCATAAAAATATGTTCCATGGTATAATCCATGCCGAATTTCCGGTTCAGAAAATCTGCGGTAACCTCTCTGGAAACAGGGTTTCCGGGATTCGGAGAATACCCGTGAAGGAAACTCGAGTCTTTGGTCTGAAGAAGTTCAATCATAGTCTTTGTAAGAATTTCCGGTACCGGAACGGACGGATTTCCGAGGGAATAATCGAATACGTTTTCATATCCGATTTCCGCGCCTCTCTTATTTGCATAGCCTGCCAGCGCACGAATTACACTGGGTGTCTGAATCATATCTTTAAATTCCTGGTTAATCATGTTGTTCTCCTCGTTATGATAATGTGCCCGTCGTAATTGAAATTCCATTCCCACACGGAATATAACCGCAATTCTGACAGGCACTCTTTAGTATAGTAAACTTTATAAAATTTGTAAAATTTATTTCACACGCTACGGTCTGATCAAAAATACCTCGTTGTCCTTTGAACCCTGTAATATCAGCCTGCCGATTCCGTACTGGGTTCCGTCCAGTTCCCAGAACTCATTTATTTCAATGGTCGCATTCTGGCTTTCCACATGGATTCCGTTTCCGAACTCATACCCCGTAAAGACGGTATCGTCAATATCTTCTTCCGGCATCAGCTCGTTCCCGCCGATGTGAACCATATACCAGTCGGCAACCATGGTTGCTTCATCCGGCGTTATTTCGAGATCAAAATTCACAAGTTCCTCCGAACCGTCTGACGAATATATAATCATTCCCTTCCATTCTCCCTGGTACTGCGAGGCATCCAGCCACTTCACATTCGAATCGGAATACCGGAAATCGGCATCGTCTCTCCAGTCAAAATCGTATAATTCCGGCCTGTCAACTCCTTCCCAGCGGAGCACATCCTCCTCAGCTTCAGGACCTTCTTCGACTCCCTGCTCTATATCACTGCCTTCACTCTCTTCTTCGGAAACAGACGGTTTTTCCTCACTTTCCTTTTCAGTCTGTCCGGAAGAATCCTCATAAAATTCATAAAATCCGTTTTCTTCAAGTACGGTATCCGGATCGATATTTTGAATTCGTTCCAGTTTCTGCCCGGCATCTTTGATTTTACTTCCCATAATCGCTACAAAGATAATTACGGCAATTGCGATTGCAAGTCCGGCAAAGAAAAGAATTCCGAGAATTATAAAAAGCGCTACCGGCGGTTTTTTCTTCTTCGGCGCAACTCCGACTGCACCTGCGGGCTGCGCCGCGGCCGGCTGAACTGTCACCTGTACTTCCGGCTGTTGCACATACACTGTCTGCGGTTGCACCGCTGCCTGCTGCACGTCCGTCTGCCCTGCACCTGGTACCGTACCGGTCTCGGGTGCTATCTCCTGTATCTTTCCACAGAATTCACAGAACCGGTCGCCTTCTTCAATCTGTTTTCCGCAATGAATACAAAACATAGTCAACTCCTTTCACACCAATCCCCACGAATACAATTATGTAATTATTATAAACAACCTCCATATATTTATCCATCAAATTATTGTTAGTTCAATGGGGACAGTCCCCGTTTCCTTCCCGGCTAAAATATGTTACTATTTACATTGCGCTTTAACATTAAGATGAAAAGAGGAAAAACTCATGAACTTTGCCGTAATTTTTGATATGGACGGAGTTATTTTCGATTCCGAACGACAAATTGCGAATATCTGGCAGGAAATTGCAAAAGAAAAAAAGATCCCGAATATCGAAGAGGCCGTTTTTCGAAGCATCGGAATCACCGATGCCGCCACAAAACAGGTATTTCGGGATCTTTACGGGGAAAATTTCCCCTATGAAGAATATAAAAAATCTGTTTCTGCCCGTTTTCACGAGCGATTTGATAACGGAAAACTTCCGACAAAACCCGGCATCCGGGAACTGACGGAATATCTTAGCGAGAATAAAATCCGGACCGCAGTGGCATCCTCTACCCGGACCGCCGTTGTGGAAGCGGAAATCCGGGACGCCGGACTGATTGCTTATTTTGACAAAATCATCGGCGGTGACCGGGTTACTCATTCAAAGCCCAACCCGGAAATATTCTTAACAGCGGCCGAAGCACTCGGGGTAAAGCCGGAAAACTGCTATGTAATTGAAGACTCCTATAACGGCATTCGCGCAGCCCATGCAGCCGGCATGCATCCGCTTATGGTTCCGGATATGCTTAAGCCGGATGCGGAAATCTCTGCACTCTGCGAAAAAATATTCCCGTCCCTGATCGAAGTACGCGACTTCTTCCGGTCAATTTAACCGGATAACCGTCCTTATTTATTCGAACTCTCCTCCTGCTGCCATCTCGCGCTCCTTTTCCAGCGACCTTCGTTGACGGCAAGTTTCGCCCCGTTCGATTCCATAATCTCTTTATACCAGTATGCACTGTCCTTCGGAATTCTCTTCAGGGACACGAAATCCGTATAAATAATACCGAATCTTCCGTGGTAGCCCTGGTCCCACTCGAAATTGTCCATAACGGACCACAAAAAATATCCTCTCACATCCACGCCGTCATCCACAGCCTGCTGCAGTGCAGACAAATACCTGTCCAGAAAATCAATGCGGTTCGGATCATGCACTTTTCCGTCCAGCGAAATCGCGTCATGGCAGGCCATACCGTTTTCGGTGATGAAAATCGGCAGTTTGTAGCGCTCATATGCAAATCTTGCTCCCCAGTAAAGACACTCTTCCATAATCGGCCAGTGTACGCCGGTTTCCTGATATCCCGGATACTTCTCCACATCCACCGGTTCGCCGTTTTCTCCGGCTTTGATGTAATAGCCGTTATAAATATTCTGTCCCAGAAAATCAATCGGCTGATGCATAAGCTGCAAATCCTCTTCCGTGATCTCCGGCATTTCTCCCTCAAAAAGTTTCAGACTGTCCTCGGGGAATTTACCCAAAAGAACGGGATCCGAAAACCATGCAACGGTCCATGCCCAGTCCCAGGTATCCTTTGTAATGGAAAAATATTTCTTCTTCGCGGCCTCGATATCCTCCAAAGAGTCTGTTGCCGGAATGGGAATCGTACAGGTCGGTGCATATCCGATTTTAACCGGTCTTACGGAATACTCGCGCAATGCCAGAACCGCCTTTCCGTGCGCCTTTAACAGATTCACCGAAGCCTGCGTGGTTTCTTTGTAGCCGAGTTTTTTTCCGGGTGCATGTACCCCGACCACATATCCCAGACCGATGACGCACTGCGGCTCGTTAATGGTAAAGAAATATTCCACCAGATCGGAAAACCGCTCAGCAATGACGCGCGCGTAGCTTCCGAACCACTCCACGATTTCCGGATTCACCCAGCCTCCCTTATCTTCCAACGCCTGCGGCAGATCCCAGTGATAAAGCGTTAAATACGGCGTAATTCCGTTTTCTTTCATGGAAGTAATCAGGTCCCGGTAAAACTGTACCCCTTCCTCGGAAACCTCGCCGACACCTTCCGGAAGGATACGGCACCAGTTCACGGAAAAGCGGTATGCCTTAATTCCAAGTTCTCTCATCATGGCGAAATCTTCTTTGTATTTATGCATGTGATCACATGCGGTCAGACCGTTTCCGCCTTTGGTATTCGCTTTGTTTTCCGCGGAAAAGGTATCCCAGATACATTTTCCGCGCTTTAACACCGGATCGGTTCCTTCCACCTGATACGCGCTTGATGCCACTCCCCATACAAAATCATCACGAAACATAACTATCCCCCTTAAACATTTTCAATCCTTCCGGTTACAAACATCTCCCGGAAACCGCCTTCTGCTTCTCTTACTTAATATCCCTTACTTGTATCCGCCTTATATCCTCGTTAAAACTTCCAGACACATCCTGCCGTTATGATACGGGCATTTCCACTCTTCCACAATCGGCTTTTTCGAAAACGGAACATTCTCTTTATCCACTTCGGAAAGCCACTCCGAACCCGGCCGCTTGTCCACGATATGGTCCCGTATATATGTCCAGACCGTTTCGGCTGCGGAAACATACTTTTTCATCTCATTGAATGCATTTTCTTTTTCAACGGTCAGGCCGGAAGCGGCTTTTTCCGGATTCGAAATATAATCACCAAGTAAAATTCCTGCTTTTTCGGCTTCATGCCCCGCACGGTTTACAAATCCGATTACTGCCTCGCATTCCACCCACCAGATTCTCTTGGTATCGTCCACGCCGTTTTCACATTCGTTGATAAATGCTTCTCCGTCAAACGCGGAGGCATAGGTATGTTCCTCCATTGCACGAAATGCCGGTTTTACAAGTGCATCAAGTTCCGGATCGCAGAGCAGATCGGTTCCCTTTTCCATCAGCCACGCCGTCTCAATATCATGTCCGTAGGAATGCAGATCGATCAACGGCTTGTAATCCAGATCAAAGAAAACCTCCTGCCTCGTTTTTTCGGGATTATAAAAATGCTTCATGAAAAGATGCGAATTCTCTTTCAGCTTTTCCTTTACCTTTTCATTTCCGTCCACACGGTACAGTTCGGAATATGCCTCAAAAACATGCAGAAGCGTGTTCATGGTACGCTTTGCTTCCACGCCGTTTTCGGACAGTTCTTCGTTGGAGTGAGGCTGCCAGTCCAGCGTAAATGCCTCCAGGTACCCGTTTTCGTCGCGACATTTATTTTCAATCACATCCATCAGACCGTATGCCAGATCAAGCGCCGCCTTTTCTTTGCTGATTTCGTAATAAGCCGCAAGACCGTATATGGCAAATGCCTGGCAATAGGTATGCTTTAAGGTATCGCCCGGAAGTCCGTCGTACGTGGAGGACCAGAAGACCCCGCCGTTTGCCACGTCACACATTGCCAGTTTTAAAAACCGGAATGCATGCTCCGCTGCCGCTTTCAGATCTCCGAGGGTATATCCCTCTTTTCCGTCCGCGCCTTTGAAAATAACCGCGTCGTCCTGTAAAACCGCACCGTCCGGGCCGCCGTTCTTTTTAAAATAATCATAGGCATGAGAGAAAAACCACAGAATCCTGCTGTTTAAAATACAACCTTTATCCGCCTTTTGATTAAGCTCCAGTTCATAACTTAAAAAACCGTAAAAACCGCCGTTTTTCTCATCCTTCATGGATAACCAGAACGGAATGATATGCTCCGTCAGTTCTTTTTTAATTTCATCTGTCCACATCTTGCTGCCCTCCGTATCACTTCTCTTCCCTTAAGCCGATAATCCCCGCCATCGTACCGCGCTTTCCCTTGCTTGCACGGTGCGAGAAGAAAATATCGTTGTTGCAGCAGGTACACAGTCCGGAAATATGAATATTCTCCTCCGGAATCCCCGCATAAAGAAGCATTTCAAAATTAATTCTCCATAAATCAATATCAAATTTTCCGTTTTCTTTTTTATAAAACCAGACCTCATCCAGATACGGAAACTCGGCGAATTCCAGAAACACGTCCGAATCCGTTTCGAAACAGCACATCCCGATGGACGGTCCGATTCCCGCCAGAATGTCCTCCACCTTACAGCCGTAATCGGAAATCATACGATCCACCATTTTGGATGCTATTTCCAAAGCCGTTCCCTTCCAGCCGGAGTGCGCGATTCCGACCACCTTTTTTACGGGATCGTAAAAAAACACCGGCACGCAGTCCGCAAATGTCGCGGTCAGGACAAGCCCCGGCTCATCGGTTAAAAGCCCGTCCGTGCCTTCATACGGAAAATCCCGCCAAATCCCCGCGCCTGCGTCTTCTTTGGTCACATTGCGGATGGTATCCCCGTGAACCAGATTCGCCAATACGATTTTTTCGGGATCCAGCTGAAGTGTCTGACAGAGAATCCGGTAGTTGGCCTTCACATTCTCCAAATCGTCTCCGGTATGAATTCCCATATTCAGGGAAGAATAGTAGCCGCTGCTGACGCCGCACTCCCTGGAAGTAAACGCATGCACGATTTCTGGATGCTCCTCAAAGGCAGGAAAGGTATAGTAGCGGACTTCATTCCTGTAATTTTCTTTCATGGCTCCTCCTGAAACGTCCCGTAAGGCAAAAACCTGCCGGTTCCGTTTCCCGATTCCTTATTTTTTCCCCTTAATTTTTCCCCTTAAACGGGAGGATGCCCGAACGTTATTCAACATTCGGGCATTCAATCTGAAAAAGTTATTTGAAATATCACAATTGTTTTGTTATCCACAAAGAAGGAGGAATCTTCTTATGTTCCTAATAATATCAGTGGAAAATTAACAAACAATGATTTGCAAATCAACATTCTGTAAAATAAATATGAACAAAACGTGAACTATGCCCTTATACGTGTTTGGGTTCCGGATAATCTACTCCGAAGGTTTCTACCGTAACCGTCTTCATTCTCTGCGGTTTTAACGGCTTATCCATATAATCGGTCTGAGCGGAAGCAATTGCATTTACAACATCCATGCCCTCAATCAGTTTTCCGAATGCGGCATACTGACCGTCCAAAAACGGTGAATCCTTATGCATGATAAAGAACTGGCTTCCCGCAGAATCGGGATCCTGTGCTCTTGCCATGGAAAGAACTCCTTCCGTATGCTTTAAATTATTTTCAAAACCGTTGATTTGAAATTCACCCTTAATGTGATATCCGGGTCCGCCGAATCCCATACCCTCCGGGTCTCCGCCCTGGATCATAAAACCGCTTATTACACGGTGAAAAATCAGTCCGTCATAGAATTTCTTCTGAATCAGGGATACAAAATTGTTTACGCTTTCCGGTGCGATTTCCGGATACAACTCCGCTTTCATAACGGAGCCGTCTTCCATGGTGATGGTTACAATGGGATTCGATGCCATATTATTTTTCCTCAACTTTCTTATATCTGTCTTTTATTAAGTATATTAATTTATTAATTATACTTCTTAAGTATACTTCATCAGCCTGAAATAATAAAGAAAATATCTCTTTCCTTTCGCTTTCTTAAGTTCCCGGAGTAGTTTCTTCGTATTCTCCCCGACAAGAGTAAGTTCTTCCTCCCCGGGAATTTCATCCGCGTAACAGTAGCGTTCGTACGGTACTATGAAGGCCACGTCTTCCCTTTCCAGTTTTTTCATAATCCGTACACCGTACTCCCGCGGGGTTTCCCCGGCTTCCATGCGGTATCCCAGATACTCCAGAATTCTGATGTTTTTCCGGCAGGCGGAAAGAAATTTTTCTTCCGTACTCAGATTTCGGTATTTCATCTGCCCGATTAAACGCTCCGCAGCCAGATAAAGAATCAGCAGTAAAATCGCAGCCGAAACCGGAATCCATACCATCTGCCAATGAAATGCCGTCTTCTTTTCCCTGTTTTCTGACGGAAGTTCCGTCAGGGCCTGCGGGTCTTTCTTTTCGGGAAGTTCCATTCCCGCCGGGGATGCGGAAGGTGTTTTTTGGTCTTCTTCCTCCGTCATCCAGTATCCGTCCTCCGGTGCTCCGGGCGTCGGGTCGAAAACCACCCAGCCGATTCCGTCAAAATACACTTCCGCCCACGCATGTGCCGAATCCGACTTTACGCCGACCGTTTTTCCGGGAATCGCGGAAACCCTGTACCCCTGTACAAGTCTGGCCGGAAGTCCCTGATTTCTCACCGCCAGCACAAATGCAGTGGCATAATAGAAACAGTACCCTTCCTGCTTTTCAAACATAAAATAATCCATAAACCGTTCCGGGGAATTCACGTCTGTGGGCAGTTCCCCGGGTGTTTTCGTATAAGCCATCGAGGCAAAGACATCCCTGATACGGCAGCATTTTTCATAATCACTTCCGTCATCCTTCGTAATTTTCGCAAAATATTTTTCCGAATCGGGGGAAAGCGGAGTTTCGGGAAGATAAAATTCATATACCTTTTTCCTGTAATCGAGATAATCCCCGTAAGGAACGGTAAATGCCGCGGCATAGCGCCGGTTCACACTATCCCATGTTTTTTCATCGGGAACGGACGAATGTTCCAGAAGTCCTTTGAATCTTTCATTTCCCCGATTCTGCCTGTAATATGAAACCAGGTAATTTTTCTTATATCCGAGCTGACGGGAGGCAATCAGGTCGCCGCCCTTTTGCGTCCATTCCACGTTTCCGAAGCCGCTCTCTCCCGGCACGGCTTTTATCGGCGCAAAACAGTATTTCGTATAAAAATCCCGGAAGGTCAGAGTTATATTTGTCCTGCGAATGTAGTCGGTTGTATGCTCTGCATCGTAATTTTCGACAGCGGCAAGAAGTTCTATGGTGTCGGCCCGACGGTCATTGTTTTCTTCGGTATAGTTCTCCGTCCACTCCCTGCCGTTAAAGGTATCCATGGTTTTTCCGTTCAGATATACGGTATTTTCCCCTCCGGTATCCGCCTTTAACTGCATCATTTCTTTGCTTTTGCCGGACAGGTTCCCGTAAAAGATTCCTTCCTCGGAAAATCCGACTTCGGCATTGTAATCCTCACCCGTATGCATCCAGACGGTATTTTCCTTCACATAGGAAAATGCCTGTTTTGCGGCCCGGACCGCAAAAGTCCAGTCGAGCGGCTTTTCGGGAGCCGGAATCTGAAATACGGCAATCCCGGTTATGAGAAGAAACGGCGCAATATATACCAGGTGCTTTTTTACGTCCGGGTATCCGCTCTTTTTCCACCGATGCTGAATTTCATCCGCAACAAACAAAAGGATTAAGAAAAATGCAAGCGCGACGGCCGGTTTGCTGTCGATTTTCCGAAAGAACAGATTTAAAACCATCAAAACGGCAGTTCCGGGAATAAAAATCCTTCTTACCGTCCGGACCGCGGCAACAAAAGATCCGAGAAAGAAGCTGCCGGTTCCGATGAGAAAAGCCCATAAAACCCACAGATTGCGGAGAATTAATTCCGTCCTTTCGCCGGCAGGCTGAAGAAGAATTACCGTTACAACCGCCGAAAGAGCAATTCCGGGAACCAGATATCTGATCCGGTTTTTCCAATGTTTGATCAAAACAAAAATACCGAGGGAAAAAACGGAGACAACATAAATCCATACCGAATGTTCCGGTCCCTGCAGAAAAGCTGCCGCAAGAAGGTCCGTAATCAGACATAACGGAAGCATGAAGAGAAGATCGTACAGACAGTCAGCCATCACATCACCTCCTTTAAATCCGCTTCCGGAGGGATTTGGATGAATTCCGTATTCGGCAGTTTCCTTCCTTTTAATTCGTCTGCAAGCCCGGAAACATAATAGACCACAACCGGAATATTCTGCTCGTGAATCTTCCGGATTGCCGAAACTGCAGCCGTATCAAGGCTCTGCAGCACAAAAAATACCATTTTGGACCGGTAAATTTCCGGGGAGTTAATCACCGGAAAATAAAGGCTTTCCTCATTCAGATTGTCACGAAATTCAACGGAAGAATACCACTCGTACAGATCGTGAAAATGTTCCTTTGACGCATTCCCGTAATATCCTTTTTTCCTGTCCTTCTCCGCCGTACCCGTTGCAAGATAAGCGCTTACGGGGGAATTTTTCCGGAGAAAGAACCAGGACAGCGCAATTGCGCTCTCCAGCATTTTATTCTCGACGGGAAGATATTCGGAGGCCTCTTTTCCGCAGCGTTTCACCGGAAGAATAATGCCGATTCCTTCCCTCCCTTCCCCGATGGTTTTGCGAACCATCAGTTCCCCGCTCTTTGCACTCGACTTCCAGTCGACAAACCGGATATCGTCACCTTCTTCATAGCGGCGTACCAGCACATCCGGATGAGTCGGGTGAAAGGCGGATTCCTTTGTCATTTTGCCGTTCGGGTTTAAGGTTTTTAATTCCGTAAGTTCGATAATCGCAGGTTTAACGATAACACGGAGCGTTTCTTTATTGTTGAATTTTCTCTTAAGCAGACAAAAATAATCGGTTATCTCAATGCTCTGGATTCCGACCTCGTACTCTCCCCTGTATTTACACAGAACCTTTGTATTCTTTTTGATTCCCGTTTTCGGCTGCAGCTCGTATTCCTCGTCGTCATCCAGCTCCAGAATGTCGGACAGATCCGAAAAGAACCGGACACGAATGGACGAAAATCCGAAAGGGAATTCGTTTTTGAGAATAAAATAAAACGGCACCGTATGACCGGCGACGAGATTTTTTCCCTCCAGTTCCTGATAAATCCGGAAACTGAAAGAAACAAAAAGAAGATAAAGAAAACTGATGACAGGGAGCAGTGTCATAAGCGTAAAGAACCCGTAACTCACCGGACCGCCGAAGAAGCTGATTCCGACCAGCGACAGAACCCACAATATGGCATAAATGATACGATTCCTTTTGGACATACTCCCCCACACTTGTGTATTGATTTATTTCATGGGAACCGGAACCTTCAGGATCAGTGCCTTCAGCACCTTGTCAACGTCTTCGCCCTGAATCACGGCTTCCGGAGTGAGGGAGAGCCTGTGATGCAGCACCTGAACGGCAACCGCTTTGACATCATCCGGCTTGACAAAATCCCGCTCCTCCAGATACGCATGCGCCTGGGATGCCCGGATTAATGCAAGCATGGCACGGGGACTGACCCCGAGCACGAATTTTTTTTCTTCCCTCGTAATATCCGTAATTTCCTGAATGTACTGCGTAATGCCTTCGCTTAAATGAACCGCCCTGACGGCTTCCATCATTTTCAGCACATCTTCCGTACTGCAGATGCTTTCAATTTTGTCGGCAACTTTTCCCGCAAGAAAATTCGCGGCAAGTCTCCTCTCTTCTTCCGCACTCGGATAGCCGATGGACAGGCGCATCATAAAACGGTCCGTCTGCGCCTCGGGAAGCGGATAGGTTCCCAGAAATTCCACGGGATTCTGGGTTGCGATTACCATAAACGGTTTCGGAAGTTCGTGCGTTTTTCCGTCCACGGTCACTCTTCCCTCTTCCATCGCTTCAAGCAGGCTTGCCTGGGTCTTCGGAGAGGTTCGGTTAATTTCATCCGCCAGCACAATCTGATGCATCACGGAACCTTCTTTATATGCAAATTCCCCCGTTTTCATGTTGTAAATCATGGTTCCCGTAACATCGCCGGGAAGCGTATCGGGCGTAAACTGGATTCTTCCGAAGTCGCATTCCAGCGATTTGGCAAGTGTTTTTGCAAGAGTGGTTTTTCCGACACCCGGCACATCCTCCAAAAGAACATGACCGCCTGCAAGAAGACAGACCAAAACGTCCTCCACAACACTTTCCTTTCCGACAAAATATTCACAGATATGATTTTTTAATTTTCCCGTTTCCATGGTGTTCCCCTTTTTCACATTCCGGATTCTACATGGGTGGCATGTCTGAAGGATTTGCCGGATCGATTTTGATGGAAAATCCCATATCGGCAAAATGCGCTTTCACGAATGCAACGGGTGCCTGCGGAGTAACGGTGATCAACGGGTCGTTGCATGTTCTGGTCGAAGTATGCGTCATATGGATTTTATGTGTTCCGTAAGGAACCACCACGCGGACGCTTCCCTTATTTGCAATATGTCCGTACGGCTGATCGTCAATATAGATCCCCATACCGACAGCCATTCCCATAAAATTGCCCTGACGGTATACCTGAATTGCTCCGCAGTTTCCGGTATCAAGCATGCTTCCGCATGCAGGACAGGTCTGTGTGTTCTCATTTCCGTCAAAAACTTTTCCGCAGTTACAACGAAATCTGCATTTCATAAATTTAATCCTTTCCTTTTACAAAAATCTGACTGATTCACAATCCCCGGCTGTTTCGTAATCTCTAAAAATTCCCCGGAACATATCCGCTCCGGGGAATCCTTTGCATTTCACTTATTGTCCGGCTGAATCGTATTCAACCTTCCGGCCGTTCAATACTGAACCGGGGTTTGTTTTAAAATTCTTCTCAGGCCTTGCCTGCTGCCTCAAATCCTTCTGCAAGTTCTTTTGCTTTTGCAACGATTGCTTCGCATCCGGGCTTTAAGAGCTTTCTGGGATCATATCCCTTGCCTTCGATATCCTTGCCGTCTTCGATGTACTTTCTGGTTGCAGCTGCGAATACAAGCTGAAGTTCGGTGTTGATGTTAATCTTGGAAACGCCGAGGGTAACTGCCTTCTTGGTCTGCTCGAAAGGAATTCCGGAACCGCCGTGAAGAACTAACGGCTTTCCTCCGGTAGCATTCTTGATTTCCTCAAGACGCTCGAAGTTAAGTCCTGCCCAGTTCTCAGGATATTTTCCGTGGATGTTGCCGATACCTGCTGCAAGGAAGTCAACGCCTAAATCAGCGATTAACTTGCACTCTGCGGGATCAGCGAGTTCTCCGTTACTTGTAACACCGTCTTCGGTACCGCCGATACCGCCGACTTCGCACTCTACGGAAACACCCTTTGCATGAGCAAGAGCGATGATTTCTTTGGATTTTTCAATATTCTCTTCAATGGGATAATGGGATCCGTCGAACATTACGGAAGAATAACCTGCTTCGATGCAAGCCTTTGCTCCTTCGTATGTACCGTGATCAAGATGAAGCGCAACGGGAACGGTGATTCCCATGGAATCGATTAAGTCGTTCACCATATCTACAACCATCTTGTATCCGCCCATGTACTTTGCAGCACCTTCGGAAGTCTGGATGATAACCGGTGTGTTGGTTTCCTGAACTGCCTTAAGGATGCACTGTGTCCATTCAAGGTTGTTGGTGTTGAAAGCCGGAATCGCATAGTGGCCTTCTTTTGCTTTGTTGATCATTTCTGTAGCAGAAACTAATGCCATAACATTTCCCTCCATATAAACTGTATTTGATAACAGAGCTTTCATCAAACCTGATTTACGTTGATAAAATTCTGTCAATCTCGCTAAGAAGGATTATATCCTATTTCCGTCAAAATGAAAAGGGGCAAAAAGATTTTCCGGGACCGAAAATCGTGATATACTCTTTACTTGGAGATTTGTCCGGCCGTATTTCCGCACGTACGCGGACTCCGGATTTGCAGATGAAGACGGAATGACGCGCCGTATCCTGCAGAAAATGACGCTTTACTTCCCTTAACATGCATAATATGAACTGTCACGGACGGTACCCCGTGTACTATAATCTTCTGTAACAATGTACTATAAAACAATGTACTATAAAACAATGTACTATAAAACATGTATTATAAAAACAATGTATTATAAAAACAATGTACTATAAGCGAAAAAGGAGAACACTATGGAAGCAACTCAGAATGCTGCAAAGCAAAAGCCGCGGAAAAATCCTGTCGGGATTATCCTCGGAATCGCAATCGGTCTGTTCCTGCTGATTTGTCTGCTCCGTTGTTTTTATTCGGTGGATGAACAGCACAACGCGGTTGTCACACAGTTCGGCAAAATCATGAAAGTGAACACGGCCGGATTTTATGTAAAAGCACCCTGGCAAAAAGTTAAGAAGGTCGATATGACCACGCACGGTACCGGTATCGGGTATGTGGTTTCTTCGACCGGCCAGAATCTCGTCGACAAGGACAACGGAATCATGATTACCTCGGATTTTAACCTCCTGAATATTGACTTTTATCTGGAGTACCGCGTGTCCGATCCGGTTGCATACCTTTATAATGCAGAAAACCCGGAAGGCGAATTATCCAATATTGCCCTTGCAAACATCCGGACCGTGGTTTCAAACTACACCGTGGACGAGGCCATGACTACCGGAAAGAGTCAGATTCAGGCGGATGTAAAGGAAGCCATGATTACGGAACTGAATTCCCGCAACGTCGGGCTCACCGTAGTCAACATCACGATTCAGGACTCCGAACCGCCGACGGCGGACATCATTGCGGCATTCAAGGCCGTGGAAACCGCGAAGCAGGGAGCCGACACCGCGATGAACAACGCGCATCAGTACGAAAACCAGAAAATCCCCGAGGCCGAGGCAAATGCCGACAAGATTGTACAGCAGGCGCAGGCAAAGAAAGAGGCCCGTATTGCGGAAGCGGAAGGACAGGTTGCCAGATTCAACGAAACCTATGCGGAGTATGAAAAATATCCGCTCATTACCAAACGGCGTATGTTTTTTGAAAAAATGGAAGAAATTCTGCCGGGTATGAAAGTCATCATTACCGACGGAAAAACCGAAACACTGCTGCCGATTGACCAGTTTAATTAAGGAAGGAGGAAAAGAAGATGAGTAAAAATACAAAGAAAACCGTTATTGGTGCAGTAGTTTTTGCAGTAATCGTTCTGGCGCTTATCATTTTCCTCGGTTCCACACTGTATACGGTGCACGTAAACGAGGCGGCAATCATCATCAGACTCGGCAAAATTCAGGCAGTCGAATCCAATCCCGGACTCCACATGCATGCTCCTTTTATCGAGAGCGTAACAGGAATCTACACCGGCGATATCCTTTATGACATTCCGGTTTCGGATGTCATCACATCCGATAAAAAATCAATGATTGCCGATAACTATGTCATCTGGTCCATCGATAACCCCACCAAGTATTATCAGACACTCGGTGCGGTCAGGGGACGTGCGGAAGAGCGTATCGAGGCGGCGGTCTACAATGCCACCAAAAACACCATCTCTTCCATGACGCAGGACGAAATCATTGCGGCCCGCGGAAGCACCTTAACCGATATGATTACCAGAGCTTCCAATTCCGATATTTCCCAATACGGCATCGTAATCAACCTTGCGGAAATCAAGGCCCTTGACCTGCCGGACGACAATAAGGAAGCGGTTTACGAGCGTATGATCTCGGAACGTAACAACATCGCGGCAAGCTATACCGCAAAGGGACAGGCGGAAGCGCAGAAAATCAAAAACGAGACCGACAAAAAAGTCTCCATCCTGACCGCAAATGCGGAGAAAGATGCTGCCAAGATCGAAGCGGAAGGCGAGGCGGAGTACATGAGAATACTCTCCGGTGCCTACAATGACGAGGGAAAGGCGGAATTTTATAATTATCTCCGCGGTCTGGATTCCTTGGATTCCATGGTCGGCGATAATAAGACATTAATTCTTGACAAGAATTCGGAGTACGCAAAGATTCTGTACGGCACTCCGGAATGAACCACCGGGACGGATCCGCTCAAAAAAGCAGGGCCTGAAGCCCTGCTTTTTTCATACTCTTTCAACAGCTTTTCATCTTATTCAATTATTCAACAGACTTTATCCCGGTATGATATGTATCAACAGGCCGGATATCAGCCTAGTATGGTGTATACCCGTCCGAAATACAGTACATGTTCCAGTAATCTCTTAACTCACCCTCATAAATCAGTTTCAGATTCGGGTTGTTCCTGAAATCATTCGGACGCACGGCCCGGTAATTTTTCTCCGTAAAATTCACGCCGATATGCTGCAGAACCAATCCCACGAACTGACTGCAGTAATAGCTGTTCGGAATCGCCGGATACCTGTTAAATCTGGCAAGTACAAGTCCCGGAGTATTGTAACTCAGATATTTTCTGCGGTTCCAAAGCCGCTTCAAATACTCCTTTGCTTCCTTATACTGCTCTTCCGTGACATCCACTTCGTAAATGGCGCAGAGCGTGTGCTCGTAGAGACGATACACATTGCGGTCCGGAATTTCATGAACCAGTCCGGCGAAAATCATCGTCCACTTAATAAGTCTGCCGAAACTGTACATTTCGTGAAGCTCACGGTCCAGTGATACGGAACAGTGCGAATACGGCTCTTTGGTGCTGAAACGGATTGCTCTCGAAAGCGGTGTTCCCGTCATGGAAAGCATCACATACATGTGGCGGTTTTTTACATCACCGAGGGTAATGTTGCTCTGACTCGCGGCTTTGGTTTTTACATATGTGTCTGCAGCGTTTCCGTTCACGCCGTCATTTATTGCGTCCAAATCAGCGGATATATTTACTAAATCATCGTTATTGTTCAACCGAATGATGGCATTACCGTCCATCTTTTCATCCCCCAACAAAAATCGTACAGATATTATATTCTTACTGCAAAGGATATTGTATTTCTTACTGTACAACAATACAGGATTTTATTCCTCAGGAAAAGTTGCAATCATTTCTTCAAATGTCTGTCTTCTGCGGATTAATTTTTCTTTTCCCTCTTTGGTAATTAAAATTTCAGCCGAAAGAAGCCTTGAATTATAATTGGAACTCATGGAAAATCCGTATGCCCCCGCATCAAGAACGCATACGAGGTCTCCCCTTTTAATCACCGGCAGATTTCTGTCCTTGCATAAAAGGTCTCCGGATTCGCAAATGTTTCCTGTCACGTAAACATTTTCTCTCTCTCCGTCCGTCACGGCTTTTCCGTCACGCAGAATTTCGATATCGTGCCAGGAATCGTAAAGTGTAGGTCTGGCAAGAACATTCATGCCGATGTCCGTGCCGGCATATTTATTTCCGTAATTTTGTTTTACCGCATGAACACGGCCTAAAATCACGCCGCCCTCCGCTACGCAGTAACGCCCGGGCTCACTTTTAAATAAAGGAATATTGTCCGGATGCTTTGCGGCATATGCATCCAGAAGTGCAGTAAACCTTTTTGAAAAATCTTCCATATCGAATGCCGCTTCATCGTCAAGCTTATGATAGGGAATTCCGTATCCGCCGCCGAAATCGATATATTCCAGTTCATCGAATTTTTCCGCAATCCGGAGGAAATTCTCAACCGCATCCAGAAAAGGCTGCGGATCAAGATACTGGCTTCCGACATGCTGGTTAATCTCTGCAATATGCAGATTATATTTCTTTGCGATTTCAAAAATCGCGTCTACATCATGTTCTTCTATTCCGAATTTTGTCTTCTTACCGGCGGTAACCACTTTCTCGTGATGTCCCGCACCGACACCGGGATTGATTCTTACCGAGCATTTTCCGCCCGGATTTAATGTCCCGAAAAGTTCCAGCTGTTCCAGACTGTCAAGACTTGTCATAATATCATGCTCGATTGCAAACAAAAGCTCCTCTTCGGAGACATTGTTCGGCACAAAGAAAATTCTGTCAGCCGGGAATCCCGCTTTCAGCAAAAGTCTCATCTCCCCGACGGACATGGCATCCGCATTTAATCCCTCTTCCAGAGCCATTTTCAGTATTGTAAGATTACTGTTTGCCTTCATGGAGAAATTGGCGCGATACGGGTATTTGGTAATAACTCCCGCGACGGCTTTCATGTGCGCCCGCAGATTTTCTTCATTATAAGCATAGAGCGGTGTTCCGTATTTTTTTGCAAGTTCCTCCGGATTTTCGTTTCCGAAAAAATTGCTTTCTTCAATAAATGATTTCATAACATATTTCCTCAAGAATAATTCCCAAAAACTGTAACAAACATTACAAAAATAACATTTTTGCCCCTGTTTGTCAAAAAAATATTGCCGCCCACGGGGACTGTCCCTCTTTTCACCATCGGGGACTGTCCCTCTTTTCACCATCGGGGACTGTCCCCCCACTTCACCATCGGGGACTGTCCCCCGGTCAAAACAAAAAACCCACGGGGACTGTCCCCGTGGGTCACCTGCCGTTTAACTGATTCCGACCGTCCGGTCCACCGGCAGGGAAAAAGCGATGCCCTGCCCGTCTGTATCAAGACCGGCCGCTTCATGAACTGCCGTCATCACAGCATCCTTGATTTCATTTTTCACGATAATCATGATAATGTCCTTATCGGGCTGCACCACAATCTGAAAAATCTTCTCCGCTTCCCCGTTCGCGGTCCCGCGCCCGTGAATAACCGTGCCGCCTCTGGCACCCGCCGATTTTGCCGCGTCCATTACCACTTCCGTATATCCTGCATTTACAATGCAGACCACCATTTGATATTCCGAATTCTTCATATTATTTTTCCTTCTGATTCGTTACTTAAAAATCCGAACGCCGATGCTCCCATGATACTGCTTAGCGGAATCGACACAGACACTCCCTTTCCGCCTTTGATTGACTTGAATTTTTCTTCCAGCACGGCTTCAATCTCATCAAGCCGGTCCTCTCTTACCATACTGAAAATCACAGCCTTTTCGTTATCCGCGATACCCAAAATATCCAGCATTTTTTTCTCTGCCGTACCGGTTGCGTTTGCGACAACCTGCAAATTAATCCCTAAAGTTTGTAAAAGATCCGCATAAAAATCCGCTTTCTTCCTGTCCACTATGGTAATCAGCATTTCAAGACGAATCGGCGCATATGTTTTTTCTTCTCTTCCCATTATGCGTCCTCCCAGTCAAAATAAATAATCTGCTCTTTCTCTGCAGAGAAAATCCGGCGCATGGCGATTTTTTTCCTTGCTTTCTTTGCCATAACCGCTCTGAATCCCAAAAGCTGAATGGCGATAAGCGGTGTCATGGCAACCATTGCAACCACACCGAACGCGAATTCCAGAACGGAGTCTTCTCCCCGCATAACAACGCTTGCTCCGATTACCAGCGGCAGCACAAAACTGGAAGTCAGCGGACCGCTCGCAACTCCGCCGGAGTCAAACGCAATCGCCGTATACAGTTTCGGCACGAAGAAAGACAACGTCAGGGAAATCAGGTATCCGGGAATCAGATAATATAAAACGGAAAATCCGAGCGCCGCTCTTAACACGGACAGTCCGACCGATAATCCGACGCCGACGGAAAGTGCAATCATCATCTGTTTTCTGCTGACATTTCCGTTTGTGACTTCCTCTACCTGGTGATTCAAAACGTGAATTGCCGGTTCTGCCAGAACCGTAAGCATACCGAGAATAAACGCAATAAAAATCACAGCCTTGTCGGAAAAAACTGCAAGGTCGCAACCGATTTCATAGCCGATCGGCATATAGCCGACAGTCACGGAAGTCAGGAAAATAACCAGCCCGGCAAAAGTATATATGATTCCGACAAAAATCTGGGTCAGACTCTTCGGACTCATTTTCAGTATCGCAAACTGCAGAATCAGGAAAAAGATTACCACAAGTCCAAGTGCAAACCCGACTTCTTTCACAGTGACCCACAGTACCGTTCCCACGGTATTTAAAATATTGGTACTTACACCATATTCCTGCACCGAATAGGAAAAGTCTCCTTTTGAAAGCATCGTCAGAACCAGAAGTGCAAGCACCGGCCCGATGGAACACATGGCAACCAGGCCGAAACTGTTCTCCTGCGATTTTCTTCCACCGATGGTTCTTGAAATTCCGATACCGAGTGCCATCAAAAACGGAACGGTAATCGGCCCCGTCGTTACGCCGCCGGAATCGAAGGAAAGCGGCAGAAAAACACTCTTTCCGCGTTCAAAAAGAAGCGCTACGAAAGCAAAAATCATCATATAGAACAATAGCATCAGGGAATTCTGGTCATGCTTAAAGACGATTTTGCTAACACCGATCATTAAGAAAATTCCGACACCGACGCCAACCGTAACAACCAGGACAACCGGGTGAATCACACCGCTGACCTGGGATGCAAGTACCGAGAGATCAGGTTCCGCAACGGTAATCAGAATCCCCATAAGAAGGGATACGGAAAGAAGCACCATCACTTTCCTTGATTTGGTAAGACCCGTACCGATGTACTCACCCATTGGTGACATCGCAATATCAGCCCCCAGATTAAAAAGACCGATTCCGATGACAAGGCAGACCGTAGACACCAAAAAAACAATCAGCTCATACAATGACAGGCTGACTAGCGGCGTCAGGTACAACAACACCACAAATCCTGCCACCGGAAGCACCGATGTCAAGGATTCTTTCAGTTTTGCAGGTAAAGCACTTTTTGAATTCATTCTTTTATTATATCACTTTCCCTGATTATTTCATATTCAGGGGACTGTCCCCGTTTGTATCATTGGGGACTGTCCCCGTTTTCGTCATTGGGGACTGTCCCCGTTTGTATCATTGGGGACTGTCCCCGTTTTCGTCCATTTTCCGATACAGCCTGCTCGGCCGGTGAGCATCACCGGACGTAACAAGATCCGTCTCCTCCGTCATGGAACTGATTTTTTTTCTGAAATTGGCCTTATATAATTTTTTCCCAAGAAGAATTTCATACACCTTCTGAAGCCCCGAAAGTGTAAAATATTCATCAACCAGATGAAATGCAATATCGGTATATTCCACTTTGTTTGCAAGCCTCCATCTGGCATAACGAATGATTTCCTTATGGTCGAAAGCCAGTTTTTTATCGGAGGAAAGCAGTTCTTCGACATCTTCAAGATACACTGACAACGTTCGTTCTCCCGCAGAAAATTTCAGCTTTTCAAGCGGAACAAGCGCCATATAAGAAACGGAAATGATACGCATTCTGGGGTCTCTTTCCACCTCTCCGAAGGTGTAGAGCTGCTCAAAATAAATATCCGTAAGGCCCGTTTCCTCCCGGATTCCACGCTTCGCAGCTTCGTCCAACGTCTCCTTTATGCCGATAAAAACCCCCGGGAGTGCCGAAACATTCGCATAGGGGTCTTCGCTTCTTTCGATTAATAAAATTTTCAGGCGGTCATTCTCTATTGTAAAAACAAGCAAATCCACCGCAACGGACATTTTTTCAAATTGGGAGGAATCGTATCCTTTCATTAAATAAACCCGCTTTCTAAAGACTTTGTCAGTTGACAACCAGATTTCCGAAACGATCTGCCACGCCGATACGAAGTTCCATTCCGGAATTAAAATCCAACGCGTCTTCCAGCATTCCGTCCGAAAATACCACGCCGTCCTCCGGCATTTCCGATACAAACAATAGTTCCTCGCCTGCAGTAAAATTGCCGTAAACAAGATTGGCTTCGGTGTAACGGCTCGCATAGGGCTCGCGCACCTGGAATGTCAGTATGTCAGCATCCCAATCCATCCGCACCTCCGGAACGTCACCCATCTGAAAGGCTTTCGCCATTCCGCGAAATTCCGCCATGATGGATTTATGCCACCCGGTCATGCCGAATCCGGTCGAGATGATGACTCCGGACGAGGACTGGTTTTCAACAAGACCATTATAACATATATGATATCTGGCTGAAGTGTGATTTCTGACTCCGACGAAAAAATCGTTCACCGCATACAGAATCTGCCCGTCCTTCATCTGTGCCTTCGCCATGGTGACTTTTTTCTCGCTGTAATTTTTATTAATGACCATCGGAAGAAGCCATTCCATGTCTCCCGGTTCAAATTTTAGCAAATCTCCTTCCCATCTTGCGGTATCCGGATTCACGCCGATTAACGGCTGACCGTTTAAGTATTTCATGACATTCGTAACAAGCCCGTCACGACCTACTGCGATTACGATATCCTCTTCTCCGAAAATCATATTCGGTATGTATTCCTTGTCAATTTCAAGAACTCTCGCATTTTCTTTTGCAACGGCTGCCACTTTTTCCAACGCGGCTTTATATTGCCGGTCTTCCCTTACATAGTCGGAAAAATCCGCTCCAAGGTGTTCTATATAGAACTTTGCCTGTTCGATGGTATTATACCTGCGAACCAGCTCTTCCAGTCTGGTGCGGTTTTTTACGATTACGATTTTATTCATGCCACGTTCCATACTTAGATCCTCCTTCCCGTGTTGTCCGGGGACTGTCCCCGTTAGCACCATTGGGGAACCATTGGGGACTGTCCCCGTAATCCCACGATGCATATTACATTTTTCCTGCATCTGCAATTGCTGCAAGCAAGTCCGGAGTCATGTTAAGAGTACCGATTTTTCCCGCATTTTCGCCGAGTTCCATAAATGCCTTCGCCATTAAGGTCTTCGGATCCATATTTGCAAGTGCACAAGCTTCGATAAGTGCAACATTTGCATTCTCATATGCCTTAATCATTGCCGCTGCTGCAAAAGCCTGCTCTTCGGCACGTTTGCGGTTGTTCTCCGTCTCAAGTTCGACAAACTCTTTGTTCCTTTCCTCGAGTTTGATTTTTTCTTCCATTTCGGTATTGCGCATTTTAATCCGGCGGTCTTTTTCCTTCTCCTCAAGTGCAAGTTTTCCCTCCAGTTTGCGTTCCTTAATTTCCTGCTCTTTTTGTGCCACCTTCATTTCTGTATTCAATTCATTTTCCTTAATCAGACGTTCCTGTTCGATTGCAGCATTTCTTCTTTTATAGATGGCATCATCCTGTTCTTTTAAAATTTCCTCTCTTGCCGCTGCCTCCAGTGCCTTTCTTGTCTCGGGTTTTGCAACGATACCCAGTACATTGATGTTCAAAATGCGAATCCCCAAATTAATCATGGTTTCATCCTGTCTTAAATTTTCCAGGATGATTCCGGCCATCTCATCCGCCATCTGAATTACCTGCCGGATTTCCTTTTTCCCGATTTCGCGAATGACAATTGTATTGATTACATTATTGATTCGCTTATTGAATAGCTCCAACGCTGCGCCGAATCGCGTACCATATTCCCATTTATAAGAAAAATCTGCCATTTTTCCTGCTTGTTTAAAATCTTCTATAACGTAGGTTACGGCTCCCTGTACAAATACACTCTGATAATCTGCCGTAATAAGTTCGTCGAATGCAAAAGATGCATCCAGTGCAGTTGCAGGAAGAAGCAGGATACTGGTTTGAATATCACTGTAAAGAAGTGTCAGGCCGAGTCCTTCCTTCACTGTTCTTCCATTCCGGATTACTCTTACATACTCTGTCGGCTGAAATTTTTTAAATCTGATTGCCATATCCATCACTCCTTTCTTGTTAGTAGTTTTTTGCTACTTTCTGGTTATATGTTAGTATTATTTTACTACTATGTCAAGTGTTTTTTTTGGGGACAGTCCCCGTTTTTCATTGAGGGACTGTCCCCATACACACCCATACACATCCCCATACACATCCGCCTATGACGCATATTTCTCATTCAAACTCTTTATTTTTTCCCGGATTTTCTCCCGAATATCCCCGTCAAGTATCTCCACATCCGGATACTGCAGCGCCCAATACACAATCATTTCCGAGGAATTTACAATCTCAACAATATCATACCCGTCCCCGTCTTCCGAAACCTTACGAAAATGACTGCCGAACCAGTTCTGCAAAGCCGTATAGTTATAAGCGTTATTTTTCACCTTTATCCGGATGGGACGAGGCTTATCATAAGCCATATAAATATGCTCCGCCATATACTTTTCGGGATCCCAGTTTTCATTGAGAATCGGGAGTTCCCTAAGCGGAACGATTTCCATCGGCTGAATATTCCCTTCCTCATCCTTCACAATTTCCAGCTCCGTCATCAAATCCACGCGGTAATGCCAGATCTGCTTTCCGTCCGATTTTAAGCCGATACAGTAATAATTATCCTGATACTCCACAAGATGGTAGGGGCTTAAGTAACTAAAATACGAATTCGCCTCCAGTTCGTGCAAAGCATTGTATCCGCTGAATTTGAAGCGGACCTGCCCCAGACGGTTTATTGCGGTTTGCAAAATCTTCAGATTCTCCGAAAGCCGTTTGTTTTCGGTAAGCTTCTTATCTGTTCGTCTGGAATGAATTGCGCCCGGATTAAATTTCAACCTTCCTTCCGAAAAAAATGGCGAACGGTAATACACGCTTGCCGTATCCTGTAATTTTCCGATAAGTTCACACTTTTCCTCATTGGAAAAAAGATCCGTAAACGAAATCATCTGAATCAGTTTATCAAGCGTATCATTGTCAAAAATGTGCACATAAGACAATCCGTTTATCACCGGAGCCGAATCCGTTACAATTTTTGTTTCGGAATTTTTCTGATATTTTACCTTTTTTTGCAGTTCGTCTGTTTTATAACCTTCGTATTTGAGAGCATATTTTCCCTCATTTTTTTCTGCATATTCTTCCGGATTTAATTCAAATAAAATCTCAGCAATCCTCTTTTTAAATGTCGCGGAAACTGCATAGATATTCGGATTCTTTTTTTCCGCATCCTTTTTCTCCGCATCCTTCTTGAATGCCGTATTATTATCGTATTTTATGAGCTGGTAGTAAGAAAGTAATTTTTCCAGCTCGGACATTTTCAGGCTGTGATTTTCATCCGTCAGAAGTTTCAGAATTTCAAGAATCTGCAGGGTTTCCCGCTCCGTGCTGTAATCTCCCCTGTCCTTTCCTTCCGGAATCGTCGTTTTATCTTTAAGACGCTCCGACAGAGTATTATAAATTTCCAAATCGAGTCCTTCCGGGATTTCATCGGAATCGAGCGCTATCTCCCGGTACCCGCTCGAGCGGTATTTTACCTTATCCGCAAAACCGAGACGATTTAAGAGAAAATCAAGCTCCTTCACCATTTCACCACGAATATATTCCTGCGCCAGAGCGAAAAAAGACCCTTTTTCAGGATTGTAATTACGAAACGCGCAGATAAATCCGCACCAGCTGGCATCTGTCAGGTCCTCAAGCATCTGGGCTCTATAATCTCCGTTATAAAAAAATTCCTTCAGCATACGTTCTGCTGCTTTTTTTTCATATTCCCAAAAAACAGCGTACAGTTCTTTCCATGCCCCTTCATCGCCTTCTCTTGTCTTAAGAACAAGCTCGTCGATTCTTTTTATTCTCTCCTCATACTGTTCCGTCATAATTCGCCCCTTTCCGAAATCCGTTTGCCCAAATCACGCAGGTTTCATCATCCGGATTTTTCAAAACCGTTGAATCTCCCGGAAAACATCAATTTCCGTAAAACAACTCCAGAATGATATCCTCTAAAAATCCGTATTCCGCACCCAACTGATAAATCTCATCCTCCATCAGACGAATCAGTTGTTCTGCAACTTCAGCCGATACTCTGTTATTTTTTACATAAAAATCCATCATTTCATCCAATTCAAATTCTGTAATATCCTCATCCGGTCCGGTTAAACGGTCCATTTCCTCCTGTGACATAACGGAAATCCGGTTCAGAAGACTTGCAAGTTTATTGTAATATTTCTCCGCCGTCGAATCCCACATTTCATCCGTAAACCCGTTCAGCGCAGCATATTCAAGATATGTGATCGGAACATTCTGTCTGTCCTGCTTCATAAATTTTATAAATGCATCCGTAATCTCATCGACAAAACCTTCTTGAAAAACATCATCAACCGTAATCCATTTACCGTTTGATAATCTTTCTTTTTCCTTGTTTTCAAAATAATTGAGCGGATTTTCCCATTTATAACTGTTGAACATTAACAGTGTCTGATTCTCATCGGACAGATACTCTGTTTTGCCGCCTTTTTTCATATTAACCCGGCTTAATATCACATTCGGTGAAGTCGGAGTCCGCTTATTTTGAACATATCCTTTTACAAACATCACTTTCCCGATTTGAGTATGCGCATTCCCGGAATTCGGATCGATTTCACTTTGAAAAAGGGTGATATTATATTCTTTACCTTTATACCGGCATTCAATCCATACGTACATTCTGCGGTCATTGGTACTGCTTTCTATTCCGCAGCCGCCTCGTGAATTGTTTTTTATTTCTAAATCCAGAAGCTCCGTTTTCTTCTCTAAAGATGAAACCAGCAGGCTTCTTGCCTCCTTTAATAAGCTTACCTGCAAATCTGTCAGTTCCTGAAAAGAATAATTACTCATTTTTTTTCCGCCTTTTTGTTTATGTGGGGACTGTCCCTCTGTGCTGTAACGGGGACTGTCCCCAATAGCTGCAACGGGGACTGTCCCTTTGTTCCCTTTTGTTATCCGGTTTCTCCTCGATTATTGTATCATACCCTTCGAATCGGGGAAAACACCCGTGTACGCCATTATGAATTCTTAAATAAATCAGGATAATAGCACCAATCAAAAGTACCCTTCTCTTTTTCTACATAAAACAGACAATTCCAAGCAGGACAAGGTTTTTCCTGTACCTCACGAAGCATCCTGTCTACGACGCGAAGATTTATTTTCTTTTTTTTCTTAAAGAGTTCCTGAAACCAATTCTCTATTACCTCTCTCTTTTCCTGTTTGCAATAATTTATCCGGAATGTTTTAATCTTTTTTCCACCCGCTTCAAGCCAGTAATCGCTATTTACAAGCTGCAGTTCAAACTGATTTCCCCAATACGGACTTACAGAATATTCAATCATTCCGTAATCGTTAAATATGACCTCACTGGATGAATCTTTTTGTGTCCATTTTTCACCATCGCAGTAAATTCCCTGCCCTCGCTCAAACGGAATACACTTTTTTCTGAAAAAGCTGATAAGATCGCAGACATAACCGGCTTCCCTCTTCTTAAATGGTATTTTCATTGCAGTAATTCCGTCATCGTTCAGAAAGAGCAACTTTGTCCCGAGATTACAGTTGATTTCATTTTCAAATACCTGAATTTTGGCCTTGGCAGCCTTCTTTTCCCAACCGTAATATTTGGGAATAAAAATAATCGGCTTCGCATTCAATACCGGAAAAAGATAAACACACTGACCATATTCCATTTTTTCTTCCATTTCCATCCTCCTCTACTATTTTCCCTGGGGACAGTCCCCAGTGATTCCGCCGGGGACTGTCCCTGTTACACTCACTGTTCCAACAAAAAAAGTTGCCGGTTTTCCCGACAACTTGTTAATGGAATTAAATATATCCAAAAAATAGGAATCATTTTTTTCTAAGCGATAACAACCACGCCGTAATATGCATGGCCTGCGGAAAATCGCCCTTTTCAATTAATTCTTCTATTTCATCTCCGGTCAGTTTTTCAACATTTAAAAATTCCATCTCATCCAATGACTGATCTGAAACCTTCCTGCAGTTTCTTGCAACGAAAAGATGCGCATAATTATCGGCAATGGTTGCGTTGGAGGGCAGGGTCAGCAGGTGAGACCATTCATCGGATTCATATCCGGTTTCTTCCCTGAGTTCTCTTTTTGCGGCCTCAAGCGCATCTTCGGTCGACAAATCATCCTCTCCTCCGTACTGTTTACCATCTTTTCTTTCAATACCTCCGGCAGGAAATTCAATTGTAACCCTTCTGATTCCCTGGCGGAACTGTCTGACCATCAGGTAATTTCCCTCTGTATCAGATGCCACAATTACTACATAATTTCTTCTGCTGTAAGTATAGTACGGCGCAAAGATACTCCCGTCCGGGAAGCGGAATGCCGACCTCCTGAAATCAATCCATTCGTCCTGAACGATATGCTCCGTACTGATTTCTTCCCATTCAAGTTTATCATATTTGTTTTCCATAATTCTCTTTATTCCTTTCTCTTTATTTCAAAAGGGACTGTCCCCGCTGTACCCGAGAGGGACTGTCCCCGGGACTACAAGCTTTTTCCGTTCAGCCATAACGCGGAATTATCTTTCTTTGCTATCTTTTCCGCCGCTTTCGCTTCTTTTTTCATTTCTCCCTTACGTCTTGAATAAATAATTTGATGCGCCTCACTCAATAATTGATTCATCTCGCCGTCATCAAAAAGATACGGAACATATTCACTTAACAGCTGATCCATAAAATAATTCAGGCAGGAAAGCATATGCAGATTGTACGTGTCCGAAATCAGTACACTTACTTCGCTTCCGTGTATATAATGATTTCTCTGATAATACGGTTTGTACATTGACAAAAACAGATACAGCGGGCATCCGACCTTATCCGACCATTCCGTCATTTTTTCATATGCCTTTTTTTCGTTTTCACCGGTAAACTCCTTTTGTTCCAAAGGCTTATTATCTCTTGCCAGATCATACAATCTTCTGAAATGAAACCTCATTTTTCCTTCCGAATCAAAATATTTGACCGCAAATTCCTTGTAAGGATCCGCAAATTCTTTCTCGATTTCCTCCCACGCTGCCGACATATCTCTGCAATTTCCCTTATAGCGGATTCCGCTTTTTTTCTTAATAATCTGCGAAAGCATGCCCAGTTTCTTCCAATCGTAGGCGGTATCCCCATACGGGGTATAAAATTCCTTCAACTCACTTCGGGTTACGGCAAACTCCGTAAGCCACTCTTCCCTCAGTTCCTCCGTTTTCTTTTCCACTATTTCATTATGTCTCTCATTCAGATATCCGTAAATCGAATTAATGGCTGTCCAGTAATTGATGAAACGGTCCGACTCAAATTCACGGCTTCGCCCCTGCAGAAACGAATATACCGCAACCGCTCTCTTATCAAGCCTTAAGTCCGTTCTGGTACCGGACGTAAAATAATTCATAATTGCTTTATTTTTGAACACTCCGTTAAAACTGACATCTGCAGACTCACAAAGTAAATCCCTGCCGGCAAGTGTCGAAAATACAAACGGGAAAACCGGCGATGTCTGACCGTTGACAGCCCGAAGCAATCTGCCGTTTCGTAAAACCCTGTACTCCGTGACCGTCAGTCCCTTCCCGACGCACAGCGCATAAAGAAGATGCGCCTTTCTTAATGCATCATGCAAATCCGTACCGATTTTTTCAAAAGTCCAGGAATCCGCATACGTTTTCAAATACTTATGTACGCAGACCCCGTCCTCATATATTTCAATTCCGTAATTTCCCCTCGAAAAAGTATATTTTCCTGCGTATAATTCACCCTCATACGGCACTTTTTTTAAATTGATCAAAAGAACGTAATCATTCATCGTTAATTCCTCCGTTATCGATCTTCCTCACACGCTATGGCTTTTTATAAAATCACAGCCGGAAAAACACATTACCCCAATTATACCAAATCAGCCGAAGATTACAAAATTTCACAAAACAACCGTATGACAGTTCTGTGACATACCCTGTGATAGGATGTATTCAACAAATCACAAAACACACTTTACAAAACGCTTTACAAATAACGATTTGAAAAACTACGGATAACGGGGAGAGCTGAATTTTGAAGAATAACATAAACACCTTAAACTTATTCATCATCAGTGCAATGGCCGTTTTCGGAACATCCGTTTTCATGATGTCATCAGTACCCGTCAGTGCAGCCGGCATTAATGACACAAATTATAAAAATGATGACGCAGTTTTATATCCCGACAACGATTCGACTTTCTTCTATCCGGCAATCAGTAACAGTATATCTTACGATTTAAGAGAAAGCCATTATTAGGAAACTTGCGGCATACAATAACCGATAAGAATTTCCTTCTTCATACATATAATCCAATGCGACTTGAAAAACACCGGCACTCCGCCGGTGTTTTTCTTTTTATCTTTATACTTTACCTTTTTACTTTATCTTTATCTCTTTACAATTACCTTCGTTCCGCGATTTTTCATTTACTCGTCATCCAGACCGTAACTGATCTCATC
Organism: Lachnospiraceae bacterium; assembly: GCA_024681795.1. Lineage (GTDB taxonomy): Bacteria > Bacillota > Clostridia > Lachnospirales > Lachnospiraceae > UBA3766. The sequence goes on along the minus strand of JAILAD010000020.1, from coordinate 92,063 downwards.
CAGCTCCGCATGAATATATTCCGCCCAGCTGTACTGATTCATATATTCCCCGAGATACTGATATCTGGACTTTTTCTTTTTCTCCAGCCAGTCATACATGTCACACTCAATCGCTTCTTTTACGATTCCCATGCTCCCGCGCATTTTCGTGATGATATGACTGATCCCGAGGTCGGTCAGGGTATTCTGCAAATCCTGGCGGAGATTCGAAAGATACGATGTTTTTGAATCGTCATCCTCCCAAAGTGATGCAATAATTTCCCCGTTGGTCGTCTGTGCACCCCTGTTATTGATTAAAAGTGCCAGAATTTCTTTCGTCTTGGAATACTTAAATTCCACGGGTTTTCCGTCCACAAAGAGTTCAAAATTGCCGAACGTATGGGCAAACACCGTGTGGTCGCCTTTCTTATCCAGCGCATTTCGAAGTTCCGAAAGTTCCCTTTGAATTTCCCCTTTTTTCGTCGGCATCAGAATGCAGCCGCTTGCCCGGATTTCCATGGCATCAAAAGCATCCGAACGCTCATCCGTCAGGTAAATCAGATTGATTTTCGGGTTTAACGCTTTCAGATATCTTCCGAGAATCAGTCCGTCCATTTCTTTAAGACGAACATCCAGAAATGCTATATCAATCGGTTTCTTTCTGGCAATTGCAAGAGCCTTGGGACTGCTGTCAAAACAGAGGATCTCCGCATCCATTTCCAGACTTCGAATTATTTTTTCGGTTGACACAAGCGATTTTTTCTCTTTTTCCACAAGAATAATAGTCAAACGGCGCCTCCTTCCCCGGGCAGATTCACCGTATAAATCTGCTGGTTCTTTCTCTCATCCTCACTCATGGAAAGCGGATCGAGAGCTCCGACAACCAGCATGTCACCGTCTTCTTTCATTGCCTCATGCAATTCGCCCGCCTTTAAATCCGAAATTACCAGCGCTGCAAACCGCACGAAATTGTCTTCATCTATTACCGAAAAATGATAGCGCATCCGGTACCAGTGATCCGGATCAAACCCGACCTCGCCGATATAGAGTCTGTCCGCCGTTGCCTCCACCTCGTCAAAACCGGCTTCCGCACCGGGCGCAAGGTCTAAATCCTCACAAAAAAGTACACCGTAAACACGTAAAATTACATTCTTTATGATTTCTTCTCTCCCATCGGACAGAATGCGCCCCGTTTTTGAATAGAGGGTTTCGTAATAATACTGCCGGGCATCCCTGTCTGTTTCAAAGTTTATAATTGCCTCGTAAAATTTCCTGTTAATCTGTTCCGTCATAAATCCCCCTCAATCTGTGCCTGACGCTTTATATCTCCTGCTTCGCATTCGCCAAAAGCAGTTTGATTCTGTTTTGCTGGTTGATTTCACTTGCCGAAGCATCGTAATCAATCGCAATTAAATTCACGCCCGGATTCCGTTCCTTTACAACCTTCATGACTCCTTTTCCAACAATGTGGTTTGGCAGGCATCCGAAGGGCTGGGTGATAATAATATTATTGGTGCCCCGGTCGATATGCTCCACCATCTCGGCAACCAAAAGCCACCCTTCTCCCATTTTTACCCCGTAATTGACATAGGGTTTCGCTAAAGCAACGGTGTGGGCAAAGGGTGTCGGCGCATCGAAATCGCTCTCTTTATGGATGGCATCGATAATATCCTGCTGCTTTTGGACAAAAATCTTATACGCAAGGCGCAGAATGCCGATGCTCTTTTTGTGAATCCGGTACATGTCATATTCCAGGACACGCCCGTAAATATAGAAAAGGGCAAAATCCATAAGCCCGGCCATATTCGGTTCCGCACCTTCTTCAATCAGATAATTTTCCAAAAAGCGGTTTGCCAGCGGAGAGAATTTCACGTAAATCTCGCCCACAATCCCGACCTTGACTTTTTCGATTCCGTCAAGCTCGATGGTTTTATAATCACGAATAATGTCAACATATGTATTTTTGATTTTCGAATACGGCAAAATCCCGGGCTTCTTTAACTGTTCCACGCACAGCTTCGTCCACTTATCCGCCATGGCTTCCGCTTCGCCTTTATGCACTTCATGAGCCTTTACCTGATTGCAGAGTACCATCAGCACATCACCGTAAATAACGGAATACAACATTCTCCGCATCATCGGAATACTTAATTTAAAGCCGGAATTTTTCTCAAGACCGACAAAATTTAAGGAAATGACCGGAATATAACCGTAACCTGCTTTCACAAGTGCCTTTCGTATTAAGGAAATATAATTGGATGCACGGCATCCGCCGCCGGTCTGAGTGAAGAAAAGCGCGGTTTTATGCACATCATATTTCCCGGAGTTGAGCGCGGAAATAAACTGTCCGACTACCAGCGTTGCCGGATAGCAGGCATCGTTATGAACGTATTTTAATCCCGTGTCGATGACTTCCTTTCCCGTGTTTTCCAATAGTTCCGCGTGATAACCGTATGCATTTAAGAGTGCCGCCAGCATCTTTAAGTGACGCGGAAGCATCGTCGGAATCAGGATACGGTAATCCTTCTTCATTTCTTTTGTAAATTCTATTCTGCCCTGTTCATCCATTGTTAACCAAATCCTGTAACCGTATTTTTCCGGTTTATTCTGTATTTTTTATTCTGTATTATATTATTCCCTGTCCCGCATCTCAAGCGCTCCGAGAAGCGATCTTAACCGGATATTCACCGCACTTAAATTGTTGATTTCGTCAATTTTAATCTGCGTATAGATTCTTCCCTTCCGCTCTAAAATCGAGCGCACCTCGTCCGACGTGATTGCGTCGATACCGCAGCCGAAAGACACCAGCTGCACAAGTTCCATATCGTCGCGTTCCGTCACGTATTCCGCTGCGGAATAAAGGCGCGCGTGATACGTCCACTGGTTTAAAACCTTCGTCGGAATCCTGCCGATCCGGTATGCTATGCTGTCCTCGGTAATAATTGCAAAGCCAAGGCTTTCCGCCAGGAGGTCGATACCGTGGTTGATTTCCGGGTCCACATGATACGGCCGGCCCGCAAGCACCATGATACGCATGCCGCGTTTATGCGCTTCCTCAACAATCCGGTCCGCCTCTTTGCGGATTTCCTCATGATACCGGTGATACAAATCAAACCCGTGACGGATTGCATGTAAATACTGCGCCTCCGTGAATTTTCCCAGTTTCTCAGGCATCAGCATTGCAAGCTCGCGTGCCAGTTCCTTCTCATCATTGATATTCAGGAACGGCTGGAAGTAGGTAACCTCCTTTAAAATATCCATATTGTCCTTCAGAAGTTCCGGATAATATGCAACAATCGGGCAGTTGTAGTGGTTGTCGCCCGCATTTTCGTCCAGATTATAGGTAAGACACGGTGCAAAAATCGCATCAACACCATCCTCAATCAGTTTCACGATATGCCCGTGCATGATTTTCGCAGGGTAGCATGCAGTATCCGAAGGGATGCTGTCCTGTCCCGCGAGATAAGTATTTCTCGAAGAAAATCCGGAGAATACCACGCGGAATCCCAAATCCGTATATAAGCCGTACCAAAGCGGTGCGAGGTCATACATTCCAAGCTGCAGCGGAAGGCCGATTGTCAGCTTGTTTCCGGCTGCATCCGCATCTCCCTCTTTGGGGCGGTCCGAATCAAACATTTCCTCCAGTTTCTTACGCTTAAACTCATACAGGTTCAGGCCTTCGGCCTTTCTCCTGCCGCCGTTTTTCATCTTCTCGCAGCGGTTTCCGGAAATGAATTTTCCGCCGTCCGAGAAGGTATTAATCGTCAGCGCACAGTGGTTCGTACAACCCGGGCATACTGCCGCCTTCGAGGTATGTGTAAAGTTCCGAAGCTGTTCCAGAGTAAGCAGCGTGGATGCCGCAGAATCGTCAGGGGCACCTTCCGCAGCGGATTTTCCGTCCGCAGACTGCACCTTTTTTCCTTTCGACTCCATCGCATAAATCGCTGCACCGTAGGCTCCCATGATTCCGGCAATCATCGGTCTCGTGACCGGATGCCCGATTTCATTTTCAAATGCGCGTAAAATCGCATCGTTTAAAAATGTTCCGCCCTGCACCACAATGTGGTCTCCGAGTTCCGTCGGCGAATTGGCGCGGATCACCTTATAGATTGCATTTTTTATAACCGACACGGAAAGTCCCGCGGAAATATTCTGAACGGAAACGCCGTCCTTCTGCGCCTGCTTAATCGACGAGTTCATGAATACCGTACAGCGCGAGCCGAGATCGACCGGGGCATCTCCCTCAAGTCCCAGGAGTGCAAATTCCGGGGCCTTGTAGCCCATTGATTTTGCAAAGGTTTCAATAAACGAGCCGCAACCCGAGGAACAGGCCTCGTTTAACATGATGCTGTCGACGGCGTTATTTTTTATCTTGATACATTTGATGTCCTGCCCGCCGATATCCAGGATAAAATCCACATCCGGCTCAAACTGCTTTGCCGCCATGAAATGTGCCATGGTCTCAACGAGCCCCTTGTCTACGTGGAATGCGTTTAAAATCAGTTCCTCGCCGTAGCCCGTAACTCCGCTTCCCCGAATCGTAATCCGGTCGCCGCAAAGGGTACGTACTTCAATTAACTGGTTTTTTACGACATCCACCGGATTGCCCTTGTTGGAATCATAATAGGACCAGAGTATTTCCTTGTTTGCTCCCATTAAAACAAGCTTTGTCGTCGTGGACCCGCAGTCGATTCCGAGATACGCATCCCCCGTATAGCTTGAGATATCGGCATATTCAACATTCTCTTTTGCATGGCGCGCCTTGAATTCTTCGCGCTCTGCCCGGGATGCAAAAAGAGGCGCCATCGTGTTTACCGTGGTTTTTCCCGAAAGAGTTGCCCGGATTGCGGAAATAATGTCCTCATACGTACTGCTTTCCTGCTGGTTCGATGCAAAAATCGAAGCCCCGAGTGCCACGCTGATTAACGCATAGTCCGGGAATATCGCATGTTCGTCATCCAGTTTCAGGGTGTCCTGAAAGCTCTTTCGAAGGCCCTTGTTATAGTAAAGGGGGCCGCCAAGAAATACGACCTTTCCTTCTATTTTTCTTCCCTGTGCCAATCCGGAAATGGTCTGGTTAACCACTGCCTGATAGATACTTGCCGCAATGTCGCTTTTCTGCACGCCCTGATTGATTAAAGGCTGAATGTCGGTCTTTGCAAACACGCCGCAACGGGATGCAATCGGATAAATCTTGCCGCACTGAAGACTTAATTCGTCCAGTTCATCGGGCGTTACGTTAAGAAGTGTCGCCATCTGGTCGATGAATGCTCCGGTACCGCCCGCGCAGGTTCCGTTCATACGCTCGTCCACGCCGCCCTTCAGGAAAATGATTTTTGCATCTTCCCCGCCGAGCTCGATGACCGCATCCGTCCCCGGCTCTTTCTCTTTTACCAGCGCGTATGTCGCATATACTTCCTGCACGAAACTGATTCCCGCAGCCTCCGCAACACCGAGTCCGGCAGATCCGGAAATTGCGATTTTAATCTCTTTTCCTTCCAGATACTCCTTCGCATCCTCCAGCATCTGCAGGGTTTTGGTGCGCACCTGCGAATAGTGTCTCTCGTATTTTTTATATATGATTTCCTCACCGTCTCTGATGACGAGCTTTGCCGTCGTCGAGCCGATGTCCACACCCACAAAAACGCTTCCGTTACTCACCGGAACGTCCTCCTTAAATCCATTCATTTCAACTTATCCGGTTACATTTCGTTTTCAGTCCCTGAAATGTACCCATAATCCTTTAAAAAATACCATTTTTTGACTCTTTTGTCAAAAATTGTCCCCGCCGGAAAGGATTAAATTGTCCCCGCCGGAAAAGATTGAAAAAATAAAAACGGAGAGGCTTTTGCCCCTCCGTAAACAGCATCGTTTCCAACGCATATTCCCGTTTTACTTTTACAGGCTCTTTTACTTTTACAGAATCTTTTACTTATACAGACTCTCTGCCATCTGCGCAATTTCATTTGCCGCAGCATGAAGTTCTTCAACGGTTTTGTTGATAATCAGCATTTCCTCGCTTTCGTCCGCAATGCTTTTGCTGATTTGGTTGATTTTCGCCAGAATTCCTTTGACGGATTCATTTACGTTCGTCAGTCTCTCGGAAATATGTTCCGTGGTTTCCTTCGTGGAATTCGACAATAACTGTACCTCCGACGCAACCACGGAAAAACCTCTTCCGGCATCTCCCGCTCTCGCCGCTTCAATCGATGCATTTAACGAAAGCAGGTTTGTCTGTCGCGTGATATTCTGAATGCTTCCGATGATTTCCATGGAGTCGTTCACCGCATTCTCAATTTCATTTGCGGCATTCGTTACTTCCTCCTGTTTTCCGGAAACCTCCTGCATCTGCTGTGTCGCCTTCTCCACGTTTGCGGCAATTTCCGCAATACCGGCACGGAGTGATTCTATGTTCGGCTCCATCTCTTCCTCAAACCATACCTGATTTTTCTTCTGCTTCGAGATATCAAGAATCGTTCCCGCTGCCATCACCGGAACCCTGTCATCCGACCAGACGACATAGCTGGATGCCCTCAGCCAGATGTACTCTCCGGATTTATGGCGAACCCTGTATTCCATATCAAACACGGTTCGTCCGGTTGAATCGGCAAGCTGCTTTTGTATCGCTTCCGACGCAATCCCCACATCATCCGGATGGATCCTCGTAATCCAGGTTCCCATCACATCCGGAAAATCCCCGGAATGCGGCTCATATCCGAGAATCCGCTTAAACTGGTCCGAATAAACCATCGGCGAATTCACATCGTCTATTGCATATTTTGTAAGGTCCATGCTCCAGCTGCCCTCAAGCATCATCTGGTCAACGGCTTTCTGGCGCCTTGCATCGTGTTCAAAAATCTCTGCCGATTTTTTCTGGCTGTCAATATCGGAAAATGTTCCGATAAACTCTTTCGGCAATCCGTTTTCATACCGGATCACCTCTCCGGTTGCATGGAACCATTTGTACTCTCCCGATTTCGTAAGCAGCCTGTATTCCGTATCATACCGGGTCTTCCCGCTCCGGTCCGAAGCCGCCGCATCGAAGATTGCAAACACTTTTTTCTTCTCGTCCGGATGAATTAATGCTCCGAATTTTTCAATGTCATCCGGCAGTTCTTCCCCGGTAAATCCCAGGAGCCTTCGAAATTCGTCCGTAAAAACCACATTGGTCTGATTGCCTTTTTCATCATAAAAAGCTTTCCATATTCCCAGATGCGTACAACGGTTGACCGCATCAAACTCTGCCCGGGATTGCTCCAGGCTTTCTTTCATTTCCTCCAGTTCCCGCTGCAGGCTTCGCACCCGTTCTTCCGCTTCATGATTTTTTGCCGATTTGCTGCCAAACATACCGTTCCAGCCTCCTGTATCTTTTATTTTTTCATTTTCCGTAACCGTCGGATTTAAAATAAAAATACATATATTTATGCTACCACATTAAGCCCGTAAAGTGTATAAAAACGGCCCATTTATTTCATATTTTCCGGAGTTTCGACGGTAAAAATAAAGAAAATGCTTGTCAAAAAAAAGGTCCCGTGTTATGATGCAAGCGACCGGTACAAACCGGAAAATATTTAGAAAGAACACGAAAGTGTAAGGTGAAGGAATGATAATTCGATAATTTGGTTTTCATGTACACAGTATGATTTAAGGCCCGGATGCGGGATTATTGTGTGTGGAAACGGATTGTCGACGGATTTTCTGAATCCTTACTTTTTTATTTCCTGAAGATATATCGTCTGTTGCAGACAAACCCTACGACCGGTCCAACCGACAGGATAAAATACCGGCGAATCCCAGGCAGTAAAAACAATCCCGAAAAAAATCCGCTTCCGCACAGGCTGAAGCGGATTTATTTATTCGGAATCCTTTTTCCGAACGGATAACGCAAGCGTCCCGCAAAGGCAGAAAGGCGGTAAAATGGCACTGATTCAGGTAAGTAATCTTTCCTTCACGTATGAAGGAAGCTCTGATCCGATTTTTGAGGATGTTTCATTTCAGATTGATACGGACTGGAAACTCGGTTTCATCGGGCGGAACGGCAAAGGAAAAAGCACGTTTTTAAAACTGCTTTCGGGCGAGCTGGAGTATAGCGGCAGCATTTCAACCGATACGGTTTTCGACTATTTTCCGTATCCCGTACAAAATGAGGATTTGGAAGAATGCGCGGATTCCCTGATGGAAAAATGGAAGCCGGGAGTGGAATCGTGGAAAGTCTTAATGGAATTAAACGACCTTCACTGCGATTCCGAAATACTCTACAGGCCCTTCAAAACCCTGAGTTTCGGGGAACGTACAAAAGTGATGCTGGCAGTATTATTCTCCGGCGGGAACAGTTTTCTTTTAATCGATGAACCGACCAATCATCTGGACCGGAATGCGAGGGAAATCATCCGGGAATACCTTTCCGGAAAGAAAGGCTTTATTCTGGTTTCGCATGACCGCGACCTTCTGGATGCGGTGTCGGACCATGTTCTGGTACTCTCCCGCGCATCCATAGAAGTCCAGGCCGGAAATTTTTCAAGCTGGTGGGAGAATAAGAAACGCGCGGACAGTTTTGCAATTTCGGAAAACGAAAAACACCGGAAAGAAATAAACAAACTGAAGGCTTCCGCAGACAGGGTCGGCCGTTGGGCGAGCAAAAGCGAAGGCACCAAAATCGGCTTTGATCCGTTCAAAGAAAACGACCGGAATATTTCCACAAGATCTTACATCGGCGCAAAAACCAAGAAAATGGAAGCAAGGGTGAAATCCTTTGAGAAGCGGATTGATAAGGAAATTGAGGAAAAAGAAGGTCTCCTGAAAGATATTGAGAATGTAAGTGACTTAAAACTGAACCCCCTTACTTATCATAAAGCAAGGCTTCTGGAATGCAGGGATTTTTCTTTGAAATACAACGATGCAACTACGCCTGTAGTACAAAATCTGACCTTCGAAATCCGCAGCGGGGAAAGAGTGTTTCTGCAGGGCGGAAACGGCTGCGGAAAATCGAGTTTTATTAAAGCGGTTCTCCTTGCAAATGCTTCCGACCGGGCTTTTGACGACGGAGCAGGAGACGGCGGATTTGTGAATTACTCCGTTACGGGAACACTTGCGCCTGCGAGCGGCCTGATTATCTCCTATATCAGTCAGGATACCTCGCATCTACGCGGAAGTTTAAAGGATTATGCTGAAGAAAACGGGCTTGATTTTACGCTCCTTTTATCGCTTCTTCGCAAGCTGGATTTGGAACGGGTGCAGTTTGAAAAGAATATGGAGGATTATTCCGAAGGGCAGAAAAAGAAGGTTTTGATTGCGTCGAGCCTGATCACGCCTGCGCACCTTTATATCTGGGACGAGCCGCTGAATTATATCGACGTCTTTTCCAGAATGCAGATTGAAAAGCTGATTGAAACTTATGCTCCGACCATGCTGATTGTTGAGCATGATAAGGCGTTCGCGGATAAGCTTGCAACCAAAACCGTACTGCTTTGATTTGACGGAAAGGATAGATTTGTTCTATTTTTGGTTCCGTTTTTTATAGAGCCGGATAATCCGTGATGCTATGCTTAATGGGGTCAGGCACCATTACACAGTGTAATGGGGTCAGGCACCGTTACAAAAGAAAGGAAATTATCATGCTTGATTTAAAAGGAAAATGGGTACTTTTAACCGGAGCCACCAGAGGCCTCGGATATTTATCCGCCATCGAACTGGCGAAGAGAGGCTGCAATCTGATTCTTCATTCCAGAAGCCTTGAAAAAAGTGAGAAAATTGCCGAAGAGGTACGCTCTCTCGGTGCGAACGCATACGCCGTCTCTGCGGAATTGTCGGACCCCGAAAGTGTGGAACAAATGTTAAAAGACATTGATGCCCTGGGCGTGCAGGTGGACGTAGTCTGTAACAATGCCGGGCTGCAGATCGCATACCGTACCGACTACTGCAAAACCCCCGTTTCCGATTATACCGTCAGTTTTCAGGTCTGCACGATTGCACCCGCGATGATCTGCTATCATTTCCTTCCCGGAATGATGGAACGTGGTTTCGGCCGAATCGTCAATACAACGAGCGGCATTGCACTGGAGCCGGAACAGGCAGGATATTCCGCTGCGAAGGCAGCTCTTGATAAAATCACAATCGACCTCGGAAGCAAGGTGGAAGGCAGCGATGTCATGATTAATTTAGTCGATCCCGGATGGTGCCGTACCGAACTCGGCGGCCCCAATGCCCCGAATTCCCCGGAAAGTGCGCTTCCCGGTGTTCTGGTCGGTGCATTTATGACCGATAAAAAATCCGGCCGGATTCTTCGCGCGCAGGATTATGCGGGAATGACTCTGGAAGACGCGGTAATAAAAGCGGAAGCTTTGTAATAACTCCTTTTTTCATCCCTATTAAGAAAGACCGGCAGAAATGCCGGTCTTTTGTTCGTTGTTCGCCTTTCTTCTTCCGTCCCCGGCTTACTTTTAAAATCCGAGATCTTCTCCGACTAAAATCACGTGAATTCTGTCCTTATGTCTTGAAAATCTCGTAATCAGAAACTGACAGCAAATCGTATCCGGACTCTTGCAGTCCATACAGGTTCCCGTGGAGGCACACGGTGTCTTTAAGCCGAATCTCTGCACATTTACCGGCGCAGCAACGTTTCTTGCACGCTTCATTGCCGAGTCAAGATCCGGACAGACCTTGTTTAAGCTGACAACAAACAGCACTTTCTTCGGTCCCTGGGCAATTGCGGAAACACGGTTTGCATTTCCGTCGATATTGACTAAAATCCCGTCCGAGGTAAGCGCATTGCAGCTCGACAGAAAGAAATCCGCGTCGTATGCCGCAAGCATGGCCGCACGTTTGTCCTCATATGCGTCGCGGTCGATAAAATTGTACTCCTCCGTTTTCAGTGCATCGGAAAGACCGATCTCATGTACACTCATTGCACCGCCCATCGAAACCGAACTTCCCTTCGGAATCAGTTCAAGCGCCTTTTTTAAAGCCTCTTCCTTTGTAGCGGCATAGTATCCGGTCATGTTTCTGGATTCCAGCCCCTTGATCACGGTCTTTGCAAGCAGCTCGTTTCTCTTTACAATATTTTCGTTCATGGTTTTCCCCTTTCTTAAATACCCCTGAAGTTATCCCTGCCGGAATGTCTCTTCTTCCTTCTTTTTTTAATGAATATTAAACCTGCATCAAAAAAGATACCTCACTGTTTCGGGGTATCTTTTATTGTATTCCTTATCGGAAGAAAAATCAATTTGACTCATCTTTCCCGTGTTTAAAAAATATCACTGATGTTTTTTCTTTTTGATGCTTTCTTTATAGTGCCGGGTAATCGGCTCCAGGATTTCCTCATCGTCCAGGGCAGCCTGCAAGGTTGCGCTGCTGTCACATGTACGCGCGCAGCTTACCATTTTGGACATAACCTCAAAATTCAGCCTCGTACCTTCTCCGTCGCACTCATAACGGACCGCGCGGTTCTTTGCAACGCCGAATCTGCCGGCCACTTCGACTGCATCAATATTGGCACCCAGGAAAATGAATTCCCAGCCGTGTTTCTTTTTCTTCTTCTCCACGAGTTTCTTTACCTTTGCATAGTCGTAGTGACGGCTCGCATTTTCCATTCCGTCCGTGGTGATGATAAAGAGCGTCTTCTCCGGTTTTTCCTCTTCCGGCAGTTCTTTCTGCACCTTTGCAATATGCTCGATTGCGCCGCCCACTGCATCAAGAAGTGCCGTGCAGCCTCTGACATAATACTGTTTGTCGGTAAGCGGTTCTGCCTTGCTGACAGAAAGTCTGTCATAGAGGATTTCCGTTCTGTCGTCGAAAAGGACCGTGGAGAGAACGGCATCTCCTTCTTCCTTTTTCTGTTTTTCGAGCATGGAGTTGAAGCCTCCGATGGTGTCCGCTTCCAGTCCCGACATGGATCCGCTTCTGTCTAAAATAAATACTACTTCCGTAAGTCCCTTCTTCATATACTGCCTCCTTATCCGCCTTTCGGCTTTCGTGTTTTGTATTTTGTTGAGATAAGTATATGATTTTGTACGGACCCTGCGGTCGCCTGTGAAGCGACAAATGAACCGGGGGGCTCAAAACGGCGGAATAAAACTTTCCTTCGCCACATCTCCCTCCTGTATAAACACGTTCTCAAGCCCGAGCTCCATGCAGTGGGAAAGCACTTTCTCATACTCCCGTTTCGTTACCTTCCGGTGAAGCGCCGGAAATGCCGAAAGCCTTTTTCTCTGTGCCTCCGTCAGAGCACCCGGCACGTCATAAAGCGGTGTATACTGGCTCATGACGGATATATATACGGAAGGACCGTAAGTTTCATTTAAGTAATCAATCACCGCAAGAGAATTCTTTACCCCGAGAGGCAGCACAAGATGCCGGATAATAACCCCTTTTTTCATAATCCGGTATTCCTCCTTTGGCTCCTCCGTTCCCGTCTTTTCCGCATCAAAAAACGGAAACGGTACCTGCCGCATCATCTCTGCAATTGCAGCTTTCGCGACAACGGGATAGTCCTTTGCATGCGAATAATTTGCGGCCATCGTCGTATCCGTGTACTTAAAATCCGGAAGGTAAATGTCAATCAGTCCGTCCAGCATTTTTAAGGTTTCCACGGATTCGTACGCAGAAGAATTGCAGACAAAAGGCAGGTCAAATCCCCTCTCCTTCGAGAGCCTGATTGCCGAAACAATCCCCGGCACAAAATGGGACGGTGTCACAAGATTGATGTTGTTCGCCCCCTGCTTTTTCAGATCAAAGAAAATCTCACAAAGCTCTTCGGGACTTACTTCCCGGCCTTTCCCGTTTTCGGAAATCGCCGCATTCTGGCAGTAGATGCATTTTAAATTACAGCCGGTAAAAAATACCGCCCCGCTTCCGCGGCTTCCGCTGATGCAGGGTTCCTCCCAGAAATGCAAAGCGGCGCGGGAAATACGCATGGTATTTCCTTCGCCGCAAAAATTTCTTACCGTTTCACCCGCATGCTCCGGTCGCTCAATATTACATTTTCTCGGACATAAATTACATCTCATATCACCCGGCCTGCCGCTTTCCATTCTTTCCGAAAACCAGCCTCCCGAAAAGCACTTCTCATACCCTTCCGGCAGGGAAAATTCTTCCTTTTTTCACTCCGCGATGCCCCTTAGTTGAACGCTCTTCACTCCGCGATGCCCCTTACGTGTACGCTCTTCATTCCCCGGTTTAAAAGAAGCATTTCAAACTCCTTCATCTCCTCCGGGGTGTATGCCGTAAACTCCGCAGGGTACTTTGCCTTTTCCTCATCCGGCAGAAAATCCCTCAGAATTCTGTGGGAATCAACATAGGACTGCAGAAAATACCTCTCGCACCCTCCGATCCAGTCCGCAATTCCCTCGAACGTCTCCCTGTTGTGAAAAGGTTTTAACACCGTAGTCCTGAATTCATAAGGCACCCGGTTCTCCATCAGGAGACTGACGCTTTCCTCCACGGGCTTCAGATCAATCCCCGGAAGTCCCGTGCACTCGCCGTAATGTGCCTTGTCAGACTTGATATCCATCGCCAGGTAGTCCACAAGTTTTTCCTCAATCAGGGTTCTTAAAATCTCCGGCTTCATTCCGTTGGAATCAAGCTTTACCAAAAGACCCGTCTCTTTAATCTTTGCGATAAACACCGGCAGGTCCTTTTGCAGTGTCGGTTCTCCGCCCGTAATCGCAACTCCCTCCAGGACATTTTTTCTCTTGTTTAAAAATGCGAAGAATTCCTCTTCCGATACCGCAGGCTGTCCGCCCGGCATCAGCACCAGATCCCCGTTATGACAAAACGGGCATCGCATATTGCAATGCCCCGTAAATACCGTACATGCCACATGTTCCGGATAGTCCAGCAATGTGGTTTTGTTAAATCCGTGTATTTCCATAATTCTCCTACTGTTTCTCGATATATTGGATATAACTTGAAACCATGGTCGCAATCTTGAATGTCAGCGCGTCATCGAAAATACGCACGTCCAGTCCCGTTGCCGATTTCAGTTTCTCAATCCTGTAAACCAGTGTATTTCTGTGAATGTAAAGCTGGCGGGCAGTCTCGGAAACGTTCAGGTTGTTGTCCAGAAAGACCGTCGCCGTATGAAGAATATCCTCATCCACTTCTTTCGGAAGATTTTCTCCGTAAATCTCTTCAATAAAAAGCTTGCATAAATTTGCGGGAAGCTGGTAAATCAGACGGCCGATTCCCAGTGCGTCATAGGAGTGAACTCTCTGCTCACTGTAGAAAATCTTGCCGACGTCAAGCGCCATTCTCGCTTCCTTATAGGATTTCGAAAGTTCCCTGATTTCCTCGACAATGGTTCCGTAGGATATTCTTGCCTTCAGCATAACTTCCGTATTCATCAGATCTTCCAGCATGCCGGCGATATTCATCATATCCTCGGCCTTTTCGTCATCCTCCAGGGTATGCACGAGAATGACTCCGTTTTCCTCAACGGCAAGCGAATAGTCGTCCATTTTTTCGGAAAATGCCGTCTTGATGGCATGAAGCGCCTCGTTTCCCTCATCGGAAGAAACCTCCACCATGAAGACCACGCGCCTTGCTTTCTGCGGGATTCCGAGCTTCTTTGCCTGATTGTAGATATCCACCAGAAGAAGATTATCCAGCAAAAGATTCTGGATAAAATTCGTGTGATCGAACTGTTCCTTGTAAGCCACCAGCAGCTGCTCAAGGTGGTTTACGGCGATTTTACCCATCACGTATCCCTCGGACTGATTGCCGTGGGAAATCAGCACATACACCGGCTCATCATCTTCCATTACCTTGAACAGGTAATTGCCGCCGATAATCTGGCTGTCAGCGGGTGATTCAAAGAAGGATTTCATCATTTCCACGTCGTAGTTATCCTTCTCAAAATTTCCGGCAAGCACAATACCCTGTGTATCAATTACCGCAAATTCAACTTTGGTAAGTTCCTTCAAATCATCAAGACAGGTCTGGATTATCTGCTTTGTAATCATGAATCGTCCCCCGTTTCTTTTTTTACCCCTTCGGCTTTCAGGATTTTATTCTTAATCTGCCTGAATTCCTTCTCCTTCTTCTTCTTTCTTTCGCGAATCTTCATATCCGTAAAGCTCTTGTCACGAACCTCCTTACCGGATAAGAAGCGCATTCCCAGCGCATCCTCCGGAATATCTATATCCGGAACGCCCAGTGCATACGGGGTGTCTAAATTCTCACACTTCAGTTTGTCGTTACCGCAGATAACCATTGCGGAAAACGGCGGCATATGCACCTGAATACAACCCTTCTCCACCGAAACCTCCATCGGATCGGTCGTAAAGCCGGAGTCAAAGGTCATCATAACCTGCGTAAACATTGAATTTTTGTGTACGCCGAGTTCCCAGACACTGATTTTTTTCTCAACGTCATAGTGATTGTTATTTACAAGCACCACCGTCTGGTGTCCGAGTTTGAATCGTCCGTACGCGATAAAATTATAGTCCGCACCAAGCTTCATAAGCGATCCCGTGCGAAGTTCCCTGTGTTCTTTATGAATCCGGATCATTTCCTTGTGGAAACGGATTAACTCATGATCCTCATTGCCCCAGGGATACGTTCTTCTGTTGTCGGGATCCGTAAATCCGCAGACACCCGCCTCGTCGCCGTAGTAAATGGTCGGGGCTCCCGGCCATGTCATCTGCATGACGACGGCCTCCCTCAAAACGGCTTTATTTACACCCTCCTCGGCAGCATGGCTTCCGAGGGTATGCATTCTTCCGACCTTGTGATTTGTCCTGGTAAGGAATCTGGAATGATCGTGGTTACTGAGTTCGTTCATGGAAACCATCAGGGACGGATAGGTAAAATTCGTGCCGTGATGTTCCATTGCTCCCCAGAATGAACCGGAGTTGCCGAGCAGATCCTCCCGGTAATCGTCGCTGTGCTTCTGCATACCGGTCAAAAACCAGGTAACCGGTTCCATAAAAGCATCATAGTTCATAACCGTATCCCACTCATCGCCCTTTAACCACTCTCTCGGCGTTCCGTAATGCTCCGCCAGGATAACTGCATCGGGATTTGCTTCTTTAACGGCCTTTCTGAAATCCTTCCAGAACCGGTGATTGAATTCCGGAGAATGCCCCAGATCCGCGGCCACGTCAAGCCTCCAGCCGTCTGCGTTATACGGAGGGGATACCCATTTTTTCCCAATATAAAGGATATAATCGTATAATTCCCTGCTGCCTTCGTAATTCAGTTTCGGCAGAGTATCATGCCCCCACCAGCCGTCATAGGTATGGTTATAGGGCCATTCATCGTGATAGAAGCGGAAATAATCGTGATACGGGCTGTCCTTGGAAATGTACGCGCCCTTTTTATATCCCTTCTGGTCCTCGTAAATTCTTTCTTTATCAAGCCACTTATTGAAGGAACCGCAATGATTGAACACGCCGTCCAGAATAACCCGGATACCTCTTCGGTGAGCTTCTTCGACAAGCTTTGCAAACAGTTCGTTGGAAGCTTCCAGATTCGCCTTGTTTGCCACACGGTTGATATATTTGGTTGCAAAACGGTTTTCACGCTGATCGTCGCGTAAGAGTTCCCCTCTGTCATCCACGATTTTACCGATATGGGGATCGATATAATCATAATCCTGAATATCGTATTTGTGGTTGGACGGGGAAACAAAAAGCGGATTGAAATAAATGACGTCGATACCGAGATCCTCAAGATAATCCATTTTGTCCAGAACACCCTGCAGGTCCCCGCCGTAAAATTCCCGCACACCCATCTGTGCCGGGTATTTGTTCCAGTCGGTTACCTGCTCGGAATAATCACCTAAATAAAGATATTCGTGGGACTCCACGTCATTGGTGGGATCGCCGTTATAAAAGCGGTCCACATAGATCTGATACATGACGGCTCCCTTCGCCCATTTCGGCGTATGGAAACCGGGAATAATCCGAAACATATAGTAATCCTGCAATTCCTTGGTAATGCCTCTGGCATTATAGAAAAAGCAGATTTTGCCGACCTTCACCTCGAAATAGTACTCCAGGGTTTCCTCCGGCATGGTAAGCTCACATTCATAAAAATCAAAATAGTCGTCGGAATTGCATTTCTTCATGGTAAGCGCCTCGCCCTTTACCATGAGATTGACAAGATCCACGTTATTTTTTCCTGTACGGAACCGGATACTGACCGTCTCGCCGGCTTCCGGCTCGGTCGGCGTCACAAATGAAGAAGTCGTATCGGAAAAAAGAGCACGCTTATTTAAAATAGGCCGCATGCTCGCAATATAGTGCATTCTTTTTTCGATTTCGATACTCTGGGCTATATTCAAAAATATACCCTCCCGCTTCAAATCCCGTAAAAAGGATTCCGTATTCTGTACTCATACAAAATTCATTCTACTATATTTTGCGGATTTTATCAAGAAGCGGGGCATTTTCCGGGAGATTACTTCACACCGAAATCCTTCCATAAAATTGCGGACAGATTATTCATGATTGCTTCCGCAACATCGGGCTTATTCATGGAATATACGTGTACATTTGTAATGCCGTTCGCATATAAATCGATAATCTGGTCCGTGGCATAAGCGATTCCGGCCTGCTTCATGGCATCCGGATCGGATCCGAAATAATCAACGATTGATTTGAAACGCTGCGGCATAAAGGAACCGGAAAGTTTGATGGCACGCTCCACCTGGTTCGCATTCGTAATCGGCATGATTCCGGGAAGAACGGGCACGGTAATGCCGGCTTCCCTGATTTTATATAGAAAATTAAAGAACAGATTATTGTCAAATACCATCTGTGTGGTCAGAAAATCAACGCCCGCATCCACTTTTTCCTTCAGGTAAAAAATATCCTCCCTCTGGTTTGCGCTGTCGGGATGAACCTCCGGATAGCAGGCCGCTCCGATGCAGAAATCGTGGCCGCTTTCCTTAATCTCGCGAACCAGTTCTACGGCATGGCGGTAATCCCACGTGGAAGAATCCGTCTTTTCGAGTTCCGGTGTCAGATCCCCGCGAAGTGCCATGATATTCTGAAGCCCCATGGCATGTATTTCCTCGATTTTTTCCTTCACCGTCTCACGGGAAGAAGAAACGCATGTAAGATGCGCCAGGGTCGGAACCTGATGAACCGCCTCGATATCCTTTGCGATATCAAGCGTGTACCGGCTCGTTCCGCCGCCGGCTCCGTACGTTACACTCATAAATGCAGGACGGTTGGCTGCGATTTTTTCCGCGGTTGCTTTTACCGTTTCAAAACTGCTTTCCTTTTTCGGAGGAAAAACCTCAAACGAAAGTGACATGTTTTTCCGGTTCAGAATGTCGATGATTTTCATGCTGTTTCCCTTTCACACTTAACTCTTTTATCAATTAACCGCTTTATGCGGAATATTCACTCCCGGAATGATCTGTTTTTTCCTCCCGGGACTCCTTCTGTCTTGCAAGGAAGTACTTTCCTTCCGGGCTTTCCAGGTATTCCTCTTTTGTTCCGAAGAAAATCGTCTCCCCGATATGCAGAATATGACTTGCATACCGGATTGCCGCCCCGATGTCATGGGATACCATAATAATCGTAATGCCTTCTTTATTAAGGCTTTCAATCAGCTCATACATATCCGCGGTCACCCTGGGATCCAGTCCCGAGACCGGCTCGTCCAGCAAAAGCAAATCACCCGCCGCGCAAAGCGCCCTTGCAAGAAGAACTCTCTGCTGCTGCCCTCCGGATAAATCCCGATAGCATCTGTTCTGCAGCTCCGAAATGCCCATCCGTTCCATGTTGACTTCGGCTTCCCGTTTTTCTTCTTTGTTATAAAACGGCCGCAGTCCGCATTTTTTCTGAAATCCGGACAACACGATTTCCTTTACGGATGCCGGAAAATCCTTCTGCACAACGGTCTGCTGCGGAAGATATCCGATTTCCTTCCCTTTTCCCTCCGCACCGATGCGGATTTCTCCGGCAAGCGGTTTCTGCAGACGAAGAAGGGTTTTCATCAGGGTACTCTTTCCGGAGCCGTTCTCTCCGACCACGCAAAGATAATCGCCCTCTTCCACGGCGAAGCTGATATTTTCCGCGACGACTTCTTTTTCGTAGCCGACGCTTAAGTTTTTTGCTTCAATAAAACTCATGCTGTACTCTTTTCGTGTGATGTTTTGAACCCTGCTTTATGAAAGATTCGCGCACTCCTCGCAGAGACCGTATAAAATCGTGCGTTTCGGATCGAGTGTAAACGAATGCTCTTTTAAGAGATGCTCCGCCATCTCCTGCATTTCCTCACAGTGCATGTGAATGAGTTTCCCGCATTTTTCACATTTGCAGTGATAGCAGACCGTTGCTCCCTCGTGGTCCTGCGGCCTCATGTATTCAAAGCAGGCAGGGGTATTTGCATCAATATTGTATTTGTTGATAATCCCCTCATCCACCAGGCTTTCCAGATGTCTGTAAACCGTCGCCTGTGCAATCGGTGCGCCTTTTCCCCTAAAGTAATCGCAGACATCCGCCGCCGTAATATGCTCTCCCGGCATGGTTTCGAGATATGCAAGAAGTTCTTCCCTCTGTTTGGTTTTATACTTTGGTTTTATTGCCATCAGTGTTTCCCTTTATGTTTTTTATCCTTCGTAACCACTCCGGCGTAGGCAAATACAAGCGCCGTACTCAGTAAAATTCCGCCGAGAATATCCGTCAGCCAGTGTACCCCGCAAAGAAGCCTGGTGACAATCATGACAACAATGATTACACCGCAGAGTATCTGAACGATGAGCCTTAACATATCGTTTTGAATCATTTTACGGAATGCAAAAATTGCGCTTCCCATAATCATGCAGACCAGGAAGGTATGCGTCGACGGGAAAGATGCCTCCGGTGCATCCCCGTCCGGCATAATCATCGGACGGTAATTGATAATTACTTTTTCAAAAAATACGTAAAGTACAAGTATTGCCGCATAAAGCACTGCGAGAAGCCGGATTTCCAAATCCACCTTCAGAAGTTTCTTTCTCGTAATCCACTGAACCACACCCGCACCGGCAAAGAATGCCGCCATCGCAAGCGTCACGACACCCAGCAGTTTGCTGATGGTATAAAAGGTCTTATTGAAAGTATGTGCCGCCTGAAAGGATGCATTGATATGGGAAAACCCCACACTGGTTCCCGCCGGTCCGGCCGCCGCAACATCCACGGTTTTCAGTAAAACAATCAATAAAAGGAAAAGCACGGCACCTGCTCCCGCTATTCCGAAATACAATGTTCTTTTTTTCATCTTCGTCCTCTTTTTTTGACCCGCGCCTCTCACGGCTCCAGTCTGGCATCTTTTAATGTACAGTAAATGAATCCGTCTTCCTCATAAGTACTGAATTCACCGGTTACCGTAACGTCCTCGTTGTCGGCCGGATACTCCTGCCCGTCGCTTAAAACAAATTCGATTCCCTGTGCACAGCATGCCGTTGCATCCTGAATGATGCAGCCGTAATATTTATTTCCGGTTAACGTATCCTCATAGGAACCGACATAACCCTGCATTCGGATGATTTTTCCTTCATAATCTTCCGGTTTGCTGACCATGTCATACACCTGTGAGTATACCATGGTAGAGGATAGAATCGTCAAATCCACATCGATTCCCTCCGTTGTACTTAAAACCACCTCGGAAGTTATTTCCCCGGGTTCGGGTGCACCGTCCGTTAATGTACCCGGAATCGCCTGTTCTTCTCCGCTTCCCGATGCTTCTTCCGATGCGGTCTCCAATCCTTCCGATGAGATTATATCTGAATTTTCCGCTTCTTTTTTCGATTCTTCTTCGGCAATCTGTGCTTCCAGGACATCATTTACACCGGGTGTCTTCGAAGTATTCAGTTTGCCGCCGGAAGTGCTGCAGCCCGCAAGAAAAACAAGAACCGTACAGCCTGCGAAAAGAGCCGTCATTTGCTTCTTCAATGAATATTTATTCATACGTTTATTTTTCTTTGGTTTTAATAAGTTTTTGTTTCCCATTATTTGTTTCCCATTATTTCCTTATAAAATAAAAGTTAAAAATAAATAAAGTCTGTCCGGGGCTTTCCGTATCCGGTTAAGCCTGTCTTCTGCATACCGCACTGACGAGGCAGCACACTCCGAATGCAATGACATCCACCGCCACAATGGTCGATCCGACCGGTGTTCCTGCCAGAATGGAGGTCAGTATTCCGGTCAGTGCGCATACAACCGAAAGGATTGCCGAAAAAATCGTAACGCTTTTAAACGAGCGGAACAGGCGCATCGCGGAAAGAGCCGGGAAAATAACCAGGGCGGAAATCAGAAGCGATCCCACCAGATTCATGGCAAGCACAATAATTACGGCGATAATGACCGCTATCAGCAGATTATAACCCTGGGCATTGCTTCCGGCAGCTCTCATGAAATTTTCATCAAACGTTACGGCGAAGATTTTATTGTAAAACAGGATAAATAAAGTAATTACGACAACGGAAAGCCCGATGCTTAACCAGACATCAAGCGGTTTCAAAGTAAGAATGGAAGTCGATCCGAAGAGCGTCGTGCAGACGTCACCGGACAGATTCGAAGATGCGGAAAAAAGATTCATAATCAGATAGCCGAATGCCAGCGCACCGACGGAAATCATCGCAATCGCCGCATCTCCTTTGATTTTCGTGTTCTGCCCCGTACGAAGAAGTAAGATTGCGCTGATTATGGTAATCGGGAGTACCAGCAGCATATTGTTGGAAAGCTTTAATACAGAAGCAATTGCGATAGCGCCAAATGCCACGTGAGACAGTCCGTCCCCGATGAACGAAAAACGCTTCAGCACAAGTGTCACGCCCAGAAGAGACGAACACAACGCAATCAATACGCCGACAATGACGGCGTATTGAACAAAAGGAAACTGCATGTAATAAAATAACTTTGTAATCATTTCATTCCTTTCACTGCGACAGTGCTTCTTTTAATACCTCCAGATTATTCTGCATAACGGACAGATACGTTACTCCGCTTTCCTTATCCTTTGCGGTTACCGATTGCAGGGAATCCATTCTGCAAATCTGCTGGTTTTTCTCTTTTGTATTGGAAATAACGGTTTCTGCGATTTTACCGTCACTGCTTTCAATCACAAGTATATGCTTAAGGCCAAGCTCATCCGTCTTGTTTGCCAGGAAAGTAACGGTTTCGAAACTTGCTTCCGTTTCGGCGGAACAGCCGATAAAAGCCGCATAATAATCAAGTCCGTAATCTTCCGTTAAATAGCGGAACGGGAAACGGTCTGCAAACAGCAGTGTTTTTACGTCTGCGTTTTCCGCGACATCCCGGTATTTTTCATCAAGAGATTTCAATTCACTATTGTATTGCATAGCATTGTTTGTGTAAACCTCTTTATTAACAGGATCTTTTTCAGATAGCTTTTCGGAGATGATATTCACACAGATTTCCGCATTCTGCAAGGACAGCCAGATATGCTCATCATATTCGGTTTCCTCTTCATCGTGATGATGCTCCTCATCGTGGCCTGCATCCTCGTGGTCCGCATCTTCGTGTTCGTGTGAATCTTCCTGCATTCCTTCCACGAATTCCTCTTCTTTTGCACGGTTTCCGATTCCTTCCATCAGGTTAATGACAACCATATCCTTATTTACAGCTTCCTGCAACGCATCCTTTACCCATTCGTCGGATTCTCCGCCGACATAAATGAAAACGTCGCAGGTGGAAATTTTAACAATGTCCTCTGCCGTCGGCTGAAAACTGTGTAAATCCACACCGTTATCCAAAAGCATTGTGACCTCTGCACCGGCAGGATTATCACCAAGTACGTTTTCCACCCAGTCATAAACCGGAAAAATCGTGGTTACGATTTGCAATTTTTCATTATTTCCCGCAATTTTGGCTCCCTGACTGCATCCTGCAAAGAAAACCGCCATGAAAAGCATGGCGGTTATCATATTGACGATTCGAAAGTTATTCCTTTTCATTTTTCCCGCTCCTTTTTTAAATACGGAAATTTCATATTATTTCCGTTTACTCCGGTTCAATTTGAGAACCGTTCTTAATTTTAATCGGCAGGAAATCATTTGTCAAGGAATTTTAAAATGATTCTCAATTTTATTCTGTGAACAGAGCAGTGGAATAATACCGGTCACCGCTGTCCGGAAGAAGGGCTACAATGACTTTTCCTTTATTTTCCGGCCTCTTTGCCAGTTCAATGGCTCCGTAAAGTGCCGCACCGGAAGAGATTCCGACGGAGATCCCCTCTTTCTTTGCAAGATATTTTGCGGTTTCAAACGCCTTATCATTGGGCGCTTTGAATACTTCATCGTAAACTTTGGTATTCAGTACGTCCGGTACAAATCCTGCACCGATGCCCTGGATTTTATGGCTTCCTGCATGTCCCTCGGAAAGAACGGGGGAATCTTCGGGCTCCAGTGCCACTACTTTCACATTCGGATTCTGCTCCTTTAAGTATTCTCCGGTTCCGGTTACGGTTCCGCCGGTTCCGACACCCGCTATGAAAATATCAACTTTTCCGTCCGTATCCTTCCAGATTTCCGGACCGGTTGTTGCTTTGTGAATTGCAGGGTTTGCGGGATTGACAAACTGTCCGGGGATGAAGCTGCCCGGAGTTTCAGCCGCAAGTTCTTCCGCTTTGGCAATTGCTCCTTTCATGCCCTTTGCGCCTTCGGTCAATACGATTTCCGCACCGTACGCCTTTAAGATATTTCTTCTCTCCACGCTCATGGTTTCGGGCATGGTTAAAATAATGCGGTATCCTTTGGCAGCGGCTATGGATGCAAGACCGATACCGGTATTTCCGCTGGTGGGCTCAATGATGACGGAACCTTCCTTTAAAAGACCTTTTTCTTCTGCATCTTCAATCATTGCTTTCGCGATACGGTCCTTGACGCTTCCGGCCGGATTGAAATACTCGAGTTTTACCAAAAGCGTAGCTTCAAGTCCCAGATCTTTTTCAATGTTTGTTACTTCAACAAGAGGTGTGTTTCCGATTAACCCCAGTGTTCCTTTGTAAATGTTTGCCATAATTTTGCCCTTCTTTCTCTGCGTTTTGTTTTGCCTGAAATTTTATTTTTTAGTGCTTTGCCTTTCTTTGCCTTTAATACTTTGCTATATAATACTTCTCTTTATAATACTTCTCTTTATAATACTTCGCTTTCTCCTGTATGTTTAACGCTTCTTCCGTTTACTGAACTGCCGCGAAGCCTTTTTCAAGGTCTGCGATAATATCGTCAATGTGCTCGGTACCGATGGAAAGACGAATGGTACCCTGCGTAATTCCCTGATCCAGAAGTTCCTCTTCGGAGAGCTGGGAATGGGTTGTGGATGCCGGGTGGATTACCAGACTCTTTACATCCGCAACGTTTGCAAGCAATGAGAAAATCTCAAGATTGTCGATAAACTTCCATGCCGCTTCCTTTCCGCCCTTGATTTCAAATGTAAAGATGGAACCGCCGCCGTTCGGGAAATATTTTTTGTAAACTTCGTGATCCGGATGGTCGGGAAGAGACGGGTGGTTCACCTTAGCGACCTGCGGGTGATTTTTCAAAAATTCTACAACCTTCTTCGTATTCTCAACGTGACGATCCAGTCTTAAGGAGAGTGTTTCCACACCCTGAAGAAGAAGAAATGCGTTGAACGGAGAAATGGTTGCGCCGGTATCACGGAGGAGGATTGCACGGATAAACGTTACGAATGCTGCCGGTCCTACTACGTCATAGAAGGATACGCCGTGATAACTGGGATTCGGAGCTGCAATGTTCGGATATTTGCCGCTTGCTGCCCAGTTGAATTTACCGGACTCTACGATTATACCACCAAGCGTGGTTCCGTGACCACCGATGAATTTGGTTGCGGAATGTACCACGATGTCTGCGCCATGCTCAATCGGACGGATTAAGTACGGGGTGCCGAAGGTATTGTCTATTACCAGGGGAAGTCCGTGCTTATGTGCGATTTCGGCAACCGCTTCGATATCGGGAATATCGCTGTTCGGATTTCCGAGAGTCTCCAGATAGATAGCTCTTGTATTCTCTTTGATGGCGCCTTCCACTTCGCTTAAATTATGCGCGTCAACGAAGGTGGTCTGAATTCCGTACTGGGGAAGAGTGTGTGCGAGGAGGTTGTAGCTTCCGCCGTAAATGGTCTTCTGTGCCACGATGTGTCCGCCGTTTGCCGCAAGCGCCTGAATGGTGTAGGTGATTGCCGCTGCTCCGGATGCCAGTGCCAGTGCTGCGCTTCCGCCTTCCAGTGCAGCTATTCTTTTTTCCAAAACGTCCTGCGTGGAGTTGGTAAGTCTTCCGTAAATATTACCTGCATCTGCCAGGCCGAAACGGTCTGCTGCATGCTGGCTGTTATGGAATACGTATGATGTGGTCTGATAAATGGGAACCGCTCTCGAATCGGTTGTCGGGTCCGCCTGTTCCTGTCCTACATGTAACTGAAGTGTTTCAAATTTATAATTGCTCATTGTTTTATTCTCCTTTTTGTTTTTGGTTTTTACGGGGTTTTTGGTTTTTTTCGGGGACAGTCCCTGTGGTTTTCCGCAGGGACTGTCCCTCTGATCTTTTGTCTTTGTTCCACGGGGACAGTCCCTGTGGTTCCCGGTTTTTATGTTTTGGTTTTTAGGTTGAGTTTTGAT
This sequence comes from Lachnospiraceae bacterium, assembly GCA_024681795.1. Classification (GTDB taxonomy): domain Bacteria; phylum Bacillota; class Clostridia; order Lachnospirales; family Lachnospiraceae; genus UBA3766. Next base: position 66,497 of record JAILAD010000020.1, on the reverse strand, counting down.
TTATTATAGAAGGAGGAAACTTCTGACATAAAAAAACCGGGGCTTCCATTCGGCTCCCGGGCAAATGACACGTGCTTTTAACACATTCTTTTAAGGCATAGACATACAGTCGAACTGCCCCGTCACATTGATTGCCCGGGAGTTATGCATTCGACAACACATCCAGATATGATTTTTGAAATTTTTCAGGTTTCTCATATTCTGCCTCTCTTCTTTGCGCTTCCGATTTCGCAACTTTATGATAAGCAAACTTTATCACCATTTGCCTACTGTGTCAATAGGTAAATTTTGTTTTTTATTTTTCATTAATTGGGGACTGTCCCTTTTGTGTCGCACAGGGACAGTCCCCGGGGGCGCAACGGGGACTGTCCCCGGAGAAACAAAAAAAACCAGGCAGGTTTCCCTGCCCGGTCTCAATTCATACATCTTTTCAGAAACACTTATGCAACTTCTTCAGTGGCATCTTCGACGTTCTCTTCAATCACATCTTCGGAAAGCTCATCTCCAACGATTTCTTCTTCCGTCACGTCTTCGGATGTCTCTTCTTCAGTGATTTCTTCAATCACATCTTCGAAAGTCTCTTCCTCAACAGTTTCTTCCTCAATGACCTCTTCTTCAACGGCCTCTTCCTCGACGATTTCTTCTTCCTCGACGATTTCTTCTTCCTCGGCGATTTCTTCTTCCTCGACGATTTCTTCCTCAATGACTTCTTCTTCCGTCACATCCTCGGAATTCTCTTCCTCAACCGCGATTCCGTCATCAACGAGTTCCTCTTCAACCAAAATTCCTCTGTCAGAAAGTTCTTCCGTGTCTTCGGGGCAAACCGCAGTTTTCGGATCGGAAGCCGAAACCGAAGTTCCCGTAAACTTAACCTTTATGCCGTCGCCTTTTCCGTTGATTGCTTTTCCCTTGGAATCCAGCGCAACAACCGTATAGTAGTAGGTCTTTCCGGATTCTGCCTTTTTATCGGTATAACTATAACCGGATGTAGCACCGAGTTTTTCCCAGGCAGTCGATTTGGTCTTTCTGTAAATCTCGTATTTTGTTGCTGTAATTACGCTTTCCCACTCAAGCCTTACACCGGAAGACTTTACGGTTGCCCATAAGGATGTAGGCGGAACCGTAAATTTGATAGTCGTTCCTTTGCCATATCCGGTAATTACTTTTCCATCTGCGTCAACAGCAAGTACAGCATAAGTATTCTCCGCATTTATAACTGCCGTTTCATCCATCCAGTACAAATCACCCACGGTACCGAGTTTTGTCCATTTACCGGAAGAATTCTTTCTGTATATGCGGTATTTCTCAGCACCTTCAAACGGATCCCAATATACCTGAAGACCGTCTGTAGTACAAAATCCACCAACCTTAACAAAAGCGTTGTTTCTAACAACCTCGTAACCGTCACCGTTTTCATTCATTGCAGTTCCGGAAGCATTCAGTCCGATTACGGAATATGTATAACTTTTACCCTGCTCAACTTCCGTATCTGTATAAGTGGTTCCTGTTACAATTGCAATTCTGGTCCACTTACCTGATGAACTCTTAACGTATACACGGTACTTCTTCGCTCCGTCAAGTTTTTTCCATGTCAGCACAATACCGTCTTCTGCATTTTCAAGAGTGATTTTAGGTGCCGTTGCAAAATAAGTGATTGCTTTTCCGCTTCCTTTATCCGTAATACTGTTTCCCTTGGAATCAAGTGCTACCACGGTATACGTGTATTTTATTCCGGGCTGAACATTCTTATCCGTAAAACTGTATGTTGTCAACGTTTTGATTTTTTCCCAGCTTCCCTTTTCTACTTTTCTGTAAATCTGGTACTTTGCTGCACCCTTAACGGAATTATACGTAATTTTAACTCCGGTTGATACCTGTTTCAAAGTAACATCAACTACTGTAGCTACCTTTTTTCCCTTATGATCGTAATCACAAAGCACCGTTCCGTTTGATTTCATACAAAGCATGGTATAGAAAGTACCCACAACGCTTGCTTCATCAATATAACTGGTTCCCGTGGTTTCTCCGATTCCCTTCCAGTTTCCGGATGAGGTTCTTCTGAATACTACATATTTATCCACTCCGCTTACTGCTTTCCAGCTGACTTTTACGTTGCTTCCGTCGTTTGCAACACTAAACGACGGCGGTGTAACACTGTTTTTATACGGAATAGCTACCGTGGTTTTCTCGCTGCAGTAAACACACTTATATGTAATGGTACCCTTAGCACTTGCTGTAGGTTCTTTGGTAATTTCTCCGAGATTGTTTTTATGTGTACAACTGATTTCGTTGTAACATCCCTCACTGATATCATACAAAGCGACGCAACTCTTCAAAATCAGCTTACCGATTGAGCCTTCCGCTGCATCCACTTTCTGAGTGCTGGTCTTGCTCACATCCGCCGTCAGTCTGACTGTTCCCCATTTACAATTCTTTGATACATCTTCATAATTTCCTTTTAATTTCAAAGTTCCGTAATTATTTGATGCTTTGGATGAGTTGTACATAAAATCGCCTGTAACATTTACAACCGAAGATGCCTGGGTGGAAAGATACCCGGTCCCTTTTACCTGGTTTCCTGATGCATCAACTCCACATACATTTAAATCTCCCGATACACTAATTTTTCCCGTTCCTGAACCTACGTCCAATCCGTCACTTGCCTGTGTATAGTCACCCTTTACCGTTAAAATTCCTCCTTCTCCGATTTTTACCGTGCCTTTTGCCACTAAAGAGCAGGAACTGGTAAGTAAATGGCCGCCCAGATCAGTATATTTATTAATTATTACCTCATCTTCAGCAGAACTAATTGTCATGTCCACACAAATATCTCCGTTGAAATACCTGCCAACTTTGATATTCCCGTTTGTACCACCTAATTTTCCCAAATCGGTGTCTTTATCGATATCGATAAGCTGTTGATTCGTTCCATTGAAATTGATAGTTGTTTGAGACAGGCTGTTTCCCGATCTGTTAACCAGGTTTCCTTTCAGGTTTATTGTGAACTCTTCGTTCAAACTACCTGTCGTATTGATTATATAATCGCCGCCAATATTGAGTACTGCCGTTTCTTCTATCCAATAAAGTCTTCCCGAACCTTTTATTTCATTATTATCGTTATCAAGTCCGATAAACTTCATGTCTCCCGAAATATTTGTAGCAGACTCGTTTCGCAAAATAAAATATCCGTCTCTGTAAATCAAATCTCCCTCAACACTAAATTTTCCGTAGTTTCCCGTATCCAACCACGCATCTGCAACTACCGTTGTCGGAATTGAAAGAGAGTAACCGTTTAATTCTACAGTTTCACTTATATACACAATCGGTTCATCAGATTTAAAACTGAAGTTTTTCAGAATTCTTCCGTTAAAATACTTACCGACCTTAATATTATTATTTGTTCCGCCCAAGCTTCCCAATTCTGCATTGCTGTAAAGATTAATACATTGCTGATTCGTTCCGTTAAAATTAATGGTTGTTTTGGATAAGCTGTTTCCGGATTTATTAATCAGATTACCTTTCAGGTTTATTGTAAGACTTTCATTCAGACTTCCGGTTGTGTTGATTACATAATCCCCACCGACATTAATGACTGCGGTATCTTCTATCCAGTAAAGTCTTCCTGTCCCCTTTACCTCGTTATTATCAGCGTCAAGTCCGATAAATTTTAAGCTTCCGCCGATATCCGAAACGGAACCCTTTCTTAAAATCAAATAACCGCTCTTGCAAATCAAATCTCCGGTTACTTTTATTTTTCCGTAATCACTTGTATCGACCCATGCATCGATAATAAGCGTTCCGTTTACGGTAAGAGTATATCCCTTTAAATCCGTCGTACTCTTAATGATCAAATCCCCGTTGACTGTTTCATTTTTTGTCAGTTCTCTGCTTTCCGTCCAAATTGTTGCGGCCTTTACCCTTTTTGCCGGAATTACCGCACAAAACAAAATCAGCAAAAACCCTGAAATCAGAATAATACTTTTCATACTTTTTTTCATTAAACCACCCACCTTTCAAAAATTAAAAAAGCGCTGCAATTTTATCAAATCAATAACACTTTTTTCCCGGTCACAGAGATTCTTTTCGAAAAAATCCCTTTTAATTATAAACAAACCTTCTCTGCTATTTTTATCAATGTCATAATTTACGTAATATACGTTATAACTTGCTTTCCCGGGTATAAAAATACAATATTGAAAATAAGTTTTTCCATTTACAGAAAAATCAGGAACGTGTTACATTTATACGTGTTCAAAAAATTCGGAAAAGAGTGATTATAATGAAACCCTGTGTTTTTTTTGCCGTTTTGGATGATAATTACGAAGTATGTTCTTCTCTTGAGAAAACCGTTAACGAGTTATTTCCGGACCTTTCTCTCCCTTTTCATAAATGCAGCAATTATGAATCTCTCTGTCTTGCCCTGAAAAACAAGGAAAAACAGACCGGAATCATTTTTGTTGATATCTGTCTCGGAAATGAAAACGGAATTGAACATGTAGCGGAATTACAGAAAAAAGATACTATGTGGAAATTCGTCTATATTACCGGATATCCGCAACTCGTCTCGGGCATTTTTAACACCGATCCAAGCGGGATTATTTGCAAACCAATTAGCAGGGAAAACCTTTCGGACACCCTCTCCCGAATCTTTGAAATGATCCAAATCGAATCAAAATTTACATTGTCCGTTCAGGAAGTGCGAAACGGAATTCGAAAGATTTATGCACACAATATACTGTATATAGAAAGTGATTTACGTGTCCTTACAATTCACACCGAATCAGATTCCATATCCACATACGGACATTTAAGTGCTTTCATCCCAAAACTGCCGGATTATTTTGTACTCTGTCACAAAAGCTATATTATTAATACAAACAGAATAACCAACTATCAGACCACATACGTTATTCTTGCAAACGGAGTTAAAATTCCTGTCTCACGTCCCCATATAAAGGAAGTTCGAAATGCTTTCTTTGAGGGACTCAGCCGGCATTAGACTCCCCTTCTGTTTTAAGAGCTGCAAAATATCGAAAAATATTTCCGTCTGTGACGGTTTTTTCATATCCTTTGTATTTTCTGACTACGGAACGAATAATGTATGTACCCAGACCATGCTGATTCCGGTCTGTCTTTGTTGTGTCAAATCCTCTTTTCACCGGATCTGTACCCTCCGATACGGAGTTGTTTACATCAACACACAGATAGCCGTTCTTTTCGTACATATAGAACGTAATTTTTCGTTCATTTTCATCCAGTTTCTCTGTAGCCTCCATTGCATTATCCAGCAGATTCGAAAGCAGTGCAATCAAATCATAATCCGATACGAAAGTATTTTTTAACGGCTCTGTCCGGATATCCATCTGAATCTTTTTTTCGTCCGCAAGAGACTTCTTTACCATTAGCAGCGTATCTGTCAAGGCATTACCGGAATAACAGACGATGTCATTTTTTTTACTTTCGAGAATCGCTTCCCCTGTTTCCGATACAACCCTTTTCAAATTCCGCCTCATTGAATTAGCTTCTTCATCCAGGCTTTCCAGCATACTTTCCATGACTGTCAGATGATTATTAATGTCATGCCGCCAGTACCTGTTTTTTTCAGAGTTACGGACATAGATACCGTATTGCTCATAGAGTTTCCCGTACTCTTTCTCTATCAAAGCCATTTTCCGTTTTAATACAATCCGTTCATGTATGTGATAGGTAAGCAGCACAAGAAACGAAAAAAAAGGAAAATACAGAAGGCTGACCAAAGCAGTACTGATATGAAAATCCGGACGAACCACTTCATATCTCGGATCCGTATATGCAAATGAGATTGGCAAAACCGGAAGTTGATATACCACCAACATAATATTGGCAAGGAGATTCTTTTTAAATATTTTTTTCATAAAAGTTACAAAATAAACGGTTGCCGCCGATTCTATCAGCTGGATGACTATCCACCAGATAACAAAATTAAAATCCTTTATGTCATAAAGACACCGAATCGGTAACGGGTCCGGAGAAAAATAACAAATCAATACTCCGATTGAACCTTCAAATAAAATATTCTCCAGAAATCCAATAGGGAAAAAAATAAGAAAATTTATAATAAAATTACCTTCACTCCAAAAATACAGCGGTACCAGGCATGCCAGATGCCCGATAAAAAACCAGAGCGGAGTAGTCTCCCAACCTGTCTGAAAGTAATTGACTGCGATGACAATAAACGTTGTCGGCATTAATAACAATAAGCAGACCAGGAGACATGGAATTCTGCGATTTTTTTTAAACGGAATAATAAAAGCCGCTTGTCCTGCCAGGCCGACATGCATTATAAAAAAATATAAAAAAACATACAGATTATGAATGTTCATTCGAAACCCACTCCTCTGTTCTCACTTCATCAAAATATTTCTTTACCTCTGGCGGAACCTGCGGATTATCCGCAATCATATCAGAAATCTCAGCCATTCGTTCTGTTATCCGTTTCTTCTGCTTCTCCTGTTCCTCAATTTTTTTCTCAATATTTTCCTTACCGGCCAACAACGCCGAAATTGTATGCGCATATTCTTTCTCTTTTATCTCTGCTCCAATGCTGACCAGGTGAATAAAATATACCATCTGAATAGCAACGGCTATTACAAACAGAAATAAATTATCTGCTCCGGGTTCGTTTGATATATGATAAAAAAACGTCTCATTGTAGTCTCGTAACAACAATGCGAACGGAAGTAATGCCAATAATATGACGGACACAGGCATCCAGCGGTTAATCCGTGGTTTTCTTTCAGATACTTTCTTTTCCAATGAAGAAAGCGATGTTGAGAGTAATGTCCCTGCCGCCAGGCATATAAAGGAGACTGCAATAATTTGCAGTCTCTTATTTATATCACAGCGGAACAGATCCTTCAGCGGATAAAATGACTCATTCGTATAAAATATTCCGGTAAAAATATATAAATACCAACCAAAAACAACCGATCGAAGGATCACAATTACTCGATTGATAATAATATCCTTTTTATGTATCATAATTCTCCCTAAAAAAAGATTTACTGCCAATGTCAGTATAACAATCCTGTTTTCCATATTCAACCAGTCCGGGGACTGTCCCCAGGGTGCGCAACGGGGACTGTCCCCGTGCGACACAAGAGGGACTGTCCCCGTAACTCACTCTTGATTTACCTACTTACCCTAAGGTATAATAGGTAATGTTTGATACGGAGGAAGATACCATGATTTCAACTAAAGGGCGTTACGCAATCCGCGTTATGATAGATTTGGCAGAGCACGACAACGGCAGTTATATCCCTCTTAAGGACATTGCCGCAAGACAGGAAATATCCAAAAAATACCTGGAAATCATCGTAAAAGACATGGTTGCGGGAGGACTTTTAGTAGGCGCTAGCGGAAAAGGCGGCGGCTACAAACTCTGTCGCAAACCCGAAGAGTATCCGGTCGGCGAAATTCTCGAGCTGATGGAAGGCAACCTGAACTCCGTAGCCTGCATCGCACATCCGGAATATGACTGTCCGAGACGAAGTTCCTGTCAGACACTTCCTTTATGGACGGAGTTTGACAATCTGGTCCATGACTTCTTCTACGGCAAGAAATTAAGCGATCTCATTTCCGAAAACCCGGACAACAAAAAGGCGGGAAACTGATTCATGAATAAAATTCTCACCGCAATTACCCTGTTTTTTCAAAACACCGTAACAGCCGCACAAAACGTGGATGAAGCCTCGTTTCTGATTCTCGCGGTCGTTGTGGTTATCTTCGTAATCCTGTTTTTTACCTTTGTTCTCCTTGCAAAAAACAGAAAAATCAAACTCCCCTGGGCGCTGCTCTCCGGAATCTTTTCCTTTGCGATTCTGTTCTACTTCGCACTTTCCAAAACATCAGGCACGCTGGTTTTCATGCCCTCCAAACAGCCGGAAGATGCCGCGAATGCCTTCATGGCTTACGTCTGCGCAGGTGAGGAAGACTCCGCCAATGCAATGCTGAACGGTCCGATGCAGGTTAATCCCTCCCTGACACAGCCGGATGCCCCCGCGCTTCTTTTGGAAAAATCACTGAAGGACAGTTATTCATACAAATCATACGGAATGCCTTCCTTAAACGGTACAAAAGCAAAGCAGACATATGAATTCACCTCCTTAAATCTGAACACCCTGGTTCCCGATATATTAACGGAGGTCGACAAAGAGCTCGAGTATCGTGTCGAAAATTCAAAAAAATCCGACGTATACGATAAAGACAATAACTACCGTACCGATGTTCTGGACGAAATTTATCAGTCAGCCGTAGATAAGGTTTTGCAGAATGCCCCGGCTTACTACACCGACACACAGGTCGGACTGGAATTAAATTATCAGAACGGAGAGTGGAAAGTCCTGCCGAATAACGACCTGCAGCTTGCGTTAAACGGGTCTTCTTCGGGCGGAAACTACGCTAACAACATCAAAAGTGAAGTTTTAGGGGATCTGACCTTTATCCCGAAAGTCTACAGTCTTGCGGAAGACGCTACCAAAGGTCCGGTTCCGAACCCCGAAAAATACGGCATCACGGAAGATCCGAACGATATCGTAAAATTACTCGCCGAATATCCCCAGCTTGTCGGCGACAAAGAGCCCTTCTTCGTCCCGAACGCAGACTTCTTACGAAAGCCGATCGAATACTATGCCGACGATACCATCCTTGCCATCGTCTGGAAGGAACGTGTACTGGGGCACGGCTGTAATTTTGCGGAAGTTTATGTTGCCGATCCTTCGCAGTTCCGGAGAAAATTCTCGATGGACACCTACGGCTCCCCCATACAAAAATACGGCTCCGAGCTCGCAAAAGAAGCCAATGCCGTGGTTGCCATGAACGGCGACTTCTATAAATTCCGTGCCGAAGGCATGACTGTTTACAACCGCACGCTTTACCGCTTCAACCCCGTAAAACTGGAGCTCTGCCACGTTAACTCCGACGGAGAACTTCTCTTTACCTATGCCGGGGAGCTGGCAAGCAAAGAACAGGCGGAGCAGTATGTAAAAGACAACGACGTACTCTTTACGCTTGCATTCGGACCGGTTCTGATTGCCGACGGAGAGCCCCATCAGTCCAGCAACAGCTATTTAATCGGCGAAGTAAACACCCGTTATTCCCGCTCCATCCTTTCGACACGCGGGAACGGCCATTATCTTTTAACCACCTGCAACAACGGCTACGGCACACCGACCTGCACCATTGCAGAGGCGCGCGAGATGATGATGACCAAAAAAGTGGAGAACGCCTATGTACTCGACGGCGGGCAAACCGCTGAAATCATTATCCGCGACCACGTCTCGAACCACATAGACTTTGATACCGAACGCACCGTAAGCGACATCCTTTACTTTGCAACGGCACTTCCGGAAGATGAAAATAATTAGGCTTTTTACGTAAAATTCACGGAACTGCAATCAGCATGAATTAAAAAACAGGGAAAACAGATTTACCCATGAACGCAACCGCACTCATCATCGACAATACGGAAATCACCTGGAGCGCAATTTTGATTGTGCTCACGATTCCTGCATGGTTTTTCTATACCTTATGCCTGTACACCACAAAAGACGGCAAAAAAAGAACACTCTCCCTTTTTGTGTTCCTCCCCTTCGGAGTTGCCTTTTCCTTCCTGTTATGCAGAATTCTTTACTGGTACTCCCATCAGTCCCGTTTTGAAAGTCTGTGGGGCGCAATTATCTCAAAAGATTTCGATACATTTTCCTTACTCGGCATCATCCCGGGCATCCTCCTGGCAGCCGTTCTCGTACGGTTACTTCATTTGAACAAAAATCTCGCGGAGCTTTTGGATGCCCTTGCCCCGGGAACCGCATTCGGAATCGGCCTTCTTTATTTAACCTGTCGCTATCACCAGAGCTGCCTCGGAAGAATGGTCATTACCGACGAGCGGCTGATTTCACTGCCGATTACCGCAAAAGCACTGAACAGCCAGGGAGAAACGGAATACCGGCTCGCAATTTATTTCTTCGGATTCCTCGCATTTTCCCTGATCGGAATACTGACGACCGTCTTTTACCAGTTCCATAAAAATAAAAAAGGCTGCACCGCATGTGCATTCCTTCTTCTTTTCGGTTCCGCGGAACTGGTTCTCGAAAGCGCCAGATATGACGCCGGCTATTTTCCGTTTAACGGATTCGTCAGCATCATTCAGGTTGCCTCCGCGGTCTTTCTGGTTGCGGTCTTAATTTATTTTCTGATTCGCGCCGTAAGACGGAAAAAATTCAAATTCATTTTCCTTCTTCCCGTACTTTTGGAACTCGCAGCCCTCGGCGTTACGGGTTATCTTGAATATCTTGTGCAGCGCCACGGCGACAAGGCCGTTACCATCCATTCCGGAATGGTTTTAAGCTGCATGCTTTTATCCGTATTTCCGCTGATTCTTTTTCAGTTCGGAAATAAAAAGAAGCCTTACAAAGTTAAGAAGGCTTCTTCCAAATCCTGATAAATACGCTGTATTACTTCCGTCATTAATTTTTCTTCAGTCTCTTTTTAAATACCCCGTTCGGATCCCGGATTAAAACCGTAACAATCCAGATAACCAGAGCAAGAGCAATTACGGAAAATCCCAGAAATGCATCATTCAGCATATCCGCCGGCGCCGGGGTAAAATATTCGGCGCGGATTTCCGCAAATTCCACAACGGCATCCACAAGCCACATTAATGACGCACCCCAGAACATGCATACAAGCATTCCGACGTGGAGTTTTCTTGCTTTTTCACCGGAATACCAGATAACGGTCGCAGCAACTGCGGCAAGAATTGTGATAAGAAGTGTCATTATTGCGTCTCCTCTGCCTCTTTTTCGGCTGCGGCGCGTTTCTCAAGTACACCTGATACAATCACAACACCGCCCCACACAAGCGTAACCACTGCTGCCATCGCCACACCGGAAGTTGCCATCTCATGCAGCATATCCGCGGTTTCTGCCGGATCTGCCATTGCCGTAAGGAACGGGAAAAACGGAGTAATCTCACCATGCCATAAATGCTCGAAGGCCAGGAGCACCGAACCGCCCCATAACAAACCGTTCAGCCATTTCATTTTTTTGGAAAAAGGCGTTTTTACTTCCTTTAATTCCGCCTCACTTACATGCTCAACACCTGCTTTCTTTTCACGTGCCTCCACAACCTTTGTGATAATTGTCGTCACAACTGCTTCCGTAGCGGGTACCAAAAAACATGCCATAATAGAAATCCTCCTTCTTCAAATCGCTTTATCTTCGTGCTTCCGTATTTTTTACTTCTATGTTTTCCTGCTTCTTTTGTTTCCATACTTCTTTATTTTACTATACAAGAAGTTCCTTAAAAAGATTTTTTTAATCCGCCCCTTCAAATGCATCCACGATATCCCGTAAAATCTTGTCAATCGGGACCTTCGTCTCCCTCGCGAGACGCGCCGCACTTTCGTATTCCGGATATATTTTGGTTAAATCACCGTACCTGCAGATTTTTGCCGCCGCTTCGCCGTATGCGGTCTGCACTTTCACCTCCACGCGCTCCAGCACGGTCCGCTCCATCTGCTGCCTGCGGATTCCGATGGTGGTCGTGTCGCGGAAGATGATTTCCTCCAGTTCCGCGATTTTCTCCTCCGTGGTTATCACGGATAAAATCCATGCCGGGCGGTTTTTCTTCATGTAAACGGGCATATAATAAACATCCCTTGCTCCCGCCTCAAGCAGTTCCTCCATGACATATCCCAGAACTTCCCCTGTGGAATCATCAATATTGCTCTCAAGTTTCCAAATCGTATTTTCCGGATTCGCCGGTTTTCCGGTTTCCTTTTTTCCCTTTTCCGGTTTTCCTGCCGGTTCGGATTCCTCCTCATCGGATTTCTTTTCTTCAAACAGAATGGCCCGGAGGATACTCGGGATTTCGTATTCTCTCTTTCCGGCACCGAGACCGGCTTTTACGATTTTCATGGTCTTCGGCAGTTTTTTTGAAGTCATGACTGCAGCAAGAAATGCGGCACCGGTCGGGGTAATCAGTTCTCCCTGCCGTTCGGTTACGGAAATCGGCAGCCCGTACTCCGTGGCAATATTCAAAACCGCCGGAACCGGAACCGGAAGAATTCCGTGCTGGCAGCGAACCGTTCCCTGCCCTTCGGAAATTTTCCTTACAACAACTTCATCGATTCCGAGATTGTCAAAGCAAACCGCCGCTGCAACGATATCCACAATGGAATCAATGGCTCCGACTTCGTGAAAATGCACCTCGTCGATGGATTTCTTATGCGCTTTCGACTCTGCCTCCGCCAGAATACGGAAAGTCTTCTTTGCCAGTTTGGAGGCCTTCTTCGAAATATCAAGACCGTCAATGATTTGCTCAATATCCTTTAAATTCCGTCCGTGGTGATGGTTATGGTGATGGTCGTGGTCGTGATCATGGGTATGTTCGTGGTCATGGTCGTGGTCATGGTCGTGGTCATATCCGTGGTCATGGTCGTGATTATGCTCGTGATCGTGTCCGTGGTCATGTCCGTGGTCATTCTCGTGAACAATGCTCTCCGTAATATGTTTCTCCGTATTATGCCCGTACAGGTACTGCATGTCATGATCGTGATTCTCATGCGCCTCATCCAGCACCACATCAAAATCACAGCAGTCGATTCCCGCTTTCATCACACGGCTGATTTTTACGGAAAATCCGTCATCGTGAATCCCCGCAAGGGCATCCTTTAAAATCTTTTCATCCGCCCCAAGGTCCAGAAGCGATGCCACAATCATATCGCCGCTGATTCCCGTTTCACATTCAAAATATAATTTCCGCATTTCTTCCCCCGCCTTTTTTCCCCGGGTTTTCCGGGTTTACTCTTTATTCTTCTTTCCCGGTATTTCTCCGGGTTTAATCCTTACTCTTCTTTCCCGGTATTTCTCCGGGTTTGCTCTTTACTCTTCTTTTCCGGCAGCCGTATGCTCCGTCGCAAGTCTGTTAATCTGCGTCGCCATATATCCCGCACCGTATCCGTTATCGATATTGACAACCGCAACTCCGTTGGCACAGGAATTTATCATTGTAAGAAGTGCGGACAGTCCGCCGAAACTAGCTCCGTATCCGACCGAGGTCGGAACCGCAATTACGGGATTGGAAACCAGTCCGCCGACAACACTTGCGAGTGCCCCTTCCATTCCGGCAATGGCTACCACACAGTTTGCCTGCTGCAAAATCTCCACCTTGGAAAGAAGCCTGTGAATGCCGCTGACTCCGACATCGAAGATTCTCTCCACCCGGGTTCCGAAGTACTCCGCCGTCTGCGCCGCTTCCTCCGCCACCGGAAGGTCCGCCGTTCCGGCACAGCAGACTGCAATCATCCCTTTTCGTTCCTTCTGGTTTCGTTCCACCTTCAGGATTTTGGAAACCGGATCGTATTCAATATCCGGAATATGCTCTTTTACCAGTTCAAACTGTTCCTTTGAAGCCCTGGTTCCGAATGCACAGCCGTTCGTCTCCGTCATTTTCTCATAAATCGAAACCAGGTATTCATCCGGCTTTCCCGCACAGTAAATGACTTCCGGAAAACCGCTCCTGATTTCACGGTGCATATCGAGTTTTGCAAAACCCATCTCTTTGTACGGTTCCGAGCGAAAATACAGTTCCGCCTCTTCAACCGTAATCTCACCGTTTTTCAACCGTTCCAAAACTTCTCTTGCCTTGCTCATTTCAAAACCTCATTCATACTTCCGCTTCGGAATCCTTTTAAATCAAGCGTCGTATAATCGAATCCGATTTTTTTGAATTCCCTGACGATTTTCTTCTTATTCTCCAGAATTCCCTCAAAATCCGAAGGACTCACCTCAATTCGTGCCAGATTCTCTCCGTGCATCCGCACTCTTAACTGCACAAATCCCAGTGTCTGGAGATACAGTTCCGCCACCTCGACCATACGCAGTTTCTTCTCCGTAATCCTCTCGCCGTAAGCAAATCGGGAGCTTAAGCATGCCTTCGAGGGCTTGTCCCAGGTCGGCAGCCCCATTTCTTTCGACAGAATCCGGATTTCTTCCTTCGTAAATCCCGTTTCTTTTAACGGGCTCTTAATTCCGAGTTCCGAAAGTGCCCTCATTCCCGGCCTGTAGTCTCCTTCATCATCCACGTTTGACCCTTCCGCCACGACATCGAATCCCTCTTCTTTTGCTTTTTTCAGGATTTCCGTAAACAGGGCTTTTTTGCAGATATAACAACGGTCCGCCGGGTTTTCGGCAAATCCGGGAATGCCGAGCTCGTCATACCGGATTACAATCCGCGGAATTTCAAACTTCGAACAGAAATCCTCCGCCTCTTCTTTTTCCAGAAGGGGAACCGAATGAATATCCATCGAAATTGCAATAAAATCACTGCCCAGCATCTTTTTTGCCGCCATCACAAGAAATGTGGAATCCACTCCTCCTGAAAATGCGATTGCCGGCTTTCCGCAGCTTTTTAAGTATTCCTGCAATTTTATATATTTTTCTTCCAGTAATTCCGTCATATAATCCGACTTTCCGGCGTTTCCTTACTCAAACATTTCCGAAGCCTGCTTTAAATATTCCGTAATATTCAGATGCTGAGGGCAGGCTCCCTCACACTGCTTACAACCGATACACGAAGATGCCGTGCCGCCCTGTGCGGTTGCCGAAGCATAGGCCTCTTTCGCCTCTGCCATCTGTCCGTTTCCGAGCTGCTTGTTCATTGCCGCAAAAATGTCCGGAATCGCAATCTGCTTCGGACAGCCTTCCGTACAGTAATGACAGGCCGTGCAGGGAATTGTCGAATACTGTCCCAAAAGTACCTGCGCCTTACGGATTATCTCCTGCTCTTCTTCGTTTAACGGTTTAAAATCTTTCATGTAGGAAAGATTGTCTTCCATCTGTGCGATATTGGACATTCCGGAAAGTACCGTAAGAATCCCGTCCAGGGAAGCCACAAACCGAATCGCCCAGGACGCATAGGACATATCCGGATGGTATTCCTGAAAGAGTTCCCTTACGGGTTTCGGCGGATTCGCAAGCCCGCCGCCCTTGACGGGTTCCATTACCACGATGGGCTTTCCGTGTTTCCTCGCCACCTCATAGTTGGCTCTTGAAGTAACCTTCGGATTTTCCCAGTCCGCATAATTAATCTGCAGCTGGACAAAATCCACTTCCGGATGTTCCGTCAGAATCTGATCCAGAAGTTCCGGGCCGGCGTGAAAGGAAAAGCCGAAATTTTTAACAAGGCCATTCGCCTTCTGTTCCTTTACAAAATCCCAAAGCTCGAATTTATCGTATTTCCGGTAGTTATTCTCCATAAAAGCATGAAGGAGATAATAATCAAAATATCCGGCGCCGGTTCTCTCAAGGCTTGTGGTGAACTGGCTTTTTGCCATTTTTGCATTTAAGGCAACGCTCGCATTTACCTTCGTCGCAAGGGTAAATGCTTCCCTCGGATATCGTTCCACCAATGCTTTCTTCGTGGCTGCCTCGGAACCGGGATAGACATAAGCCGTATCAAAATAGGTAAAGCCTGCATCGAGAAATAAATCCACCATCGTCTTAACCTGCTCCACATCGGTGGCAATCCCCTTTCTCGGAAGCCTCATTAAGCCGAAGCCGAGTTTTTTCGTATCCTTCATCTCAATTCCCATGTATAACCCCTCCCATGGTGTCTCTTAATGGGGTCAGGCACCATTACATTTCTGTGTCAGTTCCGTAACAATTTCGTAACGGTGCCAGGCACCTAACGCCGGCACCTGCTGCTACATCTTCAATTATACTCGCCGGAATATGTAAAGAAAAGCGAACTTTCTGTGAAAAAAAGAGCCTTCCGGCCCTTTTTTCCAATCATAATAATCCGTTTATTATCTTTAATTATTTTATCTTCATTCTTCCAAATAAAGATCTGCCAGAACAAATTCCTTCGTACTGAAAATTTTGGCAGATCCGACTCCCGTCACTTCCGTGTAAATAAACTCATCACCCGGCTTTGCGTTTTTGACTTCCTCCGTGAGAGTAACGATTCCGTCTTCCGGTGCCGTACCCTGCACATCATTTTTCGTAAAATACCATTCGGAATCGGTAAAATCAGGATCTTCGTCGAAATAAAGAATGTAAAAATCTCCGCCATCTGGATCCTCAACCCTCGTAACCTTACGCCTCTTAACGATAAAAGAAGAATCAGGAAAATACGACCAGACTTCGTTTTTCATGTATCCTTCATCCATAATGATTTTGCCGTCATCGGTTTTTTGAATTACGTATTCCCCTTCTGCGTTCCCCGTATCGGATACATTTTCACTCCCGGCTCCTTCCGGATTCAATGCCGCATCCTTCTCTTTTTCGGCTGCCACGGCCGCCGCTCTGGAAGGAATCACGGAATTCATGAATTTCTCATCACCATGAACCACAAGCAACATTGCGCTGCAAAAAACAATCGCAAAAATACCTCCGAGAATGAGGAAAATCTCCCTGTTTTTATTGAAATTCCAAACGATATCTTCCGGATCGGAAGGATTTACCAGAATCTTCGTCTTCTGGGAAACCGCGGGCTGTTTCGATATATTATCATATATCCCGTCAAAAGCAGTATATTTAAAGCCATGATATTCATATTGAAAAACCGGCGCTTTTACAATCCTTCCGCCGTAAGTATTATTACCCGTTCCGTTACCGGAAAGACTGTAACCGATACAGACTGCGTCAACCGGATCGTTGCAGGCTTTTCGCAGAATTTCCATGGAAATCGCGGTAATTATAGCCTCAAAACCGACAACATATACCGCACAGATTACAAACAATACAACCGTGTAGGCAGCACTTCTTGTAAAAATCCATACAAGTGCCGCAACCAGCAGAACAACCACGGATAAACCAAGCAGTGAAAACAATACGATTTTCGTCAGTTTGTTTTTCGGCGCCGGTATTTTAAACTGCCTCGACGATAATTCCTGACGAAGAAGACCCACTACTTCATCAATACCGATTGCATTTTTATCATAGAAAATCTGCCCTTTGTAATTCGGATCGTAATGCATACTATCCCCCCTTATTTCCCTGTCTTCTTTACTTCTTTATCTTCAGCGTCCTCAAATACTCCTTTCTCTCATCACTGATACGATAACTCTCCACCGCCTTCTGAATCGTTTTGTTGTGTGTCCACGGATCCAGCTTTTTTTCTTCAATAAAAGGAATTACCGCATCATACTGCTTTGCGAGCGCGGTTGCGAAATACCACGCCGTCATCATATTTACATAATACTCCTCCGAACGGATTCCTGCCACCCTTTCCGGATATTCCGGCTTAAAATCCCCGTCCAGAAAATGTTCCATAAGCATTCCGGTTGCAAACCGGATTGTATATGTTTTTTGGGATTTCAGCCACCTGTTGATTTCCTTTAAAAGCTCCGCCTTGTGTTTTTTAAAAATCTTCGGCGACATCTGGTCACATGTTGCCCAGTTATCCACATACGGCAGGAATTTGTTAAGTTCCCGCATACATACGTCATAATCCTTCATTCCCGAAATCAGAAATGCATGGAGCTGGTTTTCATCAAAATACCGGTGCGGAAGTTCCTCTAAAAAATCCTCATATCCGCCGGATTTCAACAGTTCTTTCGCGTACTGCCGGAGTGCCGGGGTACGGACTCCGATCACGGTTTCCTTCCCGATTTCCGGATTGAGTCCCGCCGAAAAATCACGGTATTTTGCATCCTGAAGAGTGAACAGATGCTTTCTTATTTCTTCCGTCGAAATCATTTTGTCTCTTCTCCTTCGTTTTACCGCCCAAGACTATATGGGTATTTTCAGGGACATGATTTTTTCATTTGCCGGATTTTTTCCCATATGACGGACATAAATCCTTTAAAAAACACTCCTCACATTTCGGCGTCGGTGCCTTGCAGATGCTTCGTCCGAGTGTGATGATATGAATATTATACAAAATCCAGTGATCCCTCGGAAGTTTTTCCATTAAGTCAAATTCCACTTTTTCGGGATCCTCTTCCGCCGTGATGCCGAGTTTTTTGCTGATTCTCTTAACATGGGTATCCACCACGATACTGTCGATATGATAGATGTTTCCGCGGATGACGTTGGCGGTTTTTCTGCCGACTCCGGGAAGAGCGGTCAGACTCTCTAAATCCGAAGGCACTTCTCCGTTATACTTTTCCAGAAGAACCTTCGCACAGGCAATGATATTTTTTGCCTTGTTGTGATAGAATCCCGTGGAATGAATATCCTGCTCAAGTTCTTTCAGATCCGCTTTCGCAAAAGCCTCCAGGTCCGGATATTTTACAAAAAGGTCCTTTGTTACGAGGTTTACACGCTCGTCCGTACACTGTGCACTCATAATGGTCGCAAACAAAAGCTGCCAGGGCGTTTCGTAATTGAGATAACACCTGTACTGTGTGCCGTACTGCCGGTCCAGTTCGTCAAGAATCGCACGAATCCGGTTCTTTTGAACGTTTATTATGTCAGGCTCCGACCCGGTATTCACTTCCTTCTCAAGACTCACGGCCCCCTCTAAATAATAACTCCGGCCTCTTCTTTCCACCTTCAGCCTTCCGCCCGGCTCCGCAAATTCATGCACATCCTTCTTCCTGCCGGTTGAATCAAGCCAGGCCGCGACGGCAACCGATCCGCTTCCGCAGGAACTTTCCCAAAAGAGCGTCTCGGGGCTTTTCACATATACAAGCGGCTTAATCTTATTTTTTTCGGAATCGTGGAACATGATTCCGAGGCACGAAACCTTCAACTGCCTGCACCATTCTTTTGCATACTGTTCCGCTTTCTTTTTTGCAATCCCGACACCGGAAGCAATCACGTGGGTGATTCCGTCGAAAAACACAGCCGGAAAAAACATCTCAGTACCGTCAAGTTTCAACTTTACATTTTTAATTTCAACAGGGGACGGCATTTTTACGCATCCCGTATATTTGCCGTCTTCTGCGGATTTTACTTCTGCCTTCAGTTCCCCCTCCGCTCCGGAAACCAGGATTTTTACGGGACTTTTCGCGATTCCCTTAAGAACCGCATAAACCGCGGCCGACATGGTGGCGTTTCCGCAGAATTCACCGCCTGCCATATTGAGGTGTAATTCCTTCGGATTACTCATGTCAAGAAAACCCACCTGCTCTGCAGTGGGTTCTTTTTTCATCAGTTCTGATGCAATTGCCTTATAATCCTTCTTCGCGACCTTACCGGTTACGAGAATCGTCCGGTTTCCGGTCGGGTTCATCAGGACATAATTTCTTACGGGTATCTTTTCCAATTTCATCCCTCCGGTGTAATGGGGTCATGCACCATTACACTCACTTAATGGGGTCAGGCACCATTACATTATTCTTCCTTATAGCTCTTCAGGAACTGCTTCGTTCTCTCCTGCCTCGGATTTCCGAATACATCCTTCGGATCGCCTTCCTCCACGATTACACCACCATCCATGAAAATAACCCGGTTGCTGACATTCGCCGCAAACGACATTTCATGTGTAACGATTACCATGGTCATTTTCTCTTCGGCAAGCTGACGGATAATTTTCAAAACCTCGATGGTAAGTTCGGGATCAAGTGCAGAAGTCGGCTCGTCAAAAAACAGTATTTCGGGTTTCATTGCGAGTGCACGGGCAATCGCAACTCTCTGCTGCTGTCCGCCGGACAGATTGCAGGGATACTGGTCCGCTTTGTCCGCAAGTCCCATTTTTTCAAGTAAAATTCTTGCCTCTTTTTCCACTTCCGCCTTATCACGCTTCAGCACATTGACCGGCGCCTCCATCACGTTCTTTAAAACGGAATGATGGGGAAATAAATTAAACTGCTGGAATACCAGGCCGAAATACTTCTTGATTTCCTTCATTTCCGCTTTACCGGTATAACATACCTTACCGGAAAAACTCGTGGTGACTGCCTTTTTGTCAAGATAAATAATCTCACCGCCGTCTATTTTTTCAAGAAACGTCGCACATCTGAGCAATGTGGATTTTCCGCTTCCGGAAGGACCGATAATGCTGACAACCTCCCCGTGTCGCACGGTTAAGTTAATATCTTTCAGTACCACAAGCCCATCGAAGCTTTTTTGGATTTTGTTCATTGTCAGAATTACTTTTTCCGGGTTCGACGTATTTACGGTTTCTTCGCTAAAATTCGTCATTTTCGAGACTTCATTGTCTGAATTCATCATACAAAAACCTTTCTTCCGATACCGGTTTTATTTATAGTACTGCATGGATTTCTCAATCCGGTTCATAATCCATGCCACAACATAGTTTGCAACAAAATAGAAAATACCCGCGATTAAAAACGGCATGAACGAAGTCTGCGAAGCGGAAATCTGTTTTGCAAGAGAAAATACTTCCGAATAGGCAAGCGCCGATGCAAGGGAGGTATCCTTTACAAGTGTAATGACCTCGTTTGTGACCGAAGGAAGAATCCGTTTGATTACCTGCGGAAGAATGATTTTCATGAATGTCTGGATTTTGCTGTATCCCAGAATTTCCGCAGCCTCATACTGACCGATTGGCATCGAATCGATTCCGCTTCGGTAAATCTCCGCAAAATATGCTGCATAGTTCATAATAAAACCAATCAAAAGCGCCGTAAATTTATATCCGCGGATGCTGAATCCGAACAGATAATACGGTCCGAAATACCATACCAGCAATTGCAACATAAGCGGCGTACCGCGCATGACGGCAATATAGATGTCGGTAATCCAGGCAATCGGTTTGAATTTGGATTTTTTTAGAAAGACCACAATCATACCGAGCGGAAGCGACCCCAAAAGCGTCAGAACAAACAGCAATATGGTTTTCAGCATTCCTGCTGCCATTGTGGATAACATTGTGCCAAATGTCATGGTGATAACTCCTTATGATACGAATAGGGGGGAATAATCCCCCCTGTTCATTTATCTGAATCCCCTTTACGATAATTAACTGATTACTGTGCGTTTGAAGGCTTTAAGCAGAGGAATTCATAGATTTCAGGATACTTCTGACCGATTGCATCATACGTTCCGTTATCTACAAGTGCCTGAAGTGCCGTATTTACCTGTTCGCAAAGCTCGGTATCGTCCTTACGGAAACCGATTGCATACTGCTCGCTTCCGAGTTCTTCATCCAGGAAGTGATATCCGGGATTTCCGCTCATTAAATAATTACCGGAAGTAATGTCAATTGCGATTGCATCGATTCCGCCGGCCTGTAAGTCGTTGAATGCGATGGTATAAGTATCATAGATTTCCAGGGAAGCGAAAGTAGCACAAAGTTCTCCCTGACCTTCTTCGGAATCCTGAAGTAAATCATATGCGCTGGTAGCGGTCTGTACGCCTACTGCCTTGCCCGCAAGATCTTCCAGAGATGTGATGTCGGATCCGTCGGGAACCAAAATCATCTGGGTGTTGTCGGAGTAGCTCATGCTCCATGTGTAATCATCTTCACGTCCGTTTCTTGTAAATCCGGACCAGATACAGTCGCAGTTTCCTGCGTTTAATTCGGCATCCTTTGCATCCCAGTTAAAAGGAACCGCTTCGTATGTCCATCCGTTGTACTCGCAAACCGCTTTGCAGAGTTCTACATCGAATCCTCCGACCTCGCCGTTGTCGTCAATATAGGAATAGGGAGGATAATCCAGGTCAAAACCATGCTTGAAAACCTTTCCCTCTTTCTTTGTATTGCATCCGCTAAGGAGCATTGCCAAAGTCAAAACAGTAAGTCCGATTGCTAAAAACTTTTTCATTTTTTCCTCCTAAAATAACAATTCTGCTTTTTATGTTTCCGGTTAAAATCACTGCCGCAACGGATGTTTTAACGCGGTAAAGTACTACCATACTAACACAGTAAATCATTTTCGTCAAACAGAAGGGGCTGCTCCTTTTAAATAAGATAACCGATCCATAAACATATGACCAAATAAGCGTTTTATCTCGGGCCGCCAAGAACAGGTGCCTCATTCCGTAACTGCTGATTCGGCGCGTGGATTGGCTCCTGCGCGGGAATATTGATTTTAATTTTAGAGCCGGTACTTGCGGCAATCCTGCCGAGTTTCTCAAGTTCCCCACGGTTTCCCTTATTGGCTTCGGAACATGGAAAGCATATTGGAAAGATATGCATTCTCCGTCATTGCCCGCCCAAAATCACCGGAATCCGTATTCAGCATTTTGCTTAGTGTCCCCAAATACCCCTTAATCTTCTGTGCTTCCGGCGTTGGATTTTGCATAAAGCGATCCGGTTTGCTCTTTAAGTCCTTCATTTTTTTGCGCTTATTTTCCGCATCTTTTTTCGAATCAAAGGTCTTATCAAACGCATAAGCTGCATAAATCCCTTCCGGCTCTTTATTCTGATTCTTAGGGGAACGCGCATTTTGGTCACGATAATTGAGCGCCTCTCTGAAAAGGGGCGCATTTAACGATTCCATATAGATAAGAAACTGCGAAATTGCATCATCGTACTGGGATGCAGCAGCGCTAAGTCCGAATTTTCCATTTGTAAATCGATTTTTAGGCTTTGGCATTTTTAGAACCTCCGATAATTTCTTTTTTGATCATCTTAACAACGGTTGTCCATCCTGTGTCCAACAAGATAGGGAGCACTTTAGGCTCCCTTTCCGTTATCCGTTTCCTATAATTTCGGACCGTCTTTTCCTTCTTCCGGATTTTTCGGTTTGTTCAGCTGAATCTTTGCATGCTTAATTGCACCATTCTCTGTCTCAGCTGTTTCCGTACCTGTGTCTCTGGTTTTCGGTGCGTTCTTTTTCACTGCATTCTTCGGATTCTTTCCCATTCTGTCAATTTTCATCTGCATTCTGACTGCACTTAAAAGGGACTTGTCTTCAAACATTTCCAAAAATCTTTGGGCCTTGGGAATATCCGATACACGGACCTCCGGATTTTTCTCTTTCTCCCGTTCATATTCCGCCTGTACTTCCCCAATCAGCGACTTCATTACTTTCTGGAAGGAGGGGTCCTTCCCCAGTCTGCGTACAAAAGTGTAAAAGTACAGTCTGCCCGGCACCAGATTATCATTCAGGGTAATTATTTCTAAACCAAGAATTTCAGCACCCATACTTAGCATTTTATTGATCGGAGAATCCTTCTGATTCTCAGCTTCTTTGCCTGTTTTTCCTTTTTTCGCCTCATCCGTGTTATTCGACGATTCCGACAGATGAGGGATATCGGAATCCAGCATCTGCTTGAATCTTCTCTTTCTGTCATCTATCATAAATTTTGTTCCGATATTCTTTGTTCCCTTGGAAGATAACATTATTCTTTCGCGTTCAACAGAAGGGTCATTCATATATGCGTCTACCACCACCCGGGAAGTCTCCGTAAGCAGTTCTCCGGTAAGTCGGGCCTCTCCTTCTTCCTCGCTCTCAATATGGGGCATCATAACTTTCTCCGGAAGAGCGGGAGGGTTCTTTTCCATTTCCCGACGGCAGGCATTCTTATACAGAAGTTCCCACTCGTCTTTGTCAAATTCCTCAAGTTTGATGGTATTGTCATTTTCCAGTTTCCACTGAATAAAAGTCGGCAGATCTTTTAAATGGTCTTTCCAGATTCTTCCCTCCAGGCGGTCTGTAATCAGATTATTGAGTTCCTCCTCTGATTCCGGTACCTTATCGGTTTCCACTTTGGGAGTATTCGGAACCTTACTCCAGGGATTAATTTTTAACGCATTCAGCTGTTCTGCCCGAACCTGCAGGTAATATCCCGTTATTTCCTTCATCCGGTACATATCCGCAAGCTGCAGAATTCTTGCATTAATGACTTCCTCCCATTCCCTTTTTGCATCCGCAATTTTTTCCTTCTCATCTTCGGAAAGATTTTTCGCATTCTGCTTTCCGAAACCTTTTTGAATATTTTTTAAGGTCTTGTTTATATTGTTCTCTTCCTCGTATACAGATATTGCAAATGTGCCTTTTTCGGCAATCAATCGATCGGTAATACTAAGTTCTGTATTCGGTTCCTCAAATTGTATATGTTTCTTAATTTCCTCCATTGTCGGAAGAGCCTCTTGGGTCTCAAGTTCCTTCAGATCGCCTTCCTCTTTTTCATCCTTGCTGCCGGAATGTTCGCTTGTATTGTCAATATTTTCGATTCTTTCCTCTTCTATATCGGATTCTTCGTCTTTTTTCGGCTCGTTATTCTCTTTCTCTTCGTTCTCTTTTTCCGGTTCTTTAATCTCTATTTCTTCGTTTTTCTTTTCCGGTTCCCCTTCGTTTTCCGCATTTTCACCGGCATTTATTTCGTCATTCTTCTTGCCGAGCTCTTCCACAACCTTCTCCGCAACTTCTCCGAGAAGGCTGATCCCTGCTGCGAACAATCCGTCTTCTTCCTTATTGACTTCCAACTCGGAGAAACCGATTTGTTCATTCTCTGCCTTGGTAATGATTTCCAGTGCCTTTGCTCCGATAAAATCATCCATTGCATTCGGATTCTGCATAACCGGTTTTACCTTGCCGTCTTTGATTGCCTGATGGATTTCCGTATCATTTTGAATAATCTCCGTCATGGACTGATTGTTCACAAAAATAAAATCCGTGTCCTTTGCTTCCGGGTGAACCTCCTTAAAAAGTTTCACTTCAGGGCGGTTTGCCAGCATACCGAAAATAAACTCATACAGTTTTGCGGCTCTTGTTCTTTCTGCTTCCGTCAAATCACTTACCGTACGGTTATCTTTGAAAAGCTCTTTTCTTTCCTTTTCGGTCTCCTTTAAAATGTTCAGAATAATACCATTAAAATCATTGTTTGCTTTTTTGATATCCTTATTTTTCAGATCTTTATAGTTCGGCATCCTGTTTCCCTCCCGATTTATCTATTGTTTTCCTGCTTATAAAACAGGGCAATTTCCTAATCTACGTTTCCCACTATACCCCTGTGTGTCCAACTAATGTCCAACAAAATGCATCTTTTTTCAAAAACTTTTTAATCCTGCAAAACATTTTCCTGAAGAAAACCCGAATCACTTTTCCAAAAATAAAGCGGCGGGGCATAATGCTCCCGCCGGTTTTTTAAACGTCCGCACTTCCGAGATACGCAATCTGCTCCGGAGTCAGCACGTCGATTTCTTTTCCGAGGAAATGTAACTTCCTTCGCGCAACATCCTGATCTACCTCAACCGGTACATCCATAAGCATACCCGGGAGTGAATCGGGCTTATCCGCACGCTCCGCAAGATATTTTGCAGACAATGCCTGAATGGCAAAACTCATATCCATGATTTCCGCCGGATGTCCGTCACCCGCCGCAAGATTCACAAGCCTGCCTTCCGCAATAATATAAACCCAATTTCCCGATTTGAGCCTGTATCCCATAATATTCTTTCGCATTTCCTTTGTTTCGACAGCGGCTTTTTTCAAATACGCCACATCCACCTCACAGTCAAAATGACCGGCGTTACAGCAGATTGCACCGTCCTTCATGACTTCAAAATCTTCTTCGTCGATTACTTTGTTGCAGCCTGTCACGGTTACAAAGAAATCACCGATTTTCGCCGCTTCCTTCATCGGCATAACGTCAAATCCGTCCATAACCGCTTCAATTGCCTTTACGGGATCCACTTCGGTAACCACAACTCTTGCGCCGAGTCCCTTTGCCCTCATGGCCGTTCCCTTACCGCACCAGCCGTAGCCCGCAACGACTACGATTTTACCTGCCACGATCAAGTTTGTGGTCCGGTTGATTCCGTCCCAAACGGACTGTCCGGTTCCGTATCTGTTATCAAAGAAATGCTTGCACTGCGCATTGTTTACCTTAATCATGGGGAACTTAAGTTCACCCGCTTTTTCCATTGCTTCCAGACGTAAAATTCCGGTCGTGGTCTCTTCACAGCCGCCGATTACTTTCGGAATCAAATCACGGAATTTGGTATGCATCATATGAACCAGATCGCCGCCGTCGTCGATAATGATGTCCGGACCGATCTTCAGAACTTCTTCTATATGATGAATGTATTCTTCTTCGTTTACTCCATACCAGCCGTGTACTTCAAGGCCGGCCTTTACCAGCGCCGCCGCCACGTCATCCTGCGTGGAAAGCGGATTGGAGCCGGTGATATGCATTTCCGCTCCGCCCGCAGCAAGTGTCAGACAGAGGAACGCGGTCTTTGCTTCAAGGTGTACACTTAATGCAATCTTCTTTCCCGCAAAGGGTTTGGTCTGTTCAAATTCCTCCATTAATGTACGCAAAAGATCGCAATGTCTTTTCACCCACTCGATTTTCTGTTCCCCGCTCTCCGCAAGGTTAATGTCTTTGATTTCGCTAGGCATGTTTTTCCCCTTTCTGTCTGTGGATTGTCAATATAGTATATTTATTCCGCATAGAGAAATTTCACCCTCTCTCCGGTCTTCGGGTGATTGAAATGAAGTTCCTCCGCAGTAAGCATAAGCCTTGCAATTCCGCGTCTGTCGCTTTCCTCTTTGGATTCGGCGGTTCCGTATTTTAAATCACCGAGAATCGGATGTCCCGCACTGGCAAGCTGTACACGGATCTGATGGTGACGCCCGGTTATCAGTTCAATCCGGAGAACTCCGGGGGCTGTCTCCTCATAATTCAGGGATGCCTCTTTTCCGTCGGCATATCCGCACTCTCCGGGCAGTACTACTCTTGAAGTATTCGTCTTCCCGTCCTTTAAAAGCCTGTCCCGAAGAGTCCCCCGGGGGATGCTTTCAAAACTTCCGTATATTTCCGCCCGGTAGATCTTCTTCATGGAATGCTCGTTTAACTGCCGCGTCAGATTTGCCGCAGCCTCTTTCGTCTTCGCAAACAGCACCAGACCTTCCACGGGCTGGTCCAGCCTCGTGATCGGCGCCGGGTATCCGTCTTTCGGTACCGCCCCTTCTGCTTTCAGATGCTTTCTTAAGAAGCTTTCCGCATCCTCTTCCGCAAGTTTCTTTGTCTGTACCGCAATGCTGGCCGGTTTTCCGATTACGACAATACTGTCATCCTCAAATATTATTTTTATCATGATACTTTGAAGCGGTATCCCACGCCCCAGATTGTCTCGATATAGCGAGGTGTGGACGGATCGTCTTCCATTTTCTCGCGAATTTTCTTGATATGAACGGTTACGGTCGTGATATCTCCCACGGATTCCATGCCCCAAATTTCCTTAAAGAGTTCCTGTTTGGTGTAAACCACGTCCGGATGCTCCGCCAAAAATACCAGCAGGTCATATTCCTTGGTAGTAAACTGTTTCTCCACACCGCCGATAAACACTCTTCGTGCGGTCTTGTCGATACGAAGCCCTTTGATTTCCAGAATGTCGTTATTGCTCTTCTTCGCACTCATCAGTCTGGAATACCGTGTCATATGTGCCTTTACTCTTGCAACCAGTTCACTTGGGGAGAACGGCTTCGTCATATAGTCATCCGCGCCCATTCCGAGGCCGTAAATTTTATCCAGATCTTCTTTCTTGGCACTGACCATAATAATCGGAATGTCCTTAACCTCGCGGACTCTGCGGCATACTTCGTAACCATCGATCTCCGGAAGCATTAAATCCAAAATGATTAAATCAAAATCGCCGGAAAGTGCGGTTTCCGAACCGGTCAGGCCGTCCTCACAAACGGTAATGTGAAAACCGTTCATCTCCAGATAGTCTTTTTCGAGTTCGGCAATCGCCTGCTCGTCTTCAATAATTAAAATGTTGTTCATAACCTGCCCCTCTTTATTCTTCAGTTTCAGTTTTTATTTTCTTTTTTGCCCGGTCTTCGTTTCCCGATACTTTCTTATCCGTACTTACTCTTCCGTTATGCTTTTCTTCCCATCCCCGGTATCCGGCTTTGCGATTTCGCCCTCCGGAATCTCTAATTCTATGTATTCCGTCTTCTTTGTCTTTTTCTCAATTTCGGCCATGGTTTTTTCCACACCGGTTTTGATTCCCGCAACGGTATTGCCGACGGTTTTTCCGACAACCTTTTCGATTCTGAGAATCGGATTTCTGCTTTCCTCCTCCGTCTCTTCCGTTACAATCTCTTCCCTGTAAACCGGAAGGGTAAAGTGAATGGTAAGTCCGACTCCCTCTTCACCGGTCGCCCAGATTTCGCCTTCGTGGTCCTCCACGACTTTTCTGGCAATACTGAGTCCGATTCCGCTTCCGCCCTGCTTGGAATTTCTCGAAGCATCCGTCCGGTAAAATCTCTGGAATACCTTTTCAAGTTCTTTCCCGGAAATGCCTTTTCCGTTATCCTCGATTTCCACCAGAACATATTTCTGTTCTTTCAGGGAAATCCGAAGGGTAATCAGACTGTTTTCGTCTTTCCGGTATTTTACGGAATTACTGATAATATTGTTGATGACTCTCTTTAACTGCTCCGGATCCGCATAAATTTCCACCTCCGGATTGCAGTTGCACTCATATTTAAAACCGATTCCCTTGGTTTCAAGGTCCAGACCCACTTCCTCGGCACAGTCCGAAAAATAATCCCCGACATTCATACGGTGGAACTGATATGGAATCTGATTGGCATCGATTTTGGAAAACATGGTCAGTTCATCGATTAAATAGTCCATGTCTCCCGCTTTATTATATATCGTTTTTATATATTTTTCCATTTTTTCCGGAGTGTCCGCAACCCCGTCCATGATTCCCTCCACATATCCTTTTATCGAGGTAATCGGCGTCTTCAGATCATGGGAAATATTGCTGATTAACTCCTTGTTGGCCGCCTCGGTTTTGATTTTTTCCTCTTCGGATTCTTTCAGGCGGACTCTCATTTTTTCAAAGCCTTCGAACAGTTCTCCGACCTCGCCTTTCTCTGCGGTCGTTGCCGGGGTTTCCAGGTCGCCCTGCTCAATTCTCATCATTGCGCCTTTTAAGGAAATCATGGGTTTTATAATACCCTGATTTAACCATGAAGTAAGTAAAATACCGGTCAGCACAAGTACCACGACCAGTGAAATGATGACACCGGAACTGGTTACGTCGGAAATAATCATGCTGACGCAGGTAATGATATAAATCGTCGCATTTGTTCCGTCCGACATGACAAAATCCTTCTGCTTTACCACACGGTGAATGTCGTTATAATAAAGACTGGCCGTCTCCGACTCGGGCAAAATTCCCGGAGCGGGTAAAACACTCAGTACCTCATCCTCTTCATGCTCTTTTGCGATATAATAAATTTCTTCTTCCCCCTTGATGATGACAAAAGAAGAAAGCTGGCTTAACTGGTCGTCGATTTCCTTGATTTCCTCGCCGTTTTTATAAAAATCCCTGTCGCTTTCCAGTTTCTGTTTCAAAATCTCCATATATTTTTCCGTAACGGAAGAATACAGTTCCGCAGGACTTAATGCCGCGGAAAGAGGAACATCCTTCACGCCGTAGGTATGCTTTAAATTCCATACCATGGAACCGCAGATTACAAAAAACGTGGTGGCTGCCAGGATAAACGGCAGAAAAACCACGGCAAAAAATATAACAATCAGTCTGGTGTTAAGTTTCACAAAGAACTCCTTTTCGGAATTATTTCATATGCGAACTCTCGCATTATAAAAGGGTGTCCGCATATCCGCGAACACCCTTATTATAGCATATTTTTAATATCTTTAAACTAGTTGGTAATAACCATTTCAGTCTCTTTGTCAAATACGTGAATCTTCTCAACATCAAGAGCAAACTTAATGGTATCGCCCGGTCTTGCAGTCGTTCTGGAATCTACTCTTGCAGTCATCGGGAACATCTCAAGATCGAAGTATAAGAATACTTCTGCACCAAGTAATTCGTAAACCTTAATGGTGGATTCGAATACGCTCATAGGAGAAGTCTCAACATACATCTCGCTGTCATATACGTCTTCAGGACGGATACCGAAGGTTACGGATCTTCCGTCATAGCCACCCTCGATTAACTTCTTGGATTTAGCAGGAGGAAGAGGAATGGAGTGACCAGCAACGTTTAAGTATGCGGTATCGCCGGAAACCTCAACAATAGCATCAAGGAAGTTCATCTGAGGAGATCCCATGAATCCTGCTACGAACAGGTTCTGAGGCTTGTCATAAAGGTTCTGAGGGGTATCAACCTGCTGGATAACACCGTCCTTCATAACAACGATTCTGGTACCAAGGGTCATAGCCTCGGTCTGGTCATGGGTTACGTAGATGATGGTGGTACCAAGTCTCTGGTGAAGCTTGGCAATCTCAATTCTCATCTGTACACGAAGTTTTGCATCCAGGTTGGAAAGAGGCTCGTCCATAAGGAATACCTTAGGATTACGAACGATAGCACGTCCCATGGCAACACGCTGTCTCTGTCCACCGGATAAAGCCTTCGGCTTACGGTCAAGCAACGGGGTAAGATCAAGGATCTTAGCTGCTTCTTTTACCATTTTATCAATTTCATCTTTCGGAACTTTTCTTAACTTAAGACCGAATGCCATGTTCTCATATACTGTCATATGAGGATACAGAGCGTAGTTCTGGAATACCATCGCGATATCTCTGTCCTTCGGCTCTACGTCGTTTACAAGTCTCTCGCCGATACGAAGTTCACCGGAAGAAATATCTTCCAAACCTGCGATCATACGAAGGGTTGTGGACTTACCGCATCCGGAAGGTCCTACGAAGATGATGAATTCCTGATCGGAAATCTCAAGGTTGAAATCCTTAACTGCTTCGAAACCGTTAGGATAAACCTTACATACGTTTCTTAAAGATAATCCTGCCATTAATTAAATCCTCCTGAATTATTTTATACATTCTTATTTTGAGCTATACGCCACTCTAATAAAGGAGTATACATAATATACGCTCAAATTCAAATACCACAAATAACCAAAGTTTTTTGTTTTCCTTGTAGAAAATGTGCACGTTTTCCGCATCTGTAGGGCAAATTGTACAGTTGCCTCCCCTGCGTTTGTGCACATTGTTTTCTTCTCTTTTTATTTCGTTTTATTTCTCTATTTTAATTTTATTTTTCTTTTTTATTTTTCTTCTTTTGTTTTCCGGATTGTTCTTCCGTTTCCGCTTCCGCTGCAGGTTCCTCTTCCTCCGGAATTTCTTCCCCCGCCGCTTCCTTATCGCCTAATTTGGCAAGCACCGGAACAATCAGTTTTCCGCTGATGTAGGTTACGATTGAAAACTCGATTACCACAAAGAGCGGAATCAGACCGGTAAAGAAATATCCCAAAGCGGTAAGTCCCGCGGTTAATCCGAGCATTACGGCACTTTGCGGGAAATTGGAAATACCGATTAACAAAGAGTTTAACATCGTGGTAAAAATATTATTCTCATATCTGGACTGCAGTGCAAAAACATAGCTGAAGCTGAAGCCGTAAAGGATGACCATGATGATGGAAAGAATTGCCATGATGACGCGAACGGTGGAATCCATCGAAAGAAATCCGCCGAGTGTTATGGCTGCCGCACCGCCGACCAGAATTCCCACCACAAGGTAAACCAGCCAGATCAGTGTGGATTTTAAGAAATTCTTTCCGAATGCCTGAAAATAACCTTTTATGATTTTATCTTCTTTTTTCAGCGCAATCCGGAGCATGATATCCATATTTGCGGTAATCGCCGCACCGATCGTAATGACCGGAATACAGAGCGCCGTCGTAATGACTCCCAGCAAAAGGATATCAAAAAGGCGGCTTAAGCCCCGGTTAAACCAGCTGTCCGAATCGGTAAAAAAATTGCTTCTTTTTGCCATTTTTTATGAAAAATCCTTTCTCATCGGGGTAATTAACATTCCGCCGTTTACGGTTTCCTTCCCCGTATCCGCAAATCCGACACGGTGGTAAAACGGCACCCCGTAAGGGGATGCATTTACGGTCAGGAAATTTTTTCCCCCATCTTTTGCGAAATCCTCAAGTTCTTTTAAAAGATTCCTTCCGACTCCGAGCTTTTGATGGTTTTCATCCACGAACAAAAGAGAAATATGGTTCCCGGAACGAAGTGTTGCCATTCCGATGATTTCATCCGCTTCATCCCTTGCCACCCAAAGATGGTATTCATCCACCATAAACATACGGAACAGATGCTGGTCCGAAATAAAATCCACGAAATTCCTGATTCCCTCTTCCGTGTAATCCGGTGCAACAAACTTCCGGAAAGTGCGGTAGGCAAGCGCCATGGCGTCTTCCCAATCGTCTTCTTTTCCCTTTTTTATGAAATACTTCATCCGTACCCCGTATCTTTCTGCCTTTGTATTTCCGGTTATGCATTCCCTGTTTCCGGCCGGTAGTGCATCACCGTTCAAGCCATCAAAACGGCTTCTAATGATTTTGAATTTTGTTCTTTGCCGTTTCAAGAATGCTTACAAGCAGTGTCTTAAATGCGTCCAGGAAGCTTTGTTTCACTTCCTCCGTTACCACTTCGCCGTAAAGTTCCTTCGCATTCGAAAGAACCGTATCCCCGTATTTGTCGTATAAATCTCCCGCCTGGGAAAGCAGGGTTCCGGGGTCAATCTGAATTCCGCCGATTGCGGGCATCAGTTCGGACAGTTTTGCTTTCTGTTCTTCGGTTAAGGTAACATTGTATTTTGTCTGCGCTTCTTCCAGAAGTTCTTTGATTTTTTCCGGATCCGTAAGACCTTCCGATACCACTTTGGCCTTCACATAGGAATACAGTTCCTCCGCCACTTCTTTGGATATGGTCTCACCCGTCGTGGCATCCACTGCTGCCTCTCCTTCGGGTGCATCGGACAATTCCCCGATGGTTACGATTTCGTCCACCGCAATATCCTTGCGGTCCTCTTCAAGCGATTCTCCGGTCAGTGCCTCATAAGCAAGCCATGTTCCGACCAGTGCCGCGGTCCCCGAAACCTGTGTCGGAGCCACCACGTGGACTTTGGCATCCGTCACGCCGGAGGTAAGAAGCGCGTTCTTGTACATGCTGATCGTACAGAAGCTGATATTTTCCGTCGTCACCTGAATTCCCGTTCCGGGATCGGCTTCCGTTACCAGAACGCAGGATATGGATTTGGTTCCGATATCCGCTGCCGGAATATAGGCATCCAGATATTTATGTTCCATTTCATTGGTAATATATCCTACCTGCATGGAGGATACATCCTCCTCCGTAAGGCCGAGTTTCGATAAAACAATCTGCCTCTGTTCCGCGCTCAGATTCTGTCCGAGTGCAAGGTAGGATTTCTTCTCCCCTTCCGCCCCGGCGGATACGGGAAGAAGAAGTACCGAAATAAAAATCAGTGTCAGTACCGTTCTCATGAAAACGGTTCTTATCATCACTGCATTACTGCTTTTTTCTGTTTTCAAAGTTCTCACGCTCCTTAAGGATGAACCTTAACAGATTTCCGCGCCGCTCGGCATCGGATTTTCGGGAACGAGTAAGGAAAGTGCTCCTTTTTCGTCCTCCGCACAGATAAGCATACCCTGGGATTCAATGCCGGCCAGGGTTGCAGGTGCAAGGTTTGTTAACACCATAACCTTCTTTCCGACCATCTCTTCCGGCGTATACTGGGATTTGATTCCCGATACGATCTGCAGCGTTTTGCTTCCGACCTTTACCTGGGAACAGAGAAGTTTTCTGGACTTCTTAACCTCTTCACAGGCAAGAATCTCGCCTACCTGGAACTGCAGTTTTGCAAAATCATCATAGGAAATCGTCGGCTTCGGCTCAAGGTCGATTCCGTCGGATGCGCCGTTTTGTGCCTCATCCTTTGCATCCTCTTTTGCACCGTCCGATCCTTCTTCCGCAGCTGCCGCCGCCTTCTGAATGGCTGCAATTCTCTCTGCTTCCGCAA
Source organism: Lachnospiraceae bacterium (assembly GCA_024681795.1). Classification (GTDB taxonomy): domain Bacteria; phylum Bacillota; class Clostridia; order Lachnospirales; family Lachnospiraceae; genus UBA3766. Next base: position 32,816 of record JAILAD010000020.1, on the reverse strand, counting down.
GCACGTCCTTGATATCAAGTCTTGCAAAGAGCGGTGTCGGGGTTTCCGTTACTTTTTTTCCGTCCGGGTATAAGCCGAACTGTTCCAATGTATCAAAATCGCGCAGGGATGCATTCATCTGCGCTGCGATTTTATCCGCCGTTTCCGGAAGGAAAGGCTGAAGCATGGATGCACCCATCATAATCCCTTCCGTTAAGTTGTATAAAACCGTGGCAAGACGGTCCTTATTTGCCTCATCCTTCGCAAGCACCCAGGGTGCCGTTTCATCGATGTATTTGTTGCAACGCTTGAAGAGATTGAAAATCTCGGTCAGCGCGTCTGCCACGCGAAGTTCATTCATCTTCGCCTCGACTTTGGCATAAGTGGAGGTGGCAACCTGAATTAAATCGGCATCCGGATCATCCGGAACATTTTTATTTTCCACAACCCCGCCAAAGTACTTGTTGCTCATGGAAATCGTACGGTTTACGAGGTTTCCGAGTACGTTTGCAAGGTCTGTGTTGATTCTTTCCGTCATCAGATTCCAGCTGATGGAACCGTCGTTTTCATACGGCATCTCGTGAATCATGAAGTAGCGCACCGCATCCACGCCGAAAAATGCCGCCAGATCGTCCGCATATAAAACATTTCCGAGAGACTTGCTCATCTTGCCGTCTCCGGACAGAAGCCAGGGATGTCCGAACACCTTCTTCGGAAGAGGCTCGCCGAGTGCCATTAAGAAAATGGGCCAGTAAATCGTATGGAATCTTACGATATCCTTTCCGATTAAGTGAAGATCCGCCGGCCAGTATTTTTTATACTGCTCGGTGGAGTTGCCGTCCGCATCATATCCGATTCCCGTGATATAGTTCGTAAGCGCATCAAGCCATACGTATACCACGTGTTTGTCATCGAAATCAACGGGAATTCCCCATTTGAAACTGGTTCTGGACACGCATAAATCCTGCAGTCCCGGAAGAAGGAAATTGTTCATCATCTCGTTCTTTCTCGAAACCGGCTGGATGAATTCCGGATGGGTATTGATGTGTTCAATCAGTCTGTCGGCATATTTGCTCATTTTAAAGAAATATGCTTCCTCTTTTGCAGGTTTTACTTCCCTTCCGCAGTCCGGACATTTGCCATCCTTTAACTGGGACTCGGTCCAGAAGGACTCACAGGGAGTACAGTACATTCCTTCGTATGCACCCTTGTAAATATCGCCCTGATTGTATAATTTTTTGAAAATCTTCTGAACCTGGCGCTCATGGTCCGCATCCGTGGTACGGATAAATTTGTCATAGGAAGTGTTGAGGCAGTCGCATACCGACTTGATTTCTCCTGCCACGCCGTCCACGAATTCCTTCGGGGTAACGCCTGCTTCCGCCGCCTTTAATTCTATTTTCTGACCGTGCTCGTCGGTTCCGGTCTGGAAAAATACATCGTATCCTTCTTTTCTTTTGAATCGTGCAATTGCATCCGCAAGGACGATTTCATATGAATTTCCGATATGCGGTTTCCCGGAGGTATATGCAATTGCGGTTGTAATATAATATGGTCCTTTATTTGTCATTTTCATTCCTCCAAAATTACCTGATTTTCATCCGGAGTTTTCCCCTGAATCTGTTTTTCCGGAGATTCGTTCCGGAAATTATTTCCCAAGAAATTATTTCCCAAGAAATTCCTTTACCTGCTCGTATACGCCCTGTCCGTCAAGTCTGTAATATTTCATCAGAACTTCCGCGGAACCAGAGGTACCGAACACATCCTGTACGCCGATTTTCATAACGGGTACGGGATGGGTTTTGCAAACCACGTCACATACGGCACTTCCGAGTCCGCCGATGACGGAATGCTCTTCCACGGTAACGATTTTTCCGGTTTTTATCGCACAGTGCGTAATCAGTTCCTCGTCAATCGGTTTGATGGTGTGAATATTGACGATCTGCGCATTGATTCCTTCCTCTGCAAGCATCTTCTCAGCCTGCATGACGCTGTCCACACAGATTCCCGTTCCGATAATCGTCACATCCGTTCCTTCTTTTAAAACGGTGCCTTTTCCGAGTTCGAAATGATAGTCTTCCCTGTCGTTGATTACGGGAACATTGCTTCTTCCGAATCGTAAAAATACCGGGCCGTCATGCTCGATTGCCGCCGCAACCGCAGCTTTCGCTTCCACATAATCGGAAGGAACACATACCACCATGCCGGGGATATTGCGCATCAGGGCAACGTCTTCGATACACTGATGGGTTGCACCGTCTTCTCCGACGGAAATACCGCCGTGTGTAGCCGCAATTTTTACGTTTAATCCGCAGTGTCCGACGGAGTTACGAATCTGCTCGTATGCCCTTCCGGTTGCAAACATTGCAAAGGAGCTTGCAAAAACAACCTTTCCGGTACTTGCAAGGCCTGCTGCCATGCTGACCATGTTTGCCTCCGCAATTCCCGCATCGAAAAATCTCTCCGGGAATTTTTTCTTGAACATTGCGGTTTTGGTGGATGCGGCAAGGTCCGCGTCCATGACTACGAGATTCGGATATTTTTCTCCCAGCTCGGCAAGTGCTTCGCCATAAGCCTGACGGGTTGCTATTTTCTTTACTTCTGACATAATTCTTCACCTGCCTTCTTCAATTCGTTAAGCGCTTCTTCCTTCTGCTCGTCATTCGGTGCAACGCCGTGCCATCCGGCCTGGTTCTCCATGAAGGAAATTCCCTTTCCTTTAACGGAGTTGCAGATGATGACGGTAGGCATTCCCTTCGTTTCACGCGCTTCTTTGAATGCCGCTCTTAAAGAATCAAAATCATGTGCATCCGCTTTCACTACATGGAAATTGAACGCCTCAAATTTTTTGTCAATCGGGTAAGGGGAACATACTTCATCAATTTTACCGTCAATCTGAAGACCGTTGTTGTCAACGATTACGCATAAATTGTCCAGTTTCTGAAAGCCTGCAAACATGGATGCTTCCCAAACCTGGCCTTCTTCGAGTTCTCCGTCTCCCAAAAGAGTGTAAACTCTGAAATTTTTCCGATCCATCCGGCCCGCAAGTGCCATGCCGACCGCGTTCGAAATGCCCTGTCCCAGGGATCCCGTGGAAATGTCCACGCCCGGGGTCTTATGCATATCGGGATGTCCCTGCAGGAACGAGCCCAGATGTCTTAAGGAGGTTAAATCCTCAAACTGGAAGTATCCACGCATCGCAAGTGTGGAATATAAGCCGGGAGCCGTGTGTCCCTTTGAAAGAACAAAACGGTCTCTGTCGGGATTCTTCGGATCTTTCGGATCCACGTTCATTTCCTCAAAATATAAATAAGTAAAAATATCCGCAGCCGACAGACTTCCGCCCGGATGACCGGATTTGGCGGCATGAGTGGAAATAACGATTCCCTGGCGCACTTTATTGGCAATAATTTTCAGTTCTGAATTTTCCATGGGTTCCTCCTTGCTTTATACATATTCCCTAAAGGACATAAGCGGTTTTATTGTATCACTTACGGATATTTAAAGCAATAAAATAAGTACGGCAAAATTGCGACACCCCAAAAAGAGATGCCGCAATAACGTTTTGTTTCGTGTGGTTCTGCTGCCGGCCGTTCCGGCTGCATGCTTAATTCCGTCTCAGTTTTTCCGGAAGGTACGGATTGGTACGCATTTTGCTTCCTCTTACAATCTCCGCGTATTCCTCTCCCGCATCAAGCCTTTTCGCCATCAGAATCATCCGGTTTGTTCCGGAATGCGCCAGTTCTCTGGAACAGGTGGAAACGGTCAGAAAGGTATCCCTGACCGTACGGGAGACAGGAACCTCCAGCCAGTTTCGTTTCTCCATCTCCTCCATATAGGAGATGAACTCCTCTTCGCTCTCCCACCCGGTATTTTCCCAGTAAACGAATGCATCCGCATCCGAAGTGTCTATAAGGGCATAGAGAAAAATCAGGTACTTTGACGTCCCTTTCTCCGTCACAATCTCAATAACGGGATGGGATTTATAATAGTCTATGCTTTCATAATTCACCAGGTCACAGAAAATATCCCGCGGTTCGGTCCAGATGATATTGTGCCCGTAAAGGATTGCGTTTCCGCCGTCCTTTGTAAGATCGGAATCCAGTGTAAGAAACGGAACTCCGTGTGTATTTCGTCGGAGATTCAGATCGTGATAAAGATAAAAATCCTCTCCTCTTTCCGGCGACTGCACAACCGGGTGTCTTAAAATACTGTCCCGGATTGTGATGATTCCCACCACGTCCCCGTTTAATTCCCGGTACTTCCGAAGAAGGGAAGCGTCCGAAGGAATGATTTCAAAAGCGGCTCCTTTTCCCTTATCACGACTTTCCCCATACCCTGCCCCGCTTTCTGTCCACCCGGACGGTTCCTTCCTCCGGACGTCTTTTATTCCGTTTTCTTCCGCCCGGGGAATTACATCCTTATTCCCCGCCACGGCAAAACTCTCATTCCACACCGTAACCACAGCCGCAAAAATCAGAACCGTAAGCACGAGCGCAGCGAAAACGATTTTTCCTTCCGTCCGGTTTTTCTGTTTATCGTACCGCATAGGAATAAACGGCATCCCGGTATTCAACCGCTACGGTCATGTCATTTTCCGGACTGTACTCCGTTCCCCAGTAGGGATCGCCTGCCCAGGAAGCCCCGGTCAGCCGGTATTTTCCCGCATCAAGCCCGACAATACGGAGTACATCGTTTTCGTATCCTTCCCAGAAAGGAGCGTCCGCATAAAGATCAAGGGAAATCAGATGCTGTGTGCCGTCCTCCGCAATATATGCAGGATACTCCGTGACACCTCCCTCATTCCTGCAAAAAGTCCCGGAAATTACACCCGAATCCGCCTGCCCGGCTGTTTCCGTATCTTTCCGTTCCGCCCGGCCTGTCTCCTCCGGCTCTTCGTTTTTTTCGTTTTTTTCCTTTTTATCCGTTTTGGTTATCACCTCACTTTCCGACTTGTTGAGCGTATTGACTTCCTCATCCGTTTCAAAATCGGTCAAAATCTGCGTATTCTTCACCGATTCCGGCATTGCTTCGGAATAACCGGATGTCCCGTTAAGTCCGCTGCATCCTGCAAAGACGCAGAGTGCAAGCACAAGCCCCGCTCCGGCCGGTCCTTTCAGTCCCGGAAATCCGCACCCGTTTCCGGATTTTCTTCCCTGCATTTTTCTGTTCGGATTCTTTATAAATTTCATAATTTCGGTATTTTTTCTCATAATATTTTCCTCCTTCTCTGATTCGGTCTTTTCCCGTTACCTTTTTCCTACTTCTTCCCGGAATCTTTTCCTTTCCGGAAGCGGATCTTTCTGCAGCCCGCTTTCAATGCCAGGATTCCGATTCCTCCGACAAAAACAAGAATGATTCCGAAAATCACGCCGGCCCTTCTGTTCAGATCCTTTGCGGACGTGATATCCTCTTCTTCCCCGATTAAAACGGAATATCCCGTACTTCCCATGGTATCTCCCGTAATGTAATTGTTCTTTTTCTTTTCAAAGGAGGCTCCGGCCACCTTAAACATAAGTCTTCCGAGTCCCGGCTGCTTATCGTTGTAAATAACAAGGTCGATTCCGAGATTTCCGATTTCCTGATTCCTGTAACTGCCGTCCACGGCATAAATCTCATTGTTTTCGTAGTGGTCGTGAATTCCTTCACTCTCTCTGATGTAATATTCTCCGTGAGGCAGGTCGAGACCGAAATCCACAACTCCGTCTTCCGCCTTTGCGGAGGCAATCTTAGTATCCTTTCCGACAATGACCTTTCCGGCATAATTTTTTATATCTTCTTTCGCATACAGATCGAAGACTCCGCCGTCTAAACGCATGTTGCTTGTTCTCTGTAATTTTCCGACAGATAACGTAATTTTCTGTCTTTCGTTTAAAATACTCTCATTTGACAGAACAATCGGGGTATTCTGGCCCTGATATCTGATTTCAAAAGGGAACGGCTTTTCCGCTTTTTTCATTCCGTAAGGAGCCTTTGTTTCTACCAGATAATAAGTGCCGATCGGATAATTCTTTATTTCCGCCTTTCCGTCCTCCCCGACCGTAATCTTCTCAATAAGCTCGTCTTTTTCGTAGTATGCCGTCCGGTTTCCGTTTTTATCCGTCGCCCGATCGTACGTGTAAACCTCGGTTGCATGCACCTCAAACTCCGCACCGGCCAATTCTTTGTTTTCGTAAATAAATTTTCCGTCACGGAAATCCGTCAACGTTTCTCCGATTTTTGTAAAAATCACGTTCCCGCGAACCGGCATGTTGCTCCAGGTATTCTGATACGTCACGGACACGGTGCGGCTCTCCGGCGCTTCCGCCGTAAAACGGTATTCGTTTTTGTCCAGTACATATCCCCAAGGTGCCTGCTCCTCTTTCACCATATAGCCGGCAAAAGGAAGGTCCGTTCCGAAATCAATTTTTCCCTCCTCATCGGAGGCTGCAACCGCCAGGCATTCTCCTTTTTTCACAAGAACGTCTCCGGCAAAATTCCGGATATCCTCATCCGCATACAGACCGAATTTTGCTCCGGAAAGCGGCTTTCCGGTTTCGCCGTCGGTCTTTGAAAATTTAAGAATCACCTTCTGTCTTTCATCAAACACCGTCCTTGCTTCCACAATCATCCGGACTGAGGAATCTTCGTCTTTCAGTTCTGCCTCCACCGGGGTTTCATTCAGTACATACCCCGCCGGTGCAACGGTTTCCGTCAGATAATATTTTCCGAGCGGAAGGCTTCCGATGGTTGCATTTCCGTCCTCACCCGTTACGATTGTTCCGACGGTTTCGTCTTTTTTATGAAGAAGCGTTCCCTGATTGTCGGAGGAGTAAATATCCTCTCCGGCCCTTACTTCAAAGGTCGCACCCGGAAGCGGTGCCTCCTTCCATACAAACTCCGCTTTCCTTACGCCGGATTTTTCCTTAAAAGCAACTTCCGTTAAGGTTTTTCCGGCCTTTGTGACTGTGATTTCTCCCCTCTTTTCCGTGTTTTTGAATTCCACGTCGTGGATACGAACTCCGTTTTCAATCACACAGTTTAAATTTCCGTCAACTTTCACCCTGACCGGAACGGCATCCGCAAGATACCCGTTCGGAGGCATTACCTCACTTACGGTATAGGTTCCCGGAGAAAGCTCCGCATCGATTAAAATGACGCCGGTTTCATCACATGCAAACCGGGTTTCGCCGCGTCTGTCAGCAATATTCTTTCCGGTTTCGTCTTTGATTTCGTAAGAGGTTCCTGCTTTCAATACCACTTTTTCACTTCCGGAATCCTTCTTTGTGCATCGGATCTTAACCGGAACGTTCCGGTCCGTCACTTTCTCCAGCTCAATGCTGACTCGGTCCTTATCGATTACCGCTTCAATCGGCTCCGTTATCAGATATGCATCCGATACGGAAATTTCCCTGACAATATAGGTTCCGAGATCCAGATCTCCGGATTTTACCACACCGTCCGGTCCGGATTTAATTGTCTGACGCGGCTTTGCCGAAGCAAAATCCCAGCCTCCGTCCGCATCTTTCCGAAGTTCCGATTTCAGATAAACCTCAAATTTCGCTCCGGAAATGAGCAGCCCGTCTTCTCCCTTTTTCACAAAAGAAAACCGTCCTTTTTCCGCTCTATCCGCTGCATTTACAACCGCTTCATCTCCCGAAATATCGATTTCTTCCTCGGAAGTAACAAGTTTCTGTTCCTCAACATCCACACTGAACCGGTACTTCTTGGCATTCAGTCGGAAACCTTTGACCGACTCAATCTCCTGCACATAGTATTTTCCTGCTTCCGCCTTATCCGTGACGACCTTCGAAAACTGTCCGGAGGCGCCCTTTCCGTTACCGCTCAGACGGATTCTTTCCAGCTCCGTTCCGTCCTCCCGGAACAGCCCGTATACCACGCCGTCCAAAGATGTAAAATCGCCGACCGACTCGGCAGTCTTGATTACTTTCATTCTCCATTCGTATTTATTCGGTGTTTCCGAAACCGTAATATTCGCCTTCTTCAGATCCGTTACATCCACCACAAACCCTTTGTGATCGGAAACCAGACTGCCGTCCGATAAGGATACGCGGAATTTATATTCCGTCGGATCCAGGTCAAAATACCCGGGTGCGTAGGTTTCCTTTATGTAATAAGTTCCCGTCTCCTTTATTTCATAACTGAATTTTCCCCTGCCTTCCGTCTTCGTTCCGGACAGGGAAATCTCCTGAAGGAGTTTTCCTTTTTCGTCAAACAGGCCGTATTTCGCCTTCGATACGTCCGCGTTTTTTCCGTCCAGGTTGCAGCTCCCGTTTTTTAATATCCGGATGTCCGGTGTGAACGGTTTCTCCGTTGTTTCTTCCTTAACCGTTGCAGGCATTGCCTCATCACAGCTGTATCCCATCGGATCGCCCGCCCTTTCAAAAATCGGGTCATCCGAAACAAATCTCATAATGCCGTGTTCCGTGCCGTCCGCCGACTCCGTATTTCTTTTAAAAGAAAACCAGTGTTTCTCCGGATCGAGTGCAAATCCCTCCGGTGCCGATATTTCCTGAATATAGTAGGAATCATCATGAAACGGTTTCGGTGAGGAAGCATCCCATTCTTCGCCTCCGCCCGGCTGAAGGTAGCAGTCAAACTTTCCGTATACTGCAGTATTCGGACTGATTCCGCCCTCTGCGTGAAGGGTAATTCTCTGCTTCTCCGTACCGTCTGCCGTATAAAGACCATATACGGCACCCTCCATGGAAGGAATTGCAGGTCCTGTTCCGCCGTCCGGAGTTTTAATTAAAGGAAGGTTAATGCGAATCCCCGGCTCGTAGTAAATCCCGCGCCACTCGGCATCCACGAACATGGCCATCTTCTGGACTCCGGTATTATCCGGCAGATACACCCGGACCTTGAAATTCGACCAGGTGGTAATCCAGTTTTCCCAGCCTTCCCCGTCATGATTCGGATCGCGGTAAGTCGGTTCCCCGTCGGCTACTTTTCCCAGAAATTCCATATACTGCTTAAAATACTTTAAATAATCAGCGGGAACCCCCTGAAATACCGGGCTGTCCGTACTGATATCATCCAGCGACATTCCGAGATAAGCATAATTGGCCGCAATATGTGTGATGACGTACATGGACTCGTTGCTGTCCGCATTGATTCCCGTCTGTCCGCAGGTTGCCCACCATTTCTTTCCGGCATCGTACAGTGCCCCGCCCGGACCGTGTGCAACGGCCGCAGCAAGCAATGTATGGTCCGCGTAGGATTCCGGGTCTTTCATTTTTACGTCTGCCAGATAATTCGCCCAATAGTCCGTCCCGTTATTCGGCGACGACTTATAAGATTCGATACAGTAAACGGCCCGGCCTTCATCCGAGCCCGGATCGCCGTAATCATAGTAATGGGTTTCCCAGGTCCCTCCCGGGAAAACGTTACTGTACTGAATTAACTGGTGTTTGTTAATCGTATGGCTTACATATTCAATCTCACCGGCTGCCTTTGCAGGTAACCCGAACCTGCCGAAAACAACCGGAAGCACAGTCAGTATCATCAAAAATAATGCGGCTATCCTGTAAAATAACCTCCTCTTTTTCTTCATGTTATTCTCCTTTACTCTGCTCTTCGTCATTCTGCTCTCTTTCCTTTTCCTCTGTATCTTTCCGTTCCGGCTCCGTGCTCTCTTCCGCCTCCGGTTCCGTGCTCTCTTCAACCTCCGCTTCCGTACTCTCTTCATTCATCGGTTCCGTAGTCTCTTCATTCTCCGGTTCCTTATTCTCTTTCTCTTTCTTCATTTCCGCATCCTCTTTCTCCTTCTTCTTTTTCAGCTCTTCTTTCTCTTTCTGCTTCTCTTCAATCAGCTTATCCACTTCGTTTTTTACTCTTTCACCATGCTCATTAAGAAGTTCAAGTCCGGCAATGTAATCCTCCTCTTTTATCAGGCATCCGTCAGGAATATATCCTTCAACCGTATGCGGTTCGGCATTCTGGTATGCAACCGCTCCCGTCGATACATAGGACACATGAAGCCATCCGTTATCCGTTCTTCCGAGCAGTGTTACCGGACAATTACCGTTAATTACCGCGTTCCCGCCGTTATCCGTCACCATTCCGTAATCCTCTCCGGGACCTTTACAGACTGTCCGGGGTTCTCCGCTCAGGTAAAAAATCCCGGAATCCGGTACTTCCGCCGTGTTTACGGAACCCGTCTTTTCCACAATCTGCCGGACCGCTTCCTTTACTGCTTTTTCACCGTCCTTCTTATCGCCTTTTCCGTCTGTTTCCGTCCCGGATTCCGCTTCGGGTTTCGTTTCGGGTTTCATTTCCGTTTTCTTTCCGTTATTTCTGCCCGGAGACTCCGCTTCTTCCCCGGATTCCTTTCCTGCAGCGAAATCAATGTTTTCACTGTCATTTCCTTTCCCGGAAATATCTTTTCCGGTAGCTGCCGCCTTTCCTTTCGTATCGTCGGCACCCTTTGCGGTTTTCCCTTCTTTTGCTGCTGTTCCGGAGGCTTTTTTATCCGCTTTTCCGACAGCTTTTTCACTGGCCGCCTCCCCCTCCGTCTGCTTTTCGTTTCCTGCTGTCATAACGGTTTCGTTTAGAGGAACTTCCGTATTCCCGTAATCCGGGAGAGGAACGGAAACAGCCTCCCTGCAACCGGCACATGCGGTCGCCAGAAAGAGTGCGCCGAAAAACGCAAATATGTACTTTTTCTTCATATCCTTCATCCTTTCTTTTGCTGGATTTTTCTTTTGGAATTTTTCTTTGGAATTTTTCTTTTGGAATTTTTGAATTTTACTTTTTGATAATTTGCTGATTGTTTCTGAACTGCAGAAATTACATGAATGAAAAGATTTTATTGATTTTATAATCAACAGCTCCGGTAAAGAATTTACCGCCCACATTTTGTATTTCAATTATATGAATTTATACACTTTTTTGTCAATACCTTTTTTCAGTTTAAATCAATTCGTGTACAGACACAAAAAAATCACCGGAGAAAACTCTCCGGTGATTCCATTCACGACCGTATCGGAATGAATTATTTGCTTTCTTTCAGGATTTTCACAATCCTGCTGGTACCGAGGCGGTCCGCACCGAGTTCTAAAAATTCACGCGCGTTTTCCAGCGTGGAAATTCCGCCTGCTGCCTTTACTTTAACGTTTTCTCCGACATGCGCTTTCATCAGGGCAACATCCCTTCTCGTCGCTCCGCTTTTGGAAAATCCGGTAGAGGTTTTGATATAATCCGCACCGGCATTCGTGACGATTTCGCACATCTTTACCTTTTCTTCATCCGTAAGCAGACAGCACTCAATGATGACTTTCAGGATTTTCTCTCCGCAGGCTGCTTTCACGTCGCGGATTTCTTCCTCGATTTCATCATATTTCCGGTCCTTCAGTGCGCCGACATTGATTACCATATCGACTTCATCGGCTCCGTTTTCCACGGCATTCGCCGCTTCATAACATTTTGTTTCCTTCGTGGAATAGCCGTTCGGAAAACCGATAACGGTACAAATCGGGACTCTTCCCTTTGCGTATTCCGAAGCTTTTGCCACATAATACGCGGGAATGCAGACACTCGCCGTATGAAAACGGATTCCGTCATCCACGATTTCCTTAATCTGCTCCCAGGTTGCGGTTGTCGAAAGTAATGTATGATCCACTTTTGCGAGAATTTCTTCGTTCGTCATGATTACGCCTTCTTTACAATTCGATTCATGATTTTCTCATTTTCGTAGAAAATCTTCTCTTTATCCAGAGTCTTGACTTCACGGTTTTCCATAAGAATTTTACCGTTTACGATAACGGTATCGACTTCGGAACCGTTGCAGGAATATGCAAGCGCGGAAATATAATCGTTTCTCGGCATAAAGGAAGCCGTATCCGTATTTAAAATTACCAGATCCGCTTTTTTTCCTGCTTCAATGGAACCGATTTCGTATTCTTTTCCCATTGCCTTTGCGCCGGCCATGGTCATCATGAACAGACCTTCTTTTGCGGAAATACACTGTGCGGTTTCCGTTGCTCCTTTGTGAATCAGCGTCATAACACTGAGTTCATGGAACATATTCAGTGTATTGTTGCTTGCGGCACCGTCGGTACCGAGCGCAACATTGATTCCCTTCTTCATCATAGCGGTAACGGGCGCGAGTCCGTTTCCGAGCTTCATGTTGCTGACCGGGTTTATCGCAACCGTAACCCTGTTATCCGCCAGAATATCCAGATCATCCTGTGTGATGTGAACACAGTGTGCCGCTATCGAGCGGTTTTTGAACAGTCCGGAACGTTCTGCAAGAGCAATCGGGCTTACGCCGTATTTTTTCTTGATCTTCTTCACTTCATCACGGCTTTCGGACAGGTGGATATTGACTTTCATATTGTATTCCAATGCAAGATCCGCAATGTAATGCTGCAGTTTTTCTTCACAGGTATAAGGTGCATGCGGTCCCATGCAGATTTCAATCATTTCATTTTCCAGATACTTCTCTCTGGCTTCCATGGTTTCCTTGATTCTCTTAATGGCACCCTCATCTTCCGGACCGGAGCCCACAAGACCTCTCGAAACGATACCTCTTAAGCCCGCCTCGTCAATTGCCTTACAGCAGGAAAGCATCGTCAGGTTCATATCAATAAAGCCGGTTGTTCCGCTTTCAATCATTTCAAGAAGACCAAGCTGCGTACCCCAGTATGCATCCTCGTCCGTCATCTGATCTTCAATGGGGAAAATGGTGTTGAATAACCAGTCATTAAAAGCAAGGTCATCGCCGCAGCAGCGCATGAAATTCATATAGATATGGGTATGCGCATTGATAATGCCGGGCATTAAAAGCCTGTTTTTTCCGGAAATCACCCTGTCAGCCGTTTTGTCGGAAAAAGGAGCTCTCGTATCCTTCTTTTTATCGCATTCTATTACGGCTTTGATGATGTCGTCTTCTACGTAAATATTGCATTCCCGGACCACAAATTTCTCCCGCTGGTCCGGCAGAATTGTCATAATATCCTTAATTAAAATCTTCATAGTCGAAATCCCTTCCCGAATAAAATCTGTTTTCCCTCGCGGGAAAACCCGTAATCTGCTCTTTATCGTCCGGGCGGCACTCCCCCAAAGCACCGCCCTTTCTGTTCGTTTTTATACCAGTGCAACCGTCTGACGTGCAATTGCAAGTTCCTCGTTGGTCGGAACAACCATAACCGTAACCTTGTCTCCGGGTCTGGAAATAATCACTTCCTCACCGCGGATTGCGTTCTTCTCCGGATCGATTCCGCATCCGAGATAATCCAGATACTCGCCTACCATGCTGCGTACACGGCCGTCATTTTCACCGATTCCGGCGGTAAATGCGATTACGTCGACACCGTTCATGGCTGCCACATAGGAACCGATATATTTTGCCACGCGATAGGTGTATGCTTCCAGAGCCATTTTTGCAAGTGCATTGCCTTCATCCATTGCCTTGGAAAGATCACGGAAATCGCTGGATACGCGGCTCATTCCTTCCACACCGGACTTCTTGTTCATGATATTGTTTACTTCCGATACGGTTAAGCCTTCTTTGTTTGCGATGAATTCCACGATTGCGGGATCGATGTCACCGCAGCGAGTTCCCATAATCAAACCTTCCAGCGGAGTAAGTCCCATGGAAGTGTCCACGCATTTGCCGTTCTTTACCGCGGAAATGGATGCACCGTTTCCGAGGTGGCAAACGATAATCTTTAAGTCTTCCCTTGTTTTTCCCAAAATCTCAGCCGCACGTGCAGACACAAAGTCGTGGCTGGTGCCGTGGAATCCGTAACGACGTACTTTGTATTTCTCATAATACTCGTAAGGAAGTCCGTACATATATGCCTTTTCCGGCATGGTCTGATGGAAAGCGGTATCGAATACGGCTACCATCGGAACGTTTGCCATAATCTTCTGGCAGGCACGGATACCGATTAAGTTTGCGGGGTTGTGAAGAGGTGCAAGATCGTTGCATTCCTCGATTGCTTTAATAACGTCCTCATTAATTACCACGCTGGATGCGAACTTCTCGCCGCCGTGGACGATTCTGTGTCCTACCGCGTCAATCTCGTCGAGAGATTTTACAACGCCGTGATTTGCATCCGTTAATGCGTCGATTACCATCTGAACCGCAACGGTGTGATCCGGCATCGGATTCTCGATGACAACCTTTTCTCCGCCTGCCGGAGTGTGATTCAGTCTTGCCCCGTCCATACCGATTCTTTCGCAAAGTCCTTTTGCAAGAACTTCTTCGGAATCCGAATTAATCAGCTGATATTTCAGGGATGAACTTCCGCAGTTAATTACCAATACATTCATAATTTTATCTCCTTTAATCAATTAATTTCTTTTTCAAAAATCCCGGCTCTTTAGTAAGCCTTGCCCCAGTACATAAGCGCTTTGGCGGGGCGTCCGCAGCAGACGCAGGTCTCGGAAATCCGTTCCTGTTCAAACGGCATGCAGCGACTGGTCGCCGTGGTATCTTCCTTTACCTTGTCTTCGCAGGCACGGTCACCGCACCACATGGCTTTTACAAATCCGGGCTTTTCGTTGATAATTTTTACGAATTCCTCGTAATTTGTTGCCGAATAGGTATGTGCATCACGGTGTGCTCTTGCACGCTCAAACATTTCCTTCTGAATCCGTTCGAGCATTTCACCGATGGTTGCTTCGATATTGTCCAGGGAAATTTCGGTCTTTTCACCGTTATCCCTACGGACAATAACCGCCTTTCCCGCTTCAATGTCGCGGGGTCCGATTTCCAGACGAAGAGGAACACCTCTCATTTCATGCTCCGCGAACTTCCATCCCGGACTCTTCTCGGTGTCGTCAACCTTTACACGGAAGTCTTTCAATTTTTCTTTCAATTCGAAAGCCTTGTCCAGAACGCCTTCCTTCTTCTGCTGAATCGGAATGATGACTACCTGTGTGGGTGCTACCTTCGGAGGAAGCACGAGTCCGGAATTGTCTCCGTGAACCATGATTACCGCACCGATTAAACGGGTGGTCATTCCCCAGGAAGTCTGGTGAACATACTCAAGTTTATTGTCTTTCGAGGTGTACTGGATATTGAATGCTCTCGCAAATCCGTCTCCGAAATTGTGGCTGGTTCCGGACTGCAGTGCCTTACCGTCATGCATTAAAGCCTCGATGGTATAGGTTGCAATGGCACCTGCGAATTTCTCTTTCTCGGATTTTCTTCCCTTGATTACGGGAATTGCCAGTACGTTCTCGCAGAAATCCGCATATACGTTTAACATCTGCTCGGTACGCTCCTGCGCTTCCTCTGCGGTTGCGTGTGCCGTATGTCCTTCCTGCCATAAGAACTCTCTGGAACGGAGGAACGGTCTTGTGGTCTTTTCCCAGCGGACAACGCTGCACCACTGGTTGCATACCTGGGGCAGATCGCGGTAGGAATGAACCGTGTTCGCATAATAATCGCAGAACAGGGTCTCGGAAGTGGGACGTACGCACATCCTCTCCTGAAGGGGCTCAAGTCCGCCCTGGGTAACCCAGGCTACCTCCGGCGCAAATCCTTCCACATGATCTTTCTCTTTCTGAAGGAGGCTTTCGGGAATAAACATGGGAAGGTACACATTCTGTACTCCCGTTTCCTTAAATGCCGCATCCAGCTGATTTCTGATTAACTCCCAGATGGCATAACCCGCGGGACGGATTACCATACATCCCTTTACGGAAGTATAATCGGTAAGTTCCGCCTTCTTTACCACGTCGGTATACCACTGGGCGAAATCTTCCTCCATCGGGGTGATGGCTTCGAGCTGTTTCTTATCATCTGCCATTTTATTATAATCTCCTTACAAACTCCCCCGGGTTATTCCCGGGGAAGTGTTTTTTTCTTTCATTCGGACCGGTATCATTACCGCCGATTACTGTAATCTCTTAAGAAGTGCTTCTCTCTGCTCTTCGTATCCGGGCTTTCCGAGAAGTGCAAACATGTTCTTCTTGTAGCTTTCAACACCCGGCTGGTTGAACGGATTTACGCCGAGAATGTATCCGGATACACCGCATGCAAACTCGAAGAAATAGAACAGTTCGCCGAGATAAAATTCATTCACTTCGGGAACGTTGATCATGAAGTTCGGAACCTGTCCGTCGGTATGAGCAAGGATGGTACCCTTCATTGCACACTTGTTTACAAAATCAACGCTCTTTCCGGATAAGTAGTTCAGTCCGTCAAGATCAACCGGCTCTTCCTCGATGATGATTTCTTCTCTGGAAGTCTCGATATTGATTACGGTTTCAAAGAGGTTTCTGGAACCGTCCTGAATGAACTGACCCATGGAGTGAAGGTCTGTGGTAAGGTCAACGCTTGCAGGGAAAATACCCTTCTGGTCTTTTCCTTCGGACTCGCCGTAGAGCTGTTTCCACCATTCGGATACGTAATGAACCGCCGGCTCATAGTTTGCAAGAATTTCAATCTGTTTTCCTTTTCTTAAAAGCACGTTTCTTGCAGCTGCATATTTTAATGCATCATTCTCTTCGAATGCATTGTTCAGTGCCATCTCTCTTCCCTTTGCGGCACCTTCCATAAGTTTGTCGATATCCGCACCGGATACGGCAATCGGAAGAAGTCCCACTGCGGTAAGAACGGAGAAACGTCCGCCGATATCATCGGGAACAACAAAGCTTTCATAACCCTTCTCGGTAGCAAGTCCCTTTAAGGATCCGCGTGCCTTGTCGGTGGTTGCGTAAATTCTCTTTGCTGCCTCTTCCTCACCGTACTTCTGCTCGCAGAGTTTCTTTAATACGCGGAATGCGATTGCGGGCTCCGTGGTGGTACCGGACTTGGAAATCATGTTGATGGAGAAATCCCTGTCGCCGATTACCTGAATTAAGTGCTTTAAGTAAGTGGAGCTGATGGAATTTCCGACAAAATAGATTTCGGGCGTTTTACGAACGCTCTTATCTACAACATTGTAAAAGCTGTGACGTAAGAATTCGATGGCTGCTCTTGCACCAAGGTAAGATCCGCCGATTCCCACAACCAGAAGAACATCGGAATCGCTCTGGATTTTTGCCGCCGCCTTTTTGATTCTGTCAAACTCTTCCTTATCGTAGTTCACGGGAAGATCGATCCATCCGAGAAAATCATTGCCGGCACCTGTCTTGCTTACCAGAACTTCCTTTGCATCCAGTGCAAGTTTCTTCATAAGCTCCATTTCATGATCCTTTAAAAACGGGGCTGCCTTCGAGTAGTCAAACGTTACTTTGCTCATTAAAATTACCTCCTATATTTAAGCGCATGCGCCAATTAACGTATTTTTGAACTTTACGTCCACGTTTAAGTGTAGCAAAATTAGTGCCCTGTTTCAAGCCGAAAGTATGAAATTCCTTGATACCGTTTCCTTTCTTTGTTATAATTTTTCTGGTGCCTGATTTCCTTACGGGCACCGACACTTTGTACAAGGTTCAGAGGATGAATTTTCATGAAAAGAATCGTTCTTACAGGTGGCGGCACGGCCGGACACGTCACCCCCAACATCGCATTAATCCCGCATTTGAGAGAACTCGGGTATGAAATATCTTATATCGGCTCCTATGAAGGAATTGAAAAGAAACTGATTTCCGACTACGATATCCCCTATTACGGTGTCGCAACCGGAAAACTCCGCCGCTATATCGACCCGAAAAATTTATCGGATCCGTTCCGTGTGGTAAAAGGACTTGCCGAAGCGAGAAGAATCTTAAAAGATATCCGCCCGGACGTGATTTTTTCCAAAGGCGGTTTTGTATCGGTTCCCGTTGTCCGTGCGGCATGGGAACTCCATATTCCCTGTATCATTCACGAATCCGACATGACTCCCGGTCTTGCCAATCGTTTCTGCATCCCGGTAGCCAAAAAGGTATGCTGTAATTTCCCCGAAACGGTTGAAAAACTGCCGGACGGAAAGGCCGTCCTTACCGGCACCCCGATTCGTGAGGAACTTTTAAAGGGAAACAAAGAAGCAGCTTACGAGCTCTGCGGTTTTACCAAAGACAAGCCCGTTTTAATGGTCATCGGAGGAAGCAGCGGTTCCGTTGCCATCAACAAAGAAATCCGCACCTCCCTGCCGAAACTTTTAAAGGATTTTCAGGTAGTGCATCTCTGCGGAGCCGGTCATGTGGACAATCTTTTACTGACACAGCCCGGATACAAGCAGTTTGAATATCTGAAGAGCGAATTAAAGGATGTTCTGGCAATGGCCGATATCGTGGTTTCCAGGGCCGGTGCCAACGCAATCTGCGAACTTCTTGCGTTAAAGAAGCCGAATCTTCTGATTCCGCTTTCCAAGGCCGCTTCCAGAGGAGACCAGATTCTGAATGCCGCTTCTTTCGAGGCACAGGGGTACTCCCTTGTATTACAGGAAGAAGATATGGATACCGTTTCCCTGACGGCAAAAATACACGAGCTTTACGAAAGCCGTGACAAGTATGTCGAAACGATGACTGCAAGTTCCCAGGGAAATGCCATCGATCTGATTATCGGATTAATCGAGGAATACTCCTCCTCCACCATAAAGGTGCGGAAATAAGAAAAGTAATAAGCCGGTTACGGCTGTCTGAAAGGAATCATAAAGAAATGTTAAAGCAATTATCCATTTATGCAGAGAATAAGAAAGGAACCCTTACGGAGATTACGAAACTTCTTTCCAATGAAGGAATCAATATCTGGGGATCCGTAACGAATGACAGTGCGGAATTCGGAATTATCCGGATGATTGTCTCCGATGCGGAACTGGCAAAAGAAAAACTGGAGAAGGCCGGATATTTTTGCAGACTTTGCAACGTAATCGGCGTGGAAATGGCCGATGAGGTCGGTGCGTTAAGCAAACTCTTAAATGCCTTAACCGACAGCAACATCAACGTGGATTACGTATATCTTTCCTTTAACCGTGATTCCGGACTTCCCGTCCAGGTATTCCACACCAACGATATCTCGGAGGTGGAGGAATGCATCCGCTCGAAGGGCTTCAAAGTGGTTTCATAACATAATCATTAAAACCATAAACGTTAAAACCATAAACGCTTAAAGGCGCCATGCTTTGCATGACGCCTTTTTACATCCCGAAAAACCGTCCGTATAAAGTAAAAAGAACAGCCGTTAGACTGTCCTTTTTAGAGAAGGTATTTCTTCTTATGGGGTATAGCAAAAAACTATAATGTATTGGGGGGTTACAAGAAGAAGTATAGCAACGCGCAACCCCTTTTTCAACATCAAGAATACACAAAATTCATAAAAGTTTTGACGCTTCGTTGTGCATTTTGTATATTCACTCCTGAACTACATCCTCTTCAAACAATGCTTCGAACTCTGCTCCGGTGATTTTTTCCTTTTCCAGAAGGAGAGCCGCGGATTTATGAAGCACATCCATATGCTCTTTGATAATAGCTTCAGCCTTCTGATAGCATTCCGAAATGATTCTTTTCACTTCCTCGTCGATTTCTCCGGCAATCTTTTCGCTGTAGGGACGGTTCTTTGCCAGATCGCGTCCGATGAATACCTCGTCACCGTCGGAATCGTAATTGATCATGCCGAGTTTCTCGCTCATACCGTAGCGGGTAACCATGTTTCTGGCCATGGCGGTTGCGCTCTTGATGTCCTGGGACGCGCCGGTGTAAAGTTTTCCGAAGATTAACTGTTCCGCAATACGTCCGCCGAGGGAAACCATGATTTCCTGCTCCATTTCATCCCTGCTGTGGAACATATTGTCATTCTCCGGCAGGGGCATGGTATAGCCTGCTGCCGAACCGCCCGTAGGAATGATGGAAACCGCATATACCGGGTCCATATCGGGCAGCACGTGGAACAAAATCGCATGACCGGATTCGTGATAGGCCGTGATTTTTTTCTCTTTTTCCGTTACCAGACGGCTCTTTTTCTCGGTTCCGATTCCCACTTTAATCATGGAATTGTTAATATCCTGCTGGATAATGAACGCTCTGTTGTTCTTTGCCGCGAGGATTGCGGACTCGTTTAAGAGGTTTTCCAGATCGGCTCCGGAGAATCCCGCCGTGGTCATTGCAATCTGCTTTAAGTCCACTTCGTCACTGAGCGGCTTGTTCTTTGCGTGTACGGTCAGAATCTCTTCCCTGCCCTGAACGTCGGGCCGGCCGACCATAATCTTTCTGTCAAAACGTCCGGGACGAAGGATTGCGGGATCCAGTATATCCACACGGTTTGTAGCCGCAAGAACGATAATTCCGGAATTTTCCGTAAAACCGTCCATCTCAACCAGCAGCTGGTTTAAGGTCTGCTCTTTTTCATCATGACCGCCGCCCAGACCGGTTCCTCTTCTTCTTGCCACCGCATCGATTTCATCGATGAAAATGATGCAGGGCTTGTGTTCATTTGCCGTTTCAAACAAATCTCTTACACGGGATGCACCGACACCGACATACATTTCCACGAAATCCGAACCGGAGATGGAATAAAAAGGAACTTCCGCTTCTCCTGCAATCGCCTTTGCAAGTAAGGTTTTACCGGTTCCGGGAGGGCCCTCAAGCAAAACACCCTTCGGAATTCTCGCACCCACTTTCGTAAAGCTCTCGGGATCTTTTAAAAACAGGATGATTTCTTCCAGATCTTCCTTTTCTTCCTTCAGTCCCGCAACATCGCTTAAACGGAATTTATTATCCTTAATCATTCTCGCGCGGCTCTTTCCGAAATTCATCATCTTGGAAGTCGGACCGCTGTTCATGGCCGCATTCTGTGCATTAATCATTAACACAAAGAACAGAATGCAGATGATTACGACAATCAGCATCGGAAGCATATGGTTTAAAAACCAGTTGTCCTTCGGAACCGCTCCGACATAGGGATCCAGACCGAGTTCCCTTAAATGCTCCGTTTCTTTGGTAACATTGGTCACATATAAGGTGGAGGTTGATCCGTCTTTTTTCTCCACCGTTACGGAACCGCCTTCCGAATTCTGAAGCTGATTTACCGTAACTTTTATGACCTGCCCGTTTTTAACATCTTCTTCAAATTTACCTTCCGTGTATGTATTTTTTTGAAAATTCAACGTACTGATGATGATTCCGCCGATCAGCAGAAGCACAACCAGAATAAATACAATACCCAGACCTGAACCTTTCTTTTCCACTTAACTGACCTTTCTGTAACTTTTACTCTTCATCAAACTCTACAACACCGATATACGGGAGATTCCGGTATTTCTGGTCGTAATCCAGACCGTATCCGACAACAAAGAGATCCGGCACCTGATAACCCACGTATTTCACATCCACGTCCACAACCCTTCTTTCGGGTTTATCCAAAAGCGCACAAAGTGCAATACTTTCCGGGTTTCTGCTTTTTAACAGATCCATCAGATGGCTTAACGTCCGTCCCGAGTCCACAATGTCTTCCACTACAATGACATTCCTTCCCTCAATCGGTGCATCCAGATCCTTGATGATTTTAACGTGTCCGCTGGATTCGGTTCCGCCGCCGTAACTCGATACCGACATAAAATCAATCGTCACGGGTACGGTAATTCTTTTTGCAAGTTCACAGGCAAAAAAGCTTGCACCCTTTAAAATACAAATCAGATGTACTTCTTTTCCCTCATAGTCCTTGCTGATTAAAAGACCGATTTCCCGGATCTTCCGGTCAACTTCTTCTTCCGTCATCATTTTTTTAATATGCTCTGCCATAGAAGGGGTCCTCCTTTATTGAAATTTCAATTGCGGTTTTTGTATTTCCGGTGATTTTTGCATCTTCACCGATTCTTAATCCGACCACCCAGAGAATTCTGTCTCCGTCTGCAAGCACGAGACGGGACATTCTCTCTCCCGCCGGAATTTTTTCATTCACAAAGTAATCTTTTAACGGCTTCCTGCCGCCCTCTTTATTTATGACAAGATAGTCGCCTCCCCGCGGTCTGCGAAAAACAAGGCAATTATTGATTGTATCATAATTCAGCCATTTCGTATAGGAATCCTCCGGGATTTTTTTCAAATCGGGATCCGGAATCAGCCTTGCCCTGCAGATATAGCCACTGCCCGGACAAAACTCCCCGCCGTCCGGAATCACCTTAATTTCGGTATCTCCGGTCACTTCCGGATTTTCGTTTTTTTCTTCTTTCACCGGAGCCCTGTACCGGACTGCAATCCGGACGCCCTCATACTCCCTTTCGGCAAGAAGTCCGTATATAAAATCCCTTCGCCTTCCGACCTGCATGAAAAACAGTTCCCGGACGGCCTCCACCTGCACCAGTCCGATGTCCCGCTTCTTTCCCGCAACTTCCGTAAGCGCCTCAAGAATCAGTTCTCCCGAAAGAGCTTTCGGAAGGTTTGCAATTTCATTTAGCAGAAGAATGCTTCCTTCTTCCGTCCCTTTCCCGGAAGGTGCATGGCGGAAATACTTCTCTTTCTCCGCCGCGGCCTGAATTTTAATATATTCCTCGATTTCCCGAAGACGGTTTGCGCTTTCCGCCATATGTTCCTTCGCACAGGGCGTAATCTCCTCCGCAACCGGAAGAATCTCATGACGGATCCGGTTCCTTGCATAGGTTAATTCCTCATTGCTTTCATCCGTGCGCCAGGAAATACCTTCTTCCGTCAGATACCGCTCGATTTCTTCGCGGCTTACGTCAAGAAGCGGCCTTATAATATTCCCGGAGACCGGCAGAATTCCCCGGATTCCGCTGATTCCGCTTCCGCGGAATAACTGAAACAGCATGGTTTCGCATAAATCATCCCGATGGTGTGCGACTGCTGTTTTTCCGTTTTCCGAATCGGAAAGAACCTCCCGGAAAAATTCATACCGTTTTATTCTTCCCGCTTCCTCCACGGACACACCGAGTTCCCCGGATACGGCACGAGCGTCAATATGCAGCACCTTTAACGGAACGTTATATCGGCCACACAGTTCCCGTACATACGCTTCGTCGCCGTCCGCATTTTTCCGGAGACCGTGATGCACATGCGCTGCAGTCAGCGTAAACGGACAAATGTTCCGGTATTTTTCCAGCAAAAGAAAAAGGCAGACGGAATCGGCACCGCCGGACAAACCGGCAACGACCGTATCTCCGTCTTCAATCATCCTGTTTTCTCTGATAAAATTAAAAACCTTTTCCTGAAACAACATCATTTTAAATAGAGTATTCTCATTAAACAGCTTATTCTCAAACAGATTATTCTTAAATTATTATATCTGATCTCTTATACTTCTTATACCCCGGCAAGCCGTCTTTAAAAGTATAGCATAAAAAAACGGCCGGCGCATCGCCAACCGCTTTACTCTGCTACAAAAATAATCTCTCCGTCTTTTACGAGTCCGTAGCGTTCCTTCGCCACTTCCTCGATATATGCATTGGTCTGTGTGTACTTCTCGAATTCCACCAGTTCCTCGGACCGTTTCTCCTCGCCCGCTACCAGAACGGAATAATATTCTTCCTTTTCTTTGTACTCGGCCTGATCCTTCCGGATGGAAATAACCTTGAACATCGATGCCGCAAATACCAAAAGAAGAACCGCTGTAATCAGAATCATTCCGAGTCTGTTATTCGGTCCGCGTCTTCTTCGACGATTTCCAGATTTGCGACGATTCGCCATTTGTCCGTTCCCCTGTGCAATAATATGTACTATCATCGTTTACATAACAGCACAGTAATAATTTTAACGAACACATAATATTACGTCAACCTTTTTTGTAAAATTTGGCTTATTTTTCCAATAAATTCAAGTGATTTATGTTAACAATTACCATATATTGTATTTCATTATGTCACCTGACACAATTTTTCGCCCGGTTACGCCGATGTCGTACCGGTTATTTTTCGTCTTTTCCGTCCTGTCAGGTTTCATCTTTCGCCGATCCCGGCAGATAACGGTACATTTCCCTGGCCTCTTCCTTACGAACGGTATCCGCTACGCTTAAAATCTCAGCCTCAACGCATTTGTCGCCGAACCGGATGGAAACGACATCTCCCGCCTTTACATCCTGGGAAGCCTTGGCAACCTTTCCGTTTACACTCACTCTTCCCGCATCGCAGGCTTCATTGGCAACCGTTCGCCTCTTAATCAGTCGTGATACTTTTAAATATTTATCCAGTCTCATACTATTTTCCTTTTCATATCCCGCGGATTAAAAGAGGCCATCTCTTACGAGATGGCCCTTTCATTACTTACGCTTAATTCTTCAATTATTTGGAGTTTACAGCATCCTTAAGAGCCTTACCAGCTTTGAATCTGGGAGCCTTGGAAGCTTTAATCTTCATCTTAGCGCCGGTCTGAGGATTTCTTCCTTCTCTTGCTGCTCTCTTAGCAACATCGAAAGTACCGAATCCAACTAACTGAACCTTTCCGTCTTTCTTCTTTAATTCTTTCTTTACTACGTCTGTGAAAGCGTTAACTGCCTTCTCAGCATCTTTCTTGGTTAAACCTGCCTGATCAGCGATAGCAGCAACTAATTCTGTCTTGTTCATTATGAACTCCTCCTCTTAGTTAATTTAATACTGTTTTATAGTTTCTACGACGTATTCATCGTATACTCTATTTATAGAGGTTTTTTCAATATTTGTCAAGGAAAAAACCACAAAATATGGGGGTTTTTAGCACTTTTTTTTCGATTTTTCCCCATTTTCTTGTGTTTTTGGTAGACATAACTCAAAAAGTCGCGATTTTTCGTTGTTTTCAGGGTCCTCCAAAACGAGATTCAGCATTTTTTCAAGGATTTCTCCAATCTCTTTTCCGGGTTTTATTCCGGCATCAATCAGGTCCTTTCCGTTCACTGCCAGGTCCTTTAAGGAAAAACATTCTCCCGCATCGGTTATTTCCTTATAATCCGCTTCATTCCGGGCAATCTGGTCAAGTTTTTCCTTTCTCTTCCAGTCGCTCTGCGCACAGACATCTGCACGCTGTACCAGAAAGAAATCCGGAAACAGATCTCCGCCGAGCCTGTTCATGGCGCGCCTTAAGTATTTCTTTCCCGGCTCGATTCTGACATCGTGGCATGCACAGAGTCTGCTGACCTTATCAACCGTCTGATTGTCGAATTTCAGCCTCCTTAAAATCTCCCTTGCCATCTCTGCGGATTTCGCGGGATGTCCGTGAAAATGGTCAATTCCCTCTTCATCCGTGGTCTTAAGAGCCGGTTTCCCGATATCATGCAAAAGCATCGTAAGACGCAGTTCCTTTTTTGCGGGAATCCGTTCCATGCTCCTTACGGAATGTTCCCCGACCGTATACAAATGATTCGGATTGTTCTGTGCGGTTTCCATGCAGACGTCGAATTCCGGAAGAAATACCTTTGTCAGTCCGCATTCATGGGCAATCCTTATTTTTCCGGGATGGTCGCTCGTTATCGTTTTTACCAGTTCCGTCTGAATTCTCTCCTCGGAAACCTTCTCCAGATTTCCGGAAAGTTTCTTAACGGCCTTTAACGTCTCTTCTTCTATTTCAAAATCAAGCTGTGCCGAAAATCTGACTGCCCGAAGCATCCTTAACGCATCTTCTCCGAAGCGGTCCTCCGCATTCCCGACACAACGTATTATGCCGTCCTTTAAATCCTGCTGCCCGCCGAATAAATCAATCAGACCGTCCGTATCGTTGTAGGCCATTGCATTGATGGTA
Source organism: Lachnospiraceae bacterium (assembly GCA_024681795.1). Lineage (GTDB taxonomy): Bacteria > Bacillota > Clostridia > Lachnospirales > Lachnospiraceae > UBA3766. The sequence goes on along the minus strand of JAILAD010000020.1, from coordinate 7,298 downwards.
AAATCCCTGCGCAAAAGGTCCTCTTTTAACGATCTTGTAAAGGAAACCTCCTTCGGATGACGTCCGTCTTCGTATTCCCCGTCAATCCGGTAGGTGGTTACCTCATATCCCACATGATGCAAAAGTACGGTTACCGTTCCGTGCTTAATTCCGGTATCGAAGGTATGCGAAAAAAGCCCTTTCACCTCTTCGGGAAGGGCCGAGGTTGTAATGTCCCAGTCATTCGGGACCTTGTTAAGAAGGCAGTCCCTGACGCATCCGCCTACCGCGTATGCCTCGAAGCCCGCCTTCTGTATCATCCCTATTATTTTTTTTACGTCTTCCGGTAAAACAATCTGCATGAATGTTCCTGCTCCTGCTGCCGTTCCCGCTCATTTATGCGGTTTCGATGCTGTCTGCCTTCGCAAGTCCGTACTTCTCCACGGCAGCCTCTCTCATCTTATACTTCAGAATCTTTCCGGCTGCATTCATCGGGAAGCCTTCCACGATATCCACATATTTCGGCACCTTATGCTTTGCCATGTGGGAACGTACATAATCCCTGATTTCGTCCTCCGTAATCTCCATGCCTTCCTTCGGAACCACGCAGGCGCAGATTTCCTCGCCGAGCTGTTCATCCGGAACGCCGATTACCTGAACATCCTTTACTTTATCATAAGTATAAATGAATTCCTCGATTTCCTTCGGATAAATATTTTCACCGCCGCGGATAATCATATCCTTTAATCTTCCGGTAATTCTGAAATTTCCTTCCGGGGTTCTGCAGGCCAGATCACCCGTATGGAGCCATCCGTCGGCATCAATCGCCTGTGCCGTCGCGACGGGCATTTTATAATACCCCTTCATGATATTGTAGCCCCTGGCCACAAATTCGCCGTTTACACCGTCCGGTACTTCCTCTCCGGTTTCGGGATCCACAACCTTGCATTCCACGCCGGGAAGCGGTCCGCCGACCGTATTGACACGAACTTCCAGCGAATCTTCCGTACTGGACATCGTACATCCCGGAGATGCTTCGGTCTGTCCGTAAACAATCGTAATCTCGGTCATGTGCATTTTTTCCACCACGTCCTTCATGATGGCAATCGGGCAGGGAGAGCCCGCCATAATACCGGTTCTCATATAGGAAAAATCGGTCTTCGCAAAATCTTCATGCTCCAGCATCGCAATGAACATGGTCGGCACGCCGTGGAAGCAGGTAATTTTTTCCTGATTGATGCAGGCAAGTGCCGGCTTCGTGGAAAAATACGGAATCGGCGAAATTGTTACGCCGTGCGTCATGGATGCGGTCATGGCAAGTACCATACCGAAGCAGTGGAACATCGGAACCTGAATCATCATGCGGTCCGCCGTGGACAGGTCCATACGGTCGCCGATGCATTTTCCGTTATTTACAACATTATAGTGCGTCAGCATAACTCCCTTCGGGAAGCCCGTGGTACCGGAAGTATACTGCATGTTGCAGACGTCATGCTTGTCTACCAGCGAAGATCTTCTGTATACTTCTTCAATCGGAACGCTGTCGGCAAGTGCAAGAGCGTCTTCCCAGGTAAGACAGCCGGGCTGTCTGGAAGATACGTTGATGATATGGCGTAAGAACGGCAGACGTTTGCAGTGAAGCGCTTTTCCGGGAACATTGTCTGCAAGTTCCGGACAGAGTTCCGCCATAATCTCGTTATAGTGGGAATCCCGGTAACCGTCAATCATGACAAGCGTATGGGTATCGGAGTTCCTGAGAAGGTATTCCGCCTCGTGGATTTTATATGCCGTATTTACCGTAACCAGAACGGCACCGATTCTGCAGCACGCCCAAAAGGTGATATACCACTGCGGCACATTGGTTGCCCAGATTGCCACGTGTCCGCCCTGCTTGACGCCGAGTGCGATTAAGGTTCTTGCAAACTCATCCACGTCATCCCGGAATTCCTTATAGGTTCTGGTGTAATCGAGGGTCGTGTAGCGGAATGCATACTGGTCGGGGAATTCCTCAACCATGCGGTCCAGAACCTGAGGAAAGGTCTTGTCGATAATCTCTTCCTTTTTCCATACAAATTTACCGGTGCCGGCTTTGTTGGAATAAAGACCGTGTTCCGCCGTTACGTTTTCTCTCTCATAGCGGCTCATGTAATTTACAAAATGCGGGAATACGATTCCCGGGTCGGATAATTCGGGAAGCCATCCCGGAATCCATTCAAAAGAAATAAATCCGTCGTAGTTGACACTTCTTAATGCCAGCATTAAATCGGAAATCGGAAGATTTCCCTCTCCCATCAGGGCATATCCGTTTTCGTCGGAATCCTTGATATGTACATGCTTTACATACGCACCGAGATTCTGGATGGTTTTCTCCGGGGATTCGTTTCCGTTTCTTACCGTATGATGAATGTCCCAAAGGGCAGCCACATTGTCTCTTGCGAAAACGTTCAGAACGTTTCTTAAACGCTCCGTATCGGAATATACACCGATGGTTTCCAGAAGAAGCGATACGCCGTTATTGTCGGCCTCGCGGTAAGTCTGTCTGATACACTCAATGACCGGTTCGTCGCTTACATCCGTATCCGCAATACTCTTTCCTGCACGAAGCCGGATGGCAGGGCAGTTTAAAATCTTTGCAATCCGGATATACTCGCGGATCTGTGCAACGTTTTCCTCGATTTTTGCGGGATCTGCCACGTCACAGGTTGCATCCAGACACGGAATTTCAAGCTGCATCTGAAAAATCTTCCGGGCGGTTTCCACAATATTTTCATTATTGAAAGGTCTGTTTTTGCCGGCGAATACTTCTCTTTTGATATCATGGATTTCGATTCCGGAAAACTGCAAATCCTTCGCGGTTACATAGAAATCCGTCCAGTCAAAATCGTCCCATCCGTTTGTGCTAAATGATAATTTCATCTGTTTTACTCCTTAAATATCTCCTTCGGAAAATCCGGAGAATCTTCCGGACATCCGTCTGCTGAATCCTTCGGGTCCCGTTCTTCTTATTCCGTCTTACTGTCTGCCACAATCTTGTTGATTGCATTCAGATAAGCTCTGATACTTGCACCGATAATGTCGGTGGAAATACCGCTTCCGGAATATAGTTTGCCGTTATAGCGAAGTTTTACAAGTGCATTTCCTACTGCCTCGCTGCCTTCGGTAACGGACTGAATCTGGAAATCGTCCAATTCGTAATGAACGCCCACTACCATTTCCACTGCAAGAAATGCAGCGGCGATCGGACCGTCTCCTGAGCTTAAGCCTTTCAGGTTGTTTCCGTCTTTCTCCAGAGTCACCTGTGCAGTCGGCGTAATTATATTTCCGCTGTTGATGACGAAATTCACAAGCTGATAGGTCGGTACCACCTGCAGGGATGCAGTGGCAATAATGGCCTCCATCTCCTTGGTTCCGATTTTCTTCTTCTCGGAAACACGTTTAAATTCTTTATAAACCTTTGCATTGTCATCATCCGAAAGCTCGTAACCGAGTTTCTTTACGGCACGGATTACCTTTGAAATATCCGCGGTCTCATCCAAATCGAGTTCCTCTTTGACGGCACCTTCCTCTCCGGCAAAAATCCGTACACCGCTTCCTTTATTCTGATCCATCCAGGATAATTTTCTTAATATTTTCTCCACTTCGGGACGCTTCTGACCGATTTCCATATGAAGGGAATCTCCTCTTTCGCTGAAGAGATTTACAACTTCTTCAAGACCGGGAGCGGATTTTCCGAGAAGGGTTGTTTTGATTTCGGATGCACCGCTTCTTACGGAAGTAATGGCATTGGCGCAGGCCATATCCAGGCTGTCGGAACAGGTTACGGAAAGCGGAATGTTTTTCAGTTCCGGAATTCTTTCCGTCAGATGCTGAATCAGCGTATCAAATTCCTCGGGAAGCATCACTCCGGCAGTATCCTCAAGATTTACACCCGTTGCTCCGGCACCGATTGCAGAGGAAATAATCTGTACCAGGAAATCCTCTTCGCTTCTCGTTGCATCCTGACAGTTAAATTCAACGTCTGCCGTAAAACTCTTTGCATAGGATACGATTCCGGGAACCATCTCCAGAATTTTTTTGGATTTCATTCCGCAAAGATACTCCATCTGAACCGGGGAGGTCGGAACCGAAATGCAGATTCTGGGTTTCTTTGTTCCCGACAGAGCTGCCCATGCTTTTTCCACTTCGCTGCGGTCAAGTCCCGCTTCCACACTGATTACACTGTTTTTTACAATGGGAGCAAGGGATTTTACCAGAAGGCTTTCCGTCTGTCCCGATACTTTCGGCATTTCAATGACATCTACCAACAGATTGTCAAGCTGCTTTGCCACTTCCATTTTTTCCTTGAAGCTTAAACTTACGCGCGAATTCCCACAGGCTTCCCTGATCGTAATGTCCGCAATTTTGATTCTTCCCATAGCGTTTCCTTTCTTTCCTGAATAACTGTCCTTCTGTAAACAATTCTTTCGTAAACTTCCGGCCAAAAAAAGTCCCGGAAGTCATTTATGACCTCCGGGACGATAAATTCATTCATTTACCGCGGTACCACCCGACTTGTTGTTTTCACAACCTCTTAATCAGATACCAGCATATCTGCGACTGCGATAACGGGGTCTTCCGGAATTCCTTACTGTAATTTCGGGAACTCTGCTCAGGAGTGAGACTGCATTCATCCTTCCGTATCGGCTCACACCATCCGCCGACTCTCTGAAACATCCAAATGAAACATAATTCCTTCACTGCATTTATTTTTGTACGATTGAAACAATAATAGTTTTTTTTTGAAAAAATGTCAATTCTTTTTTCGTTTCAGTTACCTTTCACAATACGGATAACCGCAGATACCAGTAATCCGAGTCCCATAACCATAACAATGGCACCTGCCGCAAGAATTCCGCCACCGGAAGCTCCGTTCGTCATAATGACATATTTCGTCATCATCTCATCCGCCTCACTGTCGGAATATCCCCAGTCTTCCGTCATATACTTCTTCATATACTCTTTATCTTTTGAAGACATTTTGCGTAAATATCCGTCAATATGAATTGCGTCTTTCCCGAATTCCACACTGCCGGTTTCATCACTCCACCATTCATAGGAACTGTCCGCAAGTTTCTCATACTGCGCGAAATCTTTCTGCGCTACCGCAATCCCCATAAAATGATTGACATCCACATATCCGTCTTCATTTGCATAAAGATTCGGAACCGCATAAAATCTGGAGGTTTCCTTCCCGTCTCTTTCATAATACATATAGCAGTCGGCGATAAAATCGAGATCGAATTCCACGTGCTGATACGGTTTTAACGTATTCCAGTCCACTTCATACAAATCCACCGGTGCCGTCCTGGCACTGATTCCCATAATCAGTCCGTAAATCATACAGCCTATTCCGATTATCGTCAGACCGATTCCCATAACAAGTGATCTTGTCTTTGATAAAAATGCCATCTTTCTTCCCCTTCCTTCACCTGATGTAACATACTTATTATAATAATTCCGTTCTTCCGTGATTTTATGAAATGTCGGATAAAAATCACGCTTTTTCAGTATACAGGCTCAAAAAGTGTCTGACAACAAAAACGCGAAAAATCATTAAAAATTTTCCGCGTTCTTTTCCTCTTTGGGAATGATGTTGCATTAACCGTATTATAGTACGCGAACATATGTTTGTAAACGATTAAAATAAAAAAATGGCGATTCCGTGCATCTTCTACTATAATAAAAAGGAATGAACAAAAAGAAGCTTCCGAAAAAAAGCATACACCTGAAAGCAGGCACCTTCGCGGCGCTTCTCTTTTTATGCGCTTCTCTTCTTTTTTCCGGATGTTCCGAAATCCTTTCCCTCTTCGAGGACTCTTCCGAGACCCTTCCCTATTTCCCGGTTAATCCCGGCAGCGAAACGGACTCATCCTCCCAAACCCCTTCCTCAGAGCCGGAAAGCGGCGGAACATACGATTTCCCTGTTCCTGATACTTCGGAAACAAACACAAACCTTACCATAGAATGGACCAAGCCGGACCTGCCGGATTTTTCAAGTGATGAATCCCCCGTCATTTCAAACGACAGGGAATTAAACGCATACATGGAATACATTTTAAGGAACCGGATTCAATCCTTTTCCTTTTATTCCTCGAACGGTTTTACAATCGACAACGATCTTTTGCTTTACCGTTTTTCACTGCCCTACGTTTCCACCAATTATACGATTATGAGGGATCAGTCCGAATACTGGAACGTTTTTATCATGTACTACCCCGGCACCATGATTGCCGACGCTTATGAATCGGGGGATTCCTCCGGTTTGACCGATGACGAAATGACAGTGCTGGAAATGACCTCTGATTTTATAGAAAATACCGTGAATCCGGAAGAAAACATTCTCGTAAAGGAACGCCTGATTCACGACTACATCTGCCGTTCCACGGTTTACTACAACCCCGGAAGCGAAGACCCGGTTCCGAGATACTGTACCGTTACCGGTCTTTTACTGGACGGAAAAGCGAACTGTCAGGGATATGCGGATGCCTTTAACATGCTCTGTAAAATGGCAGGACTGCAAAGTAAAAGCCAGAGCGGAAGCGCGGAAGGCAATCTCCATGTATGGAATATCATCAGCCTTGACGGAATCTGGTATTCGGTCGATGTCACATACGACGATACCACCTTTAATTCAAACGGCTACTATTATCCGGCATATATTTACTTCAATGCCGGAAAGGACATCCTCGAAGAGACTCATTATATTCCGAAAGGAAACGAACTGACCCGGATTTCCATGTATTCCGACGACAACTATTTTTATTACTCCGGGCTGTTTACGGATGCGGGATACTGCGACGCGCCCTACGAAGAAGACGTTGCCTTTGCCGAGCAGGAAATCGCAGAACTGCTTTGCGATGCATATGAAAACGGATACGAAACCGTTTCCTATCTGGTCCGTGACCGGTATCTGGATTCCCATGACATTGTCAATGTGATTCAGGGTTACATTCCCGAAGAACCCAATCCCATCACGGTATCGACCTACCACGTCGGAAAAGATACGTATATCTGCGGTGAACCGAGGTAAATATCGTGCCTTCACGAACTCCGACGGGAGCGTTCTGCTAAAAAAACAGACCCGGATATTACGGCAGTGTTCATAAGACAGTTCCTTTTCTTATTAAAATAATGAGATGGTTTATGCTTTTACATCCACCTCGCCGCCTATTATCTTGGCAATCCTGCGTTGGGGGGCAACCATATCAACCACAACATTACTGGTAGGAACGTTTGGTTCGTTGAACGACCCTCCAAATTTGGAGGGTCGTATTTGTTTC
>JAILAD010000003.1 GCA_024681795.1 Lachnospiraceae bacterium | reverse complement strand
AATATAATCTGAATCGTTTTATTGAAAGGCAGAAAGAGGATTATCCGACTGCACTAAAAGAGATTCAAAACGGAAGAAAAGAATCTCATTGGATGTGGTGGATTTTTCCGCAGCTTAAGGGGCTTGGATTTTCCTATACATCCATGGAATACGGCATTGCGGATTTGGAAGAAGCAAAAGCGTATTTGCAGAATCCGTACCTGCATAGCAATCTGGTTACCATATGCAATGCGCTTCTTCAACTTGAATCCAATGATGCCGGGCTTGTGATGGGTTACCCGGATGATTTAAAACTTTGTTCTTCCATGACATTGTTCGATTGCGCCGGGCCGGATGAACCGGTTTTTGGACAGGTGATAGATAAGTTCTTCGGTGGAAAGAGGGATGAGCGGACGATTCAAATGCTGGGAAAGACAGAATGAGGATTTTACGGGGTCAGACCCCATTATGTTACAGGAGGAATAGCAATGTACTATGTACCGGATGAAACTGAACGGTGTGGATTTTATGGATGCGAGGATTGTGACAGCAGATTTCTTGACCTTCGCATTGCGCCGAGACTTGTATGTCCTTATTGCGGTAAAGAAGTGGATATGGAAATCGGACCGGATGATGAGACCCCGGAAGTGAGGGAATCAGCTAAATTGATTAAGATGCTTGAAGGGGAAGAGGTGGAGAAATATGATACCCTCCTGAGCCTTGCAGTTACCGGCGGAGATTATAGCTGGATTTGATGATAACGGGATATGTCTGCTGGCTGATGAGGGCTGGGAATGGGGCTAAAAAGAGGAAAACATGAGTGATTATATTTGGTTCATTATAATAGCCGTATTGTTTTTTCTGTTAGGACATGTATTCATTGTATTGGGCTGGGTAAGAAAAGCATGGAAATGAAATCTATTTTGATTAAAGACACAACAAAAGAACAGAGGGAACAGATCGTTGCTGATTCCATCGGAAATATCAACGGCGGTTGCGACGGATGTATGTCCGGACTTGCCGATATGTATCAGGATTATATCGACGGGAAACGGGAAATCCGGGAGATTAATTTGGAATTCCGTGCCCGGTACGAATCCGGCATAGAAGGACCGGAAAAGACGGAATGCGGATATAAACAGTAAGTATACGGATGGAACGGTTATGGCATTTATTGACTCGGAAAAAACATTATATGAAAGCAGGAAATAATAACGATGCAACAATTTTCTTATAAACAATTGGAAGACGAATCTTTTTGTGTAACCGGCTATGAAGGTGACGAGGCGGAAGTGGTAATTCCTTCCGTAATCGGCGGTCAGCCGGTTACCATGTTATTTGACAATATTTTCAAAGGGCATACGGAAATTACATCCGTTACGATTCCGGATACCGTTAACTTTCTTGGAGGTTTTGTTTTCGACGGATGCACAAACCTTCATCAAATCACTTTGCCGTCCGCATTGGTTGATATCTGGCAGTATGCTTTCGTGCGAAGTTCGTTTGAAGAACTTACGATTCCGGACGGCGTGAAATACATTCCTCCGTTTGCTTTTAAGGACTGTAAGAAACTGCATACCATCCATTTCGGAAAAGGGCTTGAGAAAGTATACGGAATGGCGTTCCAGGGATGCGATAAGCTTGAAAAACCGGTATTCGGCGACGGAGTCGATGTGAGTCCGAGGGCATTTGAGTAGCGGAATATTCAGGTTAATAATATTTTTCGGTTGGGTGGTAGTACACTTGCAAAGATACAGTTATATAAACCGGAGTTACGGGATGATACGATTTTGAGGAGGAAAAATTGGCTGAGATTGATCGTTTAAAAGAGATTGTGGAAAAGCTTCGCGGTGAAAACGGCTGCCCATGGGATAAAGCACAAACGCACGAGAGCCTGAAACCGGAATGCATTGAAGAAGCTTCGGAAGTCATCTGTGGAATTAATATCTTAAGTAAAACCGGTGATCCGGAGAACCTGAAAGAAGAACTCGGAGATCTTCTTTTGCAGGTTATGTTTCATTCGGTAATTGCGGAAGAAGAAGGATATTTTACTTTCGAGGATGTCTGCAAAACCGTATCTGACAAGATGGAACGCCGCCACCCGCATGTTTTTGCCGGGGTAATTTTTTCTTCTGACGAAGAAAGGCATGCTGCCTGGGAAGAGATTAAAAGGCGGGAAAAAGAAGGAAAAGAGTGGCAGAAAAATTATCTGAATGAAGCTTTTTCCGAGTCTGCAACCTTAATCGATAAGGCAAGGGAAAGAAAATTCGGGTGAACCCAAACCTTAGATAAGCAGGAACACATTTCGGGAGGAACGAAAGATGGCTGAATTTTATGAACCGATGCTCTATATGTCTACACCGGAACATCCCAATACCATGGGAGTATGCATTATGCTGAAGGAGTCTGTTGACGGAGATATCCTTCGAAACGCAGTGGAAAATCTAAGGGCAAGATTTCCGTACTTTTATGTTAAGGCAGTTCCCTTTGGAAATGATCTGACAGTAGAGGTTAATTCGCTTCCTATGACAGTTCGAAACACTTGGGAGCCGATCAACCTCAATTCAAAGGAATCAAATTTTCACCTGGCAGCCTGGAAGTTTGAAGACAGAAAATTGGCTTTGGAGATTTCACACTCCCTGACGGACGGAGCAGGTGTTATACCATATGTAAAGAGTACATTGTTTTTATACCTGTCGCGCAGGTATGGCATTTCTTTTGATCGGGAAGGCTTCCGCCTTCCGGGGGACAAGATACCGCTGTCGGAGACAGGAAATCCCTTTGCGGGACTTGATATAGACGGGGCAGAAGAGCCTGTGTATACCAAGGAGAGCATAACTGATTTCTACAGGTTCGGTGATGGTACGCTTAATGATCCGTTTGCGACATTTGTTAAGATTCCGGAGTCGCAGATGATGCAGTATTGCAGAGATTACGATGGAAGTCCCAATACTTTTCTGGCTGTGATGTTTGCAAGGGCGGTTCGACGCTATGATCCTGAAAGCGATAAGACGGTCAGCGTTTCCATAGCCGTTGATCACAAGGCTATGCTTGGTAATTATGACAATTACCGCTTGTTTGCGAATGTTCTTGAATTGGATTTTGCGAAAGACAGGTCGCTTCAGGATATTGCCAGGAATTGCACCATAGCCCGGGGACAGCTGATGCTGCAGGCTTCTCCGGAGAATTCTCTATGGGTAATGAAGCAGAGAAAGGCAACATTTGCCAAACTTAATCAGGTGCCGCTAGACATGAAGCTTGGAATGATTGCCAAATCCGCAGGAAGCCTCAGGTGGAGTATTTCAATATCTTATGCAAACAGCAGGTCTTTCGGCCCGCTTGATCCGTATATTGATGAACTGTATATGATGGCAGAGCCCGGTGTAGCGGACGTTTTATGCGAGATTGCCTGCATCAATCACTATTTCTTTTTGTGTATCGCGCGAACCTTCCCTTCTGAAAAGTTTACGGATATATTCCTGGATGAACTGTCAACGGCAGGGATTGATTATGAAGTGACTGGCACAGAGCCTTTTCATCTGTGTGGGACAGAGGCATACAGGAAATGATATTTACGGAGGAACGGAATGCGTAAGCGAATATTCATTTTTTTTACAGGAGTTTTGATGATTATGAGTCTGTTGGCATGTGGAAATAAATATAAACTTCATCTTGACGGATACGGGTTTGAATCCCCGAAGACAACCTATGCAGATGGTGAGCCGGTTACGGTTTACTACAGTATGATAGCTACGGACACGGATTATAGTTTCTTTCTGGACTGCGACGATGTTGAGTTAGCACAGACATACGATAATCAACATGGATATGTTCTGAAATTTATTATGCCGGCGCATGATGTAACAGTATCGGTAAAATCCAGAAACAGCATGGAATACATTCCCGATTCGAAAACAGATTTTTGACAAAGGAAATCAGGAAATGAAAGAATT
>JAILAD010000069.1 GCA_024681795.1 Lachnospiraceae bacterium | reverse complement strand
CATGTGTTAAGCACGCCGCCAGCGTTCATCCTGAGCCAGGATCAAACTCTCTAAAAAAATGTTTGATTCTATGCTGAATAAACTCCAGCTTTAAATCCTAAAATTTACTTTAAGGTTGTTCTTCTGAATTTTCTCTTTATTGCATTGCTGCAATGTTTGGAATTTTCAGGGTTGCATTGCTGTTCATTTGTCAAGGTGCATGCTGTTTTTTTTGCGACAGCTTGATTATAATAACACCCACCGCACGCATTGTCAACAACTTTTTCAGTTATTTTACAATTTGCGGTGGGAATTTTATTTTATCATTATGATAATGTGGTGTCAATGAATAAAAAAACATCCATTCTTAATTTTTTATTATCCTTTTTTGCTTTTCTTCTCCCTTTCCCGTTTCTTCTTTTCTTCTTCTTTTTTGATATATTCCTGAATAATTTTCTCTTCATAAGAACTCATCGGATTCTGCAGTTCATGGTGGATAAAGAACTGAAGATATTCGGGAAGGTATGCTTCCAGTTCCGCCTCGCTGCTATCCTCAAAAAGGCTGTAGACATCGTGTGCGATAATGTCCATATATTTCCTTGCCGAAGCAAAATCCGTGAAAAATTCCGGATTCATTCCGAAGGTAATGCTGTCTTCATACGAATCAAATTCCTGGAAGGATAAAACCGCAATACAACAGCGGTATTCCCTGCTGCCGCAGTCTTCGCAAAACCAGTTCCAGAGTTCTTTACTGAGTCTTTCTTTTCCTATTATAAAAATTCCGCATCCCGTACCCGATGAAATCATAAGGCGGATAAATACGTTTACCGCCTGCTTTTCCGGAACCTTTTCATTCAATAACCGGAACAGTTCGTCACACCGGTTTTGAAATTCCTTCTCCCGGTTTGTTTCCGAAAAATCGACAGTCAAATCCCCGCCGGTCATTTTTTCATTGCGACGCACCTTCCCCGTATTGCCCCGGTCGGCTGAATTTCCGAGAGACTCATTGTACAGGTTCATTAAGCCGACAACGTCTTTATACACGGGTTTTTTTCCGTCATTCTGTCCCGCTCCGGCATTCTCCCGGGAAATTCTGCGAGCCTCCTCCCGCTCAGGTATGCGGCTCTTTTCCCGATATAAATTCAGGTAATAATCCTCACCGGTATTTCCTTCGTTTTTCGGAATGTCCTTTCTTGTAAGCGGCAGACTGGATTGTTTGAAATAATTGCTTACCAGCGCGATAACCAGTTTATACTGATATTCCGAAAGGACGGGATTTTTCCCGGAAAACAGATTCTCCGCATAAGAATCCGTTTCCTCCGGTTTCAGTTTTGAAATTTCGTCTGTCAGTTTCCGCAGACGTTCCCCGGCCTTTTTATCGGACAAAATACTCCTTTTCAGGAGATTCAGTGCATTCCCGGCTGAAATCCTGCCGTCCCTGTAGGCAAAGCGAACCGCCTGAAGAAGCTGATAGAGACCGGCTCTTTTCAGTTTCTTTCCGGAAATATCCTCTTTTCCGGAATACGTTCCGAATGCTTTTTCTTCCGCCTTTTGAATGTATTCCTCAATATTTTCGGATATTTCCAGTGCTTTCCGATCGCTTTGTTCCTTTAATTCTTTGTATATCAGGCTTTGGCTTCGTTCGCCTTTTTCATCGCATTCAAGCCAGTTTTCCCATATTCTGTTTGTCAGATCAGTCTGATTTTCTACTCTGCCCATTCAGAAATCCGGCCCTCCTGATTTCACGACGAAGTCTTTCCGCCGTGCCCTCTAACATCTTGTCAACCAGCCCGTATGTATCATCCAGCGCATAAGCGGAAAATCCGTTTTCATACAGATAAGTTTCCGCCATATGTTTTATATCGTCCGTAAAATTCCTTCTGTCCACCTTAAACAGAAGCTCCCGGAACTTAAGGTATTCCTTTAAAAGCCGCTCGGGATCCGGAACCGTTTCCTTCCATTTATCTACCGTATACTGCGCTGCCTTCATCCGTTCCTCCTCATCGTCATAAAAATCATGAAACGGAATATCATCGGTATCAATCTCGTCTTTGAAGTAATCCTCATCATCAGAAAGAAAGGTTTCCGCCGGATCATAATATATCTTCGGCCTCTGCTCTTCTTTTTCCGGTTCCTCTTTTACCGGCTCTTCATTCCCGGTCAGGTGCACCTTATCCTTTTCCTCAGCTGTCTTTTTTTCTTCTTCGGCTTTCCTTATTTCTGCCTGCTCCTTTTCGTAAGCAATTTCCTCCAGGATTGTCAAACCGTCGACGCGGTCCTCTTTGCTCCATTCCAGAGCAAATTCCACCTCTTTCAGGGCTTTTTGTTCTTCCTCCGTATAGAAATCCGTTTCCTTCTTCCCCGTCAGGACTTCAAGACAGTCAGCTATAAAAAAGAGAAAATCCTCGCCCACATCGGTTTCACTTGACCACCTGTGATTTTCTTCCCAAACCAGATCGTGAAGTGTTTTATATGTCTGTACCTGCTCTGCATATAAAATTAAATCCGCGAAATTTTTCCCGGTATAATACTCCCAGTATATACAGTGTGCATAAATGTATTCCGGACAAAGGATTGCACAGTACAAATACGCTCTGTAAAATTCCTTTATATCCCCCCTTAATGGGTCTTCCCCGAAATTCGTTTTATAGTGTTCAAGACTTTCAAGCAGTTCTCCCACAAGCCGGTCCAGAAGCACCGGATCGGTATGGCCCTCTTCGTCCTCAATCAGCCTGTACAAATCCGTGGTCTCGCCGCTCATTACTTTCCGTATTTTTTCAAAATACGCCTCCATCTCACGCTTTCTCCACTCTGTGTTATAGGCTGCATTTTTATCAAATATTTTCTTTTCGGTAGTCATTTTCAATACCTCCGTACTACTGTTATTTTATCATTTCCGCAGGAGAACGCATAATCCTATTTGTATTTTCAGAAAAGATGAGTTCTCCTGATTTTATGCCTTTATTCCTTAGTTTAAGTCATCCGGTTTTTATCACTTATCCCGGGACCACAATCCCTTTCTCTTCGAGCAAATCGCTCCACCTGTACTGGGCTTTTACAAGCAGTAACCATAGCCACTCCGAAGCCAGTGTCACATAACGGTCCCCGTTCGTTCCTTTTCGGAAAAAGGGCATCTGCTCCGGGTCCGGTACACCTGCTCCGTCTGGCAGGTAAAGTCTGCAGGCCGGATAAATGAATCTGGTATCCGAAATAATATTGACACAACCTTTTAGAACGGAATGAATGGTTGCGCCTTTTCCGCCATGCTTATTCGCATACATTTCGTCATCCGCACGGAACCACTTGCAATAGTCTTCCTCCATCCCTACCGGCTCCAGATAATCCCGAAGATTCAGTTGATAATAGGGATGAATTCCCTGACCGACGGACGGAAGTAACATCCCGTAATACAGGTCCATCTCGCGATAATCTTCGACCCAGTCCTCCTCTTCCCTGTAATATGCACGAACCATCTCCGAAAATGTTCTGCTGTTTTTTCCCGCCCCGAAGAGCATTTTCATCTCTTCAATTTCACATTTCAGGTCGCTTTGATTTCTCTGGGAAACCGGATAGACCGATTCCGCCGGCTGAAAAAGAAAATCCGCAACGGTCTGCTCCACGTATGCCTGATTAATCGCTCTGCCAAGCCTTGTTTTTTCGATAATCTCATTAACACTCATTTTCTTTTCCATCTGCTGTCCTCCTGTTAAGCATTCGTAAATGGGTCAGTTTGTAATGGGGTCAGGCACCGTTACTTTCGTAACGGTGCCTGACCCCATTTCACCAACACCGTTACTCCTTCATCATGCCGTCCATGGAGTACGGTGCCAGTCTCTCAACGCATCTCGCCTTCTGTCCGCGGGTTACCACCCACTCCCTGTTATTCTCAAGACTCATCACGCTTTCCGGAAGACATCCAGCAAGATCCGCAATATAATCCGCCGTATCCCGGTCCTGACCGCCTAAGAAAATCTTGCAGTCGCAATTGTTGATAATCGTTTGGGCACTTGCTCTTTTGTACATGGTCTCAAGCTGGGAAAGACTCTGCAGAATGATGCTTGTGTGAATCTCCCTGGAACGGATTACGGAAATAATTTTGTCAAAATCGGGAATGTACACGTTGGCGGCAAAATCATCCAACATAATCCGGACAGGCATATCAAGCCTTCCTTCGGGATTTCGGTCCGCCTCACGACAGAGTACCTGGAAAAGCTGTGAGTAGAAAATATTTACGATAGAGTCCATAGACCTGTCCGTATCGCTGACATTTACGAAAAGAACCGTCTTTCTTTTTCCGAGATCGGCAAAATCAAGGGTACTCATTCCGTCAAAAAGACCCCTGAGTTCCGGATAAACAAAGATTTCCAGTGCGTTGGATACGAACTGGCAGATTGAGGACCAGCATTTCTCCGCAATAAAATTGCCGCTGTACATTTTATACATTTTCACCGCGAAATTCTGCGGATCCTCTTTTTCCAGCTCGGCAAAAAAGGATATTCCCTTCCAGTTGTCCTGTTCGGATTTAGTCATATGCTGAAATTCCGCCACCTCCCGGATCAGTTCCTGATACAAATCCAGTACGGAGACCATATTACATGCCATCGGATGCATCACTTCCAGTACATATGCAATCAGGCTGCTGATTACGGCTCTGGCCGAATCCACCCAGAATCTTTCATGGGTATCCATCTCGTCGGGAACCAGAAGATTTACAATTTTCTTGATATCCTTGGTTCTGTATTTATTCTGCAAATGTGCTTTTCCGTCGGACTCCACAAAATACTGCTGGTAGGTATCGATAAAATCAAGCATATTATAGGTTGCGGACTTCTCCGGATTTACAAAGTCGACCGTTACGGTTTTAAATCCTTTTTTTTTGAGATACGCTCCGTACTTTCTTGCAAGCTGCCCCTTGGTATCCCCGACCACCATGCTGTGGTCGCAGATTAAAAGGTTCGGCGTAACATACCCACCGGTCTTACCGGCACCGGCGCTTCCCACCACCAGGTCGTGTCCGTTTAATCCGGTTTTTCTGCAGTCGTTGGAAATTTTCATGTCCTTGGCAACAATCCGAAAGGACTCTTCCATGGTTTTCCTTTCTGCTGCCGTTTTTGTTGATTTTGCTTTTTTCATCTTCTCTCCTCCCTTACCGGAAGTTTTCTGAATGCCGTTTTCTTTGTTTTCTTCATGTTCCTGTCTCATAACTGTTTTCCCCCTTATATTCTGTCGGCAATTTCGGTTGCAATGCCGAATGCAAGTGCTTCTTCGGCATCTAAATAAGTATCTTCTTTTGTTTTTTCATACACCTCTTCAATGGTATGGCCGGTACGCTCAGCGATAATCCCACCGATTATGGCTCTGCTTTCCATTAATTTCAGCGCTTCCTTTTCAAGTTCCAGCGCTTTCCTGCTGCCGGAAAGCCCGGAAAGAAGGGGATCATGGACCATCACCTGGCAATGCCTTAAAATCTGGCGTTTATTTCCTGCCAGGAAAATTATGGCGCCCATACTTGCCGCTGTTCCGATACAGACCGTTCTTACCGGGCATTTCAATCCGCGAAGAACATCGTATAATGCAAGTCCCGATGTTACTTCTCCGCCAGGTGTCGTGATACATAAGGTAATTTCCTTCTTCGGATCGGCCTTCTCCAGACAAAGCAGTTCGCGTATGACTCCGGTCGTTACTTCCGAATTGATTTCCTCCGTGAGAAAAATCATTCTTTCCTCATATAATTTGTCCACGGTTGAAATTGCGTTGATTCCTCTTGATGTTTCTCGTAAAATGGATGCTCTCATTTGTTTTCCTCCTGTTGTTTGTAATGGGGTCAGGCACTGTTACAGTGCGT
>JAILAD010000062.1 GCA_024681795.1 Lachnospiraceae bacterium | reverse complement strand
TATATGGCAAGGAAATGGGAAAGGTTACGTTTCAGGCAAGGAAGGAGGAAGGCATGCCCAAATTAGTGAATTATAAGTTTGGAAAACTAATGAAAGCCGTGTCTCTTCAAAGCGGAGAGGATTACGAAGACTGGCGTGGTGACCATGTCGGTGGTGTTGGCATTATCTGTATTTATGAGTCCCAAAAGAAACGTCCGGGCGAGAAGTTTATATACTTTTTTCATGATGACGACCCGGAGGGGATTAACGTGCAGTATCTTAGGACTACGTACGGTGAAATTGAAGAAAACGAAAAGGAAGTAAGGATTCATACCTTAAACAGCGAATATACCTTTTCCTTCGGTGACTACGGGATGTCCGATATTGACAAACTGGGGCTAATGCTTAACGTAGGCTTTTCATATGATATGATTCCATATGATTTTATTGTTGATCCTTATACCGGAAAGATCAAAATTCTCGGTATAAAAGACCGGTCGGAAAAAGAGGAATAAAGATGGTAAGTGTAAACAAAGAATTAATCCGGGTATTTGGGGTGAAAAGTGAAGAAAATCAGAATATAAAAGCAATCGGAGAAACCATCATGGGTCAAACAAAACTGATAAATATTTTTAACCAGGAAAGACGAAGCATTAAATGCATTGCCAGGACACACGATTACCTTGGAATTGGAGAACCGATAACAGAAGCAGAACTGGAAGTTGGTAAATTATACACTTATATAGGTGGGGTCAAAGAATGTTATGGCAATATGGTTTTCCTGGAGGAATTGCCAAAAGAGTACGGATATCAGGCTTATCTTTTTGAAGAATTGGAAGCATATGATGAAGATATCCTGCATAATGAAGAGATGGAATGGCTAATTAAAGCGCTCAAAGAGGCCAGAGCATCAGGCGAGCGTGATGGATATATTCCTGTTGAGGAAGTTGTTAAAAAATTGAAAATGAGGCATATTTCAAGACGTGAAGCAACCAAGGAACAAAACAGATCGACAGGCGGTTCCAATTATGAGAGGTACAAAGGAAATAAAAAGAAATGAAAGAAGAGCGAAAATACAAGTTCGGAGATATTATCTTGGCAAACAGGATCCGCTGCCTGAAATGTGGAGACATAATAGAAAGCGAAAACGTTCACGACTTTCGTTGGTGTCAATGCAAGTCCTGCGCCGTTGACGGAGGACATGATTATCTTCGCCGAGTAGGGAATAAGGAAAACTGGGAAGATTTAAGTATCGTATCAAAAGAGGAAGAGATAAATGGAAAAAGCGATGAATAAGTCAGACTATATCAAAAGAATGAAACAGAAACTGGAAACCAATCCGATCTCGGTGATTTCCACGGACACAGGATATGATATAGAGTTGGATGATGAATTGCATGAAATACTTCATGGGTTATCCAGACACGCTACGAGATAACACTCGAAGAATTACTGGAACAGTTCTTTCATTGGATTGCGAAAGAACCAGAAGCTTTTGAAACTTGGATAAAAGCAGAATTAACAAAAGACGGAGAATCGGGAGAATAGACCATACTTTCTTTTACAACAACGGAAAGATCTCTTATTCATAATGGTATAACGGAAATATCGGAAGGGCCGTACGGATACTTAATTCTCGGATTGGTTTATAAGTGGAATGACAATGCAAAATACTATGAAAGAGGTTAGAGTATCCCACAAGATTAGAGGAATAAAAGATGATACAATATCGAAATGTACAATGTCCATATTGCGACCATGTATTTATGTTTCATAAGGATTCCGGAGAATGGGGGCTTGGACTGTATCCGTATCGAATGAAGGATACTGGGGAGCCGTTATGGAATGCAGTCTGTCCAAAATGCGGAGAAGAACTTCTTGTAAAAGAACATGAACTGCTTGCAATGGATCCAAATGATGAACGGGTGGAAAAACGAAACAAGACTGGAATTACTTGAGCATCTTGCAGAGGGGGAAGAAGGTGTAAAAAATGGGAGAATTGCGCCGGTGCAAGATACTTTTGACGAATTGAGAGCGAAGCAAAAGAAGGAGACATGATGAACTTTTATATCGCAGACACACATTTTGGCCATAAGAACTGTCTTACATTTGATAATCGTCCGTTTGAATCCATCGAGGAGATGGATCGTGTTATGATAGAAGCATGGAATCACACGGTCGGACAGGACGATGAAGTATATATTCTTGGAGATTTTTGTTTTAAGTCTTCGGCCAAGTCAAGAAATTATCTGTCCCGTCTGACGGGAAAGAAGTATCTGATTACAGGGAATCATGACGGTGTAACGTTAAAGGACGAGGAAGCACGGAAGTACTTTGAAATCATTACGCCGTATCTGGTCATTCATGATGAAGGAGAACGGATTGTTCTGTGCCATTATCCGATAGCGGAATGGGAAGGGATGAGGAAGGGCGCGTGGCATATCTACGGCCATATCCATGCCAACAGGGATGAAACGTTTGAATTTATGAAGACAAGAGAAAGGGCGCTCAATGCGGGCTGTATGATTAACAACTACTGCCCGGTAACATTTAAGCAGCTGGTTCAAAACAACAAGATTTATTTAAAGGGGTAACATGCATTACGTAATACCGGATATCCACAACGATTATGACAAGTTTGATAAAATGCTAAAAAAGATTGGCTTTCGCAAAGAAAACGACCACCTGATTCTGTTAGGAGACCTTTTCGACCGGGCAGACTATAATCCAAAACCGCTCGAACTGTACTACAAAATCCAGTCGCTGGAAGAAAGTGTCAGCATTGTCCGTGGCAACCATGAGGAAATGCTTGGCCACTTTATTTACGACTTTCTGGATGCTCCGGAAGGAAGAAGAGATGGTTTTGCCTATGATTACAACACCTTTTCCGTTCTCAGAAAGAAGAAGACCGACAGGGATTTGGAACTGTTCGCGGACTGGATGCTTGCATTTCCCCTGCAAAAGACAATGACGGTAAACGGCGAGAATTACCTGTTTGCGCACGCTATGACATCCTCCCCGGAACAGAAGAAGGATAAGAATTTCTACATCTGGGGCGGGTATTTAGGATTTTCCTATTTAAAGAACGGAGTGGAAGATTACATATCCGTTTGCGGCCATACGATAACGGACACCATCCGCCGATGGGTAGGAGAAGAAAATCGACCGAAAAATCCGGAAGTCTGGGTGAATAAAAAGGGCAATGTATACATGATGGACTGTGGCTGCGGAATGTATGATCGGTGCAAATTATCGTGTTTATGTTTAGAGACAAAGAAAATCTATTATGTATAATTTGATGTAAACAAGGGAGTAAGTATGCGTATTATATTTCTTGATATAGACGGAGTATTGAATCACGCCTGCACACACGAACTGTTTGACGGCTGCATCGGGGTGGATCAGGGAAATCTCGAAGCTTTCCGAAAACTTGTAGAAGAAAGCAATAAAGAGGAGGAGACGAAGATTGTCCTCTCTTCTTCGTGGCGTATTGGAGTTGATCAGTACGGAAAAGAAATCCCGAACCACTATCAGTATTTAACGGAAAGACTTGCTTTTGTGGGCATTAGCATTTACAGTGAAACACCGTTTTATGAAGAGGAAGACGATGGTTTCAGGTGGGAAGAAAAGCGCGGCCATGAAATTATGGCATGGCTTGAAGCCCACAAAGAGCTTGGAATCGGTTCATACGTTGTGCTTGATGACGTGCTGTTTACGGATTTTAAGGAACTTGGTATTTCCAGGTATCTGGTGCGGACCTCGTGGGATTCCCCGCGCGGAGGTTTTACTGAAAAACACATAAAGAAGGCAATGGCAATTCTGCATCTGCCAATGAAAACTGCTTCGTTTCAAGTATCGGCAAATACATTGTCTATGAAGGATGAATCTGTAAAGAACCTGAAAAATGGCAAGGTGTCAAAACCAGTTGATCCTTCTTCGTTTAAGTGATAATTATGAGGCATTCAGAAAGGAATTTTTATGAAAATCTGGTTAGATGATTTAATGGATGAAAAAGATTCCAACAGGGCAACACCGGCAGGTTTTGTCGGAGCTCATTCCGTCAATGAAGCAATCGAATTAATCGAAGATGCCAACAGGCGTGGCGAGGAAATTGAGCTGATTGACCTTGACCATGATCTCGGGGACTATGCACAGTTTGGGGGAGATGCGGTCAACCTTCTTTACTATCTGGCGCAGCATGAGGAGTTTCCTCCGGTTAAAATCCATACCTCAAATCCGGTTGGCAGGAAGAACATGATTCAGATTGTAAACCGATTCTGGCCGGAAGAACGGAAGATTTATTTCTAGAGTTGCTCGGTTCTGAGCCCTTTTAGGATTAATAGGGACGGCGATGATGTAGGAGACAAATAAAAAAGGGTGCGATTCTATTCTCGCGCCCTTCTTTTTATTCATCCGGTGTGAATTCAATGATATCTTCGACTTTGCAATCCAGTATGGTACACAGCTTATTTATGGTGTGCGTACTGATTCCCTTTTTGTTTAGGATATTGGAATAAGTACCCTTACTTATTCCTTCTTTTTGCAATTTGTATGATGATATTGACTTTTCTTTCATCGTGCGAAATAAAGGCTCATACGAAATCATATAATTCTTCCATCCTATAAATAGCTAAAAGTGCTCTTTAATAAACTGTATTCCGTGCCATTCTGGTTGCATATACCCAAAAAAATGGGTATACTAATATTGATTTATCCACTTTTTACAAGGATAGGGGGAGAAAGAAATGGCTTTTTGCGCAAAATGTGGAAGCCCACTGGAAGAGGGCGCAGGATTCTGTACGGCATGCGGTAGGAAGGTAGGCACTGCTGTCGTCAATCAAACTTCTAATAATGGTAACGTATCGGAAGGCCATCAGGTTTTTTATGGCAATATGGATCCGAATTCGGAAGAAGCAAAAAGATTTAAAATTACTGCAGATTTTGCGGTATTTAAGGATTATTTCAGCAAAAAAGAAAAGGAATATTATGAACTGGATAAACTCAATAAGCGAATTAATCATTTGATGAGAAATAGCCAATATAGCAATTCTTTGGTTGCAGGTATTCTTTTAACTATAGTTGGAGCCGTCCCTATTATTTTGCATATCCTGAAATATATAAATTTCGAAGCAAATATCGCAATAGTTTACATATTAGGCTTGCTATTTTTAGTTCCCGGAATTATTATGTTGATTTTTAATCTTATTAAAATACCGCTTAGGATAAAGGCTATAAGTTTGGAACCGCGTAAAAATGAGTTAATCGATGAGTTACAGCAGTATTACCGAAAATACCCGGGCATTGTTCCGGTAGGCATTGAATATACTACACCTGATATGATTTACCAAATAGGAGAAATGATTCGGACCGGTAAGGCTTCCACGTTTGAAGGAGCTTTGCGTCAGCTTGAGACAGAAAAACATCATGCTAATTTGGAATTGGCCAATTGGGCAAGAGTTGATGCAATCAATAATGTGGCAGATGCAATTAACAGACTATAATTGATTTCCAAAGGAGAAGCGGATAATGAAAAATCATAAGGTCGACAAGATTTTTAATCTCATATGTATTCTTATTTCGATTCCGGGAACCATAGCGGGTCCAATCGTATGGCTAAATATGTTTATGTCATCGCTTAACCCGGCAGGTCTGGAAGCAGTTAATTCAGCAGCTACTAACACCCAGGCTTCTGAAGCAGACATCGAGATGCTTGGTTCTACCATTGACAGTTTTACATCTGCATTTTACCCGAAAATAATGCTATTCAATATCGACCTTTTGAAGTGGTCATATATTGTTGCCCTGATTGCATTAGTTCTATCAACGATAACTGTACACACCATATGGAAAATGTTCAGATCCGGAGGAAAAGCTTTTGTGGTTCTTTTACATGCGCCTGTGATAGTATGGATTTTTACCGCTGGTGCTTATTTTGTAGTTCCGGTGGTCGCTTTACTTGCCCCATTTGTATGGGGGTGTATGGTCCCAGGAATCCCAATTTTAATATGCACTTTAAATAAGCACGCTGAATGGAAGCGTGAAGGTACATGAGCAATAAAGATATTAATGAGAACTAATATACACCAGATCACCACCCACAAAAAGGAGATTCTTCAAATGAAAAAGAAACTACTTGCAATTTTTACCGCATCCCTAACATTACTTACATTGTTTGGCTGCAACAAAACCGCGCCAACTGACGCAATCTCTTCCGAAGCCACC
>JAILAD010000048.1 GCA_024681795.1 Lachnospiraceae bacterium | reverse complement strand
TTCTTTTTCATCCTGTCAATTCTCCCCAACACAATTTATTCGGTAATGCCGAGTGCACCGGCAATATCTTCTTTCATCTCAATTACTGCGGCTCTTGCAGCATCCGCATATTCTTTCTCGGAAAATCTCTCTTTATACTTTTCGCTCTGGTAAGCGGCAATAATTCCTCTGGAGGAATTCACGATGGCACCGCTTCCGTCCGCTTTAAAGAAATGAACCAGATCGGCTCCCTTTCCTCCCTGCGCCCCGTAACCCGGTACCAGAATCAGACTGTTCGGCATAATGTCACGAAGAACCTTTCCCATCTCGGGATAAGTCGCTCCGACAACAGCACCGACATAGCTGTATTTTTCACCCATACAGCTCTTTCCCCATTCATCAACCTTCTGTCCGACAATCTCATAAAGCGGGCGGTTATCCGCATCGGCAATCGGACGGTCCTGAAATTCACCGGAACTCGGATTGGATGTTTTTACGAGCACAAAAATTCCCTTCTTCTCTTCCGCACAGACATCAATAAACGGTTTTACACCGTCCGTACCGAGATAGGGATTTACCGTTACAAAATCTTCATCAAAGGGAGCAAATACCGAGGAACCGACGGAAACTTTTCCGATATGACCGACTGCGTAAGCTGCGGATGTGGAGCCGATATCGCCTCTTTTGATATCACCTATTACCACGAGACCTTTTGATTTACAATAATCGACTGTTTTCTTATAGGCAATCATGCCTTCGATTCCGAACTGCTCATACATGGCAATCTGCGGTTTTACAGCGGGAATCAGATCGTATACCGCATCCACAATTCCTTTGTTAAACTGCCAGATGGCTTCTCCCGCACCCTGCAGGGTTTCTCCGTAAACGGAAAATGCGTTTTCCTTTATATAACCAGGAATAAATTTCATGGTGGGATCAAGTCCTACCACAATCGGAGCGTTCTTTTTCTGAATTTCTTTTACCAGCCGGTTAATCATATTACAGTCTCCATTCTTTTTCACACATATAGTTCTATTTTATACTTTTTATATCATAAGGGCAATTATCTTTTTGGGATTCTTACATTTTATTGATATTGCCAAAAAGCATTGCTTCTTTTTATTGCTTTCATACAAAAAAGGGAGTTCCTTTCGGTTCTCCCTTTACTGTTCTTTTCTCCGGAATCGCCTCTTCCGCATTCATGCATTCAGGCTTTTTTCCGGCTCTTTACGTTTATGTTACGGCTTATGCCTTTACCGCAGCCTTCTCATCGACATATTTCTTGATGTTGGAAACATTCACATATTTTTCGAAGGAGTCGCCGTTTACAACAACCAGCGTAGGGGCCTGCATAATTCCGTATTTCTGTACAAGCTCGACATTCTCTGCCGCATCAAGTACAACATACTGCTCGTTCTTTAAGTATTCCTTCGCAAGCTTGCAGTTCGGACAGGTAGCGGTTACGAAAAGATACTTGATGTTTTCGGGATTTGCAATATCAACCTTCACATTATCCCCTTCACTCTTAACGGTAACAACCTTGCTGACACTCTCTTTTCTTTCGGAATGTTCGATATCATACTCGGTACGATTCTTGAATTCCTGCAATTTTCCGTCGTTCCAATTCTGTACCGGACGATAGTATCCGGTAATTCTGCTGTAAACCTCGGTCTTTGCACCGCAGGTCGGGCAGGTGTACTGCTCACCCGCAAGATATCCGTGATCGCGGCAGATGGAATAGGTCGGAGACATGGTATAGTAAGGAAGTTTGTAGTTCTCCGCAATGGAACGTACCAGTTTCTCTGCTGCCTTCCAGTCCGGAAGTTTCTCTCCGAGGAATGCGTGGAATACGGTTCCGGAAGTATACAATGTCTGAAGCTCATCCTGAATATCCAGTGCATCATAAATATCGGTAGTAAAATCAACGGGAAGGTGGGAGGAATTGGTATAATAAGGGGTATCTCCCGGTTTTCCTGCAGTCTTGATATTCGGCCAGCGCTTTCTGTCATGCTTTGCAAGACGATAAGCGGTACTCTCCGCCGGAGTTGCCTCAAGGTTGTAAAGATCGCCGTACTGTTCCTGATAATCGGAAAGACGTTCTCTCATGTGATTCAGTACCTTCTTGGTAAACTCCTGGGTCCTGGTGTCGGTCATATCGGCACGAAGCCAGTTTGCATTCAGACCTACTTCATTCATTCCGACAAGTCCGATGGTCGAGAAATGATTGTCAAAACTTCCAAGATATCTCTTGGTGTAAGGATAAAGTCCTTCCTCCAGTAACTTGGAAATAACACCTCTCTTAATCTTTAAGCTTCTTGCGGAAATATCCATCATTCTGTCCAGACGCTTGAAGAATTCGGCTTCATCTGCGGAAAGATAAGCAATTCTCGGCATGTTGATGGTAACAACGCCGACGGAACCCGTGGATTCACCGGAACCGAAGAATCCGCCGGATTTTCTTCTCAGTTCTCTTAAGTCAAGACGCAGACGGCAGCACATGGAACGTACGTCGCTCGGCTCCATATCGGAGTTGATATAATTTGAGAAATACGGAGTTCCGTATTTTGCAGTCATATCGAATAAGAGTTTATTGTTCTCGGATTCGGACCAGTCAAAGTCTCTCGTTATGGAATAAGTAGGAATCGGATACTGGAATCCGCGTCCGTTTGCATCACCTTCAATCATGGTTTCCAGGAATGCTTTGTTGATCATATCCATTTCTGCCTTGCAGTCCTTATAGCAGAAATCCATTTCCTTGCCGCCTACCAGTGCGGGAAGTTCTGCCAGATCGTTCGGAACGGTCCAGTCCAATGTAACATTCGTGAACGGAGCCTGTGTTCCCCATCTGGAAGGGGTATTTACACCATAGATGAAGGATTCGATGCTCTTCTTTACTTCATCATAAGATAAATGATCCACTTTTACGAAAGGAGCAAGATAGGTATCGAAGGATGAAAATGCCTGTGCGCCTGCCCACTCGTTCTGCATGATACCGAGGAAGTTAACCATCTGGTTGCAGAGAACCGAAAGATGCGCTGCCGGAGCGGAAGTGATTTTTCCGGTAATTCCTCCGAGGCCTTCCTGAATCAGCTGCTTTAATGACCATCCGGCACAATATCCGGTTAACATGGAAAGGTCATGGATATGAATGTCTGCATTTCTGTGTGCTTCCGCGATTTCCGCATCATAGATTTCGGATAACCAGTAATTTGCGGTTACCGCACCGGAGTTGGAAAGAATCAGACCGCCTACGGAATAGGTTACGGTGGAATTCTCTTTTACTCTCCAGTCTTCTACTTTTACATAGCTGTTTACGACTTCCTTATAATCGAGAATCGTGGACTTCATCTCACGAAGTTTTTCTCTCTGCTTTCTATATAAAATGAAAGCCTTGGCTGCTTCGGTGTATCCGGACTGCTCAAGAATCTTCTCAACCGAGTCCTGGATATCTTCCACATGAACGTTTCCGTCTTTTACCTTACTCTGGAAATCCGCCGTTACTCTTAAAGAAAGCAGATCCACAATATCATTGCTGAATTGTACGTCCGTTGCATTAAATGCCTTGATAATTGCATCACTGATTTTTGTCAGATTAAAATCTGTTGTTGTACCGTCACGTTTTACTACGCCAAACATCTTGTCTCTCCTCCCAATTACGCGATTCCGTGATTTTATTACCCTCAATTACCCTCAATTTTGTAATTCCGGGGATAATAAACCGCCGTTTACGGCGATTGAAACCATTGTAGCACCGCCCCGTTTCAATGTCAACATCAAAACACAAGATATTATGATAAATCTTGATTTAACATACAAGATATTGTGGTTTTTACTTTATTTTAGTTTACATAAAATTCTATTGACTTGGTTGGTAAACGTCAGAAAACCATTGATTTTATGGCTTTTACAGGTATTTTAGTTACCATAAAACAGAAATCCTCTTTTCTCTTTTGACTACCATATATGGTGGTCATTCAGAAAAAAGAGGAAAAATTTTAACTATATATAGTTTATTTTTTAACAATGCACCGATATCCGTCCCAAAAAACGGTTTATTTTGCGGATTATCTGGTTTTCAGGAACTGATACTCTCTCTGGGCCACCTCATCATTCGGATAATCCTGAATATAAGAAGTCATAAGTTCCTTTGCCTTCACGGGATTTCCCAGTTTCTCATATGCCACAATCTCATTGAACCGAAGTTCCTGATCAAAAGCCAGGTCGGAAAGTCCGATCCCGTTCTGGAAAGCAGCAAGGGCATTTTCATAATCTCCCGTAGCCGCATAACACATTCCCATCTGGTTATAAACCGCCTTGGACTGTCCGGTTGCAAGGTAGCTTTGATAAACCGTAATTGCATAGTTCCGGTCGTTTAAATTCTCATAACACTGTCCCAAAAGAAGAATCAGTTCTTCCGAGCCGTTTCCGCTTCCTTTGGCCTTTTCGAGAAAATCGCGGGCATTACTGTAATCCTCCAGATAAAAATACAGTCTTCCCTTGTCATAATCCGGCATTTTTTTATCCCCGGAATCCACTGCGTTCTGAAGATACGACGCTCCTGTAGTTCGTTCACCGGCTTCACTTAAAATACAGTAGATATCGATAAACAGGCCGTAATCCTTTGGAGAAAGTTCCACTGCTTTGTTAAAATCGGCAATGGCTTCGTCCTTTTGATCCAGTGCAAGCAAAACGGTTCCGCGTTCCACATATGCATCCACGTCTTTTTCCCGAAGTGCCAGAATCGCATCAAATCTCGCTTTGGCATCTTCATACCGTCCGAGTTTATAGAAGCAGACTCCGATATAGTAATTGATATCATAATCCACGTCACCGGGAACGGAGCCGTCTGCAGCAAGTGCTTTTTCAAAGCTTTCCAGCGCAAGGTCGTATTGGTTCTGTCCCATATATGCAAGGCCGATTCCCCGATTTA
This sequence comes from Lachnospiraceae bacterium, assembly GCA_024681795.1. Lineage (GTDB taxonomy): Bacteria > Bacillota > Clostridia > Lachnospirales > Lachnospiraceae > UBA3766. Next base: position 30,336 of record JAILAD010000048.1, on the reverse strand, counting down.
GGTAAACCGGATTCTCCTTTTCCGCCTCTGCTTCCTCAAACAGGGTAAATGCCCCTTCAAAATCACCCGCCTGAATGCTTTGGATTCCTTCTTTGGTCTTGTTCCCTTCTTTTGAAGAGCAGGCCGCAAAAAGAGAGAGCCCCACGATCAGGCCTGCAGCTGCGATTCTCTTTTTCAGTTGTTTTAAACGTTTGTTATGCATATTATTCTGCGTTTCCGTCTCCCGGTTTGGCCGTATTGGTATTCTCGTAAATAAACTTCTGAACCTTTTCACTGATCATCAGTTCCTTGAACTTCTCTTTGGTAATCTCGTTTACCTTAAGGTAATTTTCTCCGTCCATACCATACATGGCACCTACCTCTTCCAGTCTGGCATTCAGTTCCTCATCGGTTACGGTGATTCCCTCATTCTTTGCAATTGCCTGTATTGCCATACGCTGCTTGGAATACACTTCAATCAGTTCATCAGCGGAACAGCCGTACAGGTATTGGATTACGGAATCAAGACCACCCGCACCTCCTTCAATGGCAGGTGCATATTTCTTTTCAAGATCCGCTTTCTGGTTTTCTCTTACCACTTCGGGAATTTCCTTAAAGGTGGAATTTTCCAGAATTTTTTCAAATGCAAGTGAAGTAATCGCAGATTGGCTGCTATCTTTAATTTCCTGTTCCACAGCCACTCTTGCATAATCCAAAAATTGATCTTTTGTCTTATACAAGCCGCTTTCCATCTGCGCCACGGTTTCATCCGTTAATTCCGGATAGATGAAATTCAAAGTAATGGTGAATACGACATCCTGTCCCGCAAGCTCGGCATTGGAATAATCCGCCGGAAATGTCATCGGTGCTTCCGCAGTTTCACCGGGCGTTAATCCGATGATTGCATCCTCGAAACCGGGAATGTAATTTCCCGCGCCGATTCTGATATTCTGGCTGTTTGCCGTACCGCCGTCGAACGGAACATCATCCTTATATCCGACATAATTGACGTTTACCAGATCTCCCTTTTTTGCGGTTCCTTCTTTAATTGCAATTTTCTCTGAATTTGCGATAAGTAAGGTCCGAACCTTTTCTTCCACCGCCTCATCCGTGACTTCCTTCGGTACGTAATCCACGGTAATTCCCTTATACTCGCCGAGAGTCATATATTTATCCATATTGATGGTCGTAATGTCATATACACCGTTATTTTTCTGACACCCCGGAAAAACAAGGGCAAGAGCCAAAAAAGCTATTAGTAAGGAAATTCTTTTTTTCATGATTAATTAAATCCTTCCAAGAATCAGAGTCACATCTTTTTCACGTAAGATGGGGAATGCAATACCCGGCCCACGCAACAACAAAATATTATACCATATAACCTGTTATTTGTCCGTCTTTTTTCAGTTTTTCTTCACCATAACAGAATAATCGGTAAAACAGAGAACCGTTACGGTTGTAATGGGGTCAGGCACCATTACGGTCAGGCACCGTTGCGGTTGTTAATGTACCAGGTACTTCAAAATCAGTTCCACAACAAGCACCGCACCGCAGGACGACAGTGCAACAACCAGAAGCCCTTTTTCAAACCAGGCAACGATAATTCCCACAACCAGTCCCGCCAGCGCGGAAAAGAAATTTCCGGTCGAAGACAAAATCGCAGGAATTGTCATTACCGCAAGCACGGTAACGGGAATGTATCCGAGAAAGGACTTGAAAAAAACATTCTTCACTTCCTTACGCATGCAGACGAAGGGAATCACACGGATTAGATAGGTTACGATTACCATGGTAGCAAGATAACAGAAAAACGAAGTCAGGCTCATGCTCTCACCTCATTTCTTCCGCCTTCCCCTTCCGGATCATTCTCCTTTATCGGGAAAAATGCCGCACCGACCAGAGATGCAACTACAGAACAGATAATGATGGAAAAGCCTTCGGACACTTTATTCAGCACCGGCGTATAGGTCATTGCAAATTTCAACGCAACCGCAAGCAGAACAATGACGGTCACTTTTCCGGACTTCTTCATCTGAGGAATTACGATTGCAATAAACATTCCGTATAATGCAACGGAAAGTGCTTTGGAAAGAATCGGCGGCAGAAATTCACCGAGTCCGGCGCCCAGAAAAGTTCCCAAAGACCATCCGATATAAGGAGCCGACATCAGACCGAAAAAATACAGAGTCCCGTATTTCTTTTCCTGTCCCACTGCCACGGCATAAATCTCATCGGTATGGAAGGCACCGAAAATCATTCGCATCGGGGTATTGAAACTATGGTCGACTTTTTGTGTCAAAGACAGTGACATCAAGGCATAGCGGGAATTTATGACCAACTGGGTCAAGGCCATTTCAATCAGGGATCCGGCACTCAGCATTACCGTAATTCCGGCAAACTGCCCTGCCGAAGTCACATTCGTCATGGAAATCAGAACGGCCTGCCAGACCGACAGCCCGCTTGTAACTGCCATAATTCCGAATGTGACGGAAACGGATAAATATCCGAGTCCGATCGGAATACCGTCCACAAATCCTCTCTTAAATTCTTTCATATCTTCTTTCCTGTATCCTCTGCAGTCAAAGACCGTAAGAAGTCGCCCTCTTACGGTCATTCTTATTATTGCATTTTATGTTAACTATTTTACATTATGTCAACCAATAATCAAATGTGCAGGCATCGGATTTTATGTTAACTCTATATCGCTTATGTAAACCATTCTGTAACGGTATTAATGATGGAATAATCTCATTCCGGTAAATGCCATTGCCATTCCGTACTTATCGGCAGTTTCGATTACCTGATCGTCACGTACGGATCCGCCCGGCTCTGCGATATATTTTACACCGCTCTTCTTAGCACGCTCGATGTTGTCACCGAAGGGGAAGAATGCATCCGAACCGAGTGCAACGTCTTCCATGGTATCAAGCCATGCTCTCTTTTCTTCTCTTGTGAAGACTTCGGGTTTTACCTTGAAAATGGTCTGCCACTTGCCTTCCGCAAGCACATCCTCATACTCCTCACCGATATATACATCAATTGCATTGTCTCTGTCCGCTCTTCCGATTCCGTCTACAAACTGAAGCCCCAATACCTTCGGGCTCTGGCGAAGCATCCAGTTATCAGCCTTGGAACCCGCCAGACGGGTGCAGTGGATTCTGGACTGCTGTCCGGCACCGATACCGATTGCCTGGCCGCCCTTTGCATAGCATACGGAATTGGACTGTGTATATTTTAAGGTAATTAAGGAGATGATTAAGTCAATCTGTGCAAGTTCGGGAATCTCCTTATTTGCAGTAACGACATTGGTAAGAAGCTCTTTGTCAATCTTAAACTCATTTCTGCCCTGTTCAAAAGTGATTCCGTAAACATCCTTGTGTTCCAGCGGAGCCGGCATGTAATTTTCGTCAATTTTAATTACGTTGTACTTTCCGCCCTTTTTGGAGGAAAGGATTTCCAGTGCTTCGGGCTCATATCCGGGAGCAATGACACCGTCGGATACTTCTCTTTTGATAATCTTCGCGGTGGAAACATCGCAGACATCGGATAATGCAATAAAATCGCCGAAGGAAGACATTCTGTCCGCGCCTCTTGCTCTTGCATACGCACATGCCAGGGGCGAAAGTTCACCGAGATCGTCCACCCAGTAGATTTTTGCCAGTGTATCGGTTAAAGGAAGTCCCACTGCGGCACCTGCGGGAGATACGTGTTTAAAGGAAGTTGCAGCGGGAAGTCCGGTTGCCTTCTTTAATTCTTTCACAAGCTGCCAGCCGTTAAATGCATCCATAAAATTGATATATCCGGGTTTTCCGCAAAGAACTTCGATGGGAAGTTCCCTGCCGTCGTTAACAAAAATTTTGGAAGGCTTCTGGTTGGGATTGCAGCCGTATTTTAATTCTAATTCTTTCATCTCGTTTCCTTTCCTGATTTATATACCGTTTTTTATTTTATATTGCTTTTATACTGTCCTTATACTGACATTACTGATTCTTGTTGCAGATTCTTGTTTCGTATTTTCCGGTTTCGATATCGATGAAACGAACAAAGAGGGAAACCTTGTTATCCTCATTTAAGTTCTTCCATACAAGTTCGGTAAATTCATCAATATTTCCCCTGATATCTACCCATTCCGGCTCTCCTTCGAAGGAAGGAAGGGGATTTCCGTCACCCATATAAGTGTGGATGAAACGTCCCTCGCCCGCAAACGGTTTCTCATAAGCAAAAGTAAAGCGGTTGCATGCACTGTCTCTTCCGGCATCGGATTTTAAGATGGACATTGCGTAACTGTAATTTCCGTTCTCTACATGCATAATTCCTGAAATTCTCGGAGTCAGATTGGGAGCATCCGGCTCAAATTCACGGCTTCTTAAGCTCTGCTCAAACGTAAGCTGCTTGTCCATTCCCTCATAAATCGTATCGGTCTGGTCGCCGTTGGTAACAATGGTCTTGTTTCCGAGAACTCTGACCGGTGCATAAATAATCAGGGACGGGTCTTCCATCTTGGAAGGATCGAAAGCCTCGGTACGGATTCCCTTTCCTTCTTCCACGAATACACGGTTTCTGGAATTCGTACTTCTTCCCATAATAAAATATGCGCATACCGCAGATTTGCCGTCCTCGGATTTACCGATTACGATGCCTCTGCCGGGATACGCATTTTTGCCAAGTTCTGCTGCAAGTGATCTTTTTTCCATAGCGCTCTCCTTTTGCCTTAAAAATCGCAGTTTTCTTTTTGTTTTTTCTCCGGTTTTTTCATCGCCGACTGAAAAACACATACACAAATAGAATAGCATTTTTCCCAAACAAAATCAATATTACATAAAAGAAGGGGCTGCCGAAAAACGGCAGCCCCCGAAAGGAGAATGTAATTATGAAACTTCAGGCAAAAGCCTTAATAATTCAACCCTAAGCACTTTTTTATTCGATGGAGATTAATTTCTTCTCCTCGGGTTTCTCTTCTTTTTCTTTCTTCGGAACATTCAGGGTAAGAATACCGTCCTTGAATGCCGCCTTGATGTCTTCCTGCGTTACGGCTTCCCCTACATAGAAGCTTCTTGCGAAGTTACCGTAGTAACGCTCTTTCCGGATGTAGTGACCTTCTTTGTCCTTTTCGTCCTTCTCGGTCTTGTGCTCGGCGCGAACGGTTAAGTATCCGTCATTTAATTCCGCTTCCACATCCTCTTTCGTAAATCCCGGAAGTTCCATATCGATAATGTATCCTTCCTCGGTTTCACGAATGTCAGTGTGCATGATTGCTGCGCCTCCGTTCGGATGACGGGCCGGTGCAAAGAAATCATCACCGAAGAAATCATCAAATAAATTATTGTTGTGTGTAAAAATACTCGGTCTTAACATAGTACATGCCTTCTTTCTTTGTATACTGGGAGATATCGGTCTTATTACCAGTTGCATCGTCATTCCTTTCTGCTGTGTAGCTTTCCGGCTTCCATCTCGCTGTTTGTTTTGTTATATATATTATATAACACTTTTTGTTAGCACTGTCAATAGGCGAGTGCTAATTTTTTTTTAAATTTCGGCATCACCTTCGGTCTTTATCGATAAATTCAAGGATAATCGTGGCCGCTCCGACATAAATGAGTGTCCACACAATCAGCCATGCCCAGCACTTGTATACTACAAGCGCATCATGTGCAAACTGTGGATTCTGGTTCAGCTCGGCCGATTTTACAATAATCTGCTCCCTTAAGTCATTTTTTTCAATATAATCAAAGACAATTGTAAACGGTTCCGACCCGTCCTGCATTTTGATATGTTTCAATTTATATGCACTGTTCCAGAGGCTGACCATGGGAAGCGAATTATAATCTCCCTGTGCACAGATTGCCGTTAACCCCCACTTGGTCACGGTTAAATTCGTAAACGGCATCACTTTCTGCGGAAGGCTGAAGAAAGATCCCGAGAAAAGAAGCTGTACAATTAACAAAAACGGCATAATCGTCATCGCTGCGGTCGTAGTTCTTGCAATTGTGGAAACAAGAAGTGCAAGCATATCCGAACAGTATGTAATTAAGAAAATCGTAATGCCGAATTCCAACATCGGATCATTGACTGCCAGACTTGTTTCCGGCAGTTTAACCTTCATCATGTAGCATACAAAGATAATGATTAAGGACTGTACGGCACAAAGTACCGCCTGGTAGATCATATGAGCCACAATATAGGAACTGATATGGAGACCCGACCGGTGTTCACGTTTTATAATTGCACGCTCACGGCAGACAGACTGAATCGAATTGAAAAATCCGTTCCATACACAGATACATGCATATGCAAATGACGAGGTTAAGGTACCTTCCATGGATACAAAAAGATTCTTGCCGACGGTAAAGCTGACAAGACCCGCAATTACCGCGGACATCGGAAGCACCTTCCAGTCACTCTGGAAAACAAACATTCTGAACAGTTTCCCTAAATAAATAAAGGTTTGTGATACATGGCCGATATGACCTTTTTTTAAATTTAAATTAACATTTGTATTTTTCTCGCCCATCTTCATCAACCTGCCTTTTCCTGCATATAATCCGCATATTTTTCGACAAATTCATCAGCTCTTCCTTCTCCGCCTTCGTCTTTCTGGTTCACGGAAAGAAGAATCTCTTCCATGGATTTCTTTCCGAAGAATTCATACACCTCATCCACGGGACCGTACCATGCCAGACGTCCCGTTCTGGAAGCATCCTTTGCAAGAACGATAACATCATCAAATAAATCGATTACCCTGTCCGGCGTATGAGTGATTACAACTACGATTTTTCCTTCATCGGCAATAGCGCGGAGTTTTTCAAAAAGGCCTCTGGCAACAACACCGTCAAGACCGGAATCCGGCTCATCCAGGATAAAGAGGGACGGATCGGAAATATATTCCATTGCAATGGAAAGCCTCTTCCTCTGGCCACCCGACAGTTTATCTACCAGACTGTTTTCAATTGCCTTAAGGCCGAACTCATTCAGTACATTTTCAATACGTTCCTTCCTTTCCGCTCTCGAAACACCGGACGGAAGTCTTAAGGATGCCGCATCGGAAAGCGTCAGCTTAACGGTATCCGTTCCGCGCATCAGATCCTGCTGCGGAACAAAGCCGATATCAAACAGCATTCTGGAATACTCGGTATAAATATTTCTGTCGTTCAAAAGGATTTTGGCATTCGCCTTCTCGTATCCCGTCACCGCATTCACAAACGTGGTTTTTCCGGCACCCGAACCGCCGAGTAACAGGACCATATGTCCCTTCGGAATGTTCATATGAATATCTTTAAGAAGTGTTTTCTTTTTGAAGAAATCGGTCGCAGTACGCTCGGTAATGTTAACGGAAAGGCCTTCGTTTTCCGGCCTTACTTCCTTTCCGAATACTTTTGCGCCTTCCTTATCAATCAGATTCAGTTCCTTTACCGGCTGGAATTTTTTGGAAAATCCCCAAATCAGCACGGTAATTCCTTCAAATAATACAAAGAGAACCGCCCACTTTTTACTGCGCCCGAATACTTCCGTGAGTCCCGTGTAAACTCTGATTGCATATACGAACGCACCGATATATAAAACCAGATACGGAATCGCAAGGAAAACAACCAGATAGGGATAATCCGACAAAAAATTAAAAACAACCTGCATAATCAGAACCATTCCGCTGAAAAATGCATAAACCCTTCCTTCGTTCTCCCTGTCCGAGCACCGGCTGATCTGATATTCTCTCGCAAACGGAATAAACGCCCAGAACAGCTTGATTCCGCATTTTTTAAAAATCATCATATAGCCGATGGATACCAGCACTTCAAAAAACAGAGAACACGTATTTAATTGCATAAAACCTTCCTCCTATATTTCCACGCCTGCAAACTGCGAATAATATAATTCACTGTAAAAGCCACCCTTTTTCAGCAGTTCTTCGTGTTTTCCCTGCTCAATGATGTGGCCGTCCTTCATAACCAAAATAATATCAGCACTGCGTATTGTTGATAAGCGGTGTGCCACAATAAACGTGGTACGTCCGTCCATTATTTTCTCAAAAGCATTCTGTATCTTAAGTTCCGTTCTCGTATCAATCGAAGAAGTCGCTTCATCCAGAATCAGCATCGGCGGTTTGGTTAACATAACTCTGCTAATACAAAGAAGCTGTTTTTGTCCCTGACTTAAGGAGGAATCATCAATCACCGTATCCAGTCCCTCCGGCAGACGCCTGATAAAGCTGTAAGCGTGCGCCTCTTTTGCTGCTTTAATAATCTCTTCGTCAGTGGCATCCGGACGTCCGAATGCAATGTTTTCCCTGACAGTCGCATTCTTAATCCACGTCTCCTGCAAAACCATGCCGAAACTTTCCCGAAGGGATCTTCTGCTGACTTCGTAAATATCCGTTCCGTCAATGAATATCCTTCCCTTATCCACATCGTAAAAGCGCATCAAAAGATTGATAAACGTTGTCTTTCCGCAACCCGTGGGACCTACAACGGCTACACGGGTACCCTCGTTTACGCGAAGGGAGAAATTCTCGATTAACGGCTTTTCCTTTACATAGGAAAAATAAACGTCCTCAATGTCCATTGCCCCGCGTACACCGGTTAAGTGCTGCGGTTTTTCCTCCGACTCGGCGGGTTCCTCCAAAACTTCGAACACACGGTCCGCACAGGATAATGCATTCTGCAGTTCGGTTACGACACTTGAAATGTCGGTAAACGGTTTCATGTACTGATTCGCATATGCCAGAAGAATCGAAAGTCCGCCGATCGACAAATGCCCCTTTAAAATCATAAATGCACCCGTCAGCGCAACACAGGCGTAAATCACTCCGTTCACTGCTCTCGTGGACGGATTCGTCAAGGAGCTGTAGAAAACCGCCCTGGTGGATGCATTTTTCAGTCTTTCGTTAATCTCGGAAAACCTCTCCTCCGCACGGTTTTCGTATCCGAACGCGTGCACCACTCTTGCACCGCCCACCATTTCCTCCGTAAGTGCGGTCTGCTGCCCTCTGATTTCGGACTGCAGCTTAAACATCTTATACGTACCGCTTGCGATAAATTTTGATACAAAGAAACTGATCGGGGTAAGACATACTACCAAAAGTGTAATCCACGGGCTTAAACGAAGCATGAAATAAATGGTTGCAAGTATCGTGACAACTCCCGCAAAGAGCTGCGTAAAGCCCAGCAAAAGACCGTCCGAAACCTGATCCGTATCCGTGATAATTCTCGAAACCAGATCTCCCACACCCATCCGGTCCAGAAACGAAAGAGGAAGTTTTTGCAGCTTTCTTATCGCTGCCGCACGAATCTGCTTCACAATCCCGTAAGTCATGCGGTTGTTGACAATCCCCAGAACCCAGGTGAAAATCCCGGATGCGGAAAGCAGAATCAGAATCAGAATAATCTTTTGGTGAAGTCCGCCGAAATCCACGTTTCCTTTTCCGGCAATCAGGTCGATTCCCTTTCCGAACAGAATCGGGATATACAGCTGGATTAAAACCGTTATGATATTTAATATAAGACTTAAAATAAAAAGTCCTTTGTAACGTCCGATAAACCGAAGGAGTTTTTTCATGCCGTGCCCTCCTTCCTCTGAGATGCGTGGATTTCCGCATAAATTTCACAGTTTTCCAGCAATTCTTCATGAGTCCCGCATCCCACGATTTCTCCGTCATCCATAACCAGTATCCGGTCCGCACTCTGAATGCCGGCGGTACGCTGCGATACTATGACGGTTGTGATTTTACCGTCCAGGGAATTCAATGCCCTTCTTAAATTCAAATCCGTTGCATAATCAAGTGCCGAAGAAGAATCATCCAGAATTAAAATCTTCGGATTGGCAACCAGCGCTCTTGCAATGGTAAGGCGCTGTTTCTGACCGCCGGAAAAATTTTTCCCGCCCTGTTCCACCATGTAATCAAGGGCACCTTCTTTTTTCTCAACAATTTCCCGTGCCTGCGCCAGTTCCAGGGCACGGTAAATCTCCTCATCGGTTGCATTTTCATTGCCGAATTTCATATTGTCACGGATGCTTCCCGCAAATAAAACCGCCTTCTGCGGAACCACCCCCACTATTCTGTTTAATTCTCCTCTTTTATACGATTTCACGTCACGGCCGAAGACGGTGATTGTTCCCTCCGATGCATCATAAAATCTCGGAATCAGATTAACCAGTGTGGATTTACCGGATCCCGTACCGCCGATGATACCGATGGTTTCTCCGGGATTGATTTCAAACCGGATTCCTTCCACCGCATTATCTTTTGCACCGTGATAAGCAAAACTTACGTTTTTAAACGTAACCGCGGTATGCCGTAAATCTCCGTTCTCCGGGTTTCCGGTATTTCCGTTTTCGTCAAAATCCGGATATTCCATTCCCGGTTCGGTCCGAAGCACGGCGGAAACCCTGTCCGCACAGGCAAGCGCTTTATTGATGGTAATAATCAGATTTGCGAGTTTCACCAGTTCCACAATCATCTGAGCCATCAGATTATAAAGTGCAAGTAAATCTCCCTGCCCGATTTTTCCTTCATTCACGCTGCGTCCGGATACCATAAAGAGAATGCAGATTGCGATGTTAATCAACACATAGGTTGCCGGATTCATAACGGCGGATATGCGTCCGACAAAGAGGTTCATTTTCGTCAGGGCATCATTCTTTTTATCGAATTCCGCAACCTCTTCCGCTTCCTTGCAGAAGGCACGGATGACTCTCACACCGGTTATGTTTTCCCTGGTTGTAAGCAAAACACCGTCAAGGTGTTCCTGCACTTTTTTATACATCGGAATCGTAAACGCCATGATAACATAGATTACCGCCGTCAGAACGGGAATGCTGACTGCAAAAATCACTGCCGCTTTCACATCGATTGTAAAAGCCACAATCATGGATCCGAAGACGATAAACGGGCTTCGGAGAAGAAGGCGAAGAACCATGTTGACACCGTTCTGCACCTGCAGCACATCTCCCGTCACCCTGGTAATCAGCGTTTCCGTACCGATTTCGTCTAATTTTTCAAAAGATAATTTCTGAATATGTTTAAAAAGATTCTCTCTTACGGAGGATGCGAATCCGACACTCGCCCTGGCTGCAAAATACTGTGCAGTCACGGAAAAGCCCAGTCCGATTACGGCAAGAACAATCAGAAAAACAAATCTGATAACAATATACTGCCTGTCCCCGTTTCTGATTCCGTTGTTGATAATATCCGCAATGATAACGGGAACCAGCAAATCAAGAAGCGCCTCCACTAGTTTAAATGCAGGCGCTAGAATACTTTCTTTGGTATACGGTTTTAAATACCTGAGTAAATATTTCATTTTTTACTTAAGCTTCTCCGATGCCCTCCGCAATTCCAAGCATCACGATTCCGACAATAACCGCGAATACACATGCATACTGGGAGGCCTTTAATTTTTCCTTTAGGAAAATACGTGACAGAATCACAGACACGATACAGTAGGAAGCCACCATCGGTGCTGCAAGCACAGGCTTTCTGGCCATTGCAAATACGTAAAAAATCTGGCCGAATTCCTCAAAACATGCAGCCACGCCTTTATTCAGGATTTCCTTTTTTGCGAACGGATTATACGGTTTCTTCGTGCGGATTAACATGTAAATCCATGCAATGATTCCGGCAAGTAAAAAGGTCAGCCCGTAGAGAATCAAAACATCGATTTCACCGAGCCCCAGGCCGGTTTCCTCATCCAGAATAATTCCGTCCGCGGCAGTTCCGATTGTATCAAAGATACAGTAAAGAATCGGAAATAAAAGCGCCAGTGCACCGAACTGGTATTTCCGGTTTTGCTTCTTCTCTTCTCCGGTCTTTGCCAGTTCGTCTGCTTCTTTTCTGGAAAGCCGGTTTTCCACAACCGCAAGGGCAACAACACCCAGAATAATGATAACCGTTCCGACTATATTCAGAATCGAAAAATCTCCGAGATCATCATTCACGGTTCCGGTAATTGCAAAGAAAACAAGCATTGCAATCATGGAAAATGCACCGGATGCATTTTGTACGGGAGATACGATGGAAACCTCCAGATAACGGAGTCCCGCATAACCGATTACCATCGAGATTATGTAGGCAAGTGATGCAGGTGTATATTTTACCGCATTTACCAAAAGACTTCCGACACTGAATCCCGTTTCGGAAAACGGTAAAAGAATCAGTGCCACAACACCCATCACGAGACCTACCCAGACCGCGATTTTCAAATGTGAATATTTATCATCCGAATCCGTTCCCTTTTTATAAAAAAGATCTGCAAACCCCCATCCCAACAAACAAATCAGTGCAAAAACAAACCAGCTCATTTCAAATTTCTTAACATAATATATAAAATTATGTAAACTCCTTTACTATCTTTACTTTTTAATCTTTACTTTTTTATTTTATATCCTTACTTTCGGATGGTTTCCATCTTAATCGTATTGGTATTTCCGCTTCCGCCGTGAATCTGACCGCCGGTCATAACCACATTGTCTCCGACACTCAGTCCGAATACTTCTTTCGCCTGATTTAAGTTCTGATAGAACATAACATCAATGGAATTGTATTCTTCACAGAGTACGGGAGTGATTCCCCAGCTTAAGTTCAGCTGTCTCCATACCTTTAAATCCGTTGTCGTACCGATGATGTCGCAGGGGCAGCGGAACCGGCTGACCATACGCGCGGTCTTTCCGGATACGGAGTTCACCACGATACACTTTGCATCCACATCGATTGCCATCGCACAGGTTGCGTGGGAAATGGAATCCAGTGTGGAATTGATTTTAAATTCCGTATTCAGGAAACGCTTTTTATAATCAATATGTTTCTCCGTATATTCCGCAATTTCCGCCATGTTGCGGACCGCATCCACGGGATGTTTTCCCGCAGCCGTTTCTCCGGAAAGCATAACGGCGGATGAACCGTCATATACGGCATTTGCAACGTCCGAAATCTCCGCTCTCGTCGGGCGCGGATTGGTAATCATGCTTTCGAGCATCTCCGTTGCGGTGATGACTCTCTTGCCGAGAAGTCTGCACTTCTGGATTAAAAATTTCTGAATCGCAGGTACCTCGACAAACGGTATCTCAACCCCGAGGTCACCTCTCGCAACCATGATTCCGTCTGCGATTTCACAGATTTCCTCGATATTGTCGACACCTGCACGGTTCTCGATTTTAGCGATGATATTAATATTCTCGCCTCCGTTTTCATCAAGAAGTTTCCGGAGTGCCTCCACATCCTGCTTTGTGGAAACAAAGGATGCGGCAACGAAGTCAACATCGTTTTCGATTCCGAATAAAATATCCGCCCTGTCCTGCTCGGAAATATAATCCCCCTTCATGACCTTATTCGGAAAATTCATACTCTTGCGGTCCGATAAAACACCGCCTGAAATAACCGTACAAACCGCATTGCAGTCTTTGATTTCCTTTACTTCGCAAATGACGAGACCGTTATTGACCAAAATTCTGTCACCGACATTCAGTTCCTCACAGAGGTGTTCGTAGTTGACGGAAACCTTCGTCTCATCACCCTCCACGTCTGCAGTGGTAAAGGTAAATTCCGCACCTTCTTCAAGTGTTACCTTATGATCCTTAAACGTCTTAATCCGGTACTCCGGTCCCTTCGTATCAAGCATAATCGGAATCGGCAGATTCAGTTTTTCACGCACCTGCTTTACGAGTGCGATTTTTTTCAAATGTTCCTCATGCGTGCCGTGCGAAAAATTCAGACGTGCCACGTTCATGCCCGCTTCACACATCTTTGTGAGTGTTTCCTCGTTTTCACAGGCAGGACCGATTGTGCAGATTACTTTTGTTTTTCTCATAGGGTTTCCTCCCTTTTTCCTTTATTTCAAATATTTCCCGTTTCGAATACCTGTTACCGCGACGATTCGTCTGATTCAGCATTCCTGCGATAATCAGTCAACGATGTTTCAGGCCGTAATCATACATATTAATTATACATAAAATCCCTTCATTCGCAATTGTGGAAATGTCTAAAAATTGCTATAATACTGACGTATCCTGATACAGTTCGACAAACTCCGGAACTGTTCGAAATCGTTTTTCAGGAGGAAATGAAATGTCCGATAATGCTTACGAATCCTTACAGGAAATCGTGGAACATGAAAATAAAGATTATCCGCTCGGTGTCTACTATGTGGAGCCGGGTGAAATGTTTATGGAACACGTCCGCTGGCACTGGCATACCGAGATTGAAATCGATCTTGTAAAGGAAGGCTGTGCAAAATACCGGATCGGAGAACATACACAGCTTATCAGAGAGGGACAGGCCGTTTTTATCAACCGGAACATCATGCATTCCATCGAGGACGGGGATGACGGCAAATGCGTGATTATGTCCCTGATTTTCTCCCCCTCCCTGCTGTTTCCGGTGCAGGATTCTTCGGTTTCCAACAACTATTTAAAACCGGTTTTGGACGATCCGAAATTTAAATTCCTTGTATTTAATCCGAAGGAACGGTGGGACCGCGGCGTAATCTCCTATCTGGAGGATATCATTTATGCCAATCTTCAAAAGGAATTCGGTTACGAACTTCAAACGCAGAGTTTAATCTGTCAGCTCTGGCTTCTGTTTTTATCCAAAGCCACGCTGTCCCAGCCGGACAAAATTGCGGAAACACCGAAACGTTCCATGACTGCGGATGAAATTCGCATTAAGGATGCCATTGTATTTATCGAGCAGAACTACCCCGACCCGATTACCCTGGATGACATCGCCGGCTCCATTCATGTCAGCAAAAGTGAATGCTGCCGTTGCTTTAACCGCGCGGTTAACATGACTCCGTTTGAGTACCTGATGCACTACCGCATTTTAAAAGCCGCCGATATTATTCAGCGGAATTTAAAAAATCCGATCCCGATTTCAGAGCTTGCAATCAGTGTCGGATTTAATAATACCAGTTATTTCAATAAGCGGTTCCGCGAATACTTCGGCTGCACTCCCACGCAGTACCGTAAGATGGCGAAAACCGAACACCGTGACAGCCTCGGAACTTTCGGTCTGTCACTGTCTCATATTTAATATCCGCTCTCGTTCATCTTAAGCAGTTTTGCAGCCTGGTCCGCTGCAATACATGCATCGATGATTTCCTGGATGTCTCCGTTCATGATTTTATCCAGTTTGTAAAGCGTCAGGCCGATTCTGTGATCGGTCACTCTTCCCTGCGGGAAATTATAGGTTCTGATTTTCTCACTTCTGTCTCCCGTACCTACCTGGGAACGGCGAAGTTCCGCTTCCGCATCGTGTTTTTTCTGCTGTTCCAGATCGTATAGTTTCGCACGAAGAAGGGCAAATGCTTTTGCCTTATTCTGAATCTGCGATTTCTCCGTCTGGGAATAAATAACGATACCGGTCGGCATATGGGTTAAACGAACCGCAGAGTCGGTCGTATTGACACACTGTCCGCCGCAGCCCGAAGCACGCATGACATCGATACGGATATCGTTATCGTCAATGACTACGTCCACTTCCTCCGCTTCCGGCATAACCGCCACACTTGCGGTGGATGTATGGATTCTTCCGCCCGACTCGGTCTCCGGAACACGCTGTACACGATGAACCCCGCTTTCGTATTTCATTACGGAATAAGCCCCGTTTCCGTCAATCATGAACTCCACTTCCTTCATGCCGCCGATTCCGGTATCTTCCGCATTAATTGTCTCTATCTTCCAATGATGTTCTTCCGCAAAATGGACATACATACGGTAAAGCTCCGCAGCAAACAATGCCGCTTCCTCACCGCCTGCACCCGCTCTGATTTCCACGATTACGTTCTTTTCATCGTTCGGATCTTTCGGAAGGAGTAAAATTTTTAATTCCTGCTCCAGATCTTCCGCTTTTTTCTTTGCATCGGAAAGTTCTTCCTTCAGCATCTCCCTCATCTCTTCATCCGATTCGGACTCAAGCATGGAAAGGGAATCTTCGATATCCTGTTTTGCTTTTTTATATCCCGTATATGCTTCCACAATGGGAGCCAGGTCGCTTTGCTCTTTCATCAGTTTCCGAAACCGTCCCGTATCGTTCGCAACATCCGGAGACTGCAGTTCAAGCATCAAATCTTCATAACGGTGTACCAGATCTTCCAATTTATCAAACATATTCTCACCTCACCTGTCATCAACAAATCCGTCTGCATCTTTATCAGACCTGCTAATAAAAATGCGCTCTGACAACTCTGTCGAGTCCGGCCAGGTCTTTTAAAACTTCCACGTTTTTATATCCCTCTTTCATAAACAAATCCCGTACCGCGGGTCCCTGGTCATATCCGATTTCCATGTAGATAATGCCGTCCCGCTTTAAATATTCTTTTGCCTTACCGGCAAGGATTTTATAAAAATCCAGGCCGTCCTCTCCTCCGTCCAGCGCCCTTTCCGGCTCAAAATCCCGGACTTCCGGATCCAGTGTTCCGATTACTTTCGTGGGAATATAGGGCGGATTTGAAACGATTCTGTCATACTTTCCGGTTACCCCGGAAAACATATCCGATACCAGAAAATCCGCCGATTCGGAAAGTCCGAGAAGTTCCGCATTTTTGCGGGACAGTTCCACGGCTTTTTCACTTAAGTCCACTCCCGTCCCTCTGCAGTCATTGCTGTAATGAAGCAGGGAAAGCAGAATACATCCCGTTCCGCAGCACACATCCAGAATCTCCATTCCGTCATGCAGATCCTTCATTGCATCTTCCACCAGGGTTTCCGTATCCTGTCTCGGAATAAGGGTGTCCGGTTCCGTTTTGAAAGAAAGCCCCATGAATTCCTGCTCCCCGAGGATATACTGGAGAGGCTCTCTCTTTTCCCGTCTTGAAAGAAAAGCCTCAAATGTCTTTTCCTCCTCCGGTGTCACTTCCCGTTCGGGATGCGCATATAAAACGGTTCTGTCCGTTTTGCAGACAGACTCCAAAAGAAGCCTTGCATCAAGCCCGGCTTCTCTTACGCCACTTTCTTCCAGACGTTTTACACTGTTTTTATACAAATCGATATATCTCATTTTACCGATTGCTTGCCCGGTCCACTTCGTTCATGAGCGCTTCCATGGTTTCGGCATCCATCTCCGCATCCTCATCGTCATCAAGCCAGCCTTCTTCCTCACCGGAAGGTACATAGCCGAAATTTTCTTTTAAATATTCCTTCCAGTCAAAAACCGCTTCCACCGCTTTAATTGCAACTTCCGCCATATCCTTGTCCGGCTCTTTGGTGGTCAGAGACTGAAACCAGAGTCCCGGTGCGGAAACCACTCTTGTAAACCAGTTGTCGTATTTTCCCATTGCGCGAAGCACTTCATAGGAGATTCCCGCAATAACCGGAATCATCAATACACGGATTCCGAGTCTTAAAAAAGGAGAATCCACGCGGATAAAGAAAAACAGCACGATGGAAATCATCATGATAAAAAGAATAAAACTGGTTCCGCAGCGTCTGTGACGTCTGGAGGAACGCATTACATTCTTTACGTTTAACGGTTTTCCGTTTTCCACGCAGTTAATACATTTATGCTCCGCACCATGATACATAAAGGTTCGCTTTATATCCTTCGAAAGAGAAATAAGAAGGATATAGAGAACAAAGATCAGAATTCTGACAAGACCTTCAAGAATGATAATCAAAGACTGATTCGCAATAAATCTCTCCAGGACAAAATGCGAAATCAGTGCAGGAGTTACAAAGAACAGCCCGATTGCAAGCAGGAGGGCAAAAAGAATCGTAAATGCATTCACAATGCTTTCCGCCTTATTTCCGAACAGCTTTGTCATGAAACGGTCAAAACCGGTCTCTTCCTCTTCATCTCCCACGTAATACTCCGCAGAAAGAGAAAGAGTCTTCATTCCAAGACGCAGCGAATCGACAAAAGCAAAAATACCGCGAATAAAGGGAACCTTGCGGATTCCTTTTAAATTCTTTTCATCCGCACAATCCGCCAGAACCACTTCAATCTGCTTGTCCGGTTTGCGAACCGCAACCGCATAGCGGTCGTTGTTTCGCATCATGATTCCTTCCATAACGGCCTGTCCGCCGATTCCGGAATATTTCGCTTTTCTTTTTTTCTTACTCTTTGACTTTGTTGCCATTTATTTATCCCTTATCGCAAAAACAGGATGTAATGAAAAAAAGGTTGAGGTTTCGGGCCCCAACCTTTTCCTGATTATTTGCTTTCTACACCGTATTTCTTATTGAACTTGTCAATACGTCCTCTTGCTGCTGCAGCTTTCTGCTGACCGGTATAGAATGAATGACATTTGGAGCAAACTTCTACGTGAATGTCTTTCTTGGTCGAACCGGTTACGAATGTATTACCGCAGTTGCAGGTAACGGTTGCCTGATAGTACTCAGGATGGATTCCTTCTTTCATTATTTTCACCTCTCTATGTCTTTTAAACCTTATTATGCTTTTATGACAGCTTATTGATTATAACACGTTGTGTCTGCATGTGCAAGAAAAATTTATTAAAACCACTTCAGTTTTTTCACCATGTCCGAAAACTCCCTGTTATTGCGGGTTCTGGAGAACAAATCAATGGCTTTGTCGGCTGCCTCTTCCGGTTTCAGGCCGTTAAATGCCTTCCTTAAAATATTGATTGCCTCAAGTTCATCCGGCGTTAACAGAAGATCTTCCCTTCTGGTTCCGGACTTCGGAATGTCAATTGCGGGGAATACTCTCTTTTCGGACAGTTTCCGGTCGAGAACCATTTCCATGTTACCGGTTCCCTTAAACTCCTCGTATACCACATCATCCATCTTGGAGCCCGTCTCCACAAGCGCCGTTGCAAGAATTGTAAGACTTCCGCCCTCTCTCATGTTTCTTGCCGCACCGAAGAAACGCTTCGGCATATGAAGTGCCGCAGGATCGAGACCACCGGAAAGGGTACGTCCGCTGGGCGGTATTACCTGGTTATAGGCACGCGTCAGACGCGTGATGCTGTCAAGCAGAATGATGACATCCTTTTTGTGTTCTACCAGCCTCTTCGCACGCTCTATTACCATCTCCGCAACTCTCTTATGATGTTCCGGGGTTTCATCGAAGGTGGAATAAATCACCTCCACATTCGGTCCCATAATGGCTTCCTTGATATCCGTAACTTCCTCGGGACGCTCGTCAATTAAAAGAATAATCATGTGCATATCCGGATTGGAATATTTGACACACTTTGCAACCGCCTTAAGAAGCGTGGTCTTGCCGGCTTTCGGAGGGGATACGATCATGCCTCTCTGTCCTTTGCCGACCGGAGAAATCAGATCCATGATTCTCATGGATACCGGTGCTCCCGGAATATCCAGATGAATCTTCTCATCCGGGAAAATCGGAGTCATGTCCTCAAAATTTGCCCGCCTGATTGCTTCTTCCGGAGAATATCCGTTAATCTTTTTGACAAAAAGCAAAGCCGAGAATTTTTCTTTCTCCGTTTTGATTTTCGTACTTCCTTCAATAATATCTCCGGTCTTTAAGCCAAATTTACGAATCTGACCGGGTGCCACATAAACATCATGCTCACCGGGAAGATAATTCTCACAGCGAATAAATCCGAACCCGTCCGGCATAACCTCTAAAATTCCGCAAGCGGGAATTTTACTGTCGAGTTCCGCCATCTCCTCTTCACCGGATTCTTTCTTCTCCACCGGTTTATCCGTTAAAATAGTCTTCTCAGGTGCATTTTTTTCCGGAGCATTCTTTTCAGTAATACTCTTTTCCTGAGTACTCTTTTCAGCACTGTTCTTCTCTGCGGAAGTCTTTTCCGGCACATTCTTTTCCGGGGAACGTTTTTGCGGTTCACGCTTTTTCACGGTGGCCTCTTCCGGCTGCTTTCCTGCATTTTCGGGAGCATCCGTTTTCGCTGCCATATTTTTCTTTTCCTCTTCCGTAAGCAGTGTGACAAGTTCCTCTTTCTTCATGGAAGAAGCACCCTTTACGCCGATTTTTTTTGCAATATCACGTAAATCTGCCAGTTTAAGTGTTTCCCACTTGTTTTCCATACTGTTCTCCTTATAAAACCAGTCTGTCTCTCAACGGATTCCTTTGAAATCTCAGCTGTTATTCTGTCCTCCGGGAATTTAGAAGAAAGGGCTGCTTCGCAGCCCGCGGTACACTAATGACGCGCACCCGTATTTCTGACTGTTGCCGTAATTAGACAGCTGAATCGCTCAGCCTTTAATAGTATAAACCAATGAATTCGAAAAGTAAATCACAAAATACTTTTATCCGCACACCAGCTGACCATTCTCAATACGGTAAATGCGGTCTGTAAGGTCCAGTATTCTTGTATCGTGTGTCACCATAACCGCTGCCTTGTTACGCTTCTTCACCTCGTTTCGAATCATTTCCACGGAAATTCTTCCTCGTTCGGCATCAAGGCTGGCGGTGGGTTCATCTGCCAGTATGATATCGGGATCGTTGATAAATGCCCTTGCTATGGCTGCACGCTGCTTTTCCCCGCCCGACATCTGTGAAGGGAACTTGCCCCTGCAGTCGGCTATATCAAGCTCATTCAGCAGATCATCGATATGTATCCTTTCACTTGCTTCCTTTTCCTGCACAATGGCAAGCTGATCCTCGGTTTTCAGATACGGCAGAAGATTATGGCTCTGAAAAATAAATCCCAGGGATTTACGTCGAATCATTGTCCTTCTGCTTCCCGATATCTTTGTCACATCATTACCGTCAAGCAGAATTCTGCCGCTGTCCGGCGTAAGCAGAAGCCCTGCAATGGAAAGAAACGTGCTTTTCCCTGAGCCTGACGGTCCGACTATTGCCACAAATTCTCCTTTTTCGATTTTCAGATTTACACCGTTTAATATCGTCCTGTTGCTTTCCCCATCACGATAAGACTTGGTAATATCCACCAGTTCAAGTAATGTTTCACTCATTCTTCGCCACCTCCTATTGCAATATTGGGGTCGATACGCAAAATATGAATCACCGACAACAAACTCCCCAGAACCGATATCAGTACAAAAGCAACTGTCACCGTGACGGCACCCGGTACCTCAAGGTAAAAAGGCATTTTTTCCGGTAACGCCGCTGCCATTCCGAATGTAAGCACAAGGGAAAAAACCGCCGCTATTACCGATACGATAAGTACCTCGCTTATCAGCATTCCCACAAGTTCGGAATTTCTCATACCTATAGCCTTCATTACCCCTAATTCCTTCTTCTTCTGAAGAGTCAGTATGTAATTAAAAATGCCTATGATGACCGCAGATATGATTACCAGCAGCCACACAATCATCGTAATCGTTATGTGTTCCGCAGAGTATGACGGAATGTTCTCTATGATCTCCTGCTTTGGAACAAGTTCCAGATTGTTCCCTTTAAAATCGTATTCCGCATCACCCCTTACTGCAATTGCGTGATATACAGGCTCATACATGGGATTCAGCGATTTTCTTAATTTGGTATAACTGTCCGTAGAGATATAACCTACCGAGGTATGCCCGTACATCCTGTCATCCGCAAACCCTGTCACCGTAAACTCCAGATCGGTGGAAGAATCATATACTTTATCACCGAGGGATATTCCTTCCAGCATGAAATCATCATCCAGAATAATCGGATCTTCGGCATCGGATTCCGCCAACCCCGTTCCCTCCGTTGTTTCGGGTTCAATAAAGCTGCCCGGGGTAATTGCAAAATAGGTTATATTTAACTTCTCGTCATCCCGGTCCTTAACAATATACATTCTCTGTATATCGAGCGGCTGTGCATCTGCGTTTTTTTCCAGCAGTTCATTTAACACACGGCTTTCGACTGAAGATACGGTGATAATCTGCTCTGCCGAATCATCCACGACAAAAGCATCGGCATCCATGGTATCTATCGAGGATGACACCGCTCTTCCGAGTCCCGATGCAAGTCCTGACAAAAAAAGCACCATGAACATCAGAAGGATGAGCAAAAGTTCAATCAGGATGTATTTTTTCTTCCCGAACATGATTTCTTTCCATGCATATTTCATACTTTCAGGCTCCTTCAGTTTGAATGGATTGATTACTTCTTAATATTTCTTTTTCATTTTATCATATCAGAAAGTCATCAATAAAGTGTGAAATAATTTTTAAATCTGCCTCAAAAAAAAGCATCCGCCCGTATAAACAGACGGATGCATCCGGGGTAATATCCTGTCGGTTTACCCGGTTCAATTTGTATCAGACGGCTGAATGTTTCTTCAGCTTTTCCAATTTTTCCTGCATTTCTTTTACTCTGGTTTCTTTAACTCATTCGTCAGCAGATCTTCTGCCACGCCGGTACGCACAAATCTGTAGAAATGCACCAGTTCTTCCGGAATATCTTCCCTTTCATATGTGCAGTTAAAAAAGTATTTCTTTGTTCCATCCCGTAACACCGAACGGCTGATAAAAATTCCCCGGCATTGTGCTCAAACCCTTTTGTAAAGCGGGTTTCGCTTGTCAAAAGTATAAAAATTTCGAATACCGGTTAGGGATTTCCCACACTGATTTCACCACCCGGTCAGGATTATCGAAGAAAATATGGTTTAAAGATAAAATTGTGATATAATACCGAAAGTAAAATGTAAAAAAACTCAAAAGGAATATCGTATCAGCAAGGAGCATCAAATGACAAACGCAGAAAAAGCATTACAGTTACATAAAGAATGGAACGGCAAGTTGGAAACCTCTTCCAAAGCCAAAGTAAAATCCAGAGAGGATCTTGCACTTGCCTATACACCGGGTGTGGCGGAACCCTGTAAAGAAATCGCAAAGGATAAAAATCTGGCTTATACCTATACCATGAAATCCAACACCGTTGCGGTCGTATCCGACGGAAGCGCGGTTCTGGGGCTCGGAAACATCGGTCCTTACGCTGCCATGCCGGTTATGGAAGGAAAAGCGGTTTTATTTAAGGAATTCGGCGGAGTAAATGCGGTTCCGATCTGCTTAGACACCCAGGATACCGAAGAGATCATCAAAGCAGTAACTTATCTGGCTCCCGCTTTCGGCGGAATCAACCTCGAAGACATTTCCGCTCCAAGATGCTTTGAAATCGAAGAACGTCTGAAAGAAATCCTGGACATTCCCGTATTTCACGATGACCAGCACGGCACCGCAATCGTTGTTCTTGCCGGATTAATCAATGCACTTAAGGTTACGGGAAAGAAAAAAGAAGAATGCAAAGTTGTGGTAAACGGCGCAGGCAGTGCCGGAATCGCCATTACCAAACTGTTACTCAGATATGGTTTTACGAATGTCGTTATGTGCGATAAAGCCGGTATTCTGGATGAATCATCGGAAGGCCTGAACTGGATGCAGAAGAAAATGATGGAGGTTACCAATCTTCATCATGAAAAAGGATTGCTAAAGGATGCACTTAAAGGTGCCGATGTATTTGTCGGTGTATCCGCTCCGAATCTGGTAAGCGCGGAAATGGTATCATCAATGAATCAAGATGCCATTCTTTTTGCCATGGCAAATCCCGTTCCCGAAATCATGCCGGATGTTGCAAAGGCTGCCGGTGCAAAAGTGGTCGGCACCGGACGTTCCGATTTTCCGAACCAGGTAAACAACGTAATTGCATTCCCGGGTATTTTTAAAGGTGCTCTCGAATGCCATGCTAAACAGATTACGGAAGAAATGAAGCTTGCTGCTGCCCTTGCAATTGCAGGCTGTATTCCGGATGAAGAATTAAACGAAGACAATATTCTTCCGGAAGCCTTCCATCCTACCGTTGCCGAAGTAGTTGCAGCCGCGATCAAAGCCAACGTTTAATTACAGATTAATTTCAAAATATAAGGACTTACGGTTTAACATGCAGGAACCTCTTACTTTATATAAATTAATGATTCTCTATATTCTGGACAGCGTAAACGGTCCCGTGAAAAAAACGCTCGCCTGCGAATGTATCATCGAGCAGAATTACACGGACTATCTTACCGCCCAGACCGCCATTGCGGAACTTTCGGAAGGAAACTTTATCCGTTCCTGCACGGAAGGGGACTGTACATGGCTTATCATAGAGCCGGACGGAGCAAAAACACTTTCCCTGTTTTTGGGAAGTCTGAATGAAGAAATCCGAAAGGATCTGACAAATTATTTAAAATCAAAGAATCAGGATATGCGAAATGATTCCTCCGTTATATCAAACTACAAACGTAGTCCAAACGGAGAATTCGAAGCACATCTGATTGCAAGAGACCGCGGAAATACACTGGCGGAATTAACGCTCATTGTTCCGGATGAGGAAATTGCCTCAAACATCTGCAAAAACTGGAAAAAGAACAGTGCGGAGATTTATTCCTATCTGACTGAAAAACTGTTTTGATGTCCGTAAATTCGTAACCTTGTCATTTCGACGCAACAAGGGCCGCTCATGATAAGCGGCCCTTGTTTTTTCTTCGTTTTTTCTTCGTTTTTTCTTCGTTTTCTCTGTTGTTTTCTTTGTAGTATTTCTTTAGCCTTCCGTGTCTTCTTTCTTACCCTTCTTAATCATAAGCATATGTTCCCGTATCTTCTTCTCGTATCCGAGTTCACCGGGCACATAGAATTTCTTCCCTTTCAACTCATACGGCAGATATTGCTGTTCCACATAATGATTCGGAAAATCATGGGAATAAAGATATCCGTTCCCGTGCCCGAGTTTTCCGGCTGACTTATAATGTGCATCTTTTAAATGAATCGGAATATCCAGATTGCCGGTTTCGGAAACTTCCTGCATAGCCCCTGAAATCGCATTCACCGCTGCATTGCTCTTCGGCGCACATGCCACATAAGCTGCTGCCTGAGACAGAATAATCTGCGCTTCCGGCATTCCGACTCTCTCAACCGCAAGGGATGCGCTGACTGCAACCTGCAGTGCCTGCGGGTCCGCATTTCCGACATCCTCCGAAGCACAAATCATAATTCTTCTTGCAATAAAGGTAACGCTCTCTCCCGCCGACAACATCCTGGCAAGATAGTATACTGCAGCATCCGGATCGGACCCTCTCATGCTTTTGATAAATGCGGAAATCGTATCATAATGATTGTCTCCGCCTTTATCATACCGAAGGACTTTCTTCTGAATACATTCCTCTGCCACATCAAGCGTGATATGAATCAGTCCGTCCTCCGCTCTCGGAGTTGTAAGTACCGCAAGTTCCACCGCATTCAGTGCGTGTCTTGCATCTCCTCCCGCCATGTCGGCAAGAAAAGCTGCCGCTTCATCCGATATTTCCGCCTTATATATTCCCATGCCGCATTCTTTGTCACTTACGGCACGGCGGATTAATTTCTCAATATCTTCCCGTGACAGCGGTTTTAATTCAAAAATAACCGAACGGGAAATTAACGCTCCGTTTACTTCAAAATACGGATTCTCGGTTGTTGCGCCGATTAATATAAGCGTCCCGTCTTCGACAAACGGAAGCAGAAAATCCTGCTGCGCCTTATTGAAACGATGAATCTCATCTACGAAAAGAATCGTCCGTCTGGCATACATTGCCATGGTTTCTTTGGCTTTCTCCACAACCTCTTCCATCTCTTTTTTTCCGGAGGTGGTTGCATTGATCTGCATAAATTCCGAGGAGGTTGTATTCGCAATTACTTTCGCAAGAGTCGTCTTTCCCGTTCCCGGAGGACCGTAGAAAATGACGGAGCGAAGTTTGTCAGCACGTATCGCACGTGTTAACATTTTATCCTCACCGAGGATATGCTCCTGCCCCACCACTTCTTCCAGTGTTTTCGGGCGCATTCTGGCCGCAAGCGGTGCCTCCTGCTTCTCCTTATTCTTTTCTCTCGCGTAACTGAATAAATCCATCGGTATCTGTCACCTTATAATCCTGTCAAATGCATTTTCCACTTTACCACAGAAGTTCCGGAATGTACAGTTATCCGAGCGGCTCAACCCTTGCCTTCAGTTCACCGTCCTCGGCTATAAATTCAACCGTGTCCTTCATGGATACCTCTCCTGCCAGAATCATACGTCCGAGCAGGGTTTCCACGGTTTTCTGGACATAACGTTTCAAAGGTCTTGCACCGTAAACCGGATCGTATCCGTTCTCCGTAATGAATTCCTTTGCGGAATCGGAAAGACGAACCGTAATCTCCTTATCCTCCAGACGCTTATTGATATCCGCAACAATCAGGTCGGCAATATGTCCGATATTGTCTTTCGTCAGCGGCTTAAACATGATAATCTCATCCAGACGGTTCAAAAATTCCGGCCGGAAGGACGCATGCAGTTTATCCATTACCGCTTCCTCCGCATCAGATGAAATGTTTCCGTTTTCATCCATGCCGTCCAAAAGGTCCATTGCACCGATATTCGAAGTCATGATTAAAATCGTATTCTTAAAGTCAACCGTTCTTCCCTGGGAATCGGTAATCCGGCCGTCATCGAGTACCTGAAGCAGGACATTGTATACATCCGGATGTGCTTTTTCGATTTCATCAAAAAGTACTACCGCATAAGGTTTTCTCCGGACTGCTTCAGTAAGCTGTCCGCCCTCATCATATCCGACATATCCCGGAGGCGCTCCGATCAGTCTCGATACGGAGAATTTCTCCATATACTCACTCATATCGATTCTGACCATATTGGCTTCATCGTCAAAAAGTGTTGCCGCAAGCGATTTTGCCAGTTCCGTTTTACCTACACCTGTAGGACCGAGGAACAAGAACGAACCGATTGGTTTGCTCGGATCCTTAATTCCCGCTTTGGAACGGATAATGGATTCGGTAACCAGTTTCACTCCTTCATCCTGGCCGATAACACGTTTATGAAGTTCATCCTCCAAATGAAGTGTCTTATTTCTTTCGCTTTCCGTAAGTTTTGCCACCGGTATTCCGGTCCATCTGGAAATGATTCTCGCAATCTCTTCCTCGGAAACATTCTCATGAAGAAGCGTACGGTCGGAAGATTTCAGCCCCGCCTCTTCCTGCTCAAGTTCCTTCTTTAATGCCGGCAGGGTTCCGTAACTTAATTCTGCTGCCTTCTCAAGATTTCCCTCACGCTGGGCAATCTGAATCTGGCTGTTGACGGATTCGATCTGTTCCCTTAATTTGCTTAGTTTTCCGACATTGGCTTTCTCGTTTTCCCACTGTGCCTTTGCCGAATCGAATTGTTCGCGTTCCTCCGCAAGTTCCTTTTGCAGTGCCTCCAGCCGTTCTTTGCTTAAAGAGTCTTCCTCCTTTTTCAAAGCCGCCTCTTCGATTTCCATCTGCAGAACTTTCCTTCGCATTTCATCCAGTTCCGTCGGCATACTGTCAAGTTCGGTCTTGATTAAGGCGCACGCCTCGTCAACCAGATCGATGGCTTTATCCGGAAGGAATCTGTCGGAAATATAACGATGCGATAAAACCGCAGCGCTGACAAGTGCATTATCCAGAATTTTTACGCCGTGATATACCTCATAACGCTCCTTTAACCCACGGAGAATTGAAATCGTATCTTCCACCGTCGGTTCATCCACCATAACCGGCTGGAAACGACGTTCCAAGGCCGCATCTTTTTCAATATACTTCCGGTATTCATCCAGTGTGGTTGCACCGATACAGTGAAGTTCCCCTCTGGCAAGCATGGGTTTTAACATATTTCCCGCATCCAGCGAACCTTCCGAAGCGCCTGCTCCGACGATGGTATGAAGTTCATCGATAAAGAGTAAAATCTCCCCGTCGGATTTGCGTACCTCATCCAGAACGGCTTTCAGACGTTCCTCAAACTCACCCCTGTACTTGGCACCGGCTACAAGAGCACCCATATCCAGGGCAAAAATCTTTTTATCCTTTAATCCCTGGGGTACGTCCCCCTGTACGATACGCTGTGCAAGGCCTTCCACAACCGCAGT
This sequence comes from Lachnospiraceae bacterium, assembly GCA_024681795.1. Taxonomy (GTDB): domain Bacteria; phylum Bacillota; class Clostridia; order Lachnospirales; family Lachnospiraceae; genus UBA3766. The sequence continues at coordinate 2,596 of JAILAD010000048.1, read as the reverse complement.
CTTACCGACACCGGGTTCCCCGATTAAAACCGGATTGTTCTTTGTTTTTCTCGAAAGAATCCGGATAACGTTTCTGATTTCGCTGTCACGTCCGATGACCGGATCGAGTTTCTGTGCTCCCGCTTTTTCTACCAGATCGGTTCCGTATTTGGTCAGGACATCGTAGGTTCCTTCCGGATTGTCACCGGTAACCCTCTGATTTCCCCGGACCGTGGAAAGTGCCTTTAAGAACCGTTCCTTGTTGATTCCGAACTCCTTCAGAATTCCCTGCATCTCCTTTGAAGGATGTTCAATCATTGCAAGAACCAGATGTTCCACGGAGACATACTCGTCTCCCATCTGTTTTGCAATTCCTTCTGCGGAATTCAGTACTTTTCTCAGTCCGTCTCCCACGTAACTGTCTCCGCCGGAAACCTTCGGCTTTTTTTCGATTTCCGAAAGAACACGGTTTAAAAAATATTCCTTGTTGATTTCCATTCTTTCGACAAGTTTCAGAATCAGACTGTCATCTTCCGTTAAAAGGGCATAAAGCAGGTGCTCCTGGGATATTTCCTGGTTCCCGTACTCCTCTGCCAGACTCTGACAACCCTGAATTGCCTGTATTGATTTCTGTGTTAATTTAGAACCATCCATATGAACACCACCTTTCTTTTGTTCCAATTATTTTTCAAAATGAAAACACCTGTCAAAAGCCTGCCAAAACAAACCGCAGGCATTTGTTTTATCTGTTCTATATCTAATATAACAGTTTATTTTATTTTGTCAAGTCCTATAAAAAATGCGATTTCTTATGAAATCGCATCTTTTAAACGCCTCTTCTGACTCGGCGTGAGTTTTTTCTTTTTCATATATGCTTCCATCATCGCTACCGGATCCCCGTCAAACCAGGTCTTGCAGAAATCCACCACTTCGGTACCTCTGTATGTCTTGGCACTTACTTCCGCGTGATAATAAAAAATTCTGCCCTCACGGTACATGGATACATATCCCGCTTCTTCCATTCTCTTAAGAAGAGTGGAAACCGTCTGCTTTGCCCAGATTCGTCCGTACTTGTCCGCCGCTTCATCCATCAGTTCACGCATGGACATATCACAGTCTTCTTCCCACAGAATCCGCATCAGCAATGCTTCGCTTTCCGAAAGTTTATTTCCTTCTCCCGCCATTTTGTGATCCCCCTGTTTCTGAATTATTCTGCCGGCATTCTCTTAATACCGGTATTTCCTATTCTTCGTCATCTTTCTTTGCCGCAACAAAAGAAACTGCGGAAACAACCGTTGAAATGGCTGCAATAACCGCTATGATAATAGCTATTCCGATGATACCCGCTAAAATAATAAACATCTTTTTCCTCCGTTTTGACTCTGCAAAAGTCATACCAAAATACACCAAAATTATACACGAAAGCTTTTATTCTTTCAATTCATCCGTTCTTTTATTCTTCCGTTCTTCTATTCCTTCAGTTCTTCCACGATTCTTTTCATGATTCCGTTTATTTCCATATCCGAGTTCATCGGAATGACAATGCATTTTCTTCCGTCAATCACCCGGATTTCAACCAGATCGGCACTTTCCGGTTTCACCATGATTTTAACGTCATCGGACTTCATGGTCATGTTTTTCTTTTCCCTTAAACTGTCAACTTTGAAAGTGGCATCCTCTCCCGCTTCTTTGTCAAAACGTTCTTCAAATACGGCAAGATGCTCTTCCTTTAATCCCGCCTCCTGCATAAGGTCCCGCATTCCCTGCTTGTCGATGGTTAAATTTTCCGAGGAAACGGTATTTTTTGCAAGTTCCGTCAGTCCGTCGTTTAAGGATTTTACGATTTCAAAGGTGTCGTATTCTTTCGTTTCGTTAATGACATCCTCAACAATCTGGTGGAACACCTCTTTTTCATCATCGATGGAAGGTACGCTCTCGCATCCCAAAAGTTCTTCAATAATTTCGGGATGGTTGTTTTTCGGATCCTTACAGTAATACATTAATGCATTCACATCGGTACTGCGCTCGTTAAAAGCGGGATATAAAAAACCGACTTCCGGCATGTCAACAACCCAGTCTCTTTCCCTCTTTGCAATCTCATTGGTGTCTTCGTGATAGGAAAGTCCCGGTTTACATAAGTTTACAGGACAGATCAGACAGTAAATATAGGAATAGGTTTCCTCCGACTCTCCCTGCGCGATATGATCGGTTCCCACTGCGGGAACGTCATAAATATCATGAATGATAAGAATCAGATAATTGGTCAATGAAACATATTTTTCGATAATGCTTTGATAGAATGCATCCAGAATATTTTTATCCTTGAGTTCCGAATTACGAAGAGCAAGGAGCGACATCATCTTCGGATTATTGTCTTCTCCGGATATTTTTTCAAACTCCAGTGTCTGGAGATTTTTCCCCAGTACTCCGGAAAAGCCCTTTTTTACCAGTTCCAGGTACTTAAACTGCTCCGATTCGTCCAAATCGGAAAACCAGCTGTCAATGGTGGTTTGTATTTTTTTCTCCATTCCCAGAACGTAACAGCCCTGAATTCTGGTAATGGAATTGTCTTTCTTATATCTTTTTTTCAGTTCCAGAATATCTGCATTGTTCATGA
>JAILAD010000038.1 GCA_024681795.1 Lachnospiraceae bacterium | reverse complement strand
TGCATTGCAAGCGTATTTTTCCATTTCGTGTATCAGGGCGGATTCGCAACTGGGATTATTAACTAAACCATAATTATATGCTTCGCCGACTCTTTCTTTAACTTCTGTATCTCCGTCCAGATATACATTCACTATTTCCTGACGAATAAATGGTTTTTGAGCTCGCTCTTCAAATTTGGCAATCTTTGACTCGTAGGATTTCTGCGTTCGAACAGCTCGTTCATAAGTATCAACCGCTTTCCAATTTAATAATTCTGCTAAAACGGATAAGGTCTGCTTTACATCTTCTTCCTCAAAATATAGCCTTGCGGGAAACTGACAGGCATTACTGATAAGTGGAAGATAATATGCGGGAAGTTCATTGTTTGTACCGTTTTCTATTCTGGAAATGGTAGTACGATTTACACCGATGATGGCGGCTAATTGAGACTGCGATATTCCGAGTGCTTCTCTTTTTCTTAATATTAATTGTCCGATTTTCCGGTTGAATATACTGATTGCTTCTTTCCGGTTTTCCGTTTTTGGGGGTTTCATGTAATCGCTCCTTTAAGATAAAAGTGCATATTATGCACAATTAGAAAAGTTGTAAAAATATCGTTGACATGCTGAAATTATAACAATACTATAAAGAAAAGTCAAATAAATGACTGCCCACTATATAGAGATAACAGGACATATTATGTTCTTTCAAATACTCGTTGGCTGCATGTCAATTTTAATAAAACGAGCTCCCTGTTACCTACCCGGGACGGCAAGAGGAAGTCCGAAAAAAAATTGATGTGCAGCATTTTATTTTATAAAGAAAAAACTTGATATATAAAGAAACGGTTACGTTGTTCAGGTAAAGGGTGAATAGATAAGAATAGCACATAAAAAAGGAGAAGCACGATGATTATTGAAGAACTGCATACCGGGGATGAAATCCAGGTTGAAACGGGATATACCAATTGGGACAAGAGTGACAACGAATTCTATTGTAAGATAGCGGGTTTTGATGAAAACGGTATGGTAATTTTGGATGCAAAAAATGCAATCTGCTTTGACGGAAGGAATAAAATTCAGCCGTATTTCGTTGTTGACAGAAGGACGGATGTAGAAAAAAATCCAGGTTATATTAAAATTCCGGGCTGTTATGTTCTTTGGCATATTATCGGGATGGATGATAACGGAAGATTTATTCTGAAAACGAACTTTGGCAGAAAATCAACGGAAAAATAAAAAGGTGGTGATTATGATGAAATTTATACAGACAGACAATTCACTTATCAATATGGATCTGGTAAGCCGGTACAACGTGGTAGAAGAAACTCCGAACCGGGTATGTATTTTTGCTGATAACGAAAAATTGTTTGAGTTACAATCCCGCTGGGAGGCAAATGTAGTTTTGGAAAAGATAGCATTTTTCTCCAATCACGGAGAAGGCATCTTTGATCCCGGTGTTGAGGAGTGATACTTGGTAAGCATGGCGTAGGCTATGAGAGAGGAGAAAATGAGATGGGAACTGAATATGGGAAACTTATTTGCGACAGGGATGCACAGGCTATTATAACCGCGGAATTGATAAAACAATTGAAAGCCGGGGAAAAGCCGATTGTTTCGGGATTTGTATCGGAAATAAAAGAGAATAATTATGGTGTCGTGTACCTTTATAACAATGCGTTCGTCTGGGGAAGAATTTCGGCATATCAATGGAGAGGCGGAAGAACCAGATTATTTGAAGAGGCTTGTAAATCACAACGAAGCTAGAAAAAAAGGAGCTAAAACAAAAAAGAGCTATCATACTTTTAAAATGACTGATGATCTGTTGGAAGTATTCATTTTTTTGAAGGCTGAGGAGGAGAAAGCACGGAAAGAATTGGGGACGGTATATTATGATTCGGATTATGTTTTTAAAAGAAAGAATGGAGAACTGTATTATCCGGATTATATCTCTGAACAGTTTAGAAAAGTAATAAAAGCACATAGTGATCTGCCGCAGGACATCAAATTTAGAAACTTGAGAAACTCAGGTATTTCTATCTATCTTGAGCAGGATATGAACATTAAATCTGTGCAACAGTGGGCTCGTCATAAGAACGTAGAAACCACACTTGGAATCTATGCAAAAGTGAAGTCTTTTGATGCTGAAGAACAGATTATGGAATGCATCAATTCTAGTCTTCCGTTGAGCAGTACCCAGAAAGGAGAATAATATATTAAATAATAGGAATAATCTGTTATAATTGAATATGGTTTTGTGGGTTGAAGATTTTGTGGTTAGAAAAAACAGTTAGAAAATGATTGAAAAGAAAAAATCAAGGATTGTGAAACCCTTGATTTTACTGGATCGGAGTGACAAGATTCGAACTTGCGACCTCTGCCTCCCTAAGGCAGCGCTCTAGCCAAACTGAGCCACACCCCGTTTTCATATGGATGCAGGATTGTCAAATGAACGCATGCTCATTTTTACCCGCGTTTGTTATTATAGTAAGAAACAACCGTTCTTGTCAAGGGAAAGTTGCGAAGTGGCCGAAAAACAAGTACAATTATTCAGAAAGGCTAAATAAAAAGGCACAAACAGGGGAATAAATGGACGAGGAATTTCAGGGAAGAAATCTTTTGCACAGGAAATATGATGTGATTTTTGTAATCATTCCGATTTTTATTGCCGGACTGATTATTTTTAATATTCTGTTTCACATCCGTATCGTTTCAAAACCTGTTTCCACACAGGACGAACTTCTTGAGACGGTTGTTGAGTCGGCACTGGCCGGAAAACGTACCGTTCATCTGAAAAGCTATGTACAGCCGAGCGAAGATGTTCTGGACAATATTTTTCAGGAGACCTTCAACCGTGATATGTATATGGGCGCCGAAATTCACCATTATAAGTACAGTTACGTTCAGAAAGGCTCTTATTATAAAGTAAAAGTACAAATCGGAAAACCTTCTTTGCTTGCTTCCCTTTTCACGAGAATCCGTGTTCGCATGATAGCGGAACATCTTAAGAAGCTGGGGAACGACTACGATAAGGTAAAGGCAGCGCATGACTATCTGATTAAACTGAACAAATACAATTACATTAAAGGCGGTGCATTCAGCTGCCTCTATGGTCGAGAGTCAGCATGTAACGGATATGCATACAGTTTTTATTTGATTATGCAGGAATTGGGGATTCCGGTAACCTGTGATTTCGGGTTCAATCATGTCTGGAACAGGGTGCAGCTGGACGGTTACTGGTATAATATTGACGTAACCTTTGATGATACGGGCTATGCGGAACCTTACTACGGATATTTTTTAAAAAATAACGAAGATTGGACGGAACATGATTACGGTCTTTCGGATGCGCCGTCTTCCCTTCCCGTAAAGGGTCGGAGTGCAAGGCAGAATTATTTTCTGATACCGAATTACCGGCTGATCGGAATCGGAATCTGTGTTTTAGCCGCGGTCGGATTGTTCTTCCTGGCTCGTATTTTAAGAAAAGCCTGGAACAGGCGGGAACTGAAAAGGATTCAGGAAGAACTGGAGATGCAGGAAAAGGCACGGCTTCTTTTCGAAGAGCAGCTTAAGAAGAAGCAGGAAGCATTTGCCGCACAGGATCATAATATCTGGTGATGTCCAATGAAAGGGACAGCATATAATACACTATATATATGTGTATTCCCGTTATTAAAAATACATTATATAGATATTTTTTTAATTTAGTGATATAATATATTGGCATTTTGCTAAATATATGTTTCCCTTTTGGGAATGGATGGAGGAGAAAGTGTCAACTTACGCAAAATCCGGTAAAAGAAGAAGGAAAAAGAGCAAGGTTCAAATTGCGTTAACCGTGGCGGGAAGACTTGGAATTCTGCTGCTGGTTACGATTCTGGTTATATGCGGAACCGCATATCTTACTCTTTTTAAAGTAAAAAACAGTTCGGAAGCGGCAAGAAATATTCTGATTACAACGCTTATGGAAAGCGGTCAGTTGAAATTTGTTGCCCGTATGGTTTGCTCGAAAGAGGAAATAAAAGAAATCGTTGCAACCAATGCAATGCAGAAGATGGAGGTTCAGCAGGACGAGTCCTTAATTACCGTGGAAAGCAGCGAAACTCCGGGAGAAGAGGCATATCCGGATGAAGTATTTGACGAGAACGGAATCCGTCTTGAAGAAATTCCGGGACGTTCCTTCCTTGCCAAAATGCTGATTATTAAGGATCCTTCCCAGGTTGTAGTGGGAAGTACTTATCCCTGGAGCGAGTACGGAAAAGAACTCCATGAAGTTGTGGAGAGTGCCGGCGGAGTTGCAGGTGTGAACGGAGGACTTTACGTATCCACCGGTAACAAAGGCGGACAGCCGCTCGGCGTGGTGGTGCAGGACGACCAGATTACATATAACAATCCGTCCGGTCTTCCGGGCTTGTATATTATCGGATTTAACCACGACAATATTTTAATCGTGGATGAAATAACGGGAAAGAGCGCAAACGAAGTAAAGGCATATGTGGAGGAGAAGGGAATCCGTGATGCGGTATCCTTCCAGGATGAAGCATCCGACTCCAATAATCATTTCGTTCCGCTTATTATTAACGGAGAACCCCGTCAGCTCGGCGGACAGGGAAGCGGTGCGAATCCCCGAACCGTTATCGGACAGAGAAAGGACGGAGCAGTCCTTCTTCTTGTAACCGACGGCCGCGGTACCAGCGGACATTTGGGCGCAACCGCATCCGATCTGATTAGCATTATGCAGGATTACGGTGCAGTCAATGCGGCAAACCTTGACGGCGGAAGTTCCACCACCATGGTTTACAACGGTGAATATGAAATGACCTCCGTTACATTCTATTATCAGAACTCTTCATGGAAGCTTCCCGATGCTTTCGTCGTAAGACCGAAAGGAGGGAACTAAACATGAGTGAATACAGAAGAAGCTCAGGCAGTTCAAACCGGTCCGGCAGCAGTTCGGGCAGAAGAAGTTCCGGTTCCGGAAATTACGGTTCATCCTCAGGAAGAAGAAACAGTTCCGGAAGCTACGCGTCATCGGGCAAAAGAAGTTCCGGAAGCTACGGCTCATCCGGAAGCAGGAGCGGTGGTTCCTATAACAGGAACGGCTACGGAAAGAAGAAAAAAAGGAAATTCAAATCCTCGTTTTATTTCCTCTGCATCCTGGCGGTTTATACGGCATTCCTGTTGTTACTCAGCGTTATTTTCCTGATTTACACGGATGTCTCTTTGAAAAAATTCGAAAAGTCACAATCCTTCTATGCATTTGAGCAGTATCTTGAAGGATTTAAGGAAAGTCTTGCGGCAAATGAATTACCGGAAGGATTTACTTCGGAAAACGCAAGTGCGTTTGAATCATCCGATATTGTTTTGCAGACACTGATTACACAGACGCAGGGAAAGACCATCAGTTATGAGAAGGATCCTTCCAGTTACAATACGGAAGAACCCGTCTATGACATTCTTGCAGACGGAGAAGTGATTGCCAGGGTTACGTTAAGTGCATACAACGAAAGAGTGGTATTTGTTATTTTAACGGCCATGGATTGGAAGGTTGAAAAAGGTGAACTGGTAAATGCAGGAGACTTAAGCAATTATACGATTACGGCACCGGAAGGATATTCCGTTACCGTGAACGGTGTGCGTGTCGGCAATGAATACCTGACAGGCAACCGGGAAAGCCAGAAACTGTTTGCAAATGCAACAGAATATATTACGGTTCCCGATATGGTGGAATATCAGATTCCCGCACTCAGTAAGGTACCGGAGGTCACGGTAACGGATCCGAATGGTACCCTCATGAATGTTACGTCAGACGGAAATGCGTTTTCCGTAACATTCGGCGTGGAGAGTGAAATGCCGGAAGATTTAAAGGAGACGGCGTTAAATATTGCACAGACATGGAGTTTATTCAACACGGATGATTTAAAGGGCGGAGCCCACGGTTTGGAAACCGTGCGCAAATTCCTGATTCCGGATTCCTATTATGACGGTCTTGCAAAGGGCTGGGCCAGCGGTGTGGATATAACCTTTACTTCCGCGCATACGCTGAATAATCCGCCGTTTGAAAATGTCAATGTGGATCATTACATTCGTTATACGGATGACTGTTTCTCCTGTCATATTGACTTTGACAAGCCGATGCATTTAACCAGAACGGGAGACAATATTGTTGATTCCACCCACAGCACCTATCTGTTTGCAAAACATGACGGAAACTGGTGTATGGTTGACATGATAGCAGACAAGGCAACGGAGTAACAGACCATGACATTACCGGTGTGAACCGGGCAAATAAAAACCGGGAGGCTCGGCAGCCTCCCGGTTTTTTCGTATCGATTTTATGAGTGAACTCTTTTTAATTTCATTCTTTGTTTGGGTTTTCCGGTAAAAGATTCGGCAAGTTCGGTTCGGCCGGTAAGCGTACCTGTACCCGGGGTTTTGTCGATAAGACTTTCGGTATTTTTCGAGAGTTTTTTTAGTGCGACAAGGAACGCTGTGCCGACAATTGCGGAGCAGGTAAACCAGATAATCGGTTCGGAGATGATGATTCCCATATAACCGATTCTCGGAACCAGAATGAGAGCAATTGAGGCTTTCCCGATCATTTCCACGGTGCTGGCGATTAAAGGAGCGGTTTTAAAACGGATTCCCTGCAGGGAACTTCTTAAAAGTACCAATGCGACCAGGAAGAAGTAGAAGGGGATGTTTAATTTTAAGTAAAGCGTACCCTGACGGATCAGTTCCGCGTCATCGCTTCCACTGACCATTTTCACCAGGTTCTCTCCGAAGAGGAAGGTAATTAAGATGGTGAGAACGGAGATGCTGAAGGCAAGGGCAAATGCAGTCAGGATTCCTTTTTTGATACGGTCTGTTTTTCCTGCACCGAGATTCTGTGAGCAGTAGGTTGCGCAGGCGGTACTTAACGGGGCAAATACAACCATCATGGTTTCATCGATTTTACGTGCCGTTGTATGCGCCGCAACGGTAACGGGTCCTAAATTGTTGACAGCGAACTGCAAACAGATGGAACCAATGGACACGATGGAAAACATCATTGCCATGGAAAGTCCGTTTCCGGTTAAGTCCTTCATCATTTCACGGTCCGGTACAAAATCTTCTTTTCCGGGAAGGAGATCTTTGCATTTTACGGCAAGGTAAAGCGCACACATAAGACAGGAGAATACCTGCGCAAACACCGTTGCAAGGCCCGCGCCGAATACACCCAAATGAAAGTAGGTGATAAAGGCATAATCCATTCCGATATTGCAAAACGATCCGATAATCAGGAAAATCAACGGCATCACCGAATTGCCGACTGCACGGAGAATTCCCGAGAGATTGTTGTAGATGACCGTAAATACAACGCAGAACAGCACCACGGATATATACTGATAGGAAAGTTCCACGTCGGGTGTGCGTAAAAGCCTTAAGAGCGGCTTGGTAAACAGTATCGCAACCAGGGTAAGAAATATCGCTACTCCGATGCATAATAAGAAACTGTGAGCAATGGCTTTCTTCAGTCCTTTTGTGTCTTTTGCACCGAAATATCTTGCGATTACCAGGGAAAATCCGTTTGAAAAGCCGTAAGCAAGACTTAAAAACAGTCCGTAAAGGGCGGCTGTCGCACCGACTGCGGCAAGTGCATTTACGCCGAGTTTGTTTCCCACGATGGCGATATCCATCATATTGTAAAACTGCTGGAATAAATTACCGATAATAATCGGCAGCGAAAACAGAATCAGAGCCTTTAAGGGACTCCCTTTTGACATATCCAGAGTATGTTTCATTTTTATTGCCTCTTTTCTTCCATGTCCCGTTTCCGATACGGGAACTCAGTATCATTCTCTTTTATCATCCGAAAAATTAGTATAGATAGTTGGCGTAATCTGGTCTATAATAGAGGTATTCAAAAGTAGAACAAATCTATCATGGGGGTGAATTGTATGCGGGCACTTTTCGAATATGACGATGTGTTGAACAGACCGGTGGAAGCCTTTTATTTTGATACCAGGAGACGACCGCTTCCGTTTGAAAATCATTATCATTACTTTATTGAGGTACTCTATATGGTTGAGGGGGAAATTGCGGTAATCTGCAACGATGTCCGTTATGAGCTGAAAGTGGGTGATATGATTACCATGCCTCCGCTGGCCCGTCACTCCATCTATCAGCTTTCCGAAGAGGACTGCAGATATGCGGTTATTAAATTCAGCGCAGATCGTATCCGTCTTCACGGAGACTATCTGCCCGGGATCAGTTCACTGTTTCAGAACCCTTCCCTGTCAAAGGATTTACCGATTTATTTTCCGGAAGGGACCATTCGGGATTTTGATTTAAAAGAATTTACCGAAAAAGTCATCCGGGAACTTCAGGAAAGACGGTACGGATATGATTCGGTATTATATGCAATGCTTTCGGAATATCTGGTGGTTCTTTTGCGGTATTGGCATGATTCGGGTTATGACGAGCAGATGATTCCTTTTGATAACACAAAAGAATACTCCATTCATAATATTATTCTTTACGTGGGGGAACATTTAAGCGAGAATATTAATGTCAGCGACCTTGCGGATATGTGTCATATGAGTTATTCCTATTTTGCCAAGACTTTCCATAAGCTTTACGGACAGTCCTGCAAGGAATACATTGAGTTCTTAAGATTAGCCAAGGCAGAGAACCTTCTGCTTTTTACGGATTATGATTTAAACTATATTTCCGAGGAAACCGGTTTTTCGGACTGCAGTCATTTTATCCGCATATTTAAAAGAAAATACGAAATGACACCGAAGCAGTTCAGGAAGGAATACCGGTAGGGTACGGCGGTCTGAAGGGAAGGACGGGGTACGGATACGTAATGCAGTTTAACAAACTTGCAAAAAGAATCGTGAGAATTGTGGGCATTCTGGCAGCAGTGCTTATGCTTGTCTTTTTCTGCGGTTATCTGATTTTCGGAAAGAAAGAAGCGGAAAAAAGCGAAGAAGCGGGGGCGGATGATTTTACGTCGATTTCGCTTGTTCCGTTTTCGGAAGAAGATCCGGTGCTGACGAAGGATGTAATGAAGGATTATGATTTTACGGTAATGGAAATCTGGTATCCGGGAAGCGCGGACTGTGTCAGGTATATGTCGGAGATGAATATGTTTGCCGAAGAATGCCTCCACCGTGACGATGAAATGTATGCCTACGTAACGGGGGTTTGCTTAAATCTGGATGATTTAAACGGGAATGTCGTAACAACACGTCTGGATGCCGCAAAAGAGATCTGCTCCAGGGAAAACGTGAGCTTTCACCAGTATATTGCAAATCCCGATACGGTACGGATTTTGCACACTTTGCAGATCAAAGATTATCCGACCGTGATTTTTTTAAACAGGGAAGGAAAAGTGGTCGATATCGTGCAGGGGATGAACGGAAAGGAACTTTGCGTACACCTGGATACGCTGGTGGACGATTATATGAAAGAAAAAAGAAAAGCGGAACGCGAAAAGGAGAAATAAAATGCCTGTATTTGATTTTAAGAACGAACCCGTGGACAAAGCGGATGCTGTGATTACCTATACCGCCTTTGACAGCCACAATGAAGTACCGTCTTTTGAAAACCCGCTGATGGTACTTGACAATAAAGCAAAGGAGTGGAAGCATCATTCGACGGGATTCTTTACCAATCCGAATAAGCGTACATCTTTTGAGTTTGAAGAAGAGGGAGGGACGGTATCGGCGGATATTCTGACGATTGATTCGAGATTTGTACACCTTCTGAAATGGCTCGGAGAAAATCGCATCAAGGTGCGTCTTTCCGGAAAAAACACGGAGGCGGGTTATGCGGTTTATAAAATCAGGGAGCAGGCATTCGGCGGCGGAACGAAACTTTCTTCCGAGGACGGTTTTCTGCAGTTTATGATTGAGCGGCTTTTGCAGAGCAATCCGCCCGTTCACCGGAACGACGAGGAAGAGGAAATCGAGGAAAACGGCGACGATATGCGCATTACCAGTATTCAGAGTATTACGGATTTCTTAACCTGTGCGGGTGATACACTGCCTGAAAATATCGGCCTCTGGGCCAGAAGAAATCTTGCGGTTGCCAAATCCCACGAGGTATCGCCCGAGGAGAGAAGACATGCGCAGAGGGCTCTTTCCACGATGCTGAATATTCAGTGGAAGAGCAATTATTTCGAATCCATCGATCCGGTGGAAGCAAGAAGAATTCTGGATGAAGAACTTTACGGGATGGAGAGTGTAAAGCAGAGAATCATCGAAACGGTCATTCAGATTAACAGAACCCATACACTTCCCGCATACGGTCTTCTGATTGCGGGCCCTGCCGGAACCGGCAAATCTCAGGTGGCATATGCGGTTGCGAGAATTCTGAAACTTCCGTGGACCACGCTTGACATGAGTTCCATTAACGATCCGGAGCAGCTGACCGGAAGTTCCAGAGTATATGCCAATGCCAAGCCCGGAATCATCATGGAGGCTTTTGCTAACTCAGGGCAGTCCAATCTGGTCTTTATCATCAACGAGCTTGATAAGGCCAATGCGGGAAAGGGAAACGGAAATCCGGCGGATGTGCTTTTAACCTTACTTGACAATCTCGGTTTTACGGACAATTACATGGAATGCATGATTCCGACATTCGGGGTTTATCCGATTGCCACGGCAAATGACAAGAGTCTGATTTCGGCACCTCTTATGTCACGTTTTGCAGTTATTGACCTTCCGGATTATTCACCGGAAGAGAAACGGATTATTTTTGCAAGATTTGCCCTGCCTAAGATTTTAAAACGTATGAGTATGAAAGAAGAGGAGTGTGTGGTAACGGAGGAAGGTGTTAAGACGGTTGTGGAATTATATTCCGATACGACCGGAATCCGTGACCTCGAACAGGCGGCTGAGCATATCGCGGCGAACGCATTATACCGGATTGAAGTAGAAGGCGTGAAGAAAGTGGTGTTTGATGAAGCGGAAGTAAGGAAACTTCTCGGATAAAGAAATTTATGAAGGTTCGTCGGGATATTTCGGATATAATTTATCCTTGATTCCCATCATCTGATTATCCACATCGGCAATGGTGTTGGCACAGTTTAATAAATCAGCGGAGATCTGGGCAAGAGTTTTTTTGTCCAGATCTTTTTTATATCGGAGTTCGTGCTCCAGGCTTGCCCAGAAATCCATGGCAATGGTACGAAGCTGAACTTCAACTTTCATCATTTCCTTACCGTCCGAAAAAAATACCGGCGTTTCGACAATCATGTGATAGGAACGGTAGCCGTTTTCTTTCGGTGCACGGATATAGTCCTTGTAGGTAAGAAGTCTGATATCATCCTGTTTTAAAAGCATGTCGGCAATCTCGTAAATATCGTCTGCAAAGTCGCAGATTACACGGACCCCGGCAATATCGTGTATTTCCGTTTTGATATTATCAAAAGTAATATCCAGTCCTTTCCGGTGCAGTTTATCGAGAATGCTTCTCGGTGTTTTGATTCGGGAGTAGATTCCGTGAATGGGATTACGGTTGCTTCGGATGGACAGCTCGTCGTTCAGGACCTCAAATTTGGTACGGATTTCCCGGATTGCACAATTATATTTGGTCATCATTTCCTGCCATTCGGAAATGGAAGAGAAGACCTCGTCCGGAGATGATGCCAATATGGCGTCGGCCTGCTGCAGAATATGATTGATTGCGATTTCGTCTCTGGTATTTTTTCGAACCATATTTTGATTCATATAATTGTCGGAAGATAAGTCGGAGTTCATGTTTCCCTCGTTATTCGTCTTGGTATTTATAGTATGTGTTTTGTCCGAGTGTTCGGCGGATGCTTTGACACACAGTTTTCAACATGTATAGCATATCACGGAATAATGAAAGAAATATTACGGAACTGTGAATAATTATTCAAGTTTTTATGAAAGACGCAGGCAGAGTCTCCGAAGACCAAAATAACACCACATCTGCGGATTGTCAGCAGGTATTACCCATCGGATTAATCACCGTTTTCGCTTTCGATGAATCAAAACAAAGCACCCTGAAAGAATAAAGCATTTTTCAACAGACATATGAAAAAGAGAGCTTTCAAAACAGTATCGGGACAAGAGGTATTTTGCTTTTCGAAAGACCCGGTTATTTGATTATAAACCTGCTGCAATCCGCAGATGTGGTAATTGTGTTGGAATTTTACGTTGAAATTGATTTTTCAATTCGTTTTCAGAGAACGGATTCCGTGAAAGGATGCTTTGTCAGATGTCGTCCCGGTTTAAAATATCTTCCGGCAATTTTTTGTTGAGCCCGGCCCAATATGTCAACAGGCGGTCTTTTTTAGGAGCATCGGTTTGACGGTATTCGAGGACGATGCAGTATTCTTCGTTTGTAAGTGACTGGATTTCCGAAAAAGGTGCATCGGAGAAAAAATCAGAGATTGAGATTCCAAACCCGTTGCATATTTTTGCGATGGTGGAAACGGTAGGATAGGAATTACGATAGATCAGATTGTGAACCGTGTCTTTGGATAATCCTGCTTTCTGTGCAAAGTCGCGGTAAGTAAGAGAATATTCGTTGCAGAGATAAAGTATCCGGCCGGAAATCCATTCGGATAGTCCGGCGATTCCGTCAGAGGTTTCTTCCTGATTTTTTTCACGGATTATTTTTTCTTTCTTTGTTTCTTTCATCTTTTTGTTCCTTTCTGTTATTCCAAATAGTGTTTTAGCACTGAAAACAGAGATTCGGATAAATGAATGAAACCTGTTAATATGAATGAAAGTTGAAAATACTTAAAGCTCATTATGGAATAAAATACATTAAAATAGTTGTCTTTTTTGACTATATTTCTGTTTGGACAAATTGTCTTTTTCGACAAAAAGTAATCCGGAAAGCAGTCAAATGTGAAAACGGGGTGAAATGAAAAATGACTGTGGAATTTAAGAAGGGAATGTGTTACAATAAGCAGTTAGAGGCGTGAAACCAGGCTTTATAACTAAAAAAACAGACGGAGTATGATATATGCTTGAATTAAAAAATATTTCCTATCTGGTGGAAGACGAAGGTCTCGGTGATAAGAAGGAAATAATAAAGAATGTCAATTTAACGATTGAAGACGGTTTTGTGGCAATTACCGGTCCGAACGGAGGCGGTAAATCCACGCTTGCAAAACTGATTGCGGGGATTATATCCCCGACTTCCGGACAGATTCTGTTTAACGGTGAGGATATTACAAATCTGTCCATTACGGAACGGTCAAAGAAAGGCATTACGTTTGCCTTTCAGCAGCCTGTCCGGTTTAAGGGACTTACCGTAAAGGATTTAATTACGATTGCTTCCGGAAAAAACATTACGATTAACGAAGCCTGCGGATATTTATCAGAGGTGGGACTTTGTGCGAAAGAGTACATTGACCGTGAAGTGAATGCGTCCCTTTCCGGAGGAGAATTAAAGCGAATCGAAATCGCAATGGCCATTGCAAGAAAAACACCGCTTACGATTTTTGACGAGCCCGAAGCGGGAATCGATCTGTGGAGTTTCCAGAACCTGATTCATGTATTTGAGAATATTCACGAGCATGCCGGCGGTTCCATTATCATTATTTCCCACCAGGAGAGAATCCTGAATATTGCAGACCGCATCGTGGTGATTGCGGACGGCGAAATCAGGGAACACGGAACCAGGGATGAGGTACTTCCGAAATTATTAAGTCAGGCGGCTCCTTCGCCGGCACTTGGTGATGAGAGCGATACCGCACTCGGATGTCCGACGCTTTTGGACAAAATAAAAAAGTAAGGAAAGAAGATATAAAATGGCAGAATTAACAGCAATTCAGAAGAGTCTTTTAGAGAATATCGCGGATCTTCACGAGGTTCCGACAGGTGCATACAATATTCGTTCGGACGGCGGAATGCTCGGAAGAAATACAACCGCAAATATCGATATCGTAACCAAAACGGATAAGCCGGGAATTGATATTATCATCAAACCCGGAACAAAGAACCAGAGTGTTCACATTCCGGTACTCATTACCCAGACCGGACTTAAGGAAATGGTGTATAATGAGTTCTTTATCGGAGAGGACTGCGACGTTGTCATCGTTGCAGGCTGCGGAATTCACAACGCGGGCGATGAAGGTTCGGAACATTCCGGTATTCATACCTTCCATGTCGGAAAGAATTCCAAAGTAAAATATGTGGAAAAGCATTACGGCACCGGCGAAGGAACCGGGGAACGTGTCATGAATCCGTCCACCGAGATTTATATGGAGGAAGGTTCTCATCTGGAGATGGAGACCATCCAGATTGAAGGAATTAATTCGACGGAGCGTAAGACTTACGCGCGCGTTGAGGACGGTGCAAGCATTGTCATCAAAGAAAAAATCATGACGCACGACAACCAGGTTGCGACGACCGATTTCAAGGCAGAACTAGTGGGTGCCGATTCCAGTGCGGATATCTGTTCCAGATCGGTTGCAAAGAATCATTCCAAGCAGACCTTCCGTTCCAACATTATCGGGTCGAATGCCTGCAAGGGACACAGCGAGTGTGATGCAATTATTATGGATGAAGCAATCGTGGAAGCCATTCCCGAGCTTACGGCTGCAAATATTGATGCAAGTCTGATTCATGAAGCCGCAATCGGAAAAATCGCAGGCGAGCAGTTAATCAAGCTGATGACTCTGGGACTTACCGAAAGTGAAGCGGAAGAACAGATTATCAACGGATTTTTAAAATAGTTATCAATAGTTTTGAAAGGAAGTGTTATAAATGACTAAAATTGACATTGTATCGGGATTTTTGGGAGCCGGGAAAACAACCTTTATTCAGAAGATGTTAAAAGAGGCTTTTGTCGGAGAACAGGTTGTTTTAATTGAAAACGAATTCGGTGAGATCGGAATTGACGGCGGATTTTTAAAGGATTCCGGAATTGAAATCAAAGAGATGAATTCCGGCTGTATCTGCTGTTCCCTGGTCGGTGATTTCGGGACCTCTTTGAAAGAGGTGATTGCGACTTATCATCCGGAACGTATTTTAATCGAGCCGTCCGGTGTCGGAAAACTCTCCGATGTTATTAAGGCAGTAGCCGATATTGAACTTGAAAACGAAGAAATGAAGGACGTAAAACTCAACACCGCCGTAGCCGTAGTGGATGTATCCAAGGCAAAAATGTATATCAAGAATTTCGGTGAATTTTTCGTGAATCAGGTTGAAAGTGCGGGAACGATTCTTTTAAGCCGTACACAGAACGTAAGTGAAGAAAAAACTACGGAAGTAGTTCAGTTGTTAAGAGAACATAATCCCAAGGCAACCATTATTACGACACCCTGGGATAAGCTTGACGGAAAACTGATTCTTCAGAACATGGAATCCGGCAAGTCCCTGGAAGAGGAACTGATGGAAGAAGTGAAGGCTCACCGCGAAGAAGACCGTATCCATGAGGCGGAACACGAGCATCACCATCATCATGACCACGACCACGACCATGAGGATCACGATCATCATGAGCATGAGCATCATGACCACGACCATGAGGACCACGATCATGAGCATCATGAACATGAACATGAGCACGAGCACGAACATGAGCATGACCACGAGCATGAGCATGACCACGACCATGACCATGACCATCATGACCACGATCATCATGATCACCATCATCACCATGCGGATGAGATTTTTGACAGTGTCGGATTTGAGACTCCGAAGTCCTTTACAACAGAGCAGATTGATGCAATTCTGGATGCTTTAAAGGATGAAGAAAAATACGGATTCGTTCTTCGTTCCAAGGGTATGGTTCCGGCGAAGGACGGCGGATTCATTTACTTTGACTATGTTCCGGAAGAGAAGAATGTCCGCGAAGGTTCTCCTGAGGTAACCGGAAAAATTGTGGTAATCGGTTCCAAGATTAAAGAACATGAATTAAAAGAATTATTCGGAGTATAAAATTTTTCGGAGAGGCATAACATGAAACCGGTTTTTATTATTAACGGATTTTTGGAAAGCGGCAAAACCACTTTCATTAAATTTACACTGCAGCAGCCCTATTTTAAGACAAAAGGAACAACGCTTCTGCTCCTATGCGAGGAGGGAGAAGAGGAATACGATGAGGCGTTGCTTAGTGCCACCAATACGGTTGTTGAAGTGATTGAAAAACAGGAGGATCTGATCGGATCCACTCTTTTGAATCTTGAGAAAAAGCATAAGCCGGAAAGGATTTTAATCGAATACAACGGCATGTGGCCGATGGATAAATTAAAATTCCCCTGGCACTGGAAATTAAACCAGCAGATTACATTAATCAATGCTGCAACCTGGCCGATGTATTATACCAATATGCGTTCCATGATCGGTGATATGGTTCGCAAATCCGAACTGATTATGTTTAACCGCTGTGACGGAATCAAGGACCTCGCATCCTATAAGCGAAACATGCGGGCACTGAATCGTGAGGCGGAAATCATCTTTGAAGATTCCAAAGGCGAAGTGTCGGCAACCATGGAGGAAGAACTACCATTTGACGTTACAAAGCCTCATATTGATTTAACCGATTCAACTTACGGAATCTGGTTTTTCGATGCGCTCGATACCCCGGACCGTTATAACGGGAAGGAAGTCAGTTTCCTGGCCCATGTGGCTAAGCCGAACGGATTCCATGAAGGATGTCTGGTTCCCGGAAGACATGCAATGACCTGTTGTGCGGAGGATATCGCATTTCTCGGTTTTATCGGAAAATATGAGAACGCAAAGGATATTAAGGACGGGGAGTGGTATCAGGTAACCGCTACCGTAAAATATGAATTCTGGGCTGATTATAAAGGAGAAGGCCCGGTACTTTATATTTCTTCCATCACTCCGGCAAAGGCACCGAAGGATGAAATAATCAATCTTGTCTGACAATGGCGTCACCACTTTTCGTGGTGACGTTTTTTTGAGGGGTTATTTTCACGGTTTGGATGGAAATAATCCCCGAAATCGTGTATAATTTTATAGAATTGTTGAAAGGAGTACTGATGATGCGACATTTAATGAGTCCCCTGGATTTTTCGGTAGAGGAACTTGACCGCCTATTTGATCTGGCAAACGATATCGAGAAAAATCCGAAGAAGTATGCGCATGCGTGTGACGGCTTAAAAATGGCAACCTGCTTTTATGAGCCGAGCACAAGAACCCGTCTTTCTTTTGAGGCGGCAATGCTGAACCTTGGAGGAAGCGTTCTGGGATTTTCGGACGCGAATTCCTCATCTGCTGCGAAAGGAGAGAGTGTATCCGATACGATTCGCGTTATTTCCTGCTATGCCGATATCTGCGCAATGCGTCATCCGAAAGAAGGTGCACCGATGGTTGCGGCATCGAAATCCCGAATCCCGGTGATTAATGCGGGCGACGGCGGACATCAGCATCCGACACAGACATTGACGGACCTTCTTACCATCCGGTCCCTGAAAGGGCGACTCGGTGATTTTACCATCGGACTTTGCGGAGATTTAAAATTCGGTCGTACCGTTCATTCCCTGATCAATGCGCTGATGCGTTATGAGGGAATTCACTTTGTGTTTATTTCACCGGAAGAATTAAGAATTCCGGATTACATCACGGAGAAGTTAAAGGATGCAGGCATTACCTATGAAGAGGTAATCAGTCTGGAAGACGTTATGCCGAAGCTGGATCTGCTTTATATGACAAGGGTTCAGAGAGAGCGTTTCTTCAACGAGGAAGATTATGTACGTCTGAAAGATTTCTATATTCTGACCTCCGAAAAAATGGAAAAGGCAAAGGATGATATGCTGGTGCTTCATCCGCTTCCCAGAGTAAATGAGATTTCCGTTGAAATCGATGACGATCCGAGAGCCGCATATTTTAAGCAGGCACAGTACGGAGTCTATGTCAGAATGGCTTTGATTCTTACCCTGCTTGATATCAAAGTGGCTTAATGCCGGAAAGGAGCGCAATATGTTAAATGTCGGAAAGATAGAAGAAGGATTTGTGCTGGATCATATTGAGGCAGGAAAGAGCCTGACTCTTTATTATAACCTGGGTCTCGACAAAAGAGACTGTACCGTGGCAATGATTATGAATGCCAAAAGCGGTAAAATGGGAAAGAAAGACATCCTGAAGGTAGAATGTGACATTGACGATCTGGATATGGATATCCTTGCCGTTGTCGATCACAACATTACCGTAAACGTTGTAAAAGACGGAGAAATCGTAGAGAAGAAGGAACTGGTTCTTCCGAAGGAAATCACGAACGTTTTCAAGTGCAAGAACCCAAGATGCATAACCTCCATCGAGCAGGGACTGCCGCATGTTTTTGTACTGGCTGACGAGAAAAAGGAAATCTATCGTTGCAAATACTGCGAAGAGAAATATAAACAGCGCGTGAAAACCGTGGTACAATAATACAGTACCGGAACACGGTATCGGTAAAACGTAAACAGTTAGGTAATAAGGTGAGTCATAACCGAAATATATGAACCGGGGGGAAAAGAATATGTCAGATGCAATGGATGAAAGAGATAAAATCGTGGAATCCCTTGTGGATGAAGTGGACGGAGAAATTGTGGAGAAAAAAAGATGGGTTCTGTTCGGGCTTCCCTGGACATTTACCACCTATTCCATCAGCAAAGACGTTCTGACCGTGAATACGGGACTTTTCAGCAAACAGGAAAATGACTGCTATATGTATAAAATACAGGATGTAAAACTGAAATCCACGGTGATGCAGCGTATGTCCGGGCTCGGCGACGTGGTCTGTTATACGGGCGATACAACGGACCGGGAACTGATTTTAAAGAATATCAAGCATTCGAAGGAAGTAAAGAATTATATTCTGAAAAATTCCGAAGTGGCCAGATTAAAGAGAAGAACTCTGAATACACTGAATATCGGTGCGGGAGAAATAGACGATATCGTTGATGATGTCTGAACGAATACGGAGAGTAATGCCGGGAGTAAAATTCTTCCGGCATTTTTCTTGGAGGAGAAATGAATTATATTGAAGCAATGGATTATCTGGAGGAGAAAGTCATTCCCATCGGAAGCATTCTGGGTCTTGAAACGATGGAAGAACTTCTTAAAAGAGCCGGAAATCCGGAACGTGAACTGAATATCATCCACGTGGCAGGTACGAACGGAAAAGGGAGCATATCGTCTTTTCTGGCCTCGGCTCTTATGAAAAACGGATACCGTGTCGGGAGATATCTGTCTCCCTCGGTTGTGGATTACCGGGAAAAAATACAGGTGAACGGTGCGTTTATTCCGAAAACCAAAGTGGCAGAGTATTTTACCGTACTGTTTGAAATTGCCGGAAAAATGGCGGAGGACGGATTTCATCACCCGACCGCGTTCGAACTGGAAACGGCAATGGCATTTTTATATCTGCGGGATAAAAAATGTGACTTCTGCATTATCGAGGTCGGTATGGGCGGAAGGGAAGACGCGACAAACGTAATTCCGTCGCCGCTGCTTTGCGTGATTGCTTCCGTAAGCCTTGATCATGTCGGAATGATCGGAAACACACTGGAAGAAATCGCCCGTACGAAAGCGGGAATTATCAAGGATCATACCCATGTGATAATTGCACCCCAGGAGGATTCGGTAAAAGAAGTTTTGGAAGAAGAATGCGGGAAGCATGAAGATGTTTCGGGAGTATTCGTAAACCGCGACGATATTGCTATTCCGCAGTCGAAAACAGCGAGTTCCGCAGGGAGACTTCCTTACGGACTGATTCAGAAATTCGATTATAAGTCGCATAAAAAGGTTGAGATTTCCCTTCTCGGGGAGTGTCAGCCGGAAAATGCATCCGTTGCGCTTGAAGCGCTGGATGTTTTGCAGGGTCTCGGTATTAAACTGAAAGAAGAGAAAATCCGTTCCGGATTCAGGGAATGCAAATGGCCGGCGAGATTTGAAATTCTCGGGAAAAAACCTCTTGTCATTGCGGACGGAGCACACAATCCGGATGCGGTGGAACGGCTCATGAAGACCATGGACAATTATTTTACAAATTGCCCGATTATTTATATAATGGGAGTGTTAAAAGATAAGGCTGTGGAAGAGATTGCGGCCATCAGTGCATCAAAGGCGGATTATATAATTACCGTTACTCCGCCGGATAATCCGAGAGGGATGAAAGCCTTTGATCTGGCGCAGATTCTTCGCGAATATAACCCGAATGTATCAGCGGCGGATTCGGTGGAGGAAGCACTCGAGGAAGCCTGTCTTTTACGGGGGGACGGAGTGGTTCTGGCTTTCGGATCCCTGTCCTATATGGGAAGATTAAAATCCTCATATGAAACCCATGTGAAGAAGAGCGGGAAATAGGAAACAGCGAAGAATAACAAAAGAGCAGTGTAAATTAATAAAGAACGTCTCGGATACAGGCGGGACGGAAAAAAGAAAGACGATTGGTAAAATGGTTGATCAGGAAAAAGTAAAAGAAGCAGTCAGACTTCTTCTGGAAGGAATCGGGGAAGATCCGGAAAGAGAAGGATTAAAGGATACACCGGACCGGATAGCAAGAATGTATACGGAATTGATGGCAGGATATGATGATGCTCCGGCCAATCATCTGAGCCGCACGTTTACCGCGGAAAACAATGAAATGGTACTGGAGAAAGACATCGTTTTCTATTCCATGTGCGAGCACCATATGATGCCGTTTTTCGGGAAAGCGCATATTGCATATATTCCGAACGGTAAAGTGGTCGGTCTTTCCAAACTTGCAAGATGCGTGGAGACATATGCAAGGCGTCTTCAGATTCAGGAAAAAATGACGGCCGAGATTGCGGATGCCATGATGGAGGAATTAAAGCCGCAGGGTGTCATGATTGTAGTGGAGGCAGAGCATCTCTGCATGACGGCAAGAGGAGTAAAAAAGCCCGGAAGTAAAACTACAACTGTAGTTACAAGAGGCGTGTTTAAGGAAGATGAGCGTCTTCAGGATTTATTCTTTAAACTGTTAAATCATAAGCCGGAAGCTGAAGAAGTGTAGTTTATACAAAGCATACGGAACTAAGGGGAAGTAAACTACGAAAATAGGAAATTACCAATTCGATACAGAGCATAAAACCTATGTGATGGGAATCCTGAATGTAACTCCGGATTCCTTTTCGGACGGGGGAAAATATAATACTTCCGATGCGGCGCTTTTTCACTGTGAGGAAATGATTCGCGACGGCGCCGCCGTAATTGATATCGGCGGGGAGTCCACAAGACCCGGTTTTCTTCCGGTTACCGCGGAAGAAGAGATACAAAGAGTCCTTCCGGTAATCGAACGCATTAAAAACGAATTTGATATTCCGGTTTCCGTTGATACCACAAAATCTGCGGTTGCGGAAGCGGCCCTTACGGCAGGCTGTGAGATCATTAATGATATAAACGGTCTGAAGGGGGATCGGGAGCTTGCAGGAAAGATTGCCCGATATAACGCATTCTGCGTACTTATGCATAACCGGGACAATACCGTTTATACGGATCTGATTCCGGATATCAAAAATGAACTGAAAGAGACCTGCCTGCTTGCGGAAAAAGCAGGGATTTCAAAGGATAAGATAATTCTGGATCCCGGAGTCGGATTCGGAAAAACCAGGGAACAGAATCTGGAAGTAATTAACAGACTTGAGGAATTCAAAAGCCTCGGATTTCCGGTTTTGCTCGGAACGTCCAGAAAATCGGTAATCGGCCTGACACTTGATCTGCCTGCCGACGAACGTCTGGAAGGAACCCTGGTAACCACGGTACTGGCAGTGCAAAAAGGCGCAGCATTTGTACGTGTACATGATGTGAAAGAAAATATAAGAGCCATCCGTATGACGGAGGCAATTCTGCAAAAATAATAATGCATGGGGGTGCGGATATGATGGACGAGATTATTATTTCCGGTCTGAAAATTTTTGCGTGGCACGGAGTTTACGAAGAAGAGCGGGATAAAGGACAGAATTTTATTGTCAATGCCACTCTTTTGCTGGATACTTCCAAAGCAGGAGATTCCGATTCACTTGATGATTCCGTCGACTACGGCAAAGTTTGTCTTTATATCAATGATTTTATGAGAGTGAGCCGGTTTCAGACACTCGAAGCCCTTGCAAACAATCTGGCACGTAAAATCATGGTGAAATTCCCTTTGACACAAAGCATTAAACTTGAAATTCAAAAACCAGAGGCACCGATTCCGCTGCCTTTTGATACCGTATCCGTAAAAATCGAAAGAAGCTGGCATAAAGCTTATATTGCAACCGGCTCCAATATGGGAGAAAGCGAAGAATTAATCAAAAATGCCCTTGAAAATCTTGATGCGGATGAAAACTGCAGGGTTCTTCGTTCCTCCAAAATGTATCGTTCCAGAGCATACGGCGGAGTGGAGCAGGAAGATTTCTTTAATTCCGTATTCTGCATGGAAACGTTATATTCCCCGATTGAACTGTTAACCAGACTTCAGACGGAAGAACGGGAAGCGGGAAGGGAAAGGCTGGTAAAATGGGGACCGAGGACACTGGATCTGGACATCCTTTATTATGACGATATCATTCTGGAGAGGGATCATTTGAGAATTCCGCACCTGGATATGTCAAACCGTGATTTTGTACTGCTTCCGCTTAGTGAAATTGCACCGTATAAGCGCCATCCGATTCTGGGCCTGACAACGCTTGAGATGCTCGCACGAGTGAAGGAAACTTATGTGCTTACGTTGAAGGAAGAGGAATAGTATGAAGAAAAAACTGTTTGCTGCAATCGACGTGGGTTCCTATGAACTCAGTCTGAAGATATTTGAAATTTTTTCCGGAAAAGAATGGAAGGTGATCGACCATGTCCGTCATCGCCTTGATTTGGGTACCGAGTCGTATTCACAGGGTATCCTTTCCTATGAGCGCATGGATGAGCTATGCCATATTCTTCGCGAATTTAAAGGAATTATGGATACGTACGGCGTAAGCGATTACAGGGCCTACGGAACCAGTGCGATCAGGGAGTTGAACAATACACAGGTAATTCTGGACCGGATTAAAATCCGAACCGGTCTGGTAATTGACGTGCTCAGCAATTCCGAGCAGAGATATCTGGATTATAAATCCGTGGCATCCGCCGGAGCGGGATTTGAAACCATTATCGGAAAAGGTACCGCGATTCTGGATATCGGAGGCGGAAGTATCCAGCTTTCGCTGTTTGATAAGGATACCCTGATTACCACGCAGAATATTCGTCTCGGAGTTTTCCGTCTGAAAGATATGTTAAACGAGGTCGGTGCGAAGCCGTCCCATACGGTATCACTTCTGGAAGAAATGATTATCGACCAGCTTTCGGTATTTAAAAAACTCCATGTAAAAGACCGGGAAATTGACAATATAATTGTGGTTGACGACTATGTTTCCAATTCTCTTTGCAACTACAGGTCTGCAACCGGTCCGGCGAACGGATATATGTCAAAAGATACATTTATTTCCCTGCTGGACGGGGAATATTTTAAGGAAATGACGGAGTCCGTGATTATTTCCACGCAGTTGATCAAATGTACCATGGATATTCTGGGGGCAGGATTTTTATGGGTTCCGGGAGTGACACTCTGTGACGGTATTGCATATGACTATGCGGTAAGCAATAAGTTAATTATGCCAAAGCATGATTTTGAGCAGGATATCATTGCTTGTGCCAAGAATATTTCGAACCGTTATCAGGGCAGTAAGAAACGCGGGGAAGCATTGGAAAAGCTTACAATCAGTATTTTTGACGCAACAAAGAAACTGCACGGACTCGGGAAGAGGGAGAGGCTGTATTTAAGAATTGCGGCGCTTTTGCAGGACAGCGGAAGATACATGTCACTTACGAGTGTCGGGATGTGTTCCTATCATGTTGTAATGAATACCGAAATCATCGGGCTTTCCCACGCGGAGCGGGAACTTGTGGCCAATATCGTGAAATACAATCATGAAGAATTTACTTATTTTGAAGAACTGGCAAGTAAAACCGCAATTGACAGGGAGGGATTTTTAATCATTGCCAAATTAACGGCAATCCTTCGTCTTGCCTGTGCTTTGGATTCTTCGCATAAACAGAAATCCACGAACGTTAAAATCACGCTTGATGACGATGAACTGATTCTTCGTGTGGATACCGATAAAAATATAGAACTTGAAAAAGGACTGTTTGACGGAAAAGTGAAGTTCTTTGAAGAGGTTTACAACGTCCATCCGATTTTGAAACAGAAAAAGAGTATATAAATATTATTAAAAAAGCATTTAATATGAGCGTATAAAAAAGCATAAACTGAAGGGATAAAAATGGCAGGTTTAAATTTAAAGAATCCGGATTATTATATCAACCGTGAACTTTCCTGGTTACGCTTTGACGAGCGTATTCTGGGGGAAGCAAAGGACAGAACGATACCGTTGTTTGAAAGGCTGAAATTTTTAAGCATCGTTTCCTCGAATCTGGATGAATTCTATATGGTTCGCGTTGCATCTTTAAAGGATATGGTGGATGCGGGATATACCAAGAAGGACATTGCGGGGATGACGCCGAAGCAGCAGCTTGCGGCAATTTCCGAAAAAACCCATGAACTGGTTGCAAGTCAGTATTCCACCTACAATCGTAGTCTGATTCCGGCTCTTTCGGAAACCGGACTTACGATTCTGCGATCTCATGAGGAACTGACGGCGGAAGAGGCTGAGTATGTGGATGAGTATTTTGAAGAAAACGTATATCCGGTTCTGACACCGATGGCGGTGGATTCTTCCAGACCGTTTCCGTTAATTCGAAACAAGTCTTTAAATATCGGAGCATTGGTAAAACGGAAGAAAACGGGAAAGAAGGACGGCAACGGCAAGAACGGAGGAAAATCCGGTTCCGTGGCGGAAACCGAATTTGCCACCGTACAGGTTCCGGGAGTATTAAACAGAATTGTTCCGCTTCCATGCAAAGACGGAAAGAAGATTATTTTTCTGGAAGAGGTAATCGAGCGGAATATCAGTAAACTGTTTTTAAATTACGATGTTATTTGTGCATCACCTTTCAGAATCATGAGAAATGCCGACCTTTCCATTGATGAGGATGAGGCGGAAGATCTTTTAAAAGAGATTGAAAAGCAGGTAAAACGTCGTCAGTGGGGAAAGGCTATCCGTCTGGAGGTGCAGGATTCCGTTCCGAAGAAACTGTTAAAAATCCTGGTGGATGAACTGCAGATTGAGGAAGAGGATATTTTCCGGATTGACGGAACCGTGGATTTGACGGTATTTATGAAAGTATACGGACTGGAAGGGTTCGAGGATTATAAACTGAAGCGTTTCGAACCGATCCCGGTTTATGATATTAACCCGGATGAAGATATTTTTACTTCCATTCGGAAAAAAGACATTCTGATGCATCATCCGTACGAGAGTTTTGAGCCGGTTGTAAACTTCATCAAGGAAGCGGCGCGGGACAAAGACGTGCTTGCAATTAAGCAGACGCTTTACCGTGTCAGCGGAAATTCCCCGATTATTGCGGCACTTGAGGAAGCGGCGGAAAACGGAAAACAGGTTTCCGTACTGGTGGAGTTAAAGGCAAGATTCGACGAAGAAAACAATATTGTCTGGGCAAAGAGGCTTGAGAAAGCAGGGTGCCACGTTATCTACGGTCTGGTCGGATTAAAAACACACAGTAAAATTACACTTGTAGTACGAAGGGAAGAAGACGGTATCCGCCGTTATGTCCATCTGGCAACGGGTAATTACAATGATGCGACTGCAAAACTTTATACAGACCTCGGAATGTTTACCTGCAACGAAGCAATCGGTGAGGATGCCACGGCAGTATTTAACATGCTTTCCGGATATTCCGAACCGCAGGGCTGGAATAAACTTTCCCTGGCACCGATTTGGATGAAGGATAAATTTTTAAGTCTGATCGGCAGAGAAACAGAACATGCAGTTAACGGGGAGGAAGGAAGAATCATTGCCAAAATGAATTCTCTTTGTGACCAGGATATTATTATGGCGCTTTATGAAGCTTCCAATGCAGGTGTAAAGATTGATCTGATTGTCCGCGGAATCTGCTGCCTGAAGGTGGGAATACCGGGCATCTCCGACAATATTACGGTACACTCCATTGTCGGAAATTTCCTGGAGCACAGCAGAATCTACTATTTCAGAAACAGCGGAAACGAGGAATATTATTTAAGCAGCGCGGACTGGATGCCGAGAAATCTGGAGCGAAGGGTCGAAATTCTTTTCCCCGTTGAGAACCGGGAACTGACAGCGAGACTGTGGCATATTCTTGATGCGGAACTGCAGGATAATTTAAAGGCTTATATTTTACAGCCGGACGGAACATATGCAAAACCGGACAAGCGCGGCAAAGTGACGTTCGGTTCCCAGGATGCTTTCTGCAGGGAAGCGGAAGAGAAAAAGAATTCGTTTCGAAAAGACATTAAGAATACACGTGTATTTGTGCCGGAGATAAACCCGGGAGGAGAGTCTTAAGATGGAGAAGAGGAAACATACCTGGATTCTTGCAAGCAACTCTCCGAGAAGAAAGGAACTGCTCGGCAATATTACGGAGTTTACGGTTTTGTCGGCTGAGGCGGATGAAAGCGTGGAGCCGGGACTTTCACCGGATCAGATTGTAGAAGAACTGGCAGCCAGAAAAGCACAGGCTGTTTTTGAAAGACTTTCGGGTTCAGAGTCCGTAATCGGCGCGGATACGATCGTGTATCATAAAGGCGAGGTTTTGGGTAAGCCGAAGGATAAAGAAGATGCGTTCCGGATGCTGAAATCATTAAGCGGAGATACACACAGCGTATTTACGGGAGTCTGTGTACTTACACCGGAAGGAAAACTGGTTTTTCATTCGGAGACAAAGGTGACGTTTGACGAACTTCCGGATGAAGAAATCCGGGAATATATTGATACCGGTGAACCGATGGACAAAGCCGGGTCATATGGAATTCAGGGACTCGGAGGAAAATTCGTGACCGGAATCGAAGGCGATTATACCAATGTTGTGGGATTCCCGGTCGGTGAATTTTGCCGGCTGATTCGAAACGGAAAGATTATTCTGTAATGGTGCCTGACCCCATTACAAAATTGTTACAAAAATAACTGCCGAAAAAGGAAGAAAGAATATTATGAAACTGATTTCATGGAATGTAAACGGGCTTCGTGCATGCCTTACCAAAGGCTTTATGGATTCCTTCCAAGCTCTGGATGCGGATATTTTCTGTCTGCAGGAGACCAAACTTCAGGAAGGACAGCATGACCTGGATTTGCCCGGTTACCATCAGTACTGGAATTATGCCGAGAAAAAGGGATATTCCGGAACGGCACTGTTTACGAGAACAGAGCCGTTATCCGTAACTTACGGAATCGGTGTGGAAGAACACGACCATGAGGGGCGGGTAATCACGGCGGAATTTGATGATTTTTATATGATTGTCGTTTATGTTCCGAATGCTCAGAGGGAACTGACGCGCCTTGCCTATCGGCAGACCTGGGAAGAAGCGTTCCTTGCTTATATTCTGAAACTGGAAAAAAAGAAAGCGGTTATTTATTGTGGTGATTTAAATGTAGCACATCAGGAAATCGATTTGAAAAATGCGAAAAGCAATCGCGGAAATGCAGGTTTTACGGACGAAGAGAGAGCCTGCTTTACAAAGGTATTAGAGAGCGGTTATGTGGATTCGTTCCGTTATCTCTATCCGGACAGAAAAGATGCATACTCCTGGTGGTCCTATATGTTTCATGCCAGGGAGAAGAATGCGGGATGGCGTATTGATTATTTCGTGGTATCCGAAAAACTGAAAGACAGAATAGAGGATGCTTCGATTCACCCGGAGGTTATGGGGTCCGACCACTGTCCGGTGGAGCTGGTTTTAAAGTAAAAGATATGCCGGACATACGACCGGAAACACAACAGAGAAAAACATCTGAAAAAAGGGAAAGGAAAGAGAAGATGGTAAAACATGTGATTCTTTGGAAACTGAAAGAAGAAGTTGCAAACAAGGATGAAGTAAAGGCGGCAATCAAGGAAGGCCTGGAAGGACTGAAGGGAAAGATTCCGGGACTTACGGACATTAAGGTAATTACCGAAGGACTTGACAGTTCCAACACGGATCTGATGCTGGACTCTTCCTTTGAAAGCGTGGATGCGTTAAAAGGATATTCCGTACATCCTGCACATGTGGAAGTTGCAGACACGAAAGTACGTCCGTTTACTTCCGTGCGCAGCTGTTTCGATTATGAAGAATAATATGCGATTCCGCTTTTAAAGAGCTTCCAGAAAAGGAACCAGGCCGTCGTGATTATTATCCAGAAAGGTAATGTATCCGGCGGCTTTTTTTGCGCCCGTTGAACCGTTTACAAGGGCGACTCCGTGTGCGGAAGCACGCAGCATGGTAATGTCATTGTCCTGATCCGCAAACGCATATGATTGTTCAAAAGGAATACCTTCCGTTTCGCACATTTTCCGAAGGGCAACATCTTTGCCCGAGCTTACCGGTATCATTTCAAGGAAAGTATTGTTGCTGAACAGGCACTGTACCCGGCCGGACAGACGTTTTAAAACTTCTTCCTGCACTTCCTCGAGTTTCGAACGGTCCGTTAAATGCATGATGATAATCTTGTATGGGCAGGGTTCTTCCTCCAATACATTATTGCATACACGGTATTCGAGACCGACGTATTTTGAGTAGTAGCGAACTTCTTCGGTGTCCCGTTCGGAAATCACTTCGCGTTCGGTATAGGTATGAAAATGAAGCCCGTGGGAGAGTGCAATTTTCTTGATTGTTTCGGCGGTTTCTTTGTCCAGAACTTCTTTATACAGCAATTTTTCTTCATTCAGATCATAAATACATCCGCCGTTGAAGGCGCTGATTAAAGGGTTATATTTACGGAGGTCAAGGGAGTCGACCAGCCTTAAAATACTCGTAAGGGGGCGACCCGTGGAAATCGTAAAGCGGTATCCCTTTCGGATTGCCTTTTCCAGAGCTTCTCTTGTTTTCGGAGTTATTTGTTTGTGATCGTCAAGGAGGGTTCCGTCCATATCGAACGTCAGAAGTCCCGGGACGGGAGCGGGAATGTCAGCGTTACGAACGGTCGCTTCGGAGTCGACTTTATCGGGTTTTTGAGGGCTGCAGGAATAGTTTCTGAGATATTCTGCCTTAATATTGTCAAGAAACTCCTCCGGTATGAACAGCTTTCCCATACCTTTGCCGAGTTTGATCAGTGGTTTATTGCTTCCGTGAAAATCAGAGCCACCCGTCATAATAAGGTCATATCTGTCTGCAAGAGACCGGATCTGTCTTTCATCGGCAGCACGGTAAGTGCTGTATACCGTTTCAATCCCTGCAAGGCCGGCGTCTTTTAAGGATGCAACCAGATGCTCCAGTTTTTCGTCGGAAAAACCGTAAAGAATCGGATGCGCGAGAACAGGAACTCCGCCGACTTTTCGGATAATCCGTACCGCATCTTCGGGCAGAACTTTTTCACGATGCACATAAGTGGGGCAGCGGTCCCCAAGATACCGGCTGAATGCTTCGTCCAGGGAAGAGACGTCTCCGGCATTTAACAAAAATCTTGCAAAATGCATACGAGTCAGAATCGTATTCGGGGAAACGGATGCGCGAAGGGCATCATATGTAATGGAAAGACCGGCATCGTGAAGACGTTCGCACATCCTGCGGTTGCGGTCCTCCCGTTTCCGGACCAGATCTTTCAGAAATTCCTGAAGTTCCGGCCGGTGATAATTGATGTAATATCCGAGAATATGAATGTCCTTACCGGGGACGGCAGTGGTAATTTCAATACCGGGAACCACTTCAACCGGTGAAGAAGCGGAAAGGGCGAGGATTTCATCCAGACCTTTCGTGGCGTCGTGGTCCGTTAAGGCAAATGCGGCAAGTCCGGTTTCTTCCGCAAGTTTCAGAAGTTCGGCGGGGGTCATTGTGCCGTCCGAATATGTGGAGTGTACATGTAAATCAATCGCGTTCATTTTTTTCCTTTGTTTTGAAAAAACAGAGCCGGGTATTCCGGCTCTTTGGTAAGTTATCAGTTTTCGTCATCCTCGCGTTTCGCTACGTAAATGGTGCGCTTTCTTGCCATCTCATCGCTTTCGAGGTATTCATCGTAGGTGGTCATCTTATCAATTAAGGAACCGTCCGGCATGATTTCCATAATGCGGTTTGCCGTAGTCTGTACAAACTGATGGTCATGGCAGGAGAAGAGTTCCACACCCGGGAATTTAATCAGACCGTTGTTTAAGGCGGTAATGGATTCCATGTCGAGGTGGTTGGTGGGCTCATCCAGAATTAAGCAGTTTGCACCGCTGATCATCATTTTGCTTAAAAGACAGCGGACTTTCTCACCACCGGAGAGAATCCGGACTTTCTTTACCCCGTCTTCACCGGCAAAGAGCATTCTTCCGAGGAAACCGCGGACATACGTGATATCCTTGACGGGAGAGTAGCCCATGAGCCAGTCCGCGATGGTTAAGTCATTGTCAAATTCTTTTGTATTGTCCTTCGGGAAATATGCGAGAGAAGTGGTAACTCCCCATTTGTAGGTTCCCTCATCCGGTTCCGTTTCCCCCGCGAGAATCTGGAACAGAGTCGTCTTGGCAATTTCGTTGCTTCCGACGAATGCAACTTTATCATCACGGTTTAAAATAAACGAGATATTATTCAGTACTTTTTCCCCGTTAATTGTTTTGGAAATTCCGTCCACCGTAAGTACTTCGTTTCCGATTTCGCGGTCGGGACGGAAGTCGATATAAGGATATTTACGGCTGGAGGGTTTGATGGTTTCCAGCTCGATTTTCTCCAGTGCTCTTTTTCTTGAGGTTGCCTGCTTGGATTTGGAGGCATTCGCGGAGAAACGGGAAATGAATTCCTGGAGCTCTTTGATTTTTTCCTCTTTTTTACGGTTCGCTTCCTTCATCTGACGGATGAGAAGCTGGCTGGATTCGTACCAGAAATCATAATTGCCGGCATATAACTGAATTTTGCCGTAGTCAATGTCTGCGGTATGAGTGCAGACTTTATTTAAGAAATAACGGTCGTGGGATACCACGATAACGGTGTTGTCAAAATTGATTAAAAATTCCTCGAGCCAGGCAATCGCGTCCAGATCCAAATGGTTGGTGGGCTCATCGAGTAAAAGGATGTCCGGGTTTCCGAAAAGTGCCTTGGCGAGTAAAACCTTGACTTTTAAGTTACCGTCCAGATCCTTCATGAGAGAGTAGTGGAATTCCGTGTCCACGCCGAGACCGTTTAACAGGTTGGCGGCATTGGATTCTGCTTCCCATCCGTCCATCTCCGCAAATTCCCCTTCGAGTTCGCTTGCGCGGATGCCGTCCTCATCGGAAAAATCTTCTTTTGCATAAATGGCGTCTTTTTCCTTCATGACTTCGTAGAGTCTGGGGTTACCGAGAATTACGGTATCCATTACGGTATACTCGTCGTATTTGAAATGGTCCTGTTCGAGTACGGAGAGACGCTGTCCGGGAGTGATGGTAATGTCACCGGTCGTGGTCTCCAGGTCCCCCGAAAGAATTCTTAAGAAAGTCGATTTGCCGGCACCGTTGGCTCCGATCAAACCGTAGCAGTTTCCTTCGGTAAACTTGATGTTAACGTCTTCAAAGAGTGCTTTTTTCCCAAATCGAAGGGAAACGTTGTTTGCTGAAATCATGAATCATAAATCCTTTCTTTTCCGCATAAAAGCAGGCTGAGCCTGCTTTCATACTATGTATGTTTCTTTCTGTGATGTATTTTATTACATGTTTTTTCTGTCCTAATCTTTCAGATCCTGGGATACGACCTGGTTACGTCCATGTTCCTTGCCGTAGTAAAGTCTGGTATCGGCGAGCTGGATTAAGTCTTCAATCCGGTAGTTCTTCTCTGCCTGTGCCACACCGAAAGTCATGGTAACACTGACCTGCTGTCCTTCATGCATCACCACGGTAGATGCGATATTACTGCGCATTCTTTCCGCAATTGCGGTAGCGGTCTGCAGACGCCCGTCAATGACAATCAGGATTTCCTCACCGCCCCAGCGGCAGACAAAATCGGTGTCGCGAAGCTGTGATGAGATACTGTCCGCAACGGTAACGAGAACTTTATCTCCGCAGTCGTGACCGTAAACGTCGTTTACTTTTTTAAAATGATCGATGTCGCAGAGGATAACGCTGAACGGGTGATTCTCAAGCTGCAGAAAGTGCATGGAAAGATTTAATTTTTCCATCATGCTTCTGCGGTTTGCAAGTTTTGTAAGCGGATCCTTTCTGGATACTTCCACGAGCTGCTGGTTTCTCCGCTGCAACTGCGAAGTATTGGATTTCATTTCCCAGACGAAGAGAAGGGAGAAAGCCACGCAGAAGAGGAAGGTTACCGCCGCGTTGAAAAGCCGGATGAAAAGCGTCAGTACGGGATGCATCGACAAGTCTTCCGAAATCGTAAAGAACGGTTCGGAGATGACAATCGTAAAGTATGTGAGCATTGTAATAAAGGTGAAAATGTAGCAGTAAATCGTATTATGCTTCATATCCTTTACGGTGGATGTGATATAAAAAATGGTCGGAATCATCGCAAAGCAGTACATGGAATATCCGAGCATGGAACCGTACGAAAAAGAAATCAGGCTGACGGCTGCAAGTACTTCAATTTCCGCAATCAGGCTGACAATAAAATAATGTTTCTTTTTTGCAAGCGATAACAATCCGAAATAGAGTATGATTGCGAGTACATGGAATGCAACCAGAAGCTCGTTTTTTAACAGTGCAAAGAATACAAGGGAAACCAGATGGATAATTGCAAAGGAAATACAAATATAATTAAACTTCCGGCGGTCGGAGAGAATTTCTTCGCCGCTCGAAAGATTCTTTATGCTTCTGTAAATTCCTCTGAGGAAATTAATCATTTCATGCTCCTTCAATATGGGTTTATTATCTACCCATAAAAAATCACTATATATGATACCACCATATTAAAAAAAAGAAAAGGATATGCAAGAGAATTGTTACTTTAGATTTTCGATGAGATTTTAGTTTGAAGAAGATTTGAAGAAGAACCGGATTGGCGTTTTTTGCGTAAGAAGGATTGCATAAAGTGAATGCCTGCGATAAAATAACGAGAAAAAACGAGAAAATAAGAGCAAAACAGAGAAAATACTTAATATCGTGATTTATTTGCGGTTGCGCTTTGTCTGCAAAGAAACTATTATACAGTAGTTAGCACTCGAGAACAAAGAGTGCTAACAAAAATATGTAAGTATTAATCGGTAAAGTAAAGATTCAATGCGAAATAGAAGGAGGCAGAAACTATGAGTAAATTGGTACCGCTTGGTGACAAGGTTGTTTTAAAACAGCTTGAAGCAGAAGAAACTACCGCATCCGGAATCGTTCTTCCCGGACAGAGCAAGGAAAAACCGCAGCAGGCAGAGGTTGTTGCAGTAGGACCCGGAACTCTTCCCGACGGAAAAGAAGTAAAGATGGAAGTAGCAGTCGGCGATCAGGTAATCTATTCCAAATATACCGGAACCGAAGTTAAAATCGGCGAGGAAGAATTCATTATCGTAAAACAGTCCGATATTCTTGCAATTTTAAAATAAGAATCAGTCATTATAATTAACCATTAATAATCGGAGGTAAAAATCATGGCAAAAGAAATCAAGTACGGTTCAGAGGCAAGACAGTCTCTCGAAGCCGGCGTTAACAAACTTGCGGACACCGTCCGCGTAACACTCGGACCGAAAGGAAGAAACGTAGTTCTGGATAAATCTTACGGCGCACCTTTAATTACGAACGACGGTGTTACCATTGCAAAAGAAATTGAACTTGAAGATGCATTTGAAAACATGGGTGCACAGCTTGTCAAAGAAGTTGCAACCAAGACCAATGACGTTGCAGGTGACGGAACCACGACCGCAACCGTTCTTGCCCAGGCAATGATCAATGCCGGAATGAAGAACCTGGCAGCAGGCGCTAATCCGATTATCTTAAGAAAAGGTATGAAGAAAGCAACCGACTGTGCAGTGGAAGCAATTAAGGAAATGAGTTCCAAGGTAAACGGAAAAGAGCATATCGCAAGAGTTGCCGCAATTTCCGCCGGAGATGACGAAGTAGGAAACATGGTTGCAGACGCAATGGAGAAGGTTTCCAAGGACGGCGTAATCACAATCGAGGAAAGCAAGACCATGCAGACCGAACTCGATTTGGTAGAAGGTATGCAGTTTGACCGCGGTTACTTATCCGCATACATGGCAACCGATATGGAAAAGATGGAAGCCGTACTCGACAATCCGTATATCCTGATTACCGATAAGAAAATCAGCAATATTCAGGATATCCTGCCCCTTCTTGAGCAGTGCGTACAGTCCGGTGCAAAGCTTTTAATCATCGCGGAAGATGTGGAAGGCGAGGCTCTTACCACATTAATCGTAAACAAACTCCGCGGAACCTTCAATGTTGTAGCGGTTAAGGCTCCCGGCTACGGCGACAGAAGAAAAGCAATGCTGGAGGATATCGCAATCCTTACCGGCGGCAAGGTAATCAGCTCGGATCTCGGTCTTGAACTGAAAGACACCACATTCGATGATTTGGGACGCGCGAAATCCGTTAAGGTTCAGAAAGAGAACACCATCATTGTTGACGGTGAAGGTAACAAGGATGCCATCAGCGGAAGAGTTGCCCAGATTAAGAAACAGATTGAAGAGACCACTTCCGATTTCGATAAGGAAAAATTACAGGAGCGTCTTGCAAAGCTTGCAGGCGGAGTTGCAGTAATCCGTGTAGGTGCTGCTACCGAAACCGAGATGAAGGAAGCAAAACTCCGTATGGAAGATGCGCTGGCAGCTACCCGTGCGGCAGTGGAAGAAGGTATTATCGCAGGCGGCGGAAGCGCATATATTCACGCATCCAAGAAAGTTGCAAAACTTGCGGATACGCTGGAAGGTGATGAGAAGACCGGTGCTCAGATTGTGCTGACCGCACTCAAGGCTCCGCTTTATCACATTGCCGCAAATGCAGGACTTGACGGTTCCGTTATCATCAACAAGGTTTATGAATCCGAAGTCGGAACCGGATTTGATGCGCTGAAGGAAGAATATGTTTCCATGATTGACGCAGGAATCCTTGATCCCGCCAAAGTTACAAGAAGTGCACTCCAGAATGCAACATCCGTTGCATCTACCTTCTTGACGACAGAGAGCGCAGTCGCTAATATAAAGGAAGATGCTCCCGCAATGCCTGCAGGTGCCGGCATGGGCGGAATGGGTTATTAATTCGACGGTAGTGTCAAGTAAGTTATGAAAACAGCGGACCAAGAAAAAAGGTCCGATTGAACCTTGAAAACTGTAGATATAATTCACTTTCCAATGGATTTATAAGGCGAAAGACACAGTTTGTGTCTTTCACCCGAACACAAGGAT
>JAILAD010000029.1 GCA_024681795.1 Lachnospiraceae bacterium | reverse complement strand
ATCTTTCTTGGTATTTGCGAAGTCCATCGTAACAACTTCCGTACCTGCTTTATTGGTAATCTTCGTTGTACGCGCTAATTTACCTTTATCTTCCGTTACTGTTACAACTACGGTATAAACTTCATCGCTGTATTCATAGTTGGTAGTATCTGTCTTATCGGTTTCCTCTACCGTATAGGTATAGGTTCCCGCCTGGTCAAACGATAATGTATCAAATGTTACATTTCCGTCTCTATCGTTCTTCTTGGTCTGCAGTACACCCTGAGCATCACTGAGTGTAAAGCTGAACTGGTTTGCCGCAAGAGTTTCTCCGGTAAGTGTCTTATTTGCGCTGAGATGTACTTCAACCGGTATACTTGCATAGTCATCCTCGAAGTCAACCTGTGCGGTTCCTCCTGCTGCTACATCAAGATTGGATGCCTTGGTACCTTCCGTTGTGGTTTGGTCAACCGTATACTTAACGGTTACGTCATTTCCGTCAATATTCTTGGTTGTTTCTTCAACGGTATACTTACCTGCTTTAATTCCATCCAGGGTAAGGGTATATACCTTGGTCGTAGCATCATAATCAAATCCGCCCTGACCGATTGTAAATTCCTGTCCGTTCGGATATTCAGGTCCGGTTACGGTGAACTTAAGTAATCCGTCTGCTTCTTCAGGTGTTACGGATCCCTTAATCGTCTTCGTAATCTTTAAGGTTCCGGTTTCCCGTGTATAAGTATTGGTTGCATCAATTGTTGTTCGTGTAGCATATCCAACTACTGCATCAGCCGGCGAATATGTAACACTGTTCGTATAACCGGCTACCGCTGCGGAACTATCAGTTTCCACAACCGTATAAACATATTTAACAACCGGGTTCGCCGTGTAATCCTTGATAACGTCAAGGCCGGTAAATACGGCTTCACCGTTTCCGTTAGTCGTTTTCTTTATTCCGGTAGCAACACCGTCTTTGTAAAGTTCAAATTCAAACGGATGCGTGAAATCAACAGGACTTCCTGCCGGCAGCACCTTCTGAACAATAAGAGTTCCTTTTTGCTCTTTATATACATCATTAAATGCCAGTTCCGTATCTGTATTTCTGGTTACGGAAGCATCTACTTCACTGTTGATACCCGTATCGGTCGAAGCACCACCGTCAAGGGTATAGCTGACGGATACCGAACGTCCGAGAGGAGTGACTGTTTTTTCCGTCACCTTATAGTCTCCTACGGGCACATCTTCTAAAAGGAGTTCATAGCGATTATTTGTGCTGTTAAAACTAAATCCGTCAGATGCAAGTTTATATGTCTTTACATCGCCATTCGGAAATTCGACATCAAAAGAAAGTGCTCCTTCAAACTCATCCTGAGTAATATCACCGGAGAAAGTCTTATATATGTACAGATTTCCGATATCATCCAGTTTCTTATTCTGGAAAGTAGGCGTCGAAGTCACCTGATTTGATGCTTTATTTGTAGCAACATCAAAGTCAGTGTAATATGTCGGCGTTCCCGGAATCTTTACAGGAGTAGTGCCGACCATAATCACTTTTACTTCGAAGACCGCATAAAATACCTGAGTGTTTTCCTCATAACCGGCTTTCGTCTTTTCCTTAATCCGAATTACATTTTTTCCGTCCTGCATCTCAGTTACAGGAATGGTAATATCTTTTCCTTTATTTTGAACGATATAGTCAACCATTTTTTCTTCCTGATCATCATATATCTGAACAGGAACAAAATCATTTCCTTCAAGTTTTTCAACGGTAAAGTCAAATACCTGATTATTCGCTGCAGCAACCCCGTCTACTGTTTTGGCAAGTTTTAAATTAACTCTGTCATTTCTTGTCAGTCCCTGATAAACAAAGTGGAACTCGGCAACTCCCACCTGCGTGTGACCTGCATTTACAATCCAACCGCAAGCAGGTCCGACTACATCAACAAACGCATCTTTCTTCGGGGTAAGATAAATACCGCCTGATTTATTCAGATCTACATCTTTCGCAGTAGCAAGATTCCATACTACATGCTGCGATACATAATCTGCCTGATTGTTATTATCATTATTAAAACCACCGGGTGTTGTAGTAGAGTCATAGCCGTTTACATTGATAGTATTAATCGTAATCTTTCTGTCCTTATAGTCTTCATCGAAGTTGAATACTACAAGTTGAGAATCCTTGCATTTAATATTGATACCCTGTGTTAAACCATTCGCATCCTCTGCCATGGCTTTCAGATATTTATCTCCGTCAACGCAAACCACTGCATTCTCCGGGAAGGATGTTATATCAATAACTGCTCCTTTCTCTCCTTCACCGTCGAATTTTACAGTAGGCATAGAGAGGAAGTACTCAGAAACGCTCTTCATATGGTTAAGCATCCCGTTGATTGTA
The DNA here is from genome assembly GCA_024681795.1 of Lachnospiraceae bacterium. GTDB lineage: Bacteria > Bacillota > Clostridia > Lachnospirales > Lachnospiraceae > UBA3766. Next base: position 4,486 of record JAILAD010000029.1, on the reverse strand, counting down.
TCATCAATGGTTTTCTTGTCAGTTTCAACAAGTACAACGATATCAGAAGTACCTGCTTCCAATACAACCTTCTCAAGCGACGGTTTTGTGGAAATCATATAGGAAGTTTCGTTACAATCCGGGTACCCAAAATGCATTGTAACTCCTTCTTCAATTTCTCCTACTATAAAGTTTCCGGGAACATGTTTTACTCCATCTCCGGAAAGATCGGCCTGAACGACGCTGCTCCAGCCGTTCATTTTATTTACGGCAAGATTACTCTCAAAATGTCCAACTGATGTAAAATCATTCGATACGATACCATAATTCGCTGCATCTCCGAGGACACTTAAAAAGTTATAACTGGTATCAATAGGAATTGCTGTAAAGTTCAATTGATCATAAAATGTTTCAATTTTCTCAACTTCGTTTTTTTCGCTTCCCGAAGTAACATTGGCATACGAATATGCACCGGCTGTCGATCCCTGGGAAATTACACGAACCTGGGACTCCTGCATTTTAATCAAATCAGAATCGGAAGGACGTGTGTTTCCATCCATTAGTTTTACCAGATAAACTGTTCTGCTCTTTTCATGTCCGGTAAATTTGTTTTTTGCAATCGGATTCCCGTTCTGATCAAGCCAATCTGACTCAGAAACCTTAAAGATTAAATTCGAACCGGTATAGTCAATATTATCTGTAACATAAAATGTATCACCACCGGTTGCATGTTCGACTTTTACTATGGCAATGTATCCATCTTCCGGTTTTATGTTGCCACCATCCCCTGTAAAGGAAAGGCGCATTTCATAAGCAGCCGGATAATCAGATTTATACATTTTAATAGTTGCCTTATTATTATCTAAAGTACCATCAATAAATTTATATCCTTCAGGAGCTGCATCATCACGATCAAACTGATCAATCAAATCTTCCAAAACAATATTATCGGTTTTTACATCCCACCAATTCAGACCATCCTTAACACGATAAAGCGTAACACTGTCCATTTTGTATGTATTAGCCGTATCATAATGACCTGTGGATTCCCATTGCCATGTCTGAGGATTAAACTCGCGGTTACCATAATCATTTATATGCCCGTTATAATTATCAACCCTGAAATCACTACGGTTAAAAGAAACGGTAGTAGTTTTACTGCTTAATGAGTCTACTTTCTTTACCGCGTAAGTGGTCCAGACGTCTCCCGGATGTCCGCCCTTTGCAACCGCCACAACATAAAACGGCCCGTTATTATTCTTTGAATAAAGCGTTTCGTCAGGATCTTTTAGGGTTTTTTTGTCGTAATCATAAAGATTAATATCGACGGTATATCCCTGCGACGCAGCTTCCGCTTTGTCGGATCCGTTAATCGCTCCTCCGAACGACAACGTAGATAACATTGTCACAAACGACAACGCTATCGCCCCCGCTTTCTTGATTTTTTTCCAAGTCAGTTTTTTCTTTTCCATCTTCTCTTCCTCTCCTGGTTAGATATTGATGTTTCCTGTTCCTCAGTTTCTAAATTTCTATAAATCTCTATAAATCAATGTTTACTGAAAGTTTCATTAATACAAATGCGTAAACAATAATTTTCCTACAACAATAACCCTCATTCTGCTGCTCGAGCAGGTCGCCATTACGAACAGCCTGTCATTTTCCGTTACTTCTTCGCCTTCTTTAAAGTAGGCACCTTTATCGCCGTACTCCTTTAAATGTTTCATTACGTTTACCTGATCGTCCGGTTTGACGCCGGTAAAAAGGAATCCGTTTCCTTCTTTCTTAAAATCATCGGCCAAAAGATGTGAGTCCGAATAAGAGGATGCCGCGATGATTTCATATAAACTTACGCCTTCCGGCTGATATACGAATACATATTTGTGAGCTTCACGGAATTCTTTGTTTCTGTAGATGTCGTGAAGCTGTCCGTACATCGTTTTGTTCGCCATGTTGTGTCCGTATGTAATCGTTACCGGATCACGAAAGTCCGGTCCGTTGATATTCTCTACATAGATGCAGCCCGGATAACCGGTCGAACCGTCAATGTTTCGTTTTAAGTAATAATCCCTTCTGCTTTCGTTTCTGAGTACCGGATATTCAATCTTCGTATCGGGAATCAGCACGAAACCGATTACTTCATCGTTTATTTCCCGGTATGTATCAAAGTTCGGACGGCTTCTTAACTGCTTTTTGTAAAAATCAGGATTATCCACCGTTTCCAAAAAAGCCTTCATTTTTGCTTCGTTTTCAGCTCTTTCGAGATCCTCCGGAGAAATCTCCGGTTCATCCTCTCCGACTTCCGTAATCCACGCTTTTTGGTTCAACTCATCATACTGATTCTGCTGTTCTTTGTTCTGGGTGTTGTACATAATCTCGTAAAACACAAAGATTATGGTAATTAAAACTCCAACCCCTATAAAAGCAATTAACGCCGGATATTTTTTAAAGAAATCCTTCATTCCTGTGTTTTATCCCGCCAGGGCACCCAGTCCGTAGAAAATCCGGTTATAGATTGCCGTTGCGGTTGCCTCGTCTTTCCTGATTTCTCCAAGCAGCGCACGTTTCGCATACATGCTTGTGTTTTCAATGATCCAGTTGATTTCTTCTCTGTCGGCATTCGTTACAATTGCATGTCCCAAAAGTACTTTCGCAAATTCCTGCACGACTTCGATATATACGGTTCCCGCTTCTTCCGCCTGCTTTCTGTAATCCGCAAAACGATAGGACCAGCGGTATTCAAAATAAAATAATGATTTGTAGTTATTCTCAAGGAAGAAATTGTAATAGCGCATCCAAACGCGTCTTCTTCTTGCTTCGGCCGTCTCACCGTCGATTTTTTCTTCCACACATTCCCGGAAAAGCTGTGCAATCTGCTTTTCAAACGCCACAAAAGATTTGCTTAAAAGTCCCTCGCGGGTATCAAAATACTTGTAAATCAATCCTTCCGAAACGCCGAGTCTGTTGGTTACGGTCTTCATGGAAAAGGTATCAATCCCGTTCTCAGCAACCACAACATAGGTGGTATTCATTAATTCTTCCTGTTTGTTTACTCTAGCCATACTCAACCTCATTCAAAATAACGATAAACTGTACGCATAAATTTCCCTTTATGTACAGTGAGTGAGTACTCACTCACTATTAATTTTAGTTTATAAAATTGAGTATGTAAAGTCAACATCAAAAGTGCCAAAAAAGACCGAAAAATCTATATAATTTCACTAAACAAAATCGGCCATTTTTAGTTCATGTCAATATTTTATTAGTTCACATAACTGGTGTCAGGCACCATTACGGCTTTTACGGGGATAAAAAGCCATCTAACACTATAACACATCGTTTTTTATTTGTACACAAAAAAAATGAATTTGATTTTTTTCAAATCAAATTCATTTCATCATACCTTATCGTTATTTCGTTTTACGTCAATCCGCAATTACTTCCCTGTCATCAGGAAACGGTATATTTTCTGATTGAAATCTTTTGCCTCGGAATATACTCCGTGACCGTATCTTTGGAAGATATATTTCTTACACTGCAGTTTTTCCGCTATTTCATTGGATGCATCCGCCGTTACGATACGATCTTTTCCGGCTCCGATTACGAATACCGGACATTTTATTTTTTCGAGTTCATCGTAGGTATCCAGTGAATTAATGGACCTTGCAAGACGAATAAAACGCACATTGGACTTCGGAACACTTATTTTGCATAAGAGAGGAAGAAAAGGTTTCATCGGCTTCGTATACTCTTCCGTAAAGTCGTTCTCGAAAGAATCCCGGTTAATCTCTTCCATTTCCCCCTTCTGTGCCAGAATGACACACTGATTAACGTAATTTTTAACAGAATCATTCAGTCTGGAAGCGGTAACGGCAAGCACCAGTTTGTTTACCAAATCCGGATTGTCAATGGTCAGATACTGTGCAATCATCCCTCCCTGAGACACTCCGACGACGTCGGCAGACAATAGACCGATATGATCAATCACCCCTGCAATGTCCTCCGCCAGTTCTCTTAACGTAACATCCTCTTTTAACTCGTCTCTCTTATCCATTACATATACGGTATAGTCTTTTGCAAAATCCCTGAACTGCCAGGCCAGGCTGATGCCTTTTCCCTCCAGAGTCAGCGTACTCAATCCGGGAATAAGAATCAGATTTTTTGCGCCTTTACCGAACTGTACATAGCGGAACGGTACATCATCAAGATATACGGTATGATTCAGATTTGTATCCACCCAGGTTCCGATCAGTGTAAAAAATGCATAGAAAACCGGAACGGCATATGCAATTTCCCACGGAATACCGGTAAAAGACGACAACCCCTTCGTAATCCGGTTCGGAATAAACGTGACTGCAATAAACTGTGTCAGAACAAAAATGAGCAACGCAACAAGGCTTGCTGCCATCGCAATCTTTTCTCCCTGCATCAGTTCGCGGAACCTTTTCTTTAAAACGGCCTCAAAATAAACCACATACAGAATCATTGCCAGCAGCATTCCGCCGAAAAA
>JAILAD010000008.1 GCA_024681795.1 Lachnospiraceae bacterium | reverse complement strand
TGTGGATTCTTCCGCTTTGCATCTTCTGCATACTGATGCTTGCCATATTGGAACTTGGACAGCATACGGTTTTGGGATGGATTTTGGGATTCATTGCAGTAATTGGGTTTACTGTATTCCGTGTGATAAAGAAGGGAACACTTCCCGGATATGCAAGGGTTTTAAGTTTCATGGCTTTGCTTGTGGTGTTTATTTTAATCCTTTTCGTTTCCGTTCCCCCGGTGAAACCGGTGCCTGCGGTAAAAGGAAAAAACGGTGGTATTACAGATACGGTTGAATTAAAGCAGGGCCCGGTAACCGGGGTCAAAACGGCAGACGGAGAGGTGGAAGTTTATGCAGGAATCCCCTATGCCAAGCCACCGGTGGGAGAGAGACGGTTCCGGGAGCCGGAGCCTGCGGACGGCTGGGAAGGAGTACTCGCGGCTGATCATTTTGCTCCCATGTCCATGCAGACGCAGAATTCAGTGATTTTTTCATCGTTAGCGCAGATTGTCGGATATCATGATTACAAGGCGTTTTCTTTTGAGGATAATTACCGGGCTCCCGTCAGCGAGGATTCGCTTTATGTCAATGTCTGGAAACCGGCGGGGGATGCGGCAAATCTTCCGGTGCTGGTTTATATTCACGGCGGGGTTTTGCAGACCGGCCAACCCTGGTATGAGGATTACAGCGGCGAGGGGCTTGCCAGAGAAGGCGTGATTGTTGTAAATATGGGATACCGGCTGGGGATTTTCGGTTTCTTTGCAGACGAGGAGCTGGCAGGTGAGTCAGAGAATCATACAACGGGAAATTACGGGCTTCTCGATCAGATTATGGCACTGAAATGGGTGCAGGAGAACATTGAGGCATTCGGCGGGGATCCGGGAAACGTAACGTTAGCCGGCGAGTCCGCAGGTTCTGCGTGTGTGACGGCACTTTGCACCTCACCCCTTGCGAAGGGGCTTTTTCGAAGAGTGGTTGCGGAAAGTTCCACGGTAACGTCCGCTGTTCCCACACATTCCTTCCGAAGTATGGAAGAGGCCCTGGAGGCGGGAGAAGAGACAAAGAAACGGTTTCATGTAAGCAGTGCTTCGGAACTTCGGAATCTCCCGGCGGAGCGAATTGTCGGGGAGTTGGAGATTCATCATCACATGACGGTGGATGGGTATGCCCTGACGGAAACGCCGTATGAGTCTTTCAAAAAGGGAATTCATAACGAAGAGGCGTCCATGCACGGGTATAACAAAGAAGAGGCCGCGCCTTTTATTTTATTTGAACAGGCGAATCTGAACAATTATGAAAGAAAGATTCGGGATTATTTCGGGGATCCTTATTCGGACGAGATTTTGGCGCTGATGCCGGCCGCGACCGATGAGGAGGCCCGCAGGAACTGGGCGAATCTGTATTCCGTAATTTTTTTCAATTACGGGCATTACTGCCTGGAGAGACAGGAACTTCGGGACGGGGTGCCGACCTTTGTTTATTATTTTACGAAGGATAACGGACGTCTTGGCTCCTGGCACAGCGGGGAGGAAGTGTATTTATACGGCAACATTCCCGCGGATTCCAAACTCTATGATGAAGGGGATCGGGAGTTAAGTCGCGTGATGCAGGGATATTTTAAGAATTTTATTACTTACGGGGATCCGAATGGGGTGGCTTCGGACGCGGATTTGGACGCAGGTACGGACGGAAATGCGGGTGAAAATGCGGATTTGCGGACCGGTGCGCTTCCGTACTGGCCGGAGAGTAAGGCACCCGGAATGGTGATGGAACTTGGGGATACGGTTTCGTTGAAGGAGGCTCCGTATCCCGAGCTGTATCCGGTGTTGGATCGGTTTTATGAGTGGGAAGAGTAAGGTGTTAAGACGGAATGAATTGCTGAAGGGATGGGATGCATATGAACAAAAAGACAATGGTTATTCTTAATAAACTAAAACTAATCGGATTAATCCTCTATTTCTTAATCCTATTCGTTGAGCGCCTTCTGGCGGTGATTTTAAGTTTTCATCTCGGCGGGGAGTATGCGCTTCTTTCCGGGAATGTGTTTAATTACATTGCCTACGGAATCACGGCAATCAGTCTGATTGCGGGTCTTGTTTTGATGATCCGCGTTCTGCCTGCGATGTTTGTATCGGTGTTTACATCGAAGGAATATGATTTTGCGGCAGGTTATAAACCGGCGGTAATTGCAGCTATGGCGCTTCTGTTCGGCGGAATGATGCACACCGGATTTACGGTGGCACCGATACAGTTTGTGGCATATGGATTTTTGATTGGGTCCATGATTGTGCGAACCATTGAGTGTTGCATGGAAGTGAAGGAACATGCCCTGCCGGATGGGAATGCAGGTGTGGCGCCTTTCGGGAAGAAGAGAAGATTTTCATCCATTGTGTCTGTCATCTACCTGACACTTCTTGCCATGGCGGTTCCGGTCAGTTACATTTCGTTTCAGGATATGCCGATGAGGGCGGTGTTTTTTGCGGTGGAGTTTACGGCGGTGTTTGTTCTGGTACCGGTTTTCGGGATTCTGCTTCTGAAGTTTTATGATACCGGTGTTACGTCGTTTTCGTTTGTGTATCCGCTGCTTATGGTTATTTTGTCCGGGCTTACGGTGGCGCTGAAATGGAAGGAAGAGATTAACTGGTTTGTGCTGGTTTTTGTGGTGCTGACGATGGTGTTTTATTTGAGTTTCGGGCTGATTGCGGGAAAGGTGAAGCGGTAATGTGTAATGGTGCCTTGTGTAATGGTGCCTGACCCCATTACGGGGGTGTAATGGTGCCTGACCCCATTACGAAAACTCCCCGCTTGACGGGGAGTAAAAAAGGCGGTATAATTCATATAATTGAAATGATACAGAATAATGATACAGGATTTTTTAGAGCAGGAGGGGCAATTATGACAATCAGTGAGCGCATTTTTGAAAGAATGAACGATTTATCCATGTCACAGAAGGAGTTTTCGGAGGCAACCGGAATTATTCCCAGCACCATCAGCGAGTGGAAAAACAAAAAGACGAATCCGTCTTCGGATAAGATCATGATAATCTGCAAGGTTCTTGAGATTACTCCGGAGTGGCTTCTGTCAGGTGTTGAAAAGGCCGGAAGTAAAGGAAATGAACCGGACTATTATGTGATTGACAAGGACAGTGAGCCGGGGGTTTTGATCCGGATGTATAACCGGATGGATGCAAAGTCCAGGGCGAGACTGCTTGGCTACATGGAGGCAATGAAATAATGCAAATTTGCAGGAAAAGGAGGTGGTGAAATTTTGGCAAGAAAAAGAAGAATATGGTATCCCGGGGCGGTCTACCATGTAATGAGCCGCGGGAACAGAAGGGGCGCGCTGTTCAGGGATAAGAGTGATTTTATATCTTTCCTGGAATTCCTTGCAAAGATTCAAAGGGATTATCCGTTTCAGATTCATGCAATCTGTCTGATGGACAATCATTTTCATCTGCTGTTGGAAACCGGGGAAGATAAATTGTCCCTGATCATGCAGAAACTTCTGCATCTTTATGCATCTGATTTTAATTACAAGTATCATCTTTCAGGTCATCTGTTTGAAGGTCGTTTCGTTTCTTCCATCATTGAGGATGACGTCTATTTTCTTGAAGTTAGTCGATATATTCATTTAAATCCCGTGAAAGCAAATATGTGCAATAAACCGTCTGAGTATTGTTACAGCAGCTATGCGTTTTATGTAAATAATCCGATGAATCTGAATATGAATGATCCCGTCAACTGGTATCTGTACGGAATCGTGAACACTGATCGCGTCCTGGACTATTTCGGAGGTGATATGGGCAGGTACCGTGCGTTTGTGGAAGAGGAGATTTCGCATGAGGATCATGAGCTGCATATACGGAAGGAGATAAAGGAGGATGAGCTGTGGCTGCCGACCTGACAGGGCGGTGTGGTGTTGTGTTGGTGGCTTGTAATGGTGCATTGTAATGGTGCCTGACCCCGTTACGTTGTGGCGGTGTAATGGTGCCTGACCCCATTACGGAATTGTTACGGAAAGAGAGTGATTTTAATTAGCTATAGGGTTTGATATAATGTAACAGTATTCTGTAATGGTACCTGACCCCATTACAAATGTAACGGTACCTGACCCCATTACAAAGGAGATTCCATATGCCTCCCGGAGGAAGAAACGGCGGCCCCGGCGGCCATTACATGTCGGAAGAAGAGAAGGCTGCACAGCCGAAAATAACCGCGAAACTCATAAAAAGGGTTTTCTCTTATCTGTTGCCTTACTGGAAACAGTTGATTCTGGTGCTTGTCTGCATTATTGTATCTTCTGTTTTTACTCTTATGCCTTCCGTTTTGACAGGTCTTATCATTGACGAAGGAATTCTCGGAAAGAATTTGAAACTCCTGATTTTTTTCATTGTTCTGTCACTGGTGGTTTCCTTCCTTGCAAACCTGATCGGTGTTGCGGAAAGCTACATCAATGTCTGGATTGCCCAGCATATTACGTTTGATATGCGCAATCAGATGTATAAGCACCTGCAGCATATGTCGCAGAGATTTTTTACCACCAACAATCAGGGGGATATTATAACGCGAATGACAAGTGATATTGACGGAGTCGAGTCGGTTGTAACCAACACTTTCCGAAGCATTCTGTCAAATTCCATCACTCTGATTGTGGCGCTTGTGGCCATGTTTCAGAAAAACTGGATTCTGGCGCTCCTCGGAATTGCGGTGATTCCGCTTTTTATCATCCCTACCAGAAAGGCAGGAAAGACAAGGTGGACGTTAACGAAGGACGCACAGGAAGCCAACGATGAGGTGAACGGTGTTTTAAACGAGACGCTCTCCGTCAGCGGGCAGCTTTTGGTCAAGCTTTTCGGGAAAGAAAAAGAAGAATATGACCGGTATGAAAACATCAATAAAAAAATGGTCCGCCTGAACATTAAGGAACGAATGGCAGGGCGGTGGTTTTTTATGCTTTTAAATACCGTTACGAATATCGGACCGATGGCACTTTATCTGGTCGGCGGGATTTTAATCATGCAATATGACAGTTCCATCACGGTCGGTGACATCACCGTGCTGGTGGCATTGCTCGGCAAAACCTATATGCCGGTCAACAGTCTTCTGAACATTCAGGTGGACTGGATGAGGGCAATGGCGCTGTTTAACCGTATTTTTGAGTATTTCGACATGCCCGTGGAAATTGAGAATCCCAAAGATGCAATTACGCCGAAAAAGGTTACGGGCAGGGTTGAATTTCAGCATGTGGATTTTTCTTATGATGAAGAAAGACAGATCTTGCATGACGTTTCCTTCCGCCTGGAGAGCGGAAAGAGCATGGCAATCGTGGGGCCTTCCGGCTCGGGAAAAAGCACGATGATCAATCTGATTCCCAGGCTTTATGATGTTACCGGCGGACGGATTTTTTTCGATGGCGTGAATGTGAAAAATATGGATTTGGCGCTTCTTCGGAAGAACGTGGGAGTCGTGTCGCAGGAGACGTATCTTTTCAACGGGACGATCCGGGAGAATCTGCGTTATGCAAAGCCCGATGCTACGGAAGAGGAGATGCTGAATGCGTGTAAAAAAGCGAATATCATGGATTTTATCGAAAAGCAGGAGAAGGGGCTGGATACGGTAGTGGGAAATCGCGGTCTGAAGCTTTCCGGCGGGGAAAAGCAGCGAATTTCCATCGCGAGAGTCCTTTTGAAGAATCCGGCGCTTCTGATTTTTGATGAGGCGACTTCGGCGCTTGATTCCATCTCCGAAAGCAGGATTCAGGAGGCCATTGAGCCTATTATCAAGGAGAGGACTTCGATTCTGATTGCGCACCGGCTGTCGACTATTTTGGCGGCGGACCGGATTTATGTGTTAAAGGACGGAAGGATTGTGGAGCAGGGCAACCATAAAGAGCTGGTTGCGCTCGGAGGGGTTTATACGGAACTTTATGAGACGCAGTTTAAGGCGGTACAAGGTGGTGATGATGGTGGTGCCGGTGATGGTGCCGGTGATGGTGCCGACGGTGGTGGTAATGGTGCCTGACCCCATTACAGAATTGTTACAGTTGTGAGTAACTTTGTAATGGTGCCTGACCCCATTACGATAAATATTCCATGAAATTCTTTTTGTTCTCGAGTGCAGTGGTGGTGGGACGTCCGAGGTCCTCCCTGGCGCCGATGGAACATTTTACTTCAATCAGACTCAGCTCATTTTTGATTTTGGCTTCTTCCAATTCACGATCAAGTTCTGTAAAAGAGTTAACACAAACTGCGTTCGGATAGCCGCAGGATTTTGCAATCCCGACAAGATCAATGCTTCCGGCCACGGTTGGCATACCGCCGACGGTTTCGTGAGCGGCATTGTTAATTACAACGTGAACCAGGTTGGAGGGTTTGTTTGCGCCGAGTACGGCCATAGAACCCATGTGCATTAAAACGGCACCGTCGCCGTCTATGCACCATACCTTGCGGTCGGGCTTTTGAACAGCGACGCCCAGAGCGATGGAAGAAGAGTGTCCCATGGAACCGACTGTCAGGAAATCGTATTTATGACTCTGGCCGTTGGCCTCACGTATTTCAAAGAGTTCGCGGCTTGCCTTACCGGTTGTGGACACAATCGGATCTTCTTTTGATACGGCTACGATATGCCGGATGATTTCCTCACGTAACATGGTGTTATTATTTTTATATTCTACCTTCGGTGCGTCGGTAAGTGCACCTTTTCGAATGACGAACGCCACGTCCTTCCCTTTTTCAAGAATACCCCGGAATTCCTCCATCGCAGAGGAAAGGTCTGCCTCCGTAGTATCAGCGCCTACGATGAAAGTGCGGATGTCCATGTCTTCAAGCAATTTTACGGTCACTTCTCCCTGGTAGATATGCTGGGGTTCGTCGTGGACACCGGGCTCGCCTCTCCATCCGACTATAAATACGGTCGGAATTGCATATACTTTATCATTTAGTAAAGATGCCACCGGGTTAATGATGTTTCCCTCGCCGGAATTTTGCAGATATACAACGGGAATCTTTCCGGTTGCGAGATGATATCCTGCTGCGAGTGCCGTGCAGTTTCCTTCGTTTGCGGCAATTACATGGTGTTTCGGATCAATTCCGTATCTGTCCATCAGATAGTTGCAGAGCGCTTTTAACTGCGAGTCCGGAACTCCGGTGTAAAAGTCTGCCCCGATTATTTCGACAAATTTTTCTACTTTCATATTCCCTCCCGGTTAATGTAATGGTGCCTGACCCCATTACAAACGTAACAGTGCCTGACCCCATAACAACGTAATGGTGCCTGACCCCGTTACAGTTCTTCAATCAGTGTGATGATATCCCCGATCGGCATCAGCCGCTCATCCGCCTCTTTTGCCCGGTGATATTTCAGGATATCCTCCGCGGTTTTCTGCATGGCCGGAAATGCACTCCTGGTCAGGTGATTCGCATAGATGACAATATTCACTCCGTGTGCGGCAAGTTCCTCTTCCGTAATCTCGTTAAAAGAAGTGGGAACTACCACAAGCGGAGTTTTTGTATCTTTCTCCCGGAAGCGGTCACAAAATTCCAGAATTTCAGCCGGATCTTTCTTCCTCGAGTGAATCATGATTCCGTCCGCGCCTGCCTGCGTGAACGCAAATGCCCGCGTAAGCGCATCCTCCGTTCCCTTTTCCAGAATCAGGCTTTCAATACGCGCGATAATCATGAAATCATCTGTCAGCTGTGCCTTCTTTCCGGCGGCAATTTTTGCACTCATTTCCTCGATGGTTGCCTGCGTCTGTTCAACCTCGGTTCCGAACAGGGAGTTTTTCTTAAGTCCCTTTTTATCTTCGATGATGACGGCGGATACGCCCATTTTTTCCAGGCTTCGAACCGTATAAACAAAGTGTTCGGTCAGTCCGCCCGTATCCCCGTCAAAAATAATCGGCTTGGTGGTGACTTCCGTGATATCGTCGATTGTGCGGAAACGACTGGTCATGTCGACAAGCTCAATGTCCGGCTTGCCCTTCGCGGTGGAGTCGCAGAGCGAGGAAATCCACATGGCATCGAACTGGTCGAGCCTTCCGTCGCGTTCCACAACGGTTTTTTCCACGATTAAGCCGGTCAGGCCGCTGTGTGCTTCCAGTGCCTTGACAATCGGTGTCATGGCAAGGAGACTGCGAAGACGTTTCCTTCGATACTCCGGCATGGCAAGTTTTTCGCGCAGCTGCAAATCGATTTTCCTTACGGTTTCGTTATACGTGTAGGGAACATCGATCAGCTGCCCGCTGTAATTTTTTACAAGTTTTTCCACGTGGTCGCGGATGGTCTTCTCGGGGCCGGTCTGCCAGTTGTCGCCGTGGATGATGTAATCCGGCTGAATCAGTGCAATCACGTCGTCGTAAAGCATGTCGTCCTGGATGACAACGTCTTCCACGCCCTCGAGAGAGCGGTAGAGTTTAACGCGGTCTTCCTGACTGACGGTCGGAAATTTGTTGTAGCGGATTAATGCTCTGTCGGAGAGCGCGCCGACAATTACGCGGCCGTATTTTTTTGCCTCGTTGATGATATTTAAATGTCCTTCATGAATGACATCCGTGCAAAAGCAGGTATATGCTGACTTCATTGACGATTCTCCTTGTAAACCACGGGGATTTGTACGCCCGTACTCAAGAGCGCTTCCTTAAATACCACGAAGAAATCCCGGATGTCTGCCTCGTCAATCGCGCCGAGTGCGCAGAGCCGGAAAGTATTCGTGGTTGAAATTTTTCCGGGATAAATGGTAAAACCGCGCTCGTAACAGTAATCGTGAACGCGTTCAAAACTCCAGTTCGGATCGTCCGGATAAACGGCGGAAGACACAAGCCCCGCGCGGAGTTCCGGCTTAATTACCTGTTTAAAACCGAGTTCCGAAAGCCCTTCGTTAATTGCATTGAAAACCCTGGTGTGGCGTGCCCATTTGGCTTCCTCACCCTCCGCCCAATACTCTTTCAGTGCTTCCATCGTGGCATAAATGGTCTGTACGGGCGGTGTAAAGTGCATTTCGCCGGTTTTTTCGAAAAACTCATACTGGAGATATAAATTGCAGTAGTAACTGCGCTTCGGGTAATTTTTGGATTCCTCGAGAATGGCCCTGTTTCCGACGACGAAACTTAAGCCGGTAAACGCCATAAGGCCTTTCTGGGCCGAGGCCATGCAAAAATCGATATTGTCCTCCGCGATATTGATGGGGCGCATTGCGTAGGTGCTGGTGGTGTCCACCGTGAAGGTGGCGCCGTACTGATGGGCGAGTGCGCCGATTTCCCGGATCGGGTTTAGAATTCCCGTTCCGGTTTCGTTGTGCGTGGTGTGCACGAGAGCGATATCGGGGTTATTTTTCAGGGTTTCTTCCACGATTTGAAGGTCGGGTTGTTCGTCCACGGGAAATGTTAGGTCAATATGCGGAAGGTTGTAGTATTCGCAGATTTCGACCGCCCTTGTGCTGTATGCTCCGTTGTTGACGACCAGGACTTTTTTCCCTTCCGGCAGAAGGGAGTTGATGCAGACGTCGATATTGATGGTTCCGCTTCCGCAGAACAGGACGGAGGTGTATTTTTCCGGGTCGCCGTGAACGATTTTTACCAGGTCTTCCCTGAGGCCTTTCATCAGGCTGCCGAATTCTTTTTCGCGGGGGCAGATGTCGGGGACAACCTGCGCATATTTTACGGAATCCGTTGTGGTGGACGGTCCGGGGTTTAGGAGTATGTTTCGTTTAATCGGTTCCATTTTTTTCCTTTCTTTCGTAATGGGGGGGTAATGGGGTCAGGGGCTGTAATGGGGTCAGGCACCATTACGTTATACATCGTAAGTTTTATCGATTGCCTTCAGTTCATTGAACGTATCAATCTCCACGATATCCTCGTCCCTGCATTCCCTGACTTCCACGGCATAATGTTCTTTTTTATAAACCAGAGGGACCTGTTCCCAGTAGCGTTCCTTCCCGCCGGGTGATGCGTAAACGTCTGCAATGTCGGTGGCGAGTTTTTTACCGTCCGCTTCGCTCCAGTAGGAGATTCCGACCATCTGAAAACAGTCCGTACCGCCGACTTTTTCTTCAACGATCATGCCGTCCTTCACGGTAAAGCACCAGTCGTCCGTGCGTTTTTTCGGAATCGCAAGAAAATCGGAGGTATAGTGATATTTTCGAATGATTCCCGGATTGGAGAGCAGAAGATCCGCTTCAAAAACGTAGGCATTGGAGAGAAGGTGCTTTGCCACCATGCCGGAGCTGATGTTATTGGCTTCGTTGTATACGGGGTTTTCGAGAAATTTGATCATCGGATATTTGTACAGAAGCTGGTCGAACTGCTCCGCGAGATATCCGCGTACAATATAGATTTCCGTGATTCCTGCCGAGAGGCATGCGTCCAGAAGAGTATCGATAATACGGGTTCCCTTAACGCGTACGAGCGGTTTCGGGGTGTTGAATGTAATCGGGACAAGTCTTGAGCCGAATCCTGCAGCGATGAAAACCGCCCTTTTTGCGCGGTAGGGTTCCAGCGCGGCAAGCCCGGCGGCTGTGATTTTACCGTCTGCCATCAGTTTTGCTTCCGTGAGTTCTTTCACGATTTTATTCACGGTGCCGAGAGAATGAACACTTTTGTCTTTCAGTTCCCTTTGCGATAACGGCGCTTCGGAAGTTGCGAGAATCTCAAGAATGTCGAATTGTTTCCTTGACAGTTCCATTTTGTTTCCTTTCGGGTTGTCGGTATGGTTTGGTATCGTTGGTCCCGGTGAAGGGGGTACTGTAGTGTTCAAAATGCAGCAGTGATTGATGGATTTTGAACACTGATAATCAAACTATAACGCGGCAGCAGGAGTGTGTCAAGGAACAATGTAAAGGGGTCAGGCACCATTACAAACGTGTAATGGTGCCTGACCCCATTGCAGACGTAATGGTGCCTGACCCCATTACGCTTTCTTCTTTTTTAAAATCAGCTTCCTCGCTACAGACATCCCGATTTTATACGGAAGCGGCCGCAGTGCCCTGTCGGCTTCCTTGAGTTTTGCGCGGATTTCGATATGCTGCGGACAGTGCCGCTCGCAAAGCCCGCATTCTACACACTGTGTGACAAATCCGGGTTTCTCGCGGATTGCAATACTTCTTGCGTACTCGAAACGCCCGTCGCTTTTTTTCTCCGAATACATTTTATTGTAGCAGGCGAATGTTCCCGGAATGTCTACACCGTGCGGACACGGCATGCAGTACGCACAGCCCGTGCAGCCGACCTTTTCCCTGGAACGGATGATTCCCTTAATCTTTTCATAAACGGCAAAATCGTCCTCCGTCAGTGAACCCGCCGCCATATTGCTTGCAATTCTGCAGTTTTCGTCAACCATCTCAATGGAATTCATGCCGGAAAGAACGCATGTGACCTCCGGTTGATTCCAAAGCCAGCGAAGACCCCATTCTGCGGCACTCCAGCCGTGGGGGTGATTTTTGATAATCTTTTTCGCATCCTCGGGAAGCAGGTTGACAAGCTTTCCGCCGCGTAACGGTTCCATGATGATGACGGGAATTCCCTTTTCCGCCGCGGCCTCAAGCCCCCTTCTTCCGGCCTGCGTGTGCTCGTCCACGTAATTATACTGTATCTGACAAAAATCCCAGTCGTAAGCATTGAGTATTTTCAGGAACATTTCCGTGTCGCCGTGGTAGGAAAAACCGATATTTTTAATCGCCCCGGATTCTTTCTTGCGGGCAATCCAGTCCACGATGCCGAGATTTTTTAAATTTTCCCAGTTGGAGAGGTCGGTGAACATATGCATCAGATAGTAGTCGATGTAATCCGTCCGGAGCCGTCGCAATTCCTCATCAAAATATTTGTCGATCTGCGACGCGTTTTTCACGATGTACTGCGGCAGCTTTGTGGCGATTTTTATTTTGTCGCGGCAGTTGTTTTTTTCCAGGATTCTGCCCAGGCATTCTTCGCTGCCTGAGTACATATAAGCGGTGTCGTAATAGTTGATTCCGTTTGCGATTGCGCGCATGATTTCTTTTTCAGCCTTGTCAAAGTCGATGTTGCTGCCGTTTTTGGTAAAACGCATGCATCCGTAGCCGATTACGGAAATCGGATTCCCGTTCCTGTCTTTTCTGTACTGCATAGTATCCTCCGGATTTCGTTTAAAACGTTTAAAAGTACTGAAGTACTGAATAAAGTATTGTAATAAAAGTGTTGCCATAAATCATTGTGAAATATTGCCGTGAAATACCAAATATGATTTTACCATAGAATATAACAGAGGGGGTGCGATTTGCCTTTTATTCACAGAGTTTTCAAAATTTGTCCGGAAAACAAAAACGGCTTTTTAGAATGGGAGAAAACTTGATTAAGCAGTGCAAATCGGGATATAATTAAGAATTGTAATAGTGCCTGACCCCATTACAACCGTAATGGTGCCTGACCCCATTACGCGGTCGCTATCACCGTAACGGTGCCTGACCCCATTACAGACGCAAGGAGCAGAATATGGAAAAAATAAAAATCGCTTTTTTTGATGCAAAAGAATATGACAGACAGTCCTTCATGACCTCAAATGCGGAGGATGAATTCGAAATCCTCTATCTCGAGACAAGGCTTTCGGAGGCCACCTGCAAGCTGGCCGAAGGATATGACGTTGTCTGCGTGTTTGTAAACGACGACGTCAACCGGACGGTAATCGACAGTCTCTCGGAAATGGGCGTGAAACTGATCGCCCTTCGCTGCGCGGGCTACAACAATGTTGATATCGAGTATGCCTACGGAAAAATCCACATCGTCCGTGTTCCGGCGTATTCGCCTTACGCGGTGGCGGAGCACGCAATGGCGCTGCTTCTTACCTCAATCCGCCGCATTCACAAGGCCTACATCCGCACGAAGGACTTTAACTTCAGCTTAAACGGCCTGACCGGATTTGACCTTCACGGAAAGACGGTCGGCGTTGTCGGAACGGGTAAAATAGGGCGAATCTTCATTGACATATGCCGCGGCTTCGGAATGCATGTCATCGCATATGACAAATTCCCGGCAAAGGATTCGGGAATCGAATACGTTGAGCTTTCGGAACTTTGGGAAAGAGCGGACATCATCTCCTTCCACTGCCCGTTAACGGACGAAAACCGGCATATGGTAAACGCCGAAAGCATCGCCCGGATGAAAAAGGGCGTCGTATTAATCAACACCTCCAGAGGTGCGTTAATCGATTCGGAGGCACTCCTTGAGGGCATCAAACAAAGAAAAATCGGAGCCGCATGTCTCGACGTGTATGAGGAAGAGTCGAATGTATTTTTCCACGATTATTCCAATCATATCGTAAACGACGACGTTCTGGCGCGCCTGATTTCCATGCCGAACGTCATTCTCACTTCACATCAGGCGTTCCTTACGAATGAGGCGCTCGGAAACATCGCGGATACGACGCTCGACAATGTGCGCGAGTTCTTTGAGCGTGATACCTGCACGAACGAGGTTTGCTATAAGTGCTCGCAACTGAACGTATGCGAGCAAAAGCACGAGAAGAAGTGCTTCTGAACAATTTAAAAAAAATAAAAGTTTGTTGGACATCGGTTGGACATCGGGGTTTATGATAAGCACAAACCTTGGAAAAAAGTGTCGAAAATAAAACACGGAGGGGTTTTATGAACATACTGGTTTTAAACGATTTACATGAAGAAGTCAGAAAAATTTTCACGAGATTCGTACCGATTGAATTCCGCGAACTGATGGAAGAAGGCAGATCCTTCATGATCGGCGCCGTAAAAGCGGATCCGGACGGACTCGAACCTGCGGGTGTAACACTGGTTGCACTTGAGGACGAAGAATTCGTCATCAAATGGATGTGGGTGGATCCGGACTTAAGCAATAAGGAAGCCGGCAGCAAAATGATGGATGCGCTTTTCAAAACCGCGAACGAAAACGGTCTCGAGAGCGTGATTATCCAGGTACCGTCCCTGAATGATGAACGGGGCGGGGACAAGGAAATGCTTTCATTTTTCTTTGATTTTGCATTCGGTGATGCGGAAATCAAGACGGTGGACGGAATTCATGTAATCGAATTAAGCGCCGATGTGGATGACTATCTTTCCATTGAAAACAACCTCGCAATCGAGGATGCAAGAGAAGCAAAACTGGAAAGAGGATACGAAAAATTCCCGACAAAATTCAAAACGACGGGTGTGGAATTTTACAGCGGCGTTCCCATAGAGGATGAATAAAAGCCGCGGCCGGAAAGAAAGCGCGGCTTACTTGAAAGAAAAAGCGTCATGCAGGCAGACAGTCGCCGAAAGTAAAGAACCATGATGGTACCGGAACATCGGCGATGGAGGTAAAAAAATGGCAACAAAACCGAAAAACAAGAGACTTTTAAACGAAGCACAGTTCAATCAGCTGGATGCTGAAAAGAAGAAAAGAGCGGTCCGATTAAACGGCGGCTACTATATTGTATATCCTCTCGAACTGGCGGAAGAAAGATTCAAACTGAAGCAGAGCTTAAAAACCGCCAACACGTCAAACCAGGAGACGGAACGCGATAACGCAAGCCGGAAGCTCGGTGAGGATCTGACGCTGAACGATTTTAAGGTAAAGAATCAGGAACTCAGTAAATTTATGTTAAATGCAAGTTCCGTTCTTGATAAAGACTGGAGACTTTTCTTCCATGCATCTCCCGAGATGGACTGGGTGAAAAAATCCTTAAATGCACTCAACTCCGTTCTGGATGAGGGAATGCAGCAGTACGTGAACGAACAGGGCATTTTTGATTCCGCGAAATACCAGGAACGTGTGAATAAGGCATTCAGCGAATTTATCACCGCGGCACAGAATTACTGTGACGTTAAGGATCCTTCCAGCCCTCCCGGAAAGAGAAGAAAGAAACAGGTTGCGGCTCTTTTGAAGCGTGCAAAACAGATGCAGCTTGATACGAAGACCATTTCGGACGCGGCAAAAGACGGGGCGATTGATTTTTCTGCGGAAAAACTGGAGACAATGAATTCCTATAACTTCGTCAACGAGCTGAAATCGAAGGTGGCGGATCCGCTGACCGTAGAGTGGCAGAACGAAGGAAACTCCACGGATGTTTATAAGATGAAACTTCTCGGCAGCGACGGAAGGACCTATTATTTAAAGGAAAATCTGCCGTTTTTAAACGAAAATATCGGCGCGTTTTTAAACCGCCGTTACAAGCAGCTTGACGCAAGCCAGAAGTTTGTCAAATCCGAAAAAAAGGAAGAGCGTGAGCTTGCCGAAGAGAGACTGGCTAAGATTGATGACGACGATTACAAATTCGCCAAGAATTTTTTGAAAAATCTCTCCGATGATTTAAAATCCGTCGGAGACGACAAATATTCTGCAGCGGAAGAGAGGATTTCCAAGTATTTTGCACACAATTTTGACGATGTGTTCAGAAGGCTGACAATCAATAACCTGATTGCCGAGTTTGCCAACGGTGCGGGCGGAGACTCCATCGACGACAAGATTGAGGAAGCAAGGATGAACGGCGACGAGTATCGTGTCGCGGCATTGAGATTTGCCAAGTCCGTAATGGAAAAAGAGGCCGGTGAGAATGAAGCCGGCGCCCTCAAGGACCGTTACAAGAAAATGACTGCGGCAGAGTGGCTTGCAAAAGAATTCGGGCTGACGGAAGAGAATGACAAAGCATTCCTGAAATCCTTAAAGGGTATGAGCGATAAGCAGATTGAAACCATGTTCCGTGTAACAATGGGAAAAGAAGTCGAGCTTTTCGGTCAGATGAGTGCGCAGCAAATCCAGAGGGGAACGGACAAAGCGGCCGTTAACAACACGGCGGTTTCAAGAATTGCGGAGCACCTGGGATTTGACGACGTTGTGACCAAATCCGAGACTGCACTTGTCAAATTCACAAGGCGAGACAAGACCGAGGTAAATCAGCTCTGTACCCTTTGCGAGGAAGCGCGCGGCCGCGAACTCGTGGATTTGATGAAGGAAGCCGAGAAGACCGGAAAGAAGCTGGTTTATTCCTCCGAGGCAATCCGGAATCTTATTCGTCTTCAGGCGTTCGATACATTGACGTTCCAAAAGGACCGCCACGGCAGGAATTTTAAGTGCTTAACGGAAAAGGATCCGGCAACGGGAAATATTATTATAAAATCCGTAAAGGCATACGATAATGACATGTCCCTGGATCCGTTATCGCTTGAAGAAGCATTTAAGAACAAAACCGCCGATCCGTTAAAGAAAGTCCAGTTCCTTCCCAACATGACGATGAAGGTGGAAAAGGGAAGTGCACTTTATAAGAATATCCTCGGTTCCTATTTCGGCGTGGATGTAGTCACTCCGCAAAAAGAGGTTAAGACACCTGATATTAAAATCGGCGGGTATGATTATAAGGTTAAGGGTGATGCCCTCGGATACGGTGCGTTCTATATGTGGAGAAGTAAGGATGCACCCAGAAAGGCCGAAGATTTATCGGCCGATTGGAGTAGTAACTGGAGAGGCAGGAATACCGTCAAACTGAAAAAAGAACTGTCTAAAGATGAAGCAGCTCAAATAGAGAAAGAAATGCAGGAATTCGGAATCAAATACGATCCCGGGGATACGCAGGATATCGAAAATGCCTACAGAAAATACGCATTTGAGAAGCTGGTCAGCTTAAGTAACGACATCAGGAAAATCTGGGATAACCCGGAATGTAAAGTGACCGGCTGGATGTACTATTTTTCAGGTAAAAAACACGGCCCTTCCGGATTCAGAAAGGATCTGTCCTTAGAAGAGCGTGTGGAACTTTCCAAAAAAATGGCAGAACTTGAAAAACTCGGGGAACAGTTTGATTTTTCCCAGTTTCGAAAAAATGACGTACCCGTTGTGGATGCGTTTATCAAGAGCCTCGCTTTTGTTCACGGCATAACCTACGGAGATACGATGGATATGCGTATCTACAACAGTGTAAATAATTATGAGGATTTTAAACTGCTGCTGGATAAGAAAGGTAATCTTGAGATTCCGTCGCTGCTGCATTTTGACGAAGAGGCGCATGAAGCACTGAAAACACGTGCAAAGGACTATGCGGACAAGAATTCGGCCGCTTACCAGAAACTGAAGGAACTCGGGCTCTCGGACGATAAAATCAAAGCCATTGCGGATCGTGACAATGAATACCTGAAAAATCTCGAAACCGCGAGATTAAAAGCGGAGGCATTTTACCGCCTGGCAGGATGGACTGAGAAGCCGCAGAACACGTTCTTCCTGAAGAAGGAAGATTATAAGGAACTGAAAGGATTATCGGAATTATCGGTAAATCCCGGAAATACCTACCTGGCAGTCGATAACGAGAACTATCTTGTCGGTCAGACATTTAAAATGCGTGTCAAAGATCATTATGAGAACGTGCCTTACAAGAACCTGATGAATGAAAATGAAATCAAAGAGGCAGAGGATTACAATACCTACATCCGTAATGACGATAAACGCTGGAAATATAAGGAAGGCGAGGCCGGATTCAAGAAGTTTGACAAGGCAAATACGGCAGACATTACGGCTAATTCAACGAATGCGAAGGATTATATCCAGTGCTGCATGCATGATAAAATCTACGAACTCTCCCACAAGCCGGTTCAGAATAAGGCAGAACTGGGCGCTAAGATTAAGGATGTCATTTTCTTAAGAGGTCTTGCAAACGGCCTTGAGAAAATGGAGAATCTTGACCAGCCTGTAAAAAACTCCAAGGCGAAGGAATACATGAAAGACAATTCCGTATTCCGTCAGGAGTTCGATAAATGCCTGACACGGGGAGCCGGTGCCATCTATGCAACGGCACTGGAGCGCGGCTTTGACGAAGTATTTACGGAGAACCGGTTTAAGCAGCTTGATGATGCTTATATGGAGAAATTCAACGAAATCTGTCTGGACGGAATGTTCGGAAAGATATTCGAAAAGCTGAAGGCACCGGGAAATCAGAATGCGGCGAACAATGCAAATGAAGCAAAACCGGCGGATCTGAATAACACCGTTGTGAAAAAAGTAATTGAACTTGCCGTGGACGGCGGAAAGATTGCCGTCAATACCGGTGTAAAAGCGGAAGATGCGTTGAATCACTATATTGCAAAGCATCCGAATGCGGTACCCGAAAACGTTGTTGCAGCAGTGAAGGAAGGCTTTAAGCAGATTGCGATAGGTCCGAAGGCTGCAGTTGCAGGCGGACCGCAGATGCAGGCAGGTGTACAGCAGGTGCAGGTCGGCGGACAGATTCAGCAGGGCAAACCGCAGGCCGGTCTCGGCGGACCCGGAGGTATGGGGATAAAGTAAACCGCAGGAACGGGAACGATGAGGAAGTAATAATCTCCGTGAGGGAAACCTCGCGGAGATTTTTTTGTGGGGAACGGGGGGAACGGGGACAGTCCCCATTAGCGGGGGGGAACGGGGACAGTCCCCATTAGCGGGGACAGTCCCCGGTGGGCGGATGGGGACAGTCCCCCGTGGGTGGATGGGGACAGTCCCCGGCGAAGAATTTTGCATTTCTGTCGGAATAGTGGTAAAATAAGGGGAATTTTGAAAATGACAGGAAGGGTTTTCCATGGAAATAAAAAGAAACAAAAAATTTTTGGAGCCGTGGCAGATTATTGCGGTATTACTGGGCGCATATGACTTTATTGCGTTTCACATTGCCTATTTTGCGGCTCTGCTTCTCAGACACGATTTAAAATATCACGCAATTGACTATGAATACATCGTGGCATACAAGCAGTCGGTAACCATTGCGGCCGCGGTTTGCGTGCTGATCTTCGCACTTTTCCGCATGTACCGGATTATGTGGCGGTTTGCAAGTTACACGGAGCTTGTGCGTATTATTCTGGGATCACTCCTTGCCGGAGTTTTATATTCCATCGGAATAACGTTTTTATGGCGTATGCCGTTCTCATTCTACATCGGCGGTACGCTGCTTCTGGTGTTTTTTGCGGTTGTTCCGAGATACGCCTACAGAATTATTCTGGTTTTGCAGCATAATCTGAAGAAAAATGACAAAAATCTCGAACATGTCATGATCATCGGCGCGGGATCCGCGGGCCAGATGATTTTAAAGGAAATCCAGTCCGGCGAGGAACTGAAGGAGAAGGCGGTTTGCTTTGTGGATGATAATCCGAACAAGTGGAACCGTTCCATTGAAGGCGTTCCCATCATCGGCGGACGTGACAGTATTCTGAACGGAATAAAAAAATACGACGTAAAGAAGGTTTACATTGCCCTTCCGACCGCCACGGCGGAAAGAAGAAAGGAAATCGTGGATATCTGCAAGGAAACGGACTGCAACATCATGCAGCTTCCCGGACTTTACCAGCTGGCCCTGGGAGAGGTTTCCGTAGGCGCCATGAAACCGGTAGAAATCGATGAAATGGGCTTCAGCCCGCCGGATATCGGAGCAGATGAAATCGATGAAGTCGTGGATGCATTAAGGTCCGGATGGATCACCACCGGCCCCAGGGTAAAGCGCCTTGAGAGAAGGCTTGCGGCATATATTGCAACCGGCCGGAATGACGTAATCGTAGACGGTGAGACCGAAAAGCCCAAGTGGGACAATAAGGTGGTCTGCTTAAATTCCGCAACGGCCGCGGAAGAACTGAATTTAAGAATTCTCGGAGTCGGCCCGGGAGATGAAGTTATCGTCCCGGCATATACCTATACCGCTTCGGCATCTGCCGCAATTCACTGCGGCGCAACCGTGAAGTTCGTGGATATCCAGAAGGACGGGGATTTTGAAACAAAAATGCCCGAGATGGATTACGATGCACTTGAAAAGGCAATCACTCCCGCGACCAAGGCCGTTATTACGGTAGATTTGGCCGGAATCGTCTGTGACTACGAGCGTGTTTTCAAAATCGCAGAACGGAAGAAAAATTTGTTTACTCCGATGGAAAGCGACGGAACCAGGCTGTCGGATTTGTCCTCACGCATTCAGAAGGCAATCGGAAGGGTTGCGGTTGTTGCGGACTGCGCTCACAGTCTCGGCGGCAGCAGGGTAATCGGAAAAGAGAGGCTGAACTGCGGTGCCATAGCCGATTTTTCCAGTTTCAGTTTTCATGCGGTTAAAAATTTTACCACTGCCGAAGGCGGTGCAAGTGTATGGCGCCCGATTGAGGGAATATCCGACGAGGAAATCTATAAAATGTACCAGCTTCTTTCCCTGCACGGACAGAATAAGGATGCGCTTGCAAAAACCAAAGCGGGAAGTTGGGAATATGATATTGTCGGACCGTGGTATAAGTGCAACATGACGGATATTATGGCTGCCATCGGATTAAGACAGTTAGACCGCTATCCCGGTCTTTTGGAGCGCAGGGTGGAAATAATTGCGAAGTATGATGCGGTATGTGACGAACTCGGTATTTCCCACCTGAATCACCACACAAATACGGTAAGCAGTTCCAACCACCTGTACTTAATTCGTATTCCGAATGCAAACGAAGATATGCGAAATGAAATTATCCGGAAACTTGCGGAGTGCGGAGTGGCTTCCAATGTGCATTATAAGCCGCTTCCGATGATGAGTGCATATAAGGCGATGGGCTTCGACATTAAGGATTATCCGAATGCATATGATTATTACCATAACCTTATTTCCCTGCCGTTGCACACGCTTTTGACAGACAGGAACGTGGATTATATCTGCGGTGTTCTTCGTCAGATTTTCAGCGAGTATATGTAGAGTAGTATACGTAAAAAAGAGTGAAGAATGGATTCATGAAATGAAAGTGCCCCTCGCGGGGCACTTTTTTCGCGGGAAGCCAGGGGAAGTCAGGGGGACAGTCCCTGCCGGAACATCGGGGACAGTCCCCACTGAAACATCGGAACACCGGGGACAGTCCCCGTGTGCATATGGGGACTGTCCCCAAGTGAACACCCGGAAGATGCTTTTGACAAGCGAAACCCGCTTTATAAAAGGCTTTGAGCTCAATGCAGGGAGATTATTATGCTTTTCTTTGTCTATTATTAACGAAATTTTCCGGATTTCTGTCTGATGGCTTTTTCGTTATTGAATCCGCTATTTTGGTATGCTATAATCCACTCACAAATCGGTAAAAGCAGCTTTTTTCTGGGCCTTCCGGCCTCTGTGAATTTCTATCAGCCATTCGGTGTGACGGGACGGAACAAAGAAATACTTTTTTAACTGCACATATGAAAGGGAAGATATCCCGGAGGAACTGGTGCATTTCTATAGATTCGTGCGTACCGGTGTGGCAGAAGATCTGCTGACGAACGAGTTAAAGAAGGCAGTGGAGGAAAACAATATGAATTATATTTATCGATCGGAATATTTAAGACAACGACTGCTGCTGGAAGATGCAAAAGAAGAAGGAATTGAGCAGGGAATTGAACAAGGAATTAAACAAGGAATTGAACTGGAACAGGTTCATACAGAGGAACAGCGTTTGAGAGCGGAAGCAGCTGAAGCCAGGGCAAGAGAAGCGGAGGCCAGGGTTAAGGAACTACGGGAAGAATTGGAAAAAATGTTAAAGAAACCGGCAGAATGATTGTTTCGGAATGGTTATTTTGCGAGGTGAGCGAACTCCTGTAAACACGATAAAATACGGCGTGTATGGTTGTTTTTCTTGCATTAACAGAGTATAATAATAAAAAATATAAATAATGTGCCAAAACCGTGGAAATGCGGCGACGGAAAACTACAGGGACTCTAAAATGTCAGCCAGTTGCAAATATGAATATGTAATCAGATGATTCACGGACATTGTAGTTTTCTGCAATGTCCTTTCTTGTTTTAAATCCTATGTTTTATAACCTATGTTTTATAATCTCTTATATAACCATTTGTGATATGAATTTAAGAAATTTTGGAGATTAAAGAATTGTAATTGATATTTAAAAATAAAGACACCTGCCTGAAAGGGGGCTGCTTATGAAACGTTCAAAATCATTTATGAGAGTAACTTCCGTACTGTTGAGTTTAATATTGATTTTAATGACCGTTAATATGCCGGTAACAGCACTTCGGGTATTTGCTAAAGAAGGACAGGACGAGGA
>JAILAD010000049.1 GCA_024681795.1 Lachnospiraceae bacterium | reverse complement strand
CGGCAAATTTAATATCCGGCATAACCCCGTGCGGCTGCGGCCAGAATGAGAATGAGAACGGCAATTACAACAGGTGTCAGCGCCATGATGTTTAATCCGAGTGCAACCCATGCAACTGCGATTTTTTTGTCCTTTTTGATTACCGCAGCTGCCTTGACAAGTCCGAAAATCGGGAGTACGACAATCAGCAGGGTACAATAAAGTCCGCCTATCATACCGATAGCACTGCCGATGACAGAGGCAACAATGGAAATGATTCCGAAAAGGAGTGCGGTTCTGGCTTCGTTTCCGTCTTCCAGGGAATGTTGCTGTACGGGTTCGTCGTAAAGCTGACGACGAAGTCTTTCACGGTCGGGATCGTATCCGTTACCGTACCGGCCGCCGTACTGTCCCTGTGGAGGTCTGCCTGCGGGGCCGCCGTACTGTCCGCCGTATTGACCCTGCGGAGGTCTTGCCGCAGGACCGCCGTACTGTCCGCCATATTGTCCCTGCGGGGTACCACCGTAAGCAGACTGGCCGGAGGTACTTTTGCTATAGCCGTAATCGTATCCGCCGTCATTGCTGCCTTTATATTTTGCGGTATCGGAATATTCTTCGTCGTTACCGAAGGAGGGGGCCGGTCTGAATCCGCCCTGCGGTGTGAACTGCGTGCCCGAACCCTGCGGTGTGAACTGCGTGCCCGAACTCTGTGGAGTAAACTGTGTGCCCGAACTCTGGGGAGTAAACTGTGTACCCGAACCCTGTGGAGTAAACTGTGTGCCGGAACTCTGTGGAGTAAACTGTGTGCCGGAACTCTGCGGTGTGAACTGTGTGTCGCTTACAACGGGTTCGGCGATTTCGGGAACTGCATCGGTGACGGGCTCGGTATAATTTCCGGCTGGCGTACCGGTTGACTGCGGGTCCGGAGTGCTTTTCTTAAATTTTAACTTTCCTTTCGGTTTGGAATCTGTCTGCAGATCCAGGCTGAAATCTTCCATAAAATTAAATTCCCTTCTTTAAAATACACAAAACAATTACACAAAGTAAATATACAAAACAATTACACAAAATAACGTCTGATACACGAAATTTTGCCCGTTTTCATTATTTTTACACGAAAAACGACCGAACAAAAGAACAAAAAATGCAAATATCACCCTGTTATTCCGTAAAAAGCGTACCATAACCCCTATAAATTGTAAACGGATACTTCCCATGTACAAGACCTTGCGGGTTTGCCTAAGGTTGTAAGATATGCTATAATATAACGGATTAGGCAGACTTTTAACGAAGAAAGTACAGACTAAAACAAAGAGAGTAAAACAATATGAAGAGAAGAACAAAGAATAAAATATATAAAACGATTCTTTCCGTCGGTACCGCGATTGTTTTGTCTCTTTCCCTTCCTTTGACCGTACTTGCAGATCCAACCACCGATGCAAAAAAGGCGGAGCAGGACAGGAAGGAGAAGGAAATAAAGCAGTCCATCCAGGAGAATCAGAATCAGTTAAACCAGATTAATACGCAGGTGGGAACCCTTCAGAGTCAGCAGAATGCGGTAAACAGCCAGATTTCCGGTCTGAATGCCCAGATTGCGGAGCTGATGGCAAATGTAAGTATTCTGGAGTCGGATATTCAGGTTACCGAGAATGAAATATATGAGACGAACCTGGAACTGGAAGCCGCCATTCAGAGAGAGAATGAGCAGTATGATGCGACTATGACCAGAATCAAGTGCATGTATGAGCAGGGGGATACCAATTACGTAACACTGCTTGTAATGTCATCCTCCCTGAGCGAATTCCTCTCGAATGCGGAATACATCGAGAAGGTTTATCAGTATGACCAGAAACTTCTGACTGATTATAAGGAAACCAAGAGGGAAGTACAGGAACTCAAGGAAGAGCTCGAAATCAGGGAAGAAGAGTTAGAGGTTGAGAAGGCCGATCTGCTTGACCAGAAATCGGAGCTTGATGTCAAGGTTTCGGGACTCCGTTCCATTGCCGCTGATTATGAGACGCAGATTGCGTCTGCAAGAAGAGAGGCGGATGCATATGCTGCAAAAATCAGACAGCAGAATGCCGAGGTAAAGGCAATTGAGTCGCAAAGAGCGGCACTCCTGAAAGAGGAGCAAAAGAAACTGAATCCGGCAGCGGCAACGCCTTCCGGAAACACCGCACCGCAGACGGCAGCAGCGCCCGGAGGCACGGCGATTATGACCGGAAATATTGTTTCCGCGGGCCCGAATGCCAGATTCCACGGCGCACAGTATCAAGTGGATGTCGGAGTAATCTCCTCAGCGCCCGGATCCGATAAAGGGAAGGAAGTTGCCATGTATGCAATCCAGTTCCTCGGAAATCCTTATGTGCATGCCGGCCGTTCGCTGATTACGGGTACCGACTGTTCCGGATTTACATCCCTTGTTTATAAGCATTTCGGCGTTAATATTTCTCCGGGTGTTGCATATCAGAGATATGAAGGCCGTTCCGTTTCCGCATCGGAAATGCAGCCCGGCGACGTTATCATCTATCCCGGACATGCTGCGCTCTATCTGGGAAGCGGCAAGATTATCCACGCAAGTTCTTCCGCGACCGGAATCAAAATTTCCAACTGGAATTACCGTTCGTACGTGGATATCCGGAGAATGCTGTAGGGACAGTTATTGCGGGATTGCCCGGATTTTATAAAAAATACGAGCCGGGAAGGCGTCATGCCTTGAAGTGGCTTGACATTAGTGATAAAATTATTTTTTGTGCTGACGTATCACGTTTGGCAGCAAAATTGAAATAAAAGAAATAACATTTAAGGAAGTGACGTGCCTATATGAAACGGAAATTTTATATCGTATGCGGGCACTACGGATGCGGAAAGTCCAATTACTCCATTAATCTGGCGCTGGACCTTGCCGCACAGGGAAGAAAAGTAATCCTGATGGATTTGGATCTGGTCAATCCGTATTTCCTGTCTTCACAGTATAAAGAGATGCTGGAAGAAAAGGGAATACAGGTGATTGCCCCGATGTTTGCAAACTCCAATGTGGAAACACCGGCACTGCCGGCGGAAATGAATCTGGTGTTTGAGACGGATAAGGATGTCGTAATGGATGTCGGCGGAGACGATGCGGGTTCGGTGGTTTTGGGACGATACCATGAACAGCTTGCAAAAGTCGACTACGAGATGATTTATTTAATCAACCATTATCGGAATTTAACGGCAAGTCCGGAAGAAACCGCGGAAGTACTTCGGGAAATAGAGGCGGCTTCGAGATGCAAAGGATCCTGTATCGTTGCCAATTCCCATCTGAAACAGGAAACGGATTTTGAAACGGTGAAGAATGCAATTCCTTATGCAAAAAAGACCGCGGAGGAATTGAATCTTCCCTTAAAAGCAGTTACAATTCCCGCATATTTAACACATGATGACCGAGTGAAGAAACTGATGGAACAGGAAGATGTTACATGGTACCCTGTGGAGATTTATGTGAAGGCTCCCTGGGAATAGTTCGATCGTTTCGGTGTGATCTCGGTTTTTCCATGGGAGAAAGGATTCCCGTGTAACTGTTTAAAGAATTTTTATAATATATATCATTTCAAATAAAGATGAATCAGGATATGGAAAGAGAGGAAAAGTTATGGCAAAAGTTACAATTGACGAAACCATCTGTAAGGGTTGCGGAATGTGCGTAGCAGCTTGCCCCAAGAAGCTTCTGGAGCTTTCAAAGGACCACATCAACGCGAAGGGCTATCACCCTGCAACCATGACCGATATGGAGAGTTGTGTAGGTTGTGCTTCCTGCGCAATCATGTGCCCGGATGTAGCAATTACGGTTGAAAGATAGGAAACGGCACAGACTGAAACAGGTGCGGAAATTTTTGCGGGCAACAAAGCAAAAACTGCCCGTACATTACATTATTAACAACTAACAAGGAGAACAAAAATGGCAGAAAAAGTATTAATGAAAGGAAACGAAGCATTGGCAGAAGCTGCAATCCAGTGCGGCTGCAGACATTACTTCGGTTATCCCATCACTCCGCAGACGGAAGTTGCGGCATACATGTCCAAGCGTTTACCGAAGGAAGGCGGTGTTTTCCTTCAGGCAGAGTCTGAAATTGCAGCAGTTAACATGGTTTTAGGTGCAACCAGCGCCGGTGTTCGTGCAATGACATCATCTTCTTCCCCCGGAATCAGCTTAAAGTCCGAGGGTGTATCCTATATCGGAGGTTCCGACCTTCCCGCTTTAATCATCAACGTACAGCGCGGCGGCCCGGGACTCGGCGGTATCCAGCCTTCCCAGTCTGATTACTGGCAGGCAACCAAGGCACTCGGCCACGGCGATTTTCAGTTATTCGTACTTGCTCCTTCCACCATTCAGGAAATGGTTGATTTCGTATCTTTGGCTTACGAAGTAGGTGAAAAATACAGAGTTCCCGCAATGATTCTTTCCGACGGTATGCTCGGACAGATGATGGAGCCTGTTGAGTTCCCTCAGAAGAAGGATGAGCCCGCTGCGGAAAAGCCCTGGGCAACCAACGGACACAAGGGACAGCGTAAGAAAAACATCATCAATTCTCTTTACATTCAGCCCGAAGAACTCGAGAACCTGATTAAAGAGCGTTATGAGAGATATGAGAAAATCAAGGCAGAAGAGCAGAGAGCGGAAGAGTTCATGATGGATGATGCCGATGTTGTTGTAGTTGCATTCGGCGCATCCTCCAGAGTTTCCCGTTCCGCGGTAATGCAGGCCAGAGCGGAGGGTATCAAAGCCGGACTGATTCGTCCGATTACTTTGTGGCCGTTCCCGGATAAAACCATTGAAAAACATGTGGATCACACGAAGCAGTTCTTATGCGTGGAGATGAACATGGGACAGATGGTAGATGACGTGCGTCTGGTAGTCAGCGGAAGAAAGCCGGTATCCTTCTTCGGACGTACCGGTGGTGTAATTCCCACCCCCGCAGAAGTACTTGACGAAATCAGAAAGCTTGCTGGAAAGGAGAACTAACAATGGCAGTCGTATTTGAAAAACCCAAGGCATTATCCGATGTGCCTTTTCATTATTGCCCGGGATGTACACACGGTATTGTACATCGTCTGGTAGCGGAAGTAATCGATGAACTCGGAGTGGAAGGAAACACCGTAGGTGTTGCATCCGTAGGCTGCTCCGTATTCGCATATAACTATTTCAACTGTGACATGGTGCAGGCGGCACACGGACGTGCACCCGCAGTTGCTACGGGACTTAAGAGAGCATTACCCGATAACGTAATCTTTACCTATCAGGGTGACGGTGACCTTGCCGCAATCGGTATGGCAGAGACCGTACATGCCGCAACAAGAGGAGAGAACATTACCGTAATTTTCATTAACAATGCAATTTACGGTATGACCGGCGGACAGATGGCTCCTACATCCCTTCCCGGACAGGTAACCCAGACCTCTCCTTACGGACGTGACGTAAAGACGGCAGGTTATCCGATTCGTGTCTGCGAGCTGCTTTCCACATTAAGCGGAACCGCACTTGCACAGCGTGTAACCGTTGATAACGTGGCTCATGTAAGAGAAGCAAAGAAAGCCATTAAGAAGGGCTTTGAAAATCAGATTAACAAGCGCGGATATTCCATTATCGAAGTGGTTTCCACCTGCCCGACCAACTGGGGACTTTCTCCCGCAGAAGCAGTAAACTGGCTTCGTGACAATATGCTTCCTTATTATCCTTTAGGAGTTTATAAGGATGTAACAGCGGAAGGAGGACAGCAGTAATGGCTAACACATTGAATATTTTACTGGCAGGTTTCGGCGGACAGGGTATCCTTTTTGCCGGCAAAACAATTGCGTATTCAGGACTTTTGGACGGAAAGGAACTTTCCTGGCTTCCCTCCTACGGTCCCGAGATGAGAGGAGGAACCTGTAACTGTTCCGTTGTATTATCCGACGAATCCATCGGTTCCCCGCTTGTTACCACCCCTGATGTATTAATTGCAATGAACCGTCCTTCCCTGGAGAAGTTCGTTGACAAGGTGGTTCCCGGCGGAACGATTCTTGTGGACAGCTCCATGATTGACATCAAAGTAGAGCGTACCGATGTAAACGTATATTATGTGGATGCAACGAAAATTGCGGACGAGAACAATATGCACAGCTGTGCAATCATCATTCTGGTAGGAAAGATGTTCAAAGAACTCGGTTTCTGTTCCAAAGAGGCACTTGACGGTGCAATTCAGAAGGTAATTCCGCCCAAGAAGGCAGCCATGCTTGAATTAAACCAGAAAGCGCTTGAAATCGGACAGAACGCATAAAGAAGCAGAAAGCATAAAGAAACTGAACGCACAATGAAACAGAATGCATAATCAGATGCATAATGAAACAGAGTGCATAATAAAAAAAGATAAGGAGATTCGGTATGGATGAAGTAAAAGAAATTGCAATGCGAATCAAAGAGCTGCGCGAAATCTGTGAGTATACCGAAGAGGAGGTAGCTGCGCGTCTGGGTGTTCCCGTGGAAGAGTACAGACAGTACGAAGCCGACGGACAGGGGATTCCCATCAACGTACTTTACCAGCTTTCCAAAATGTATAAAGTGGACTTTTCCGAGATTCTGACAGGTGTCAGCGCAAAGCTGAACACCTATCAGGTCGTAAGAAAGGGCGAAGGAAAAATTGCAGACCGTTACCCGGGCTATCATTTTCAGGATCTGGCATTCCACTATGCCAATGAAATCATGCAGCCCTTCATCGTAACACTCGATCCGTCCGACAAGCCGGCGGATTTAGTCTCTCACAGGGGCGAGGAATTCAACCTCGTCTTAAAGGGAACTGTCGTCGTCACCCACGGTGACAAGGAATTGGTATTACATGCAGGCGACAGTATTTATTTTAACCCGAATTACCCGCACGGACAGAGATGCGGCGGTGATGAGCCGGCTATCTTCCTTACCATGATTGCCGAGTAAGGATGCGGCGGACCGGACATTTTGCCATATGCGCAGGTAAATTCCGGGTGAGATTGGAGAGAGACAATGTTAGAAAAGTTTTTACCGAGAATCGAGTTTGATTCTTATGAGGATTTTAAGAAAAATTACAAAGTAAACATTCCGAACGGATTTAATTTCGGATACGATATCGTGGATGCATGGGCCGAGACAGAGCCGGAAAAACGGGCACTTGTCTGGTGTGATGACCACGGAAACGAGAGAACCTTTACCTTTACGGACATTTCCAAAATGTCCAACCGGGTTGCAAACATGTTTGCCGAAAAGGGCTTCAAAAAAGGCGATGTGGTAATGCTGATTCTGAGACGCCGCTGGGAGTACTGGGTTGCCGCAGTGGGTCTTATGAAACTCGGAGTTATCTTTATTCCGGGTACTTTGCAGCTTACCAAAAAGGATATTGCTTACCGTGCAAATGCTGCGGAAATCAAGGCGTTCATCTGCGTAAACGATCCTTACGTTATGGAGCAGATGGAACTTGCCCGTCCCGAAGCACCCTGCATTCAGGAAATTTATGTTACGAACGAGAACAAAGAAGGGTGGCTTAATTTTGACGAGGAATTCATGAAATATCCGGACACCTTTAAGCGTCCCGTCGGAAAAGAAGCAACCACCAATACCGATATTATGCAGATTTATTTCACTTCCGGAACCACCGGAATGCCGAAAATGGTCTGCCATAACTATAACCACCCGCTCGGCCATATCGTTACCGCGAAATATTGGCAGCAGGTGCAGGAAAACAAGCTTCACATGAGCGTTTCCGATTCCGGCTGGGCGAAGTTCGGCTGGGGAAAAATTTACGGGCAGTGGATTTGCGGCGCTACGATTTTTGCATATGATATGGACAGGTTCCATGCCAACAATCTGCTTGCGATGATTGAAAAATATAAGCTCACCACGTTCTGCGCACCGCCTACCATGTATCGTTTCATGCTGCAGGAGGATGTTGCGAGCTATGATTTATCCAGTGTTGAGCATTGGGCAACGGCCGGCGAACCGCTGAATCCGGAGGTATTTAACCGCTGGGAGGAACTGACCGGTCATAAAATTGCATCCGGTTTCGGACAGACGGAAGGTACTGTTTTAATTGCGAACTTCCCCTGGTTTGAGGCAAAACCCGGAACACTCGGAAAACTCTCCCCGATTTATGATATTCACCTGATGAATACCGACGGTGCGGAGTGTGTACAGGGTGAAGAAGGTGAAATCTGCATCTGCGGACTTCGTGAGAACCCGCCGGTGGGACTTTTTGTAGGATACTACAGAAATGAGGAACTTACCAAAGAAGCTTTAGGCAGCGGGGTTTATAACTTAAAGGATGTTGCGTGGGAAGATACGGACGGATATTACTGGTTTGTAGGACGTCACGATGACGTAATCAAATGTTCCGGTTACAGAATCGGACCTTTTGAAGTAGAATCCGCCTTAATCGAGCACCCGGCAGTTGTGGAATGTGCGATTACGGCTGCACCGGATCCCATCAGAGGACAGGTTGTTAAGGCAACAATCGTTCTTGCAAAGGGATACGAACCTTCGGAGGAACTGATTAAGGAACTTCAGAACCATGTAAAGCATGCGACTGCACCGTACAAATACCCGAGAATCGTGGAGTTCGTGGATGAGCTTCCGAAAACCCTGGGCGGTAAAATCAAGCGCGCACAGATTCGTCAGGAAGACATGAATAAGAAGTAAGCCGGGATTGTAAAAGAAAACACGAACCGGTCAGTATTGAGGAAAATATGGGAAATACAGAAGCAAAGAAGGAAAAAAGAAGAAAAGCGGAAAAGAAAGCCAAACTTCAGAAAAGTATTGTTACAATCGCGAGCATTGTGGTTGCACTGGCCGTAGTCGGCTGCATCGCATGGGTTGTAGTATATTCGTTAAGCTTTACCGTAAAGGAAACGGATAATTATTCCGTCGGACTGGAACAGAACGGAATGATTTCCGGTGTGAAGGCAACGGATTACGTGACGTTATGCGATTACAACAATATTACCGCGGAGTATACGGACCTGGCGGTTTCCGATGAGGAACTTAAGAGTTATCTCGACGGAATTCTGGCGGATTACAAGGCGTATACCATGGACTTAGACCGTGAAGTGAAAAAAGGCGATTCCATCAATATCGACTACGTCGGCAGTATCGGCGGTGTGGAATTTGACGGCGGAAGCACGCAGGGAAACGGTACCGATATCGTGGTCGGTCAGGCAGGCTTTATTGACGATTTTGAGGAACAGCTCTGCGGACATAAGGCGGGCGATAAATTTGCCATCAACGTAACTTTCCCGGAGGATTACGGAAACGCGGACGTTGCCGGAAAAGATGCGGTTTTCCAGATTACGATAAACGGAATCTATGAGGAACAGAAATTTGATGACGCGTTTGTACAGGCAAATCTTTCCGAAGAAGCAAGAACGGCGGATGCATTTATCAAAAAATACAAAGATGAGCAGTATGAAAAGAATTTAAATGAATTCCTGCAGGAATACGTGAATGAAAATTCCAAAGTCAATTCCTATCCGGAATCCTATGTAAAAGGACTGATGGCTCTGACCAAGGGTTCGGACATCAACCAGTTCAACAGTTATAACCAGTACTACACATCGACATACGGACAGCCGATGTATTCTTCCTTTGATGAGTATATCGGATTGGACAAGAAGGAATATTATGCACAGCTTCGGGCACAGGCGGAGAAACTCGCCGACCAGATGCTTGTTTACCAGGCAATCTACGAGGATGCCGGACTTACCGTAACGGACCGGAACGTGGAAGATGTTTACGGTTCTTACGGAATTACGGAGCAGTTCCGTCCGCAGATGGTGGAGACTTACGGCGAGGGATTTTTAAACCAGTCCGCAATTATGTTTGCCGTGCTTGATTATTTAAAAGAGCATGTGACGATTAACGGAATGCCGAAGTAAAAACGGTAAAAGTAAAACGACAAAGAGAAAGACTTCAAGGAGGGTTTAAGGAATGGAAAGAAGAGTAGGCACAGTATCCCGCGGTATTCGCTGTCCGATTATCAGAGAGGGTGACAACCTGGTTGATATTGCGGTAGAGAGCGTTCTCGGTGCGGCTAAAAGCGAAGGGTTCGAGCTTCGTGACCGTGACGTTATCGCACTGACCGAGTCCATTGTTGCAAGAGCACAGGGAAATTACGCATCCGTAGACGATATTGCAGAGGATGTAAAGAATAAACTTGGCGGGGAGACGGTCGGAGTTATTTTCCCGATTCTTTCCAGAAACCGCTTTGCCATCAACTTAAAGGGCATTGCAAGAGGCTGCAAAAAGGTTGTGCTGATGTTAAGCTATCCTTCCGACGAAGTCGGAAATGCACTTCTTACCTGGGATCAGATTGACGATGCGGGAATCAATCCCTATTCCGATGTTTTGTCTCTGGAGAAATACAGAGAGATTTTCGGTTATAACAAGCACGAATTTACCGGTGTTGATTATATTGAGTACTATTCCGACATTATCAAGGAAGAAGGTGCCGAGGTAGAGGTTGTATTTGCAAACCAGGCAAAGACGATTCTTGACTATACCGACTGCATCATCAACTGCGACATTCATACAAGAAAGCGTACCAAGAGAATTTTACTTGCCGGCGGAGCAAAAGTGGTTTGCGGACTTGACGATATTATGACGGCTTCCGTTAACGGCAGCGGTTACAATACAAATTACGGACTTCTCGGTTCCAACAAATCGACCGAGAACAAGGTAAAACTGTTCCCGAGAGAAGAGTGCAAGGCTCTTGTTCTTGAAATTCAGGAGCAGATTTTGGAGCGTACCGGAAAGCATGTTGAAGTTATGGTTTACGGTGACGGCGCATTCAAGGATCCCCGGGGAAAAATCTGGGAGCTTGCGGATCCCGTGGTATCCCCCGCATTTACCGACGGTTTGATCGGAACTCCGAACGAGTTGAAATTAAAATATCTTGCAGACAATGATTTTGCTTCTCTTTCCGGTGAGGCGTTAAAGAATGCCATCTCCGAGAGCATCAAGGCAAAGCAGTCCAATCTGGTCGGAAACATGGCTTCCCAGGGAACCACGCCGAGACAGCTTACGGATCTTATCGGATCGCTTTGCGACCTGACTTCCGGATCCGGTGACAAGGGTACTCCGATTGTACTGATTCAGGGATATTTTGATAACTATACGACGGCATAAGAAAACATTTTGGAAACATATGAAAAGCATTCCCCTTATTTGCGAGGAAATATTGCAAATAAGGGGATTTTGAAATAAAATGAAAGTGGTTTTGTTGAATACCTGAAGGGGGGATTTGATTTATGGAAGCAAAAAAAGAAGTTGTAATGAGAAGCCTGATTCTGGGAATTGTTCTGGTGGCATTGGGCATCCTCGGAATTGTTTTTGCGGGAAATATTTTTAACGTACTGGGCAATATCGTAGGATGGGTTGTGGCAGGCATTCTCTTTATTGCCGCAATTGTAAACATTGTTTCTTTCGTAAGAAGTATTACGAAGAAGGACGATGATATAGTAAAGCCGAATATCAAGAGCCTTGTGATCGGAATTCTGGCAATCGCGGCAGGCGTCATTTTAATTATCATGCCGCAGATGATTGTATGGATTATTTCCGTTTTCCTCGGAATCTTTCTGCTTTTGGACGGCGGGTTTAAGGTAAAAGAAGCATTGGCTGCGAACAAGGCAAAAGCAAAGGGCTGGATTGCATCCCTGATTTTCGGAATTATCGGGATTATCCTCGGACTCCTTGCAATCGTATATCCGATTAAGTTCGGTACGGATGTCGGAAAAATCTTCGTCATCATTATTTCCATTGTACTGATTGTGAGCGGAATTACGAACGTGGTTCACGGTGTGCTCATTTCCAAAGCATAAAGCACTGCTACGGCGGGAATTAAGAATTCTCTGACAACCGATAAACAGAAGCCGGTAAATAACGGATATGAAAGCCGGCGAAATAATAAAACATAAAACAAAGGGGGCTTGAAAAAGCCCCCGTCTTATAAGTGAGGACAAACATGGCTGAAAACTTAACGGCATCCGATATTAAAAAAATCGAAGAAGAGATTGAATATCGCAAACTGACCTTAAGACCGAAACTTTTGGAGAGCTTAAAGGAAGCGAGGGCGCAGGGCGACTTAAGCGAGAATTTCGAGTATTATGTGGCGAAAAGGGACAATAACCGCAACAACAGCCGAATCCGTTATCTCGAGAAAATGATCAACACGGCTAACGTGATTGAGGATACTTCCAAGGAAGACGAAATCGGGATCAACAGTCTGGTTACGCTGTATATTGAAGAGGATGATGCGGAGGAAACCTATAAAATCGTTACCGGAATCCGAAGTGACTCCTTAAACGGATGCGCCAGCATCGAATCACCGCTCGGAAAATCCCTTCTGCATCATAAGGTGGGGGACCGTGTGGAAATCAGGGTAAACGATTCCTACAGTTATTTTGTTGTGGTAAGGAGCTTTAAGAAGGATGTCGGAGATGACGGGGACACGATTTCCTCGTACTGATATCGAACCGGTTTCGTCAATCCGGTTTGCCGTGAATACGACCGATAAAAAACAGCGGGCCCGCATGGATTTCATGCGGGCTCTTTTTTTCGCCGAATCATTGTTATTTTCGGGCGTTAGTGGTACAATGTAAGGTGATTTTTTATGGGCGAGGTTACCGAGTTGAAAACGCTGTTAAAGAACGCTTTCGTGGTAAATGTCTTTACCGACGAAGTGAAAAAAATGAATGTATTGCTGGAAAATGACCGGATTATCGGCGTTGGGAATTATACGGATTCCGATGCGGATAAGGTTCGCGACCTTTCCGGCAAATTTATTTGTCCGGGTTTAATTGACGGACATATCCATATCGAAAGCACCATGATGATTCCGAAGGAACTGGCAGATGTTGCGCTTCCGCACGGAACCACGGCAATTGTTGCCGATCCCCACGAGATTGCGAATGTCTGCGGAATTGACGGAATCCGCTATATGTTAGAGGCAAGCGAAGGGCTTCCGATGGATATCTATTTTACGGCATCTTCCTGCGTACCTGCGACTCCCTTTGATGAAACGGGAGCGGAACTTCATGCGGAAGATATTCGGGAACTCTATGCAAATCCAAGGATTCTAGGACTTGCAGAAATGATGAATTTTCCGGGAGTTCTGATGAAAGATCCGGACGTAATCCGGAAAATAAAGGATGCAAAGGCAGCAGGTAAAATTGTGGACGGACATGCACCTCTTCTTTCCGGGAAAGATCTGGATGCCTATATTGCGGCAGGCGTGACATCGGACCACGAATGTTCCAATCTCGAAGAAGCCTGTGCCAAGCTGGAACGCGGCCAGTATATTATGATTCGCGAAGGTACGGCTGCCAAGAATCTGAAAGCATTAATCGGATTATTCGATCCCAAATACAATCACAGATGCCTTCTTGTTACGGATGACTGCCATCCGACGGATCTGCTGAATAAGGGACACATTGACAATATTATCCGGCTGGCGGCGGAACTCGGGGCAGATCCGGTAATTGCGGTTCGCATGGCTTCCCTGCAGGCTGCCGAGTATTTTAAGATACAGGATGTCGGTGCGGTGGCACCCGGATATTTTGCAAATCTGACCATTGTGGATGATCTGAAACTCTTCCACGTAACGGATGTATATGTGCGCGGCAAATGCGTGGTCCGTAATGAAAAAAAGGCGGATTTCGAAATCCCGAAGGTGGATATGGAACTGGAAAAAATGGTCCGCAACACGTTCCATGTGGAAAAATTATCGGCGGACGATTTCGTGATCCGGGAAGAAAACGGGCTTTGCAGAGTCATCGAACTGATTCCGGGACAGATTATTACAAAGGAAGCACATGAGGAAATCCGGTTTGACGTAAACAGCGGAATCGATACCGGGCGTGACATCCTGAAACTTGCCGTAATTGAAAGGCATAAAGGAAAAGGCCACATCGGGACCGGATTTATCAAGGGCGTCGGCATGAAGGAGGGAGCAATTGCATCGAGCGTCTCCCACGATTCCCACAATATCATCGTCATCGGAACCTCCGATGAGGAGATGGCGGCTGCGGCAAATAAGATTATTGAGATGGGCGGCGGAAACGTAGTCATGAAAGACGGAAAGGATATTGCCAGAATGGCGCTTTCCATCGCCGGACTGATGTCTGACTTTTCCGCACAGGACACCGCGGGATTCAATGCAAGAGTCCGCAATGCGGTATATGAACTCGGAACTCCCAGAAATGTGGAGCCGTTTATGAACATGGCGTTCGTCAGCCTTCCGGTCATTCCGGCACTGAAAATGTCTACACAGGGACTGATTGATGTCGTGAAATTCGAGCGTGTGTCCCTGAAAGTATAGGAACATATGAAAGACAGACGATTCATTATAAGTATTAATAAGTATTAAGGAGATAAAAAAATGGACAGAATTTACAACCCTGCCGAAATTGAACGGAAATGGCAGAAATACTGGGAAGAAAATCAGACATTCAAAACGGATGTATGGGATTTTTCCAAACCGAAATTTTATGCACTGGATATGTTCCCGTATCCTTCGGGAGTCGGCCTTCATGCCGGACATCCGGAAGGCTATACCGCAACCGATATCGTATCCAGAATGAAGAGAATGCAGGGTTATAACGTGCTTCACCCGATGGGATACGATTCCTTCGGATTACCTGCAGAACAGTACGCGGTAACGACCGGAAACCATCCCAACGGATTCACCGAGAAAAATATCGAAACCTTCTCGAAGCAGCTTAAGGAACTCGGATTTGATTATGACTGGTCCAAAATGGTAGCCACTTCCGATCCGAAATTTTATAAATGGACGCAGTGGATTTTTAAGCAGCTTTATCTGGACGGCTATGCAAAATACATCGATATGCCCGTAAACTGGTGCGAGGAACTCGGTACCGTACTTTCCAACGATGAGGTGATCGACGGAAAGAGCGAGAGAGGCGGATATCCGGTTGTGAGAAAGAACATGAAGCAATGGGTAATCGACCAGCCGGCTTTTGCGGAGGACCTTCTGGAAGGACTTGACGAGATTGACTGGCCGAAGTCCACGAAGGACATGCAGCGTCACTGGATCGGCAAATCCGAAGGTGTAGAGGTTGAGTTTGAAATTGTGGGCGGCGGAAAATTCTCGATTTTCACGACCTGTATCGAAACCATCTACGGAATTACCTTCATGGTACTCGCTCCCGACGGAGAGCTGGTTAAACAGTTAATGCCCAGAATCGAAAACAAGGAAGAAGTACAGGCTTATATCGACGAGACCTTAAAGAAAAACGATATGGACCGTACGGAACTGAATAAAACCAAGTCCGGCTGCGAATTAAAGGGTGTGACATGCATCAATCCCGTAAACGGCAAGGAAGCAAAACTCTTTATCGGTGATTTTGTTCTTGCAAGCTACGGAACCGGTGCCGTTATGGCGGTTCCTTCCCATGACCAGCGTGACTTTGAGTATGCGGTTGAACACAATATCGAAATGATTCAGGTGATCGACGGCTCCGACGAGGCGGGGCATCAGGACGTTTCCGGACATGCGCTTGAAAAATACGATTATCTCGGAAAAGGCTTTAAATTAATCAATTCCGAAGAGTTTACAGGCATGACCGTGGAGGAGGCAAAGGAAGCCATTACCGTTAAACTTGAAAAAATGGGCGTGGCGAAAAGATGTGTGAACTATCATTTCCGTGAGTGGATTTTTGCCCGTCAGCGTTACTGGGGCGAGCCGGTACCCGTGGTGCATACGGAGGACGGCGGAATCCATGTTCTCGACGATGACGAACTGCCGCTTATTCTGCCGGAACTTGAGAATTACAAGGGTGAGGGCGGCAAGGCACCGCTTGAGAACGCAACCGAATGGAAACAGTACGATCATAACGGAGTGAAAGGAAAGAGAGAGACTTCCACAATGCCCGGTTCGGCAGGTTCCTCCTGGTATTATTTCCGTTATATCGATCCCGATAACGAGAATGAATTCGCCAATCAGGAACTTTTAAAGCACTGGATGCCGGTTGATCTTTACATCGGCGGACCGGAGCATGCGGTCGGACATTTAATGTATTCGAGAATCTGGAACCGGTATCTGTACAACAAGGGACTGTCCCCCGTGAAAGAGCCGTTTAAGAAACTGGTGCACCAGGGGATGATTCTCGGGGAAAACGGAATCAAGATGGGCAAGCGTTTCCCTGAATTTGTAGTAAATCCGAGCGACATCGTAAGGGATTACGGTGCGGATACCTTAAGATTATACGAGA
Source organism: Lachnospiraceae bacterium (assembly GCA_024681795.1). GTDB lineage: Bacteria > Bacillota > Clostridia > Lachnospirales > Lachnospiraceae > UBA3766. Next base: position 37,381 of record JAILAD010000049.1, on the reverse strand, counting down.
TGTTCATGGGTCCCCTGGAGGTTTCCAAACCCTGGAGCAAACAGGGCGTGGAAGGTGCAAGAAGATTTATCGGACGTGTCTGGACCTTCTTTACGAATCCGGAAAACATTAAGGATGACAAAAAAGCGAACCTTGAAAAACTGTATCATAAGACCGTCAAAAAGGTTACGGACGATTATGAGAGCTTAGGCTTTAACACCGCAATCTCCCAGATGATGATTTTTATGAATGCCGCATATAAAGAGGGAAGCTGCCCGAGAGAGTTTGCGGAGGGCATCATTAAGATGCTGTCCTGCATTACCCCGCATGTCGGCGAGGAAATGTGGAGTATCCTGGGACATGATTCCACCATCGCATTCGAACCCTGGCCGGTATATGACGAAAATCTCGTGAAGGACGATGAGATTGAAATCGGGGTTCAGGTAAACGGCAAGGTAAAGGATACCGTGCTGGTAGGCGTGGATGAGGACAACGATTCCGCGATTGCCAAGGCAAAGGCTTCCGAGGCCGTACAAAGGGCGATTGAAGGAAAGACCGTTGTAAAAGAGATTTACGTAAAAGGCCGTATTATCAATATTGTTGTAAAATAATCCCGTTACGGAATACAGGATAAAAGGAAAGTATCATGAAAATTATTATTGTAGGATGCGGAAAAGTAGGTCTGACCCTGATTAAGCAGCTCTCCGCGGAAAAACACGACATTACGGTAATTGATTTGCGCAACGATGCCGTTTCGGAAGCCACGAATTCCTATGACTGCATGGGAATTGTCGGAAACGGTGCGAGTTACTCCGTACAGAAGGAAGCGGACATCGACAACACCGACCTTCTGATTGCGGTTACCGGAAACGATGAACTAAACCTCTTATGTTGCCTGATTGCAAAGAAGGCCGGTAATACGGCAACCATTGCCAGAGTCCGCAACCCCGTTTACAGCGAGGAAATTTCCTACATCAAAGAAGAACTCGGACTTTCCATGGTCATCAATCCCGAGTTTGCATCCGCACAGGAAATTGCAAGAATCCTTCGATTTCCCTCGGCGGATAAAATCGATGCCTTCGCACACGGACGTGTGGAGATTCTGAATTTTGTCATTACGGAAACGTCTCCCTTAAAAGGCATGACATTAATTGATGTTTCCAAGAAATACAAATGCGAGGTCTTAATCTGTGCGGTAGAGCGCGGTGACGATGCATTTATTCCGAACGGTCCCTTTATTTTAAGGGAAAATGACCGCGTAAGCTTTGTGGCGGCACCGAGATATGCGAGGGAATTTTTTGAAAAAATCGGCGTCGATACGCATCAGGTAAAGAATACCATGATTGTCGGCGGCGGAATGATTGCATATTATCTTGCAACGCTGCTTCGCGGACAGGGCATTAACGTGAAAATCATAGACTCCGACAGAAAGCGCTGCGAGGAACTTTCCGAGCTTCTGCCGAAAGCCTGCATTATCAACGGAGATGCAACAAACAAGGATATTTTAACCGAGGAGGGAATCGAAAGCTGTGATTCCTTTGTCGCGCTGACGGGAATCGACGAGGCGAATATTTTCCTTGCGATGTATGCCAGAAACGTATCGAAAGCCAAGAAGATTATCACCAAAATCAACCGCATTTCGTTCGATGACATGATTTCCTCATTCCAGGCGGGAAGTGTCATTGCTCCTAAAAATATCACCTCGGACTATATTCTGCAGCAGGTCAGACTGATGCAGAATACCATCGGTTCCAATGTGGAGACGCTGTATAAGCTGGTGGACGGGAAAGTGGAAGCGCTGGAATTTTCCATCAAAGAGCAGTCACCGGTAGTCGGAATTCCGCTGATGGAGTTGAAATTAAAGAGAAATCTTCTGATTGCGTGCATTAACCGTGGCGGTGTAATCATTACCCCGAACGGTCAGAGTACGATTCAGATCGGAGACACGGTTATTGTCGTTACCACCCAGAAGGGGCTTGACGATATCAAGGATATTCTGGAATAGCATATTAAAAAATACGGCAGTCATTTTAGGACTGCGTGCATTAATATTTTGAGGTTTCGTACCGAAAGAAACGATAAAGTGAGGATTAATAGAAAGAAATGAACTATGCGTTCGTGTTCTACATACTGGGATGGGTGCTGATTCTGGAAGGCGCATTTATGTCGCTTCCCTGCATTACATCGATTATTTATCAGGAAAAATCGGGCATCTGGTTTCTGCTGGTGGCATTGGTTTCCGCACTTGCCGGTTTTTTGCTGATTCGTAAGAAACCGAAAAACTCCCAGTTTTTTGCAAAAGAAGGGTTTGCCGTAGTCGGACTTTCCTGGATTTTAATGAGTCTTGTCGGCGCACTTCCGTTTACGCTTAGCAAAGAAATTCCGAATTACGTGGATGCGGTATTCGAAACCGCGTCCGGTTTCACCACAACGGGAGCGAGTATTCTGGCGGATGTTGAGGCGTTAAGCCACACGGCCCTGCTTTGGAGAAGCTTTACACACTGGATCGGAGGTATGGGAGTTTTTGTATTTCTCCTTGCGGTACTTCCCATGGTGGGCGGATACAACATGCACTTAATGAGGGCGGAAAGCCCGGGCCCGTCGGTTGGAAAACTCGTACCGAAGGTAAAGGAAAGTGCAAAAATCCTTTATATGATTTATTTTTCCATGACGGTTGCGGAAATGGTGCTTCTGATTATCGCGAGAATGCCGGTATTTGATGCAATCTGTATTTCGTTCGGTACGGCCGGTACCGGTGGCTTCGGAATCAGGGGTGATTCCTGTGCATCCTACAATGCGGTATGTCAGTGGATTATCACGATTTTCATGGCACTTTTCGGAATCAACTTTAACTTTTATTTCTTTATTCTCAGAAAGAAGTTTAAGGACGCATTTTCCATTGAGGAGGTACGCTGGTATGTGGCGCTGATTCTTATGAGTACGGCCTTGATTACCTTTAATACCTGGAGATATCATGAGGGATTCGAGGAAGCGCTCCGAACGGCTGCGTTTCAGGTTTCCTCGATTATTACGACAACCGGTTTCGGAACTACGGATTTTAACCTGTGGCCGTCATTTTCGAAAACGCTTTTGCTGATTCTTATGCTGACGGGTGCCTGCGCCGGAAGTACGGGCGGCGGTCTTAAGATTTCGAGATTTATTATCTGGTGGAAGAGCATTAAGAACGAACTGGAAGTGTTCGTACATCCCCGTTCCGTCAAAGCGGTGGAAATGGACGGAAAGACCATTGAAAGGGATACGGTAAAGGCCGTTTCGGTGTATATGGTCGTTTTCCTTCTGGTATACATTATTTCCGTGCTGTTTTTGTCACTGGACAAATTCGATCTGGTTACGAATTTTACGGCGGTTCTGGCGACCATCAACAATATCGGACCGGGACTCGGAGAGGTCGGACCCTGCGGTGCATATACGAATCTTTCCTATTTTTCCAAAATTGTTCTGATTTTTGATATGCTTGCGGGTCGTCTGGAGCTGTATCCGATTCTGCTTCTGCTGACCCCTGGAGTTTGGAAGAAGCACTAGGCGGTAATGGTGCCGCCGCTGTAATGGTGCCTGACCCCATTACCGTAATGGTGCCTGACCCCATTACAAAATTGTTACAGAACCGGGAGTTACGAAATGGCGAAAGTGAAGCATCTTCGCAAACGAATATTTGACATCATTCAGATCGGTTCCAGGGAAGACGTGCCGAGCGTTGTTTTTGATATTGTGATTACGGTCGCAATTTTCTTAAATCTCTTTGCCATGTTTTTTTCCACATTTGAGCAGTCCAAACCGTATACCCGTGCACTTTTTGTGATTGAGGTCGTGACGGTTGTGATTTTTACCGTCGAATATATTTTAAGAGTCATTACCGCGGATTATCTGTATCCCGATAAAAAACCCGTGGTTGCAAGAATTTTCTTTATTTTTTCGTTTTACGGCCTGATTGATTTACTGACGATCATGCCGTTCTATCTTCCGATGATTTTCCCCGCGGGCGCGGTCGCATTCAGGGTGTTCCGTGTCGTGAGAATATTCCGGCTTTTCAAAATCAATGCGCAGTTTGATGCATTCAACGTAATCATAGAAGTTTTAAAAGACAAGAAAAATCAGATCTTTTCCTGTATTACGATGATTGCGATTCTGACACTCGCATCGTCTTTGTGTATGTACAGTGCGGAACATGAGGCCCAGCCGGAGGCTTTTGAGAACGCTTTTTCCGGAATCTGGTGGTCTGTATCGACACTTCTGACGGTGGGATACGGCGATATTTACCCTATAACGACAATCGGTAAAATTTTTGCCATTATCATATCGTTCCTCGGAGTCGGTATGGTTGCCATCCCAACCGGTATTATTTCCGCAGGATTTGTAGAGCAGTTTACGAAGATGAAATCTCTCACAACATATGAGGAGAAGCATGATGTGCATTTTGTCGTAAGCGATATGAATCCCACCCATTCCTGGGTAGGAAAGCAGATTAAAGACATCTTACTTCCGCCGGAGGTATTAATTGTGGCGATTTACCGTGACGGAATCATGATGGTTCCGAACGGAAACGTAGTGATTGACGAGGCGGACAGACTGATTCTGGGAGCCCATTTCTATGAGGCGGAGGACGACGATATCGTTTTGACGGAACTGAAGATTAACGCGGAAAATCCGTGGACCGGAAAGAAAGTGCGTGATCTGGATTTTTCCAGAAAGGAACTGATTGTCAGGATCCGTCGCAAAAACAAACTGCTGATTCCGAACGGGGATACCCAGGTAAAGGCAGGGGATGTCATTATGTTTATCGCAAAAAAAGAAATAAAAAAGTAAAACCGAAAATCTGCGATATTCACTGCCTTCAGGCATTTATAATAATTGAAGAAACGAAAAAAATGTGATAGGATGAATTTTAGGGGAATGGCGGAAAATTCATCGGACGAGGTGTTTGGATTGAAACTTGACGGTTCTGAGAAAAGGGCATTGGCGATTTTCTCGGTGATATTGGGAGTATTATTAATATTGCTGGTATTTACCGTAATCCGCTGGCAAATAGACAATACGCAGGAATTTTCCACCGAAATCACGCTCGATGACAGAGCGGAGGACGGTGCCGGATTCAATAATCCGAAGAAATCCGAATTTGTCACGATTGAGAAGACGAAATCCTGGATTTCGCAGGATGAGGACGGACATTCTATCGTCGGCGCGGAATATGACGGTACGGTTTTCAACAACAGCGGAAAGAATATCGTAGACTGGACGCTTACGATTTACATGCCGAACGGTAAGGGCGGAAAGGTTACTTCCGGAATCATCGATTCGAGCTGGAACGGAGATTATACCAATAACGGGGATTCCCTGACGTTCCTTCCGGAGGAATATCTGATTCCGGTTCCGAAGGATGACAGCAAAACCTTCGGTTTTGTCATGTATTCCGACAAGGGGCTTGATTTTACCGATTTTGAATTCCGGGGCTATTACCAGTCAAACCTCTGGGAATACAAGGAATTCTGGATTGCGGTCGGAGGGCTCGCGGTCTGGGCCATCTGGCTGACGGCATGGGGACTGATGAATATCAGAACCCGGAAATTAAGACGCCAGAGAGAACATGACGAGAAAATAATTGAAGAGACCATGCAGACCTTTGCCAATTTTATTGATGCAAAGGATGAATACACGAAGGGGCATTCCACGAGAGTTTCCTTCTATTCCCAGAAAATCGGAAAGCGGATGGGAATGAGTGATGAGGAAGTGAAGATGCTCGGCTATCTGGGACTGATGCATGACTGCGGTAAAATCGCAATCCCGGACGACGTGCTGAATAAAAGGGGTTCCCTTACGGATGAGGAAAGAAAACTGATTGAGGAGCATACCACAAGAGGCGGGCAGATGCTCGAAAACTTTACTTCTCTCCCCGGAATCCGTGACGGTGCACTCTACCATCATGAACGCTATGACGGAAAAGGATATCCGCAGGGACTGGTGGGACAGGAGATTCCGCTTTATGCAAGAATCATCTGCGTGGCGGATGCGTTTGATGCAATGAATTCCGACAGATGCTATCGGAACAGACTTCCGAAAGCAAAGATTCTGTCCGAACTTCGTACCAATGCGGGAACGCAGTTTGATCCGCAGATTGTGGAATATATGATTGCCATGTATCAGGAAGGCAAGATATAGGAAACATATTTCGGGAAATAACGAAATAATCAGGGCAGTACAAAAAAGGTTTTATTATCCGAAAGACGGAAAATGCTTCCCGATCCGGATATTAAAATATAAAAAAGACCACAAACCAAAGGAGGGGGCAACACATGAAAAAATTAATAGGAGAATTTAAGGATTTTGTATCCAAGGGAAACGTCCTGGATATGGCAGTAGGTATCATCATCGGCGGCGCGTTTACCGCGATTGTTAACAGTCTGGTAGGCGACATTATCAATCCTTTGATTAATACCATCTTAGGCGGTATCAGTTTTGCGGCACTGAATATAACGGTCAAGGCTCCGTGGATTAAGTTCCTGAATGAGAACGTTGATTTCTTCAGAAGAAACCCGATTGAGTATCCTGTACTCGGATTCGGAAATTTCATCGCTGCAATTATTACGTTCTTCATTACCGCACTTGCGTTATTCATCTTAATCAAGTCCATTAACAAGGCATCCAACCTTGCAAAGAAGAAAAAAGCAGACGAGGAAGCAGCAGCTCCTACCACCAAGATTTGTCCTTACTGCAAATCCGAAATCAATATCGAGGCAACGAAGTGCCCTCATTGTACTTCCGACCAGCCGAAGGCAGAAGCATAAGTTTCCGTTTCGGAATAAAATGTTTAATTATATTATTGTATAATAATGAAGCCCCGCAATACGCGGGGCTTTTTATTGTTTTTACCGGAATATGATTTCTCCGGTGTCGGCATTCATGGATTCCACGATTGCAAGGGATTCGAGCTGAATGCCGCGGTCGCGGATTAATTTTCCTCCCTGCTGGAAGCCTTTTTCAATGGCAATTCCGACACCTTCCAGTGTGGCTCCGGATTCATTGATTAAATCAATCAGGCCCATAACGGCACATCCGTTTGCAAGAAAATCGTCGATGATTAAAATATGATCGTCGGGGCCTAAAAATTTCTTTGAAACAATAATATCGAAGACTTTTTTCTTCGTAAAAGATTCGACCTTGGAAGTGAACATTTCTCCGTCCAGGTTAATGCTCGCTGTTTTTTTTGCAAAAACAACGGGAACATGAAATACCCCGGCCGCGACACAGGCAATTCCGATACCGGAAGCCTCGATGGTCAGAATTTTGTTGATTTTCCGGCCTTCAAAAAGGCGTTTCCATTCCTGACCCATTTCGTGGAAGAGTTCCACATCCATCTGGTGATTCAGGAAAGCATCCACCTTTAAGACATTTCCTTCTTTTACGATTCCTTCTTTCCGGATTTTTTCCTCAAGCAGTTTCACGAATCCGCCCTCCTTGGTATGAATTTATGATTATTCTATTTCGATGGTTCTGCCGTCCACGGCATCCTTAAGCAGTTCTTCCACTACCTTTTTTGCGTTTTCATATGCTTCGCCTTCGAGACTTGCAATGTCGATTTTTTCCTTGCAGTCCTTTTCGGCTTCTTTTACCGCATCGATTCCGTCTTCTTTGGTTTCCCAGTCGAAGAGTGCAAAGGAATCATCGTAAAATTCGATGGAATCCATGTCAACAACGGGATCTTCCACGTCGACGTCGGGAAGTTTGACTTTTACGGTATCGTCCGTCACTTCGATTTCCACACCGGATAAATCAATGCCGGCTTCGACTTCGGCGGAATAGACCATGGTATATTTCTTTTGCGTCAGAAACGGGATTCCTCCGTCATCGTAATGAATGACACCCTGATAGGTAAGTCTTGCGGAGGTCAGGTCGCTGGCGCCCTCCAGTTTCTGGGCAAGCATTGCGGAAGTAATCTGGGGTTTTTTATTGTACATGGATTTCGTTCCGAAGAAAACCGCAAGCCCCGTTCCAATCAACAGAAGAAATACCAGTACAACCGCAAGAGCGATGATAAGACCGATTGCGATTCCTTTTTTCTTTGCCGAACGGGCTTCGTTTTCCGTGTTACGTAATTCTTCGTCTGCCATTGCGGGTTCTCCCTTCTAACAAAACACTGCAGAAATGACTGAAAAAAATACTGTTTTTATTATATCGTTTTTGCGCCTTTTGCTCAACAGAATGATGCGATTTTCAACGGGAAAAGAACGAGAATTGTAGCAGGAAAGAACATATATTTGAATTGACACTCCAAAATATTGAGACTATACTTTCTTTGTCACAATTAAAGAAAATTCGGATGAATTTTTCAAAAAACAGGAGGACAAAATGAAAAAGTTTTTAAGTATTCTTTTAATCTGTACCCTGATGCTCGGCCTTGTCGGCTGTGCAGGCGGCGGTGCAACGAAGGGCGATGATTTTAAGGTAGGTTTTATTTTCCTTCATGACGAAAATTCCACCTATGACTTAAACTTCATCAACGCAGCAAAGGAGTCCTGCGAACTTCTCGGCGTGGAGTATGTTTTGAAGACCAACATTCCCGAGGGTCAGGAGTGCTACGATGCGGCATGTGAACTTGCGGATTCGGGCTGCGACATTATTTTCGCAGACAGTTTCGGTCATGAGGATTATATGATTGAAGCGGCAAAAGAGTATCCGGATGTTCAGTTCTGCCACTCTACCGGAACAAAGGCACATACGGAAGGTCTTAAGAATTATCACAATGCATTCGCTTCCATTTACGAAGGACGTTACCTTGCAGGCGTTGCCGCAGGTATGAAGTTAAATGAAATGATCGATAACGGCGAGATTACCGAAGATCAGTGCAAGATCGGTTATATCGGTGCATATACCTATGCAGAAGTTATTTCCGGTTATACCTCTTTCTTCCTGGGCGCACGTTCCATTTGCCCGAGCGCTACCATGGACGTAACCTTTACCGGTTCCTGGTATGACGAGACCGCTGAGAAGGAAGCTGCTACCAAGTTAATCGACGGCGGCTGCGTCCTGATTTCCCAGCATGCCGATTCCATGGGTGCTCCCACTGCATGTGAGAATGCAGGTGTTCCTGATGTTTCCTACAACGGAAGTACCGTAGATGCCTGCCCGAATACCTTTATCGTATCTTCCAGAATCAACTGGACACCTTACTATACAATGGCAATCAAGAATACCAAGGAAGGTAAGGAAATCCCTACCGATTACGTAGGTACCATCGGAACCGGTTCCATCGAACTCACCGATTTCGGTCCCGCTGCTGCTCCCGGAACAGCCGAGAAGGTTGCGGAAGTAAAGGAGAGATTAATTCAGGGAACCGAGAAGGTATTTGATGTCAGCACATTTACCGTAGACGGAGAGATTGTAAACAGCTACATGGCAGACGTTGATACCGATCCGGAGTATGCCGGGGATCATGAAGTAATCGTGGACGGATATTTTGCGGAATCCGGTGAAGGCTTCCGTTCCGCACCTTACTTTGACCTGAAAATTGACGGAATTACGCTTCTTGATACGAAACAATAATTCCCGTGCGTACTTGATAGTAGTATTCGAAATGTGATAAAATTGAAAGGCGGTTTGCATACCGCCTTTCTTTTATTTTTTTTAACGTAATGGTACCTGACCCCATTACATTTGTAATGGTGCCTGACCCCATTACGCGTGACCCCATTACGCGTACAGGAGAACAGCAATGAATGAGAATGAACTCCCCGCAACCGACAAGGGTTCGGGAGAAGTCGGTTTGAAAAAAAGTGCGATGCCTTCGGAAGAGTATGCAATCGAATTAAAGGGCATTACGAAACGCTTTGGAGAAGTCGTGGCAAACGATAATGTTTCCATGGGTGTAAAAAAAGGCGAAATTCTTGCACTTCTCGGCGAAAACGGAAGCGGAAAAACGACCCTGATGAATATGATTTCCGGCATTTATTATCCGGATGAGGGACAGATTTTTATCGACGGAAAAGAAGTAAAAATCACTTCCCCGAGGGACGCGCTTGCCCTCGGAGTCGGAATGGTGCATCAGCATTTTAAACTCGTGGACGTGCTTACCGCCACGGAAAATATTGTTCTGGGACTTCCCGGGAAACTGAATTTAAAGGAAGCGGAAGAGAAAATCCGTGCAATCTGCGACAAATACGGCTTTGTCATCGAACCGAACAAAAAAGTATATGACATGAACGTATCGGAAAAACAGACCGTCGAGATTGTAAAGGTGCTGTACCGCGGAGCGAATATTCTGATTCTCGACGAGCCGACGGCGGTACTTACCCCGCAGGAAGCGGAGCGTCTGTTCCGTGTCATGTGGAAAATGCGTAACGATAACAAATCCATCATCATTATTACGCATAAAATGCATGAGGTAAAAGAAATCTCGGACCGTGTGGTTGTCTTAAGAAAAGGACAGTATATCGGAGAAATGGCCACGGAAGATTCCGACATCCAGGAGATGACGAACATGATGGTCGGCCATGCGGTTTCTTTAAATATCGAGCGGAAGGATCCCGTAAATCCGACTCCGAAAATCATTGTGGAGAATCTTACCATTCTGGACGAAGAAGGGGTTCCGAAAATTTCGGACGTTTCATTCACCGCAAATTCCGGCGAGATTCTGGGAATAGCAGGAATTTCCGGATGCGGTCAGAAAGAACTTTTAGAGGCGATTGCCGGGCTTCAGAGTGTTGAATCCGGTCATGTTTACTATGTGGAAGATGACGGCTCCAAAACGGATTTAATGAACTTAAGTCCCTTAAAAATACAGCAAAAAGGTGTTGCATTGTCCTTTATTCCGGAGGACCGTCTCGGCATGGGTCTGGTCGGATCCATGAATATTCCGGACAATATGATGCTTCGTTCCTTCCGTGACGGTCATCTTTTCACAAACAGAAAAGAGCCGAGACACCTGGCGGAAACGGTTGTGGAGGATTTAAGTGTCGTAACGCCCGGTTTGTCCGTTCCGGTAAAGAATCTTTCCGGCGGTAACGTACAGAAGGTTCTGGTCGGAAGGGAAATTGCGTCGAACCCGAAAGTATTGCTTACGGCCTACGCGGTACGCGGCCTTGATATTAATTCATCCTATACCATATACGAACTGATCAATAAGCAGAAAGAAGCCGGTTCCGCCGTTATTTATGTCGGCGAGGATCTGGACGTTTTACTGGAACTGTCGGACCGTATTCTGGTGCTTTGCGGCGGAAAAGTCAGCGGCCTTGTGGACGGACGTACGGCAAATAAGGATGAAGTTGGTCTTATGATGATGAGTGTGGGGGGGAAAAGAAGTTGAAAAAAGAAACTAAGGAACCTCTGTTCCACATCGTAAAAAGAAAAGACATGCCCCTTAAGAAACAGTGGGTGGTAAGGGGAATTGCGGTTTTATCGGCGGTACTCGTCTGTGCAATCGTGACGGTTATTACGACCAAGATGAACCCGCTCTCCGTATTTTCCGCGGTTATTACGGGTGCATTCGGTTCGAGCCGGAAAACCTGGGTTACCTTACAGGATACCTCCGTTCTTCTTCTGATTTCGCTTGCCCTGACACCGGCATTTAAAATGAAGTTCTGGAATATCGGCGGAGAAGGACAGGTCCTGATGGGAGGTCTGGGAGCCGCTGCCTGCATGATTGTACTCGGAGATAAAATCCCCGACCCGCTCGTTGCACTGTGCATGATAGTATCGAGTGTTACCCTCGGGGCACTGTGGGGCGTAATTCCGGCGATTTTTAAAGCAAAATGGAATACCAACGAAACGCTTTCCACCCTGATGATGAACTATATCGCCATCCAGATTGTGGCGTATTTTACAATCTACTGGGAAGTTCCGAAAGGCTCGGGAAAAATCGGTATCATTAACCAGAGTACCAATGCCGGATGGCTTCTGGAAATCGGAAACAAGTATCTTTTAACGATTATGATTGCGGTTCTTGCGACCGTCGGAATGTTTATTTATCTGAAATATACGAAACAGGGATACGAAATCGCGGTTGTCGGAGAGAGTGAGAAGACGGCCAGATATGTCGGAATCCGTCCGGGACTGGTGATTATAAGAACCATGCTGATTTCCGGTGCACTCTGCGGACTTGCGGGTCTTCTGCTGGTCGGCAGCATCCATCATACGATTACGACGACGATTACCGGAGGACAGGGTTTCACGGCGGTTATGGTTTCGTGGCTTGCCAAGTTTAATCCGGTTACGATGATTTTTGCAAGCCTCCTGATTGTGTTCTTAGGTCACGGAGCATCGGAGATTTCCACATCCTGCGGATTAAACCAGTCATTCGGGGATATCATAACGGGAATTATTCTGTTCTTTATCATCGGATGTGAATTTTTCATTGAATATCAGGTCATTTTCTCGGGAAAAAAGAAAGGAGGGAATGAAGCATGATTGATTTGGTTGCATTTATTCCCCGCGCAATCGGACAGAGCGTTCCGTTGTTATTCGGATGTACCGGAGAAATCATTACCGAAAAATCCGGAAACTTGAATCTCGGAATCCCGGGTGTCATGTACGTCGGCGGAATCTGCGGCGTAATCGGGGCATTCGCATATGAACAGGCAACGAAAGGCGGCGGAATGGTCGGCATTCTTGCAATCGGTATTCCGCTTTTATGTTCCTTAATCGGATCGCTGCTAATGGGCTTATTATACTGTTTCCTGACGGTAACGTTACGGGCAAACCAGAATGTAACCGGTCTTGCCATGACGACTTTCGGCGTCGGATTCGGTAATTTCTTCGGAGGTTCCTTAATCAAACTGTCCGGCTCGGATGTTCCGACAATCGCACTTTCGAGGACGAGCGCCTACTTCAGTAAATCCCTTCCGTTTGCCGGAAATCTCGGGTGGTTCGGAAAAGTCTTTTTAAGTTACGGATTTTTGGCATATCTTTCCATTGCTCTTGCGGTTTATGCAGGATTTATGCTGAAAAAGACCAGGATGGGTCTGCACCTTCGTGCGGTGGGAGAAAATCCCGCGACTGCCGATGCGGTGGGAATCAACGTAACGCTTTACAAATACATTGCAACCTGTGCCGGCTGTATGGTTGCCGGTCTCGGCGGACTGTATTATGTAATGGATTATGCAAGCGGAATCTGGTCCAACGATGCGTTCGGCGACCGTGGATGGCTTGCAATCGCGCTTGTAATTTTCTGTATCTGGAAACCGGGCATCGGAATAATTGCTTCGATTCTGTTCGGCGGACTTTACATTATTTACCTTTATATTCCGGCCGGAATGGATCATATGGAGCTTAAGGAACTGTATAAAATGATTCCGTATGTGGTAACTCTGCTTGTACTGGTCATTACCAGCATGCGAAACAAAAAAGACCACAGACCTCCCGCCAGTCTCGGAATTCCGTATTTCCGTGAAAACAGGTAGTTTCGGCGGAGGACCGATTTCTTAATTTTTTAAAAAGAATTGACCTTTTTGATGCAACAAAGGGTAAAATCTGTTAAACTCGTTATTGCGGCTTCCGTCTGACCGCGAGGTCTTAGGTGTAAGCGGAAGGGAAGCCGGATTTCAGTAAATAACCGGAGGATGAAATGAGCAATTTTATTTTAACCACTGAGTCTCCCGCAGACCTTAGCAAAGAATATTATGAAAAAACAGGAATTCCGTACATTCCTTATCATTTTCAGGTAAATGACGATGAACTTCTTACCGACTGGGTAGGAGAAGGAATGACTCCGACGGAATTGTCCGTATTAATGGATAAAGGCGTGGTTCCCAAAACGTCCCAGCCGAATACCGCGGAGTATGAAGAGTTTTTTGAACCGTATTTACAGGCAGGATGGGACATTTTCCATGTGGTATTCTCTTCCGGCTTATCCGGTGCATACAATGCCTGCACGGCAGCGGTGGAAGAATTATCCGAGAAATACCCGGAACGCAGAATTATCGCCGTGGATTCCCGTGCCGCTGCACCCGGTTTCGGACTTATGGTGGATGAGGTTTATACCCGTAAGCAGAACGGTGCAACCATGGACGAACTCGAGGATTTTGTACTGAAAAACCGTGATTATCTGCAGCACTGGTTCTATGTAACGGATCTGAAATATTTAAAGAACGGCGGAAGAGTTTCCGCGGCAAGCGCTGCAATCGGAAACATGCTGAATATCTGCCCTCTTATGTTCGTTGACAAAGAAGGAAAACTGAAGGTATTTGAGAAAGTACGCGGCCGCAAGAAAATAATCAATGCAACCGTGGAAAAGATGGTAGAGCATGCAAAGGACGGAACCGGTTATTACGGCAAATGTTTCCTCGGACATTTCAATGCACTCGATGAGGCAGCCCAGTTAAAGGATGCCATTGAAGAGAGAATTACCGGTATTGACGGCGGTGTTCAGATTTTTGAAATCGGTAAGACCATCGGCGCACATTCCGGCCCGGGAACCATCGCACTCTTCTTCTGGGGAGATGAAAAGGTGGAAGCAAAGAATTAAAGAAATATATCATTTTCCGAAAAAATATCTTGCATTTTCAGAAAAAGTTTTGTAGAATAACAAGTGCTGTTGAAAAACAGCACTGATTTAGGGCTATCGCCAAATGGTAAGGCAACGGACTCTGACTCCGTCATTTCAAGGTTCGAATCCTTGTAGCCCTGTTGGGACTTCAGTATTTCTGAAGTCCCTTTTTTCTTGTATTTAAAGGCTTTTCGTCGATTCAGAGTATCTTGTTTTGGTTGTTTATTCATCCGACTAATCAGCAGTTTTTTTCTAATTCAGACTAAATAATTAGCATATTTTCTGTTTGTATTGTCATACGAATTGTCATATGAAGTATTTGTTTTATTTTTTTGTAGGATAATTTACGGCATTTTTTATACTGTTGCCGACCACAATTTTTTTGGTTAATGAAATGTAGTGTTTTAGGATTGTCTCCGGGGTATCTCCCAAATAGGCGGCAATATCTTCGATGGAGCAACCATTATCGTACATTTGAGTGGCGCACGTGCGCCGGAGAATATGTGCCCCTGATATTTCGTCCGGAAATCCGATTCTGCGAAAAAGTGTCTTAATGTTTTTATCGAAGTTTGAAGGGTTGGATGGTTTCTTTCTTCGGTTGAGTAAAACATAATCATCAGGATCGGTAAGAGGAGAGATGCGTAACATTTCCGACAGAGCAACCGTGGCATCATGATTCAGTATAATGGTACGGTTGTGCCAGTTTTTTACCTCGTTCTCGTTGGCGACAAATGAAGTATCCTCGTCCTTCTTGTCTCTGTTTTCAATAATGTTGCGGGTTTTGTTAATATCGATAAGATATTTTTCGCCGGAAGAGTAGCAGTCTCGTCTCCTTAATGCACAGAATTCACCTTCCCGCAGCCCTGCCTCTAAAAGAACGACTGAGCTAAGCGGCATCATTCTTTGATGCCAACACTTATCGCCTAGACTTTCGGAGTATTGTTTTAATGATTCTATTTGGTCATCTGACAGAATGGTGACAAAACCGTCGGAACTATTTTTAGTTTCCAGTTTTTTGAATATGTCTTTTATTTCATCTGCCATTTCCAAACAAGGATTTTCTTTATAGTACTTTTTGGCTACTGCCCATTTATAGGCGGAATTAATTACGTTGTATGTTTTTTCTACGGAAGATATGGAAAGGGTTCCTAAATTAATCAGCATCACGATATGGTTATAGATTTCATCGCCGGTTAAGGAAAACGCCTGCATTCTTCCGATCGGGTATTTTTCAATCTGATTCCGTATTGTTCCCTCCCTGCGGTCCCTGGATTTGGGTTTGAGCCGATTCGTTTCCCCAACGTGAAAATCCAAATGAGCATAGCATAATTCTGCCAGTGTCATTGTTTTTGCTATTTTTTCCTTGTTGTAGCAGTTTTCATATTCCGCCTCTTTTTTTTTCATCATCTTGAGACAGTCTGTTTCAGATTTGCCTGTTACAGTCAGAATCTGAGGACGGCCATTAGGAAGATTGCCGTGTTGTTTTCTCATTCTGACTCTGCCATCGGGGAGATGTTCAAAGGAACCCTCTCCGTTCTTTCGTCGTTTCATTTTCTTTTTCCTCCATTGGTTTGTTTGTAAGTATCTCTGGTTTTCGTTTGCTAATTGGGTTATTTGCTAATTCAAAGATTGACATTTTTACCGGCATTGGCTTCAAGCCATTCCTCGAACTTCACCGTTGTAACAAAATATGTTTTCCCAAGCTGCGTTGAGGGGAATGATTTGGATTTCATTAAGGCATAGGCCCTGTCTTTCCCAATGCCCAATCGTTCCATGATGTCTTTTACTTTAAGAACCTGAAAATCATCGTTTGTATTCATAAATCTGTGCTCCTTTCTTAGAATTGTTTTTTTGGATGAACTATTATAGTACATGTTAGAACTATTTAGATAATACCACGACGCATGTGTATATGCAAGTACAAAAATGTACTATTTCAAAAATGTTCCTCAAATGGTTCTTTTTTGTCCTTTTACATACGACTGATTTGTGATAAAATGAAAAAGAATTGTAATTCTACAGTTTTTGAATCGGAGGTGCGCAATGATAGTTGTTAACAATATTGGTGGCATGGACCCCTTGGAAATCAGCGAAAAGCATTCGGCGGAAAGAGTTGGTCAGAGAATAAGGGAAATCAGGATGTCGCAGGGCATATCCCAGGTTGAACTCGGAAAAAGGGTTGGATTGACAGGTGAGCGCATTCAGAAGTATGAAAAGGGAACCAGAAAGCCTAAATTGGAATTATTAAAACAGATTGCAAAAGCACTGGGAGTTGAAACGCAGGCTCTTGCAGATCCGATTGTTTGTACATACGAGGGTGCAATGTATTCTCTTTTTGAAATGGAAAAAAGATATGACCTCAAGGTACGCCGTGTAGATGGTCGATTGATACTAATGTTTGGAGACGGGTCTACCGGTCCGATTAATTCCCAAATCGACGAGTGGGAGAAAGAATGCCGATTCATTGAGGAAGAAATAAATGAAGCCGGAAACGAAGAGGAAAGGAATGCAATCCGTCACGATTATGACATGTGGAAATGGACATTTCCGAATGCATTGGTTGACCGGTCGGAAGAAGTATTAAAGGAAGCCCGCATGAAAAAGCTTCAGGAACAAATTGCGGAACTGCAAAAGCAGTTGGATGGTCTTAAAGACGAGGAATAGAAAAAGTGCGATATTTTTGGAAGGAAGCGTAAAAAGGTTAGGGTGTTTTTGGATCGCTAACTGCGTTCCAAAATGAAAAAAGCAGGAGAAAATGAATTATGAATGATTTTTCCGAATTATTTGAAAAGTCAAGGACTTTAATAGAAAATGCAAGAAACGGTCTGGGGTATATTGCGAATACAGTGACCGTGTATACAAGTTTTCTGCTTGGAAAATATATATTCGAAGAAGAACAGATGGGGTCAGAACGTGCTAAGTATGGGGAAAAAGTTTTGGATTCCCTGTCGAATTATTTGACAAATGAATACGGCCGCGGTTTTTCAAGAAGTAATCTTGCCGGAATGCGTAAATTCTATATGACATATAGAGATCGTGATGAAGAAATTATCCAATCGGGAATTGGACAATTAGGTGTGATACAGGAAAACGGAATTGTCCAATCTGGAATTGGACAATTGACGTTGGATTATAAAAACTTTCCTTTTAAGCTGAGTTGGACACATTATCAGGTTTTAATGACGATAGAAGATCCAAATGAACGAAACTTTTATGAATTAGAAGCTATAAAGGGTGCATGGAATGTAAAAACGTTGAAGAGACAGTATCATTCTAGTCTTTATGAGCGTTTGGCATTAAGTAGAGACAAGAACGATGTTATGGCTATGGCAGAGCAGGGAGCTATGCCATATAGTCCGGAAGATATTTTGAAAACACCATACGTTTTGGAATTTGTTGGACTTGAAGATAAAAGTAGCTATCATGAAGATGATTTGGAAGCGGCGGTATTAAATAAACTCCAGGATTTCCTTCTTGAAATGGGAAAAGGTTTCCTGTTTGAAAAAAGACAACGCCGTTTTACATTCAACGATAAAAACTTCTATTGTGATTTGGTTCTCTATAATCGGTTTTTGCGTTGTTATGTATTGATTGATTTTAAAGTGGATGAACTAACGCATCAGGATTTGGGACAAATGCAGATGTATGTTAATTATTATGACAGATATGAAATCATTGAGGGTGAGAACCCCACAATAGGAATTCTGATGTGCAAGAAAAGTGATGAAGCTTTAGTAGAATTGACATTACCGGAAAATACAAATATATACGCAAAGGAATACAAGCTATACCTGCCGGATAAAAAGCTTCTAAAGGAAAAACTGCAGGAGTGGATTGATGAAAATGTCATATAATAGATTATGAGCAAATGTATAATAAACCGAAGAAATGCCGGATTTACAGATATACAAGGGAGAGGAAGGAATGATTATTAATCCAATTGAAGAACCTGATGGAATAGAAGATTAGTAAAGAAACGGAATAGGATTCAAGTATATAAGACATTCTTGTCAGGTAGAAAAAATACATACTCTCACCCTCTGTCGTGTTCATTATTCATATTTTCACATATTTTTTTTCTTGAAAGGAGGTCGCTATGGATCAGGAAAAAATCGGAGCATTCCTGCGGGAATTAAGAAAAGAACGTAATATGTCTCAGGAACAGCTTGCAGAAGTATTTAATGTGTCCTCAAGATCAATTTCAAGATGGGAAAACGGAAAAACCATGCCGGATATCAGCCTGATTATTGAACTGGCCGATTATTTTGAAGTGGATATCCGCGAATTACTGAACGGAGAAAGGAAGAGTGAGAATATGGATAAGGACATGAAAGAAACACTAACCATGGTTGCGGATTATACGAAGGCCGAAAAAAGAATGCTAAAGAAAACATTCATTCTGATTGGTTTGACCATTTTGACCTTTGTTATCGGAGCGATTCTGGCGGTATATGGTTTGATTATGATACCGCCTATGGGCGGAAGAATCACTTCGGACAAGTATACCAAAACGGTTAAGGCAAAGATTGTAAGTTATGAAAAAGGTAATTATGATTTATCCTTTCCTACGATAGAATACCGATATAAGGGAACCACTTATACTTCCAAAATGGATTTTTCCTTTTCAGATATTGAGCAGTCCTATCCCATTGGTTCAGAAATGAAAATAAAAATTAATCCCAATAATCCCACGGAGATGCGCCTGCCGCACAGTATGGATGATGTGCTCAGATACTACAAAATCCCTATTACGGTGCTTGGTGCAGTTTTAGTTGCACTGTCCGTTTTGGGATTTGCCAAGGTTATTATGAATGGTGTTGGTATTGTGCAATTAAGAAAAAAATCCAATAAGTAAAAAAACTTCTAAACGAAGATTCGGGGAATGGAAATCATTTGAATGAGAAACCGCAGACCATCAATGTATGGCTTGCGGTTTTCTTATTTGGAGTTGCCGGCGTAGTCGGATTAGGGAAAAAGTAAAAATGAACCAAATATAAATTGACGACAATATATAAGTGTAAGGGCAAAACTTATAGTCGACTGATAAGGGAAAGGAAAGGGATAACGATTGTTGAGTAACGAGGAATTCGAGCATTTTGTTCAAGATAACGGGAAAGATATTCTTCGATTCTGCAGAATGACGTCTGGTGATAAAGAATTGGGGGATGAGTTGTATCAAGACACAATGCTTAAGTTATTGGAAAAGCGAAAACGATTAGATTTCGGAAGGAATTTAAAAAGTTATGCCTTGTCCGTATCAATTTTGCTTTGGAAGAACAGAAGGAAAAAATATGCGAACAGAAATCGAATAGTACCTATGGATAGTACAAATCGTTTAGAAGACGAGGAGAAGCTATCAAGCGTCGATGATGTAGGCCCATCTCCAGAAGATGCTGTTTTAAAAGAGGAAGAGCGAACCATCATTATGCAGGCGGTTGCAGATTTGCCGGAGAAGTTCAGATTGCCGATTTATTTATTTTATTCGTCATCAATGTCAATCAAAGAGATTGCACAAATACTGCAAGTGCCGGAAGGGACCGTGAAAAGTCGTATGAACAAAGCGAAACAAGTATTGAAAAGAGAATTGGAGGCAGTAGGATATGACAGATGAAAGATTAAATCAAATCCTTAAGCAGGCCCTAGCTCCAGAAATCAGGGATTCAGAGATACAAATTCGGAGAAAGGTTAGGAAAAACAAAATGAACGC
This sequence comes from Lachnospiraceae bacterium, assembly GCA_024681795.1. Classification (GTDB taxonomy): domain Bacteria; phylum Bacillota; class Clostridia; order Lachnospirales; family Lachnospiraceae; genus UBA3766. The sequence goes on along the minus strand of JAILAD010000049.1, from coordinate 17,204 downwards.
AAAAAAGATTATTGCTGTCGGATTAGCCACCTGTGCAGCGCTGACGCTTGTTATTACTGGCGGATATTTTCTCGGACATTCAAAACCCGATGAAAATGGAGGTAGGAATATCTTTGCTATAACAGCATATGCGGCTGAACTGCCGGAGAAAACCGTCTCAGGAGATGTTATTGGGCTTAATAGTTATTCTGCCGGACATGGCAGTTCTCTATTTCTAGATCAAAGATTTGCGATATCCGGAAAGAATATAAGTAAAGTAAAAATATCTACGGATAAATGCAATATTTATTCAGCCTTGCCTATTTATAAAGGCGATCCGGATTTTGAGAAAGCCAAAATCGGAGAAGTAAGTGGAACTGAAATGTATGAAATGATTGTAGACGAGGAGTTTGAATACGATGAAGAACATGCTACAGAACCGACATCGTTCCATTATGAGCATCTGGTGGTGGAGGGAAACTCATATGAGGATACATATAATGACAAAGTTTCATTTGGAATGTCTGTCCCGGAAAACCTTTGGAGTGATAGCTATGATTTAAGAGAAGCGTATTGGAGTGATGTAGATCAGGTAAACGGAGCGAAAATTACCATTGTAGTTACCTTTAAAGATGGAAGCACGGAAGAACACCATTATCGAGTTAACACAGGCAGAATTTATGTTCCGGTTGACGAGGCGGGATTTCTTCAGTGGGATCAACTTACGAGATTCCTCACATCAGAAGAGGAAAGTTCAGGCGATGTGCCGTGCTCTTATGGATATCTGCTGGAAAAGATAGACTGATTGTTATCCTAATGGGAAGTATTATTATAACAATCCAAGCTTTTTTACAATAAGTGCAAGAGGGAAAGATGCGGTACCATATTGTATTGTATGGTACCGCATTATATTATCTTTCTGTTCGGTTTCGATTTCTGTTTTTCTTTGTAAGATCCAACTCCGGTGCCTCGAGTTTTCTTTGCTTGTTATCTTCCGCCACCTGCTTCTTGGCAGCTTCCAGTTTGGCACGAATACTGGTTCGGGGTTTGTCTTTTGCCTTGGAATTCTGCAGGAAGTCTTTCTCCAAAGATTCCTTACTGACATCGACATTAAAGGTTTTTGAGAGATTGGAGTCCCGGACTTTATCGCCGTTTTCGTTTTGGAAAGTGATGTGCTTCTTCTTTTCCGTCCATGTAACCGTCCATCCTTTTTCCAGCATTCTGCTGATGAAATCTTCTACGGTTTTTGCAATCTTCCTTACTTCCTCAATGGCAGCGAAGCATTCCACAACAAACGGCTTCTTGGAAGCATTGATTGCCAAATTGTATTTATCTTTTGACCAGGCGGTTACGTGTCCGACTTCAATATCGGTTCCGTCAAAATGTTTACCCTTTTCGGCAACCGTCAGACCTTTCTCCCGGCAGAGATTATTGGTAAACTCTTTCTGCTTTTCCAAATCCTTTTTCGTTTGATGTAACTTCCGACCGTCGATATAGGAAACAGAGTTGGTAAGGATGTGGCAGTGCAGGTGGTCCCTGTCCTGATGAACTCCAATCAGGCATTGATGATCCGGGAAGAATTCCTCGGCAAATCGTCTGCCGAATTCCAGCACCTGTTCGGGTGTAATCTGTTCATCTTTGTGAAAACTGATGATGTTGTGGGCATACATTCTTCCGGAGTCTTTATCCCAAAGTCTTTTTTCTTCCAGCCAGGTCCGGTAGATATCGTCGTAATTCAGAGTATCTGCGTTGTATGGACCGGTAATATCAACAAACCCGTCCAGAATCTTTTTGTCTTTTAAAACATATTCAATGGAGTTTCTCATTGCCCCGTGGGCTTTTGTTGATTTATTAACAACCTTATTGATTGCCATAGCGATTCACTCTCCCTTCGATAATTGACTAACTGATCCGATAAACGTTCCAGGTCGTTTTCCGTTGGAAATTCTCCGCGACCATTTGCAACATGAGCCATCTGATTTACATTGGTTGCCAGTCCGCGAAGCTGCCGCTCCAGATTTGCAAAGGTTTTAGATATCTCTTTGAGTGCGGAGATTTCATCAGACGGGGTAATGGTGGCTCCACGTACTGCGTTAATAAAATAGGACTGCTGTGATAATCCGGATTCACCCACCCGGTTCATGAAATCGGTATACTCTGCTTCATTCATACGTATAGTGACAGCGCGATTACGGCGACGATTTACTTTATTCATTTGGTAAAACTCCTTTCGTTCGATTTATACATAGACTGTGTTTACAAGTGAGTAAAACATTTGCAGGCGTCCATACATAAACAGATGCATGGCACGTGCGGTAAGCGGGAATCCAAAGGGTTCAACTCTTTGGTGGGGTGCAGGGGCAAAGCCACTAACGAACTGACGGAAGGGAATGGAGGAAGGTCCGGTGGACCTTTCGACATATCCTGAGTCAGTGAGTGTGCTCCGGTGTGCAGAGGGTGAAACCCTTGCCGGGGGATCCAAGGGGGCGGGCCCCTCTGGCAAGTTTAGCGGAAGCGGAAAAGCCACACGGCTTTTTCGATGGAGCGGTGCATGGTGGCTTGCCACTATGCGAAACTTGCCTAACAACCCCAATAAGCCAAGCGGCGAGCCGGGGGCATCCGCGGGGGTTGTTTGTGGTCTTGCGTGGCGAAGTCTTCGAGCGGAGGTATCAATGCGATTTCCGGATGGAAATCTGCTTTGATGCCAAAGAGAGAAGGATTCACCACGCCTCGCCCGATTAAGGGCGAGCATTCGCGAGGATGGGCAGCTCATAATTGCAGCTCAAAGATGATTCGTCCGGATTGAACGTCGCTCATAAATCTGCGGAGAGCATATCCGAGCGTGACTGACTTATATGGCACATTTTTGTTGAAGGATTTCCATTCATCGGCGATGGATTTCTCCAGCATATAAGACTGTCGTATCATAGCTTCGTCAGACTTTTTCATCTGAATCACTACCGGTTTCGTAGAAGAATTCCTGTCAGATTTATGCCAGCCCATTTCGTAGCCGCGCTCTTTAAGATGACTCGTAAGAACGTTGTAGGAAAAATCGCAATTCATGTAATCCCGAAAATCTTTTCCGGTATGACCGGATGCAACTGCAATCATTTGAAGCAACTCTTCGTCAGTTTTCTGAAGTAAATCAGCTTTTGTCATACGGGTAGTAGAGATAGATTCTTCGATAATCTCGTTTGTGCTGTTGTGAAAAGTGTTTCGTGTTTCCATGGTTTTTACCTCCAAATTGATTTATTAAATAGCTTTTTGTGTTTCCAATTCCCGGAATCTGCATTCAAGCAGATGGTAGACTTCAGGAATACTATTTCGTTGGGATTCTGATAAATGATATCCAAGGACTTGCTCCGCTGCCTGCAACCAATCATCATCGCTCATGTCCTTGTGTTTCTCGGTCCATTCTAGAAAAGGCATGCAGTAGTTGTGAGTCGTGAAGTTGTTTTTCTGCTTCCTGGGTGGTTTGTGATCTATTGTGACACAGGTAAATCCGCCCCTCCGGATGTAGGAAATGATAAATCCGACCAGGTTTCCGATTGGTCCGGAATAGTTATTGGCATATTCAAAGGCTTTATAAATAATCGTTTTATCTCCGTTGGATGCATTTATAATTGCCTTGAAATCACTTTCACTTATTCTTTCCCGAAGGGAAGAAGGTATGAAATCTTTGATATTTGAGACAACAACTGCAGAAGAATCTGTTGTTGTAATATTCTTTGATGTATTCTTTGTAGTATTCTTTGTATTTGTCTCTGCAGGCGTGTCGGGATGTGTTATCATATTTGCAGATACGTCTCTGCAAATATGCAGAGATGGGTCTGCAATCCTTTTGTCCGGGAAGTTTTTCTGGGGTGGAAAGGTCAGTTCTCTTAACACTCCGGGGATAAGTTCAATGAACATTACGTTTGGTATTAATCCGTTTGGCGTTGTGATTGTTCGAAAGATTCTTCTGATTACACCGATATCTTCCAGAAATTTAATACTGCGACGTGCCTGAGAATCGGAACAGTTGTATTTTTTTATCAACTGCTCGTAGCTGCGCTGCAGGTAGTCTTCATCGGCGAATTTTTTTTGAAATGTGACAGACTGGCCGTCTTCTGTTCTGATTTCAGAAGGCTTGTACCAATATACAATATCAGCCAGAATATTGATTGCGAGAAGATTTGGTTTACCATTTTCATCTACAATGGTTTTATACCAGGATTCCGGAATAATATTTCCGGAAAAGTTTATCTGTCCGACTTCATCCACGATAGGATTGCCGGTTTGAATAGTGATTTCAATTGACATTATCAGATTCTCCTTTATTACTGACAGCTCAAAAAATGAATGAAAAATGAACTGTCATACAAATTGTCATTTGGAGAAAATATGCCGGCTGAATAGCCGATGAATACTGTAATAGAAGCAATTTTGATAAAGTACTCTGACTCCGTCATTTCAAGGTTCGAATCCTTGTAGCCCTGTACAAAATGAATAAATTCATTTTTGGACTTCAGTATTTCTGAAGTCCATTTTTTGATGTATTTTCAAGGGTTTCAGGCATTTCGTCCGGTCCTTTTCGGGCCATTTTTCCAAATGAAAAACAGAAAAAATGTTTTTTATCGAAATACAGTATAATGATTTTCTAAAAAAATCGAAATCATCTTGTAACCTGTAAGTCTCTATCTGTTATAATGGAAACAGAGTATTTACGCTGCTACGCGCAATAATATTTTCAGGAGGAATTGACCATGATCAAAAAACATCCTGTTTTGGATCATCCGATTATCGGATATTTTATTCTGTTAATCTTTGTTATGTTTTTTTCATCTGTTGGTTCAAGCCTGATAGATAAACCTCTTACAAAGGTCATACCGGGTTACGGAAAAGAAGTGTCTGTATTAGGTTTTAATGTGACATATGCGTCCGGTATCGGAGCTGCCATATGTGTTGTTTTAACGGTTATTCTATTTACACTCTGGTTCAGGCCTGCATTCAAAGGTGTTCTTGGCTGGAAAGGCTTTTTGTGGGGTATTGCGGTTATGCTTCCTTTCCTTATTGTCGATTACGCAGGTGCCGCTATTGATCTTCACAAATACGGATTTGGCAATGTGCTTGTTGCGTTTTTGACCGCTCTCTCGCCCGGATTTACAGAGGAAGTAGCATTCAGAGGACTCGGTATAGCCAACTACATGAGAACAATCAAGTCTGAAAAACAGATAAAACTGATATTCTGGCTGTCGACCCTGTTGTTTGCCGGTGTACATATAACCAATATTTTTTCTTCCGGAAATCCGTTGGCAGGTATTTTTCAGGTAACATATTGTGTCGGAGTTGGCGCAATTTTGGGAGCGGTATATTTACGCACTGCCAATCTGTGGGTTGTAATGATCGCACATTTTACACTGGATTTTGCCGGACTTATTAACGGTTACTACTCTTCGACCGGCGGTCTTTCGACACAACTGCTTGCCAGTGATTGGGTTAATCTTGCGGTAACCGTGATCGGAATAGTGACTGCACTGATTCTGTTATCCCCCAGACACTATCCGGAAATTATGGAATTATGGAAAGAAAAGTGGAGCCAATAAATTGCAGCATACATTGATATAAATTTACAGATAAAGGAAGAGAATGGGTATGAAGAAAATAGAAGGCCGTAATTTTGTGCTGTCCGGCAGAGAATATGAAGGATACAAATGGTTCAAACCGCTTCTGGTCATTTTACTTACCGCAGTATTTTTTGCCGTGCTGTTGGGATTTGTGGTATTGGCAGCTATTTTGGCCGGACAGATGACAGGAGTAAGTCCGGCAGCAATACTTTCCGGGAACAGCGGAGGGTACGATAACATAGACATGTATTCTCCTGTTGGTGCAATTATGAACATCGGAAGTATTGCTGTTTCATTACTTGCATTCTTTCTTGCCACATTAGTCGTACGTTACAGATCATTCGGCACATATCAGTCCGTTACGGGTAAATGGAGAATGCGGCATTTTCTGATATACTTTGCAATCGGATTGATCATTGTTGCTCTGCCTCTGATAATCCGCTCTTTCATTGAAGGTGAAGTTACAGGGCAGATTCATTTTACCGTAGCCGGTTTTATCATTTGTGTGGTGCTCGGATTCTTTCAATGCTGCGCAGAGGAGCATATTTTCCGGGGACTTCTCATGCAGACATTTGGCGGGTGGACGAGAATTACGATTGTTGCAATCATTCTTCAGGCAGTCCCGTTTGCCTTAATCCATCCGTATAATCTCACCGGAAAAATATCTGTACTCCTATCCGGAATTCTCATGGGAGTTATGGTATATTTCACCGGGGGACTTGAGGCATCCTGTGCCTATCATATATTGAACAATGTAACCTTATATATCACAAGCGGTTTCGGGGTACAGACCGTCGCAACCAATCTTAAAATAACGGACCTCTTAACTGACATCCTTATTCAGGGAGTATTTATTGCAGTGACAGCTTTCTTAGCCCGTAAGATAAATGGTAAAACAATCGTTGAGTAAGAAAGGAATCCACGCATATGAAAAAATACGGAAACAAAACGTTCCCGATTCACGTAAGCAACAACCCGGACGATTACGAAGTTCCCGTCTCTTTTCAGGATATGATTTTTGATTTGAAAATCGGCAGTAGGTAATATTTGATGGTTCGTGGGGCGATTTTTTTTAAATACGATTCAATATATTTCAAAAATAGATTGACATTAACATATAGATTGCTACAATATGATTAACTCGGGAGAACTCCTGCCATATAAGTGGAGAAGTTTAAATTCGGGAGAGTCCCTGCCATATAAGTGGGAAAGTTTAAATTCAAAGAGGGCTGGTTGACAGCCCTCTTAATTATTAGCGAGATTCATGTCTATGGAAGAATTTAAGATTTACAGTGTAACTGATAATTATATAGAGTATTTAAGACAAACTGTTCCGGGTGTATATTCCAAAAAACAGGATAACAGGACGCATACACGAAAGTATGTCGGAACCGTTTTGGAAATGCACGGGTTTAAATATTATGTTCCGATGTCCTCGCCAAAGGAAACCGATTATCAGGTTGCCGGTAATGGCAAGGTGATAAAGAAGAGCATTATTCCGATTATAAGAATGACTGAGAAGATTAAGAGGAGGACATGAGATGTTCTCCTCTTAGTTTTTTATTATGGACAAAACGACTTGTCTGCCGGTGTTTTCCGGATTTGTTAGTAAAGTAGAATAGTTTATGATAAGTAAATATAAATTGACAGAAGAAAGAATTTATTTTACTAAATAATTAATATCGGGGAAACCGACAGGGGCTGACCGAAAGGTCCTGGTCCACTGACATGGCGTGGGGATCAGACGGGGCATCTTAAGACAGTAAAGAATGTGTAGGCGTGGCTTCGGTCACGCCTTTTCACTTACTTAAAATTCAAAAATCCAATGATTTCAGGAATTCAATCAGTCTTGTCGTGATGGCAGGTATTTCTTCGCCAATCCAGTTCTTTTTCGAATCCGCCAGCCTATCAATATATCTCTTCGATGAGAATGTTCTTATCACCCTTCTTACCACAGCATACATTGTCGGTACTTTGATAACCTCATTTCCATACCACGTTGCCTTATACTGGAGCATCTCAAAAAATTTGGACCGGGAAACACTTGCAATGGAACGCGCAAGCTTATGATTGCGGATGAATGATAAATTGATTGGAGATTCGGGGACGGGGCATATCAAAATTGCATCTTACCGACGTATTCTGCATCTTACCCTTTGAACTATTGATGATTAGAAATTAGTGTCATATATTCGCCATAGAAACGATAAATCAAATCGGTCTTAAAGACCGGAAAGGCGGATCAAATGGCACTTTTTCTTTTACTTGTTTTAATCATTATTGAAATCGGATTTGCGGTATACGGATTTTCACTGAAAGCACCGGAACAGAATTCGAAGAAAATCTGGAATATGAAGCGTTTCGTTGTAAACGGAGTGGAGATGATGGTTTATCTCATCATGCTTTTTCTTCCGGAAATTGATTTTTCTTTTCGTTTTAAAGGACTGGCAATTATGCTCGTTGTAAGGATTCTAATAGCCGGAGTATTTTTTCTTATCAATCGCAAAAATACAAAAGAGAAAAAGAAAATCATGATGGTACTCAGTGCGGTGTTTGGGATATTCTTCATCGGCACGAGCATCATTCCGGCATTTATTTTTACGGGATACAGCGGAAGAGAATTAACCGGTCCGTATAAAGTTGCACAGTGTACAGCAATTCTGACGGATGAAAGCAGGATGGAAACTTTTGAAAATGACGGATCTTTTCGCGAAGTACCCATGCATTTCTACTATCCAGAAAACATAAACGAACTTCCAAAGGATTCACTGCCTTTAGTTATTTTCAGCCATGGTGCGTTCGGATATTATCAGAGTAATGCATCCACCTACATGGAACTGGCTTCAAACGGCTATGTGGTAGTGAGTCTCGATCATCCGTATCATTCCTTCTTTACAAAAGATACAAGCGGAAAGATGATTACGGTGAATCCGGAGTTCTTTCAAAATGCACTGACCATCGGAAACAGTGAGACAGAAGAAGTATCGGAATCCGATGTTTATGAGATTACTTCGAAGTGGATGGAATTACGTGAAGCGGATATGAATTTTGTGATAGATGAACTTGAAAAGGCAGGCGGTTTCAAATACGGCGGAAGTGCAGGCGAAACACAGAAAAATCTTCCTTCAAACTGGTACTTTGATTCAAAATACAAAGATACAATTCTTTCAGTGCTTGACGGCATTAATTATGATAAAATCGGATTGATGGGACATTCCCTCGGCGGCGCAACCGCAGTAACTGTAGGTAGAAGAGAAGATGTATCGGCAGTCATTGACCTAGACGGCTCCATGTTGGGTGAAGAAACCGGTGTTAAAGACGGTATGGCAGAGCTTAACGAAGAACCTTATGAAACACCCATTCTTTCGGTTATTTCCGAGATTCATCACGAAGACGAAGTTTGGGCAAAAGAAACAGGATATCTTTATTCCAACAATTACGTTTTGGAACATGCATCCGACGGATACGAGACGTATTTTAAGAATACCGGGCACATGAATTTTACGGACCTTCCGTTGTTTTCACCGGTACTTGCAGCAAACCTCGGAACCGGCTCTGTCGATGCAGGAGAGTGTATCGATCAGGTGAATGCTATTGTATTGCAATTCTTCGATTGTTACCTGAAGGACGCAGGAAAATTTGCAGTTCAGAGTAGCTATTAAAAATACATTAGACCACAAAACATTTGCTCCGCAATTGTCGTTAGTTTTAATTGTTATGCGTACCGGAGAATTACCCTATATAAATTATGGACATCAAAATAAGAATCATTCACGAACCGGAAACTGAATATATCGAAATCGGCTGCCATAAGCGTGACGAAAAAGTGAGCGAGCTGGTAAATCTTTTAAAGCTTCACCAGGGAAACATCGAAGGCTTTAAAGAGGAGAAACAGTATCGAATTGCACTTTCGGACCTTTATTACATCGAGGCAGTGGATGAAAAGACATTCCTTTATCTGGAGAAGGACTGCTATGAATCCAAGAGACGATTGTATGAATTCGAGGAACTTTTATCAGACAGAAGTTTTGCCAGAATTTCAAAATCCGTCATTGTAAACATGATGAAAATCACAGCAATCAAGCCTGCCTTGAACGGCCGGTTTATGTGCCAGCTGAAAAACGGAGAGAAGATTATTATTTCGAGGAAATATGTACCCGATATTAAGGAGAAACTAAAAGGATGAAAGAACAATTGAAGGAAATAATAAATTCATTTTTTATATCCGTAACTTTGATTAACATGGCAATGTTAATTTTGGGATTTTTATTCCGCCCGGAGCAGAAATTCGGTTATGAAGTATTCTTATATCCGCTGATTTACGGATTAATCGGAGTGATTCCGTCGCTTATTATCACAACGAAAAAAGAACTTTCTGTTTTGCAGGTTATCATTCGTAAGGTATTGCAATGTATTTTGATTGCGGTTCTTATGCTTGCGTTTATATTTGCAGGGCAGCCATTTTCGGCGGATCAGATTCCTGCGGCTGCAGGAGTCGGAATCAGCGTAATTATCATCTTTATTCTTGTAAATTTGATAGAATGGTTATTGGATCTTCGAACGGCAAAAAGCATGACGGAAGATTTACTTAAGTTCCAGGAAACATTCAGAACAAACTAACTGACTTGAAGTAAAAACAAAATGGCGTTATACTACGCTAAAAGCGGTAAAAAAATATCGATTTAGCGTAGTATAGATTATGTCTGATGGGATTGCCTGTTACATTGAAAACAGAAGTAAGTGTTGCAAATATTTAAGCGGAAGATAGTCTTGCGAGGAGACTATCTTCTTTTTTTATGCCCTCAAGTATACAGGAAAAATACTGAACAAATGACATTTTTGTTTAAAAATAATGTTGAACAAATGACATTTTTATAACAGAATTATGGTGAACAGATGAAAAATCTATAAGAGATATAAAGCGGTCATTATATGTTTAGAAGAAAAGTATTTGAAGAACTTACGGATTGGAAAAACAATTACGCGCCAAAATATGCTGCGTTGCTTGAGGGCGCAAGGCGAGTGGGTAAATCCACCGTGGCGGAAAAATTTGCCAAGGCAAACTACAAATCATACATAAAGGTTGACTTTGCCAACATTACGCAGGAAGTTCTGGATGTGTTCAAAGACATAGCTGACCATAAAGTTTTTTTCTTAAGATTACAGACAGTGACGGGTGTTACGCTATATCCAAGAGAGTCTGGAAGTGAAATCATCGGCTACAAAAAAACATGAATCTATAGATGCGTTTTGTAAGAAATATTCTCAATATGTTTCGCGAGCAATATTTCTATCTCAAAAGGATGTTGGAAAGGACAATAATCTGAATCTAAAGCCAATATATATGCTTCCATTCATTATGGAAGAATTATAACAATATAGTTGCACATAAATTGGAAATCCAGTAGTAAGGAGAACTGCAAGCCCGGTTATGCGCCGGTTGACGGAGGGGTATGCAGATTGTTTAAGGGGTGACGAACCAAAGGCGGTTTACGGCACCATTGAAAACCGTTTGAAGTGGGAGCCGTATTTTCAGAAAGCGATGGAGTTGATAAACGAATGAAAAAAATTTGTTTCGTTTTTACAAAAGTAAAAGACATTTTCTTTAAAATTTTCGGAAAGGCAAGATGGTTTGTGCTTGCCATGGCAATATGCTATTCGGCTTACCTGATTCTGGTTGTTATGCAATACAGCATTCTGGATACTAAGGCGCAAGGCGGGGCATATTACACACCTCATTATATAGAAAAAGCCACCGTGAATTCCGAAGGCTTTATCTCTGTTTACGATTACTCCCTCGACAGGCCGACCATCGCTTTGAAGAACCCGGAAACCGGTGAGCAGAAATGTTTCGACGACTGTCATCATCTGGTAGGCGGTCTGTTCAACGAATACGAATTCAAGGATATAATAGCCGGCGAAGGAGATACCTTTTACGCACTGATTTATACCCAGACGTATCGTACGGAATACATCCTGGAAGAAAAGATTATTTCTTTTAAGACCGATTTGAAAGGATATGAGGAAATCTGTTCTTTTTATCATGAGGACGGCTCGGAACGCACGGATATGGCATACGGCGGGTTAAGGTTCGAAGACGGAACCTTAAACTTTTCCTATACGGATTACAAAAAAGCGATTCTTTACAGCTTCGACACTAAATCCGGAACACTTTCCGAAAGCCGGGAGTATGTTACGGATGAGAACGGGACCTATACTTTTTCGGTGCTCCCGCTTGGAGGACTGAAGGACGAATTTGTATTCCTTAGAAGCAACGGAAAGGCATACCGGACTTCCTTTGATGAACCAATCGGGGAAGAGTGGTTTTCTTTCGGAGAAGGTACGGAGAATCCGACTCCCTCATATATTGAGCGCCTCGGAGAGGACGATTATGTTATTACGGCAGATTCTGCTGTTTTATATAAGCTGAATGGTGATAAAATGGAAGAAGTAACGGATGCGGCAGCTTTTTTGGAGAATCCGCTTGTCGTGGCTTCGAATCTGGATCAGTATGGCGGAAAGCTTCTTGTTACCACAACGGACGGTTGTATTTATTATGAAAACGGAAACATAGAAGTGCTTGACCTTGCATCAAAGTGTAAACCCGGATACCAGATCAAAAAATGGGCGGAGTATATTTTACGGGCAATTTCCGTAATATCGGCAATCTGTCTTGCCATTAACCTGATTATCCGAAAGAAGACCATTCTTTATAAGCATTTAATCAGCGTGCTTCCCATTATCGCGATACTGATTATCGTGGTAGCAAATTTTACGTACAAAAGAGGTCAGCAGGAACAGTTTGAAGATGTATCCGATCAGGCTTCGGCAATTTGCGAGATTGCGGCTGCAGGATTTTCGGGTGAAAACTTTACGGATTTAACGAGCCTTGGGGAGCATTCGGGAGAAGCATCCGTGAGGATTCGACAAAAATTGCTTCAGTTAACTTCGAACCATAAAAATGAGTGGAGCCGGGCATTTGAATTTTTGGTAGTCACCGTAAATAAGGATGGAAAAATTATTCCTCTTTCTTCCGATACGGAGCTGGTTGCACCGCTTACAAAAACCACCGGCTTCGAGGGAGAACAGTTAAAAACACTGAAGGACGGAGAAATTTTAACGAAGCAAAGCATCTACAGTGAAATCAGCAGCAAAGCATTAAGCGAGGTTTATGCAATCGGAAAAATTGACAACGAAACACCGGATTTGTATCTGTTGGTGAAAGCGGACAACAAGGGACTCTGGTTTAGTCATACTACCTCACAGTTTCTTACAATGATTTTTGTCGGACTGATTTATCTGGTGCTTGCCTTTATCATTCTCTTAAATGCCGTAAACGTTACCAGAGGAATCAAGAAGGCGTCAAAGACTGTTAACCGGATTGCAGAGGGAGATTTGAGCGCAAGAGCGAATTTCAAAGCAACGGACGAACTCGGTGATATCTGCGCCCAGGTGGACGGTATGGCGGGAAGCCTGCAGGCGATGTTTGAAGAAAAAGACAGAACGGAGAAGTTTTACTATAAATTCGTTCCGGAGCAATTTCGGAAATTCCTGGATAAAGAAAACTTTACGGATTTGCAGCTTGGAGATGCAAAGAGCAGGGAACTGACCATTCTTTTCTGTGATATACGCTCCTTTTCAATCAATTCCGAAATCATGACGGCAAAGGAAAACTTTGAATTCATCAACAAGGTTTACGGTGTTGCCGGACCGATTGTCAGAAATCATAACGGATTTGTGGATAAATATATCGGTGATGCAGTCATGGCCTTATTTGAAAATGCGGATGATGCCCTGCGATGCGGCATTGAAATGCAAAGGGAGATTGTCGGAAACAAAAAGATGGCCGAATCACTCGGAGTCAGCGGAATCAATATCGGAATCGGTATTCATTCCGGTATGGCGATGATAGGAATTGTCGGGGAAGAGGAGCGTCTTTCCGGGACGGTCATTTCCGATACGGTTAATTTAAGTTCCAGGCTGGAATCCTTAACCAAGCAGTTTAAAACAGGCATTCTCGTATCGAAGGACACGGTAGACCGCTTATCCGATACGGAAGAATACAATCTTCGTTATCTGGGCATATTACAGGTTGCGGGCGTAAACGAAGTAAAGGGCGTTTACGAAGTACTGGACTGTCTGCCGGAGAATATAAAAAGCGAAAGACAGTCCCACAGGGAGAAACTTCGTGAAGCAATCCGCCTCTTCCACCTTGGAGAGAGAAAAGAATCCGTAAGTATTCTTTCCGAAATAAACAGCGATATGGAAACGGACGGAGTCATAGCAATGTACCGGAAATACATTGAGGCGTTACCGGAAGAAGAGCAGGGGAATGTATTCCGTTTTACGAGGAAATGATGTTGTATTTAACGAAGAGAAGAGAAAAGAATTTTCGTATGACGGAAGTTTCAGAGAGTCTTTGGTTGAATCCTGGAAGGCAAAACGCGGATGATTGTTCTGCAGATATGTCCAGGGGTCGGCGGGATTTGAAGGAGATAAGATGAAAAGAGGAAAAAAGGTATTTGCAATTTTCATATCGGTGGCATGTATTTTATTTCTGTTTACGGGATGTATGTCCATTCGCGTGAGAAAGCAGAATAAAGAAGCGCTTGACCGCTTAAACGGCAGGTATAATGATACCTTTACTTATATCGGCTACTATGAGGATTTTCCGAGAGCGGACTATGTATATCAGTTCGAAAGTGCGTCATATCCGGGCTATATTGTGGAGGTGACATATGAAAAGGATCCGTATTCCGGGGGACTTGTTTATGATGTGGCGGATAATTATCAGGAAATCCGTTATGACGCGGACATGATTGCGCTGGTGGAAGGAGCTGTGAAAAAGACGTTTCCAAATGAAAAATACGGGCTTTTGCAACACGAACTTGCAGCTACGGATTATCCGGTATGTGCAACCCTTGACGAGTATATGGATTATTGTGCTGACGATTTGAATCTGGTGGTTTATTATGACGTGAATGCAAAAGGAGCATTGTCGGAAGAAGAAATAGTGAATATGCTTGAAGCGGAAATACCGGATGCGAAAAGACGTATCTGGTTGAATGTGTATTTGGAAACAAATGAACCGAATCCGGACAGACTGTCATATGAGGAAATGCGTGAATACGTGATTCATGAGAAGTATGATAAATGGCTGACCGTAAATCGGTAACGTCGTAGTGGGGTCGCGTAACGGGGTCGCGTAACGGGGTCAGGCACCATTACAAATGTAATGGTGCCTGACCCCGTTACATTTACGAAAACATTTCACGAATGTATCGTATTCTGTTTTTTATCATCTTCAGGGAGGTAGGGGCGCTGACCTTTGTATCAAACCCGTGCATCGTTCCCCTGGTCTGGTACAGTTTTACGTCAATTCCCGCTCCCTTTAAGCGTTTTGCGTATAAAATCGCATCATCGTGCAGACAGTCGAATTCCGCGGTTTCCAAATAGGCCGGAGGCATACCTTCGAAGGAATCCGTCTCGACCGGAGAACGCATATATAACGGAATGCTTTCGGGATGCGGATCGGTAAGAGGAGTGATTCTTTCGGAACATTTAGAGTTCCACATCGGGGTATCCGTAAAACGTTTGAAAGAATCGCTTACGTTTCTTCCGTCGAGCCACGGATAAACCAGCAGCTGGAAACACGGGCGAACGGCCGAATTGCGTTTTACCGCGAGAACGGATGTGACTGCGGCAAGGGTTCCGCCTGCGCTGTCGCCGGTTACGGCAATTTTATCCTTTATAATTCCGAGAGAATCGGCATTTGCACAAATCCACTTATATGCGGCATATGCATCCTCCTGCGGTACCGGAAACGGATATTTCGGTGCAAGACGGTATTTCACGTAGATGACTTTGCATTTTCCGTACTTTGCATACATCATTGCAATCCGGAAATGATTATCGAAGCCTTCGTAAACAAATCCGCCTCCGTGATAAAAAATCAGGCACGGGAGTTTTCCCTTGGCAGCGGAAGGAGTTATGGTATACAGCTTTATGGTTCCGTCATTATATGACGGAATTTTTTTTACTTCCACTTTAAGAGAGGGGTTCGTCCACAAAAAGAGCGGAGCCCTTAACAGGAATTGTGACAGCCTCAGAATCGGAACGCTCAACGGCGGATTAAACCGGTCGAACGGGGAAAATTCTTTCTTAACGGGGTAGACGGTACGTTTTTTCAACAGCATAAATCATTCCCTCCGAATTTACTGGTTATCCTCTGTATCACCTTTTGCCTTCGGTAACTGTAAGTCCGGCATATACCTGACCATTCTGTCCGAAACTTTATAAGGAATCTTTTCCGATTCCAGTATTTCACAGAAATAATCAAGAGGTTTTCTGTCCTTGGTTAAAAGCTGATAGGTCACGCAGAACTTATCCGGCAGAGCGTTAACCTCCAGCATCAGATTTCCGTCCGTAATTGTATAGACGGAATCGATATATTTTGCCATGCCGCCCCAGTCCGTTTTGCCGACATAGCTGACCATATAGGTATCCCGGTAGTCGCTTCCGTAAATGCTGTGTTTCATGGCATACTGCTTCTTGGATTTTAAGTCGGGTTGGGCGTCGATTCCCTTTCGTGCTTCGCACATTGCACGATACCACTCACAGCTGTTTTCCGGCTGCATCTGTGAAATAATCGCGCCTCTTGCGCGCATATTCAGTTTTTCAATGGATTCATCCAGATTTTCCCAGTCATATCTGACATGAAGGAAGCGGACGAAATCCCGGTATGATTTGGGACAGCCGATGTCCTTTCTGTAGTCGTCGGCGATTTTTGCGGAGATATGATGTCCTTTCCATTTAGCGAGGTACCGCGCGGACGTTTTGAACATGATTGCAGCCAGAATGGAATTGGGGCTTCCGTCAATGCGTTTTGCGTATTTCATGAATTCTTTGCTGTCCATTTCAACCTGGTAATAATAAACCTCTTTGGCAAAAGGATTCAGAAAATACCGGTAATCCATTTCGATTCCGACCTTGCTGTCGCCTTCCTCATAACGTGCCAGAGGCGCATCGTAGGGAAGATGGTCGGGATCGGCAAAGGCATATTCTTCCTCATCCACTTTTGAGCCGAATGCTTTTAAATCGACCGGTGCTTTGAGTTCGCCGTATTTTTTGCACAGATACTGATACATGGTGGTTTTAATCCAGAACATGGCTCCGAAAGCACCGCAGAGGCAGTGTGCCCAGTTAAACCAGATACTGTTTTCGCGCCAGGTAATCGCAAGCAGATGCCCGCCGACTTTTTCGGATCCGAGAACAAGCCGTTCGTTTAACTCCGGCAATACGGCAAGAGGACGGTCATTGTGATTCAGCACATAGTTTTCTCCTTCATCGAGGCTGACATTTACTGCAAAATAAGGAAATCTGGTAATTGCCTCGTTGGCTGCGGCAGCCAGTAATGCAGGTTCCACGGCTTCCGTGAGATTGATTTTCATACGGACCGTGAATGCATTTTTTTTCATGTACTCATAGAGTAAATAGGTATCCGGATTTCTTGCCATAGGTAACCCTCCATGTTAATCTTTATTTTCCCGCGTCGTATATGTCCGCCCCGGATTCACTCCCGTCCGGCGGAATTATAATTATTTTATCGTACCGTTTTCG
>JAILAD010000043.1 GCA_024681795.1 Lachnospiraceae bacterium | reverse complement strand
AGTTCCAGAATGTCGACTGCATCTGCCGAAACTTATGCTTCGGCCAATGTATCCGGTGCCGTAGGCGGCGCGGAAACGGCAGATTTCCTGATCGGACGTTCCCATGGAGAAACCAAAGTGGATTACAGCCAGGCAGGAAGTGCTAAATTTAATAAAAACGACAGAAGTTCCGCACCCGCACCGAGCAGCGGATCTACACTGTTTACACCGAGAAGTACGGCTCCGAATCTTTCATACGGAACAACGGAATATACGGAGTTTGAGCGGAAAGATCACGAACCGACCGGTCATCTGAATTCCGGTTCTACATTGTTTACTCCGAGAAGTACTGCACCAAACATGGGATATGGTACGGCAGAGTATATGGAAGAGGAAAGAAAAGAACACGAGCAGGAATTTTATCATGAAGAACTTTCTACCGGCTCGACACTGTTTACTCCGAGAAGTACTGCAGCCAATCTGGATTACGGAAAAGAACCCACTTCCTTCAGGGAAGAAGAAAAGTATACACCGGATGCATCCATTACTTCCCTGTTTACACCGAGAAGTACCGCTCCGAATGTAAGTTACGGGTTAAAAGAACCGTTACTGGATGAGCAGGAAGTAACGGCGGAAGAGTATCGTTCTCCGTTCTATCATGAAGACAAAAAATATACCGCTCAGCCTGAAACCCCTGCGGAACCGACATATGAAGAACCGGCATACAGTCAGGGCGGATATGAGCAGTCCTATGACCAGGGCGGATATGAGCAGTCCTACGACCAGGGCGGATATGAGCAGTCCTATGATCAGGGCGGATATGAACAGTCATCCTATGCGCAGAACGACTACGAACAGTCATCTTATCAGCAAAACGGATATTCTGATTCTTACGGTCAGTCTTCGTATGGCAATCAGGGTGGCTATGGTCAGAGTTCACAGGGAGGCTCCATTTATCAGACAACCGGATATGATGCTTCTCCTTATCAGTCTGCAAACTACGGAGCAAGTGAAAGATCGGAGGCAATCAGCAGCGCATACGGCGGAAGCAGACTTGGTTCCGGCGCCTATGTGGGAGGCGGTTCTGCCGGCGTTAAGGTCGGAAGAAGCGTTGGCAATATCGGCGGATATGTAGATGAAACAAGTGTAAATACAAGTTCTTACGGAAGCGATCCTTTTGCAAACAATACCCCGTTGCCGAAGCTCGGAGAAAGCGGAGCGGGCGGAGGAGGATTATTTTCCATCGGATCTACGGGAGGATTTGGCTCGAGTGCTTTTGAAGGAAATACCATCGGCGGAAGTTCCTATGAAGGAAATACCATCGGCGGCGGTTCTTTCGGCGGCGGAAGTTTTGGCGGCGCAAAGTATCAGCCGGCTGAAAACCGTTCCGGCGGAAGTACTTCTGCATCTCAGCTTCAGACACATACGGAACACCCTGATTTCGGTAAGACCTTCCATTCCGGCGGATCAGGCAAATTTGATTTCGGTATGGCGGGAAGCGATTCCAAGAGAAAATGCCCGTTCTGTAAAGAACCCATTCGTGATGACGATGTATTCTGTGTAGCCTGCGGTGCAGAGCTGTCCAGACCTTACGGATCATTCTGATGTAGGAGATTATGAGTCAGTTTACGAAAAAAGCCATTATTGACAGTTTTATAGAATTATCCCAGACGGTTCCGATTGAGAAAATTTCCGTGACAATGATTTCCAAACATTGCGGAATTAACAGAAATACATTCTATTATTATTTCCAGGATGTATATTCCCTGATGGAGGAGCTTATTTATTCAAAGTCGGAGAAATTATTTCCGGACAGCATGTTCTTAGAAGAGAACGGATGGATTTCAAGTCTTCGTTTTATGGGACAGTATGCAAAGAAAAATGAGGTTTTTATCAAAAATCTCTACCAGTCCATGGGACGTGACGCATTCGGAGATTATATGTCGGATCTGGCGTATCAGCCTGCCAGAAGACAGATTGACCGGTATGTAGATAACATGTACAGGGAAGAGGGCCTTACATTAACCAGAGAACAGAGAGATGTGGCCGCGTATCTGTTTGCAAAAATGTTTTCGGAAACAACGGTGGACTGGATCCGCGGAAAACGCGGAGACGATCCGGCAAAAACCATGGAACAGGCGATTGTTATGATGGACGGAATTGCAGAACATATCCTTCATAATATGGCCAAAGAATCCGGAAAAAAGAAGAACTGAGCAGGGAAAGAAAGATAAATGACTCATAAATGGTATAAGAGATAATTTGGTTTACATAATGTTTAGGCACTCGAGCTTCGAGTGCCTAATTTTTATGCAAATTAAACCATAATGTATATTGAAGACACATTCGATTTTTGGCAATATAATGTTGGCGAGAAAGGGTGAAAAAATGCGTATTTTACTACTGAACGGAAGCTTAAGAGGCGAAGGTAGTTCCTCTCTGAAAGTTGCCCGGGCATTTGTGCAGGGTATGGTTGAGCAAAACGGAGAAGAGAATACCGTCGTTGAAGAGATTTTTCTGAAAGATAAACAAATCGACCATTGTCACGGATGTTTCTGCTGTTGGAAGAATTCCAAAGGAAAATGTGTGATTCATGATGATATGGATGAAATCCGGGAGAAAATCATGGAAAGCGACGTGATTATAGAATCGTTCCCGCTTTATTTTTTCGGACTGCCTTCGAAGTTAAAAGCTTTTATGGACCGGATGATCTGCTATGTTTCGGAATATCGTGCAGTGAACGGTGATGAGTCAACGGGCAGATTTCTGCATGAAATGCGTTTTCCGGAACTGATGCAGAAGAAACTTGTTCTGATTTCAGCCTGTGGCTACGAGGAAACCGTGGACTGCTATGATTCCGTCAGACTTCAGTTTGACCGTATCTGCGGACCGAACGGATATATCCTGATTACCGCACCGCAGGGCGGAATGCTGGCCGAAAAAACATTTGAAAATAAAGTGAAACGTTATCTTACCAAATTTACCGACGCGGGAAAGGAATTTGTCGTAAACGGATGCATCAGCAATGAGACAATGAAAAAACTGGAGATTCCGATGCTCGGACACAATACCTTTGCGCAGGCAATCAATATGAACTGGGATGAACCAGGTGTCGGGCCTTACGGTAAATTCAACTAACGAAAAGGAAGAAAAGAGTATGGAACCACTCATTAAGGCAGTGGTAAAGGTTATATACTGTATTGCAATTCCGGTGCTTCGCCTGATTTACCCGACCAAAATTGTCTGGGAAGATAAAGCTGCAACCGTTCAGGTGTTAAAGAAACCCTGTCTGATTTATTCCAATCATACCGGATATTCCGACGGTCTTTATATGACCTCCCTTCTTACAAAGTACAATGTTTATATTTTTGTCGGAAAGGACTGGTATGAAAGGAAAGCATTAAACTGGCTTTTCCGGAATCTCAGGTACATCCCGATTGACCGGCAGCAGATGGATACTTCCTGGATTTTCAAGGGAGTGGAGGCACTCGAAAAGGGAAGAAGCATTTATTTCTTTCCGGAAGGACATACCAGCAAGGACGGAAAGATGCTGGAATTCAAACCGGGATTTCTGATGCTTTCCAAACAGTCCGGTGTACCGCTTGTGCCGATTTGCATCGATAACAAAATGAAACCGTTTCATTTTACGAGAATTATTATCGGAAAGCCGCAGACACCGAACCTTAAGGAAGAGGGAAGACCTTCCGCAGTCCTGAAAAAACATGCGGCGCAGTGTAAGAAAAGCATTCTTCTTTTAAAAAAGAAATACGGAAATCTGAAACATGCAACGGACGAGTCGGAGGAAATAAAGGAAGATACGAAAGATTAGCCAGACGGATACTTTATAATTCGTCCGGATGAAAAAGGTTTAAATCCGGGAAACCGGTTTTAAATAGAGTAACTTTAAAAGATTAAGTAAAGAAAAGGATGGTATCAAAATGAACGAAAAAGAGCTTCAGGTAGCAGAGAAAATCAAAGGAATGCTGGTAGAGAATTTAAGAATTCCCGAGGAAGAACTGGATTATGAAATCGCACTTTTCGGTGACGGAATCGGACTTGACTCCGTAGATTCTCTTGAAATTATTTCCTGCATCGACAGCGAGTTCGGTGTAGCCATGACCGGTGTTGCAAAAGAGCATTTCTTCAACATCACAAGCCTGACCAAATATGTAATCGAGCATATGGAATAGTTTTAAAAAGTGTTTGGGGACTGTATGAAATGCAGTTCCCGGACATCTGTGGCGGATTCATAATGAGTCCGGTACGGCGGCATGAGCGGCATAAAGTGAAATTATGCCGAACGCCGTTTAATATAACAGCATGAAAATGAATATAACTACAATTGTAGTTCAATATATAACAACAATAAGGAGTAGTGAAAATGGGAAAACAGTTAAATACCAGATGCGTTGTGACAGGACTCGGAATGGTGAACGCAATCGGAGCCAATGTGGAAGAGTGCTGGGAAAATGCACTTGCCGGAAAGAGCGGAATCGATCATGTAAAAAGCGTTAATGCTGACAACTGCTATGCGAATCTGGGTGCGGAAATTGATTTTGACCTTCCGGAAAACAAGGAGGTGGACAGAGTTTCCGTGCTTTGTCTGAAAGCTTCCGAAGAAGCATTCAACGATTCCGGAATTGACGGAAATATTGAGGATGCGACCCGTTTCGGTGTTATTATGGGAAGCTGCGTCGGCGGTGTGGTAAGCATTGAGGAATATATTAAAAACGGAGAGAAAACGGAAGACATCAATAAGATGACGATTTCTCCGATTGCAAATAACGTAGCTACGAAGTTCGGAGCAAAAGGCGTGATTACGAATGTCGGAAATGCCTGTGCAGCAGGTGCAATTTCCGTTGCTTATGCCTGTGAGCTGATTCGTGCCGGTGTTGCGGATGCCTTTATTGTAGGCGGTGCCGATGCATTTGCATCCGTACCTTTTTCCGGTTTCCATGCACTCCATGCATTATCTGAGAATCCCTGTTCCCCGTTTAATCATTCAAACGGTATTACACTCGGAGAAGGTGCCGGAGCAATGATTGTAGAGTCTTATGAACATGCAATGAAGCGCGGCGCAAAGATTTACTGTGATGTTCTTGCAGCCGGAATCAGCTCCGATGCACATCATATTACGGCTCCGCGTCCTGACGGAATCGGACAGATGTATGCAATCAACCGTGCAATCGATATGTCCGGATTAAAGAAATCGGATATCGGATATGTGAATGCACACGGTACGGGAACAGCAAAAAATGACGAGGCGGAATTTTTATCCTTACATACAATTTTCGACAATGCAGGCGGAGAATTGGCCGTAAGTTCCGTAAAAGCAATGGTGGGCCATTGTCTCGGTGCTGCGGGTGCAATCGAAGCGGTTTATTCCATCAAGGCACTGACGGAAGGAAAGGTTCCTCCTACAATCGGATACTCCGATGAGGATTTGGAAGTATTAAAAGAGAAAGCCGGCGACATTGATTTTATGCCGAATACCGCTAAAGAGAAAGATTTGAAGGCGGTTATGTCCAATAATTTCGCATTCGGCGGAAGCAACGCGAGCGTGATTTTTGCACGTGAAGCAGGCGACGTGAAAGAAACCGAAAACGATTCCGAAGTATATATTACCGGTCTCGGAATCGTATCACCTCTCGGAAACGGCGTTGAAAATTATATCGGTAAAATTAGCGAAGGCGCAAAGGTTGAAGGAAATTCCGCAAAGTGTGAAGTCGGAAAAGAAGACTTTGATAAATTCGATATTAAAATGGCATTCTTCCGTAAACTTGACAAGTTCAGCCTGATTCAGGTGGTTTCCGGTCTGGAAGCATTAAAGGATGCGGGAATTGTTTTGGAAGAAGGAAAAGAAGAGGATTACGGTATGATTATCGGTACCGGAGACGGTCCTCTTACCACCGTATATGAGTTTGAAGACCATATTGCAAAAGAAGGAAACGAGAACGGTTCCGCGTTCAATTTCCCGAATACCGTATACAATGCGGCAGGCGGTTATTTATCCATTAAGACCGGACTTCGCGGATACAATGTAACGGTTACCAACGGAAGCCAGTCGGGACTTCAGAGTGTGGCGTATGCATATCATGAGATTAAGCAGAACCGTGCTCAGGGTATGCTTGCAACCGGTACGGATGAAAACTCCGCAGTTATGGAAAAATTATACACACAGCTCGGTCTTGTAGCTGCGGGTAACGCAAAACTTTACGGAGAAACCGGTATGACACTGTCCGACGGTTCCGTATCCGTAGCACTTGAAAATGCAGAGAGTGCGGCAAAGCACGGTGCGAAGAAATATGCGCGTGTTGCAGGTTACGGAATGACGCATGAAGGTGTAAAATACGGCACCGTAAAAGGTTCTGAAGCAGGTCTTAAGAGTGCTGCGGAAAAGGCACTTGCAATGGCGGGAATCAGTGCGGATGAAGTGGATGCCATATACGGTCTCGGTAACGGCTGCAAGGATGTGGATGACATTGAAATTTCCGTAAACAAAGAACTTTTCGGCGGAAAGAAACCGGTAATTAACGTAAGGGAATTCGTCGGAGAAGCAAGATCGGCAGCAGCAACGTTAAGCGTGGCACATGCGGCACTTACCCTGTCCGGAGAGCTTCCCGCAAAACAGAAGGCATTTTTCTTTGAAAACGGTGTGGAAGAAAAAGAAGTGGATACTGCCGGATTTAAAAATATCCTTGTTGTTGCAGTCGGTGCCGGCGGAAGCTACAGCGCGGTTGTTCTTAAGAAAGCATAAGGATTTGTAACGGCAGAAATTTTATAACGGCAGTGATTTTTATAACGGCAGAAACGGAGAACGGTTTTTAGTAAACCGTATAAGAGGAGCAGAAAATGGAAGAGAACAAAGAAATCAAAGTAGCACTGGTTACGGGTGCTTCAAGAGGAATCGGCAGAGCCTGTGCGGTTGCTCTCGGAAAAGCGGGATTTACCGTAGTTGTGAATTACAATTCCAACGAGGCGGCAGCGGATGAGGTTGTTAACCTGATCAAAGAAGCAGGCAGCGATGCCATGAAAATCAAGGCAAACGTCGGTGATTTAAACGAAGTAAAGGCAATGATGCGTGAGGTTACCAAGACATACGGAAAAATCGATGTTCTGGTAAACAATGCCGGAATCGTACAGGACGAATTTGTTCTTATGATGACGCCGGATGCGATTGACAAGTGTCTCGACCTGAATATTAAGGGTTATTTATACTGCTCCCAGCAGGCGGCACTGAAGATGTTTTCCAAGAAAAAAGGATGCATTATCAATATGTCTTCCGTAAGTTCCAAACTTGCGGTACCGGGGCAGAGCGTATATTCGTCCACAAAGGGTGCGGTTAACTCCATGACCGCAACGATGGCAAAGGAACTGGCTCCTTACGGAATCCGTGTAAATGCCGTAGCACCGGGATTTATCGCAACCGATATGGTGGATAAACTTCCGGAAGATAAAAAAGAGCAGTATCTGGGAGAAATTCCCTTAAAGAGATTCGGTCGTCCCGAGGAAGTCGGTGACGTGGTTGCAATGCTTGCATCGGATGCATGTTCCTATCTGACCGGCCAGGTAATTGTTTTGGACGGCGGATTATCCCTGTAAGAACGGAGGCAGAAAACGATGATGAACATTAATGAAGTACAGAAGAGAATTAAGCAGCGTCCCCCTTTTCAGATGATTGAAAAAATCGAAGAAATCCGCGACGGCGAATATGCGAAGGGGATTAAGAACGTATCCATCAACGAGCCGTATTTTATGGGACATTTTCCCAATGCACCGATTATGCCGGGTGTGCTGATTGTGGAAGCGTGTGCACAGCTCTGCTCCGTAACCATCGAATCGGAAGGTACGGATGAAAGCAAAATCTGGGTACTCTTAAAGGTCGATGATTTTAAATTCGTAAAACCGGTCATTCCGGGAGATACGCTGACCATCGAGGTAACCAAGGAGTCCGGCGGAGCGGGATTGGTCAAATTTGATGCAAAAGTTAATGTGGACGGAGGCCTGAGAGCCAAAGGAAGACTTGCATTCTGCGCGGTTGACAGGGAAACCATTTATTCATAATAATTTTAAAAAATGTAATGGTGCCTGACCCCGTTACAAAACGTAATGGTGCCTGACCCCATTACACGGAGGGAATAAAAATGATCGTGATTGAAAACACAAAAGCAAAGAAAAATTCCGGTAATGCGAGCGGGAGAAAAGAAAAAAAGCACACTACCGTAATCAGATTATCAAAGAAGGCGTAGGTTGGAACAATGGGCAAAAGAGCATTGATGTTTCCGGGACAGGGGTCCCAGTATATCGGCATGGGAAAAGAATTTTACGAAAATTATCCCGTTGCAAAAGAAGTGTTTGACAAAGCAGGCGAAATTACCGGACTTGATATTGCAAAGCTTTGTTTTGAAGAAAATGACAAAATCAATATAACGGAATATACCCAGATCTGTATGCTGACGGAAGAGGTTGCGCTGTTGAAAGTCCTGGAAGAAAAAGGATTTACCTTCGATGTCTGCACGGGTTTGAGCCTCGGCGAATATGCAGCCGTTGTGGCATCCGGTGCCATGAGCATGGAAGATGCGTTCAAGGTAGTCAGAAAGCGCGGAATCTATATGCAGGAAGCGGTTCCCGAGGGCGGTGCCATGAATGCTGTAATCGGTCTTGATCCGGAAGTAATTGAAAACGTATGCGCGGAAGTCGAAAAAGCAGGACCGGCAGAGGATGCGCAGGATTTCCCCGCAGATCTTCCCTATGTGGTATCCGTTGCAAATTACAACAATCCGAAGCAGACCGTTATCACCGGACGGAAAGACGCGGTTGATGCGGCAGCAGCGATTCTTGCAGAAAAAGGTGCGTTAAAATGCGTTCCCTTAAATGTATCGGGACCGTTCCACTCCAAACTTCTTACGGGAGCCGGCGCAAAACTGGAAGAGGCCCTTAAAGATGTTGAAATTCACGATATCAAAATTCCCTACATTGCAAACGTAACGGCGGATTATGTAAGGGAAAAAGAAGATGTGAAGGGACTTTTGGTAAACCAGGTTTCCTCCTCCGTTCGTTTTACCCAGACCATTGAAAGAATGGTCCGTGACGGCGTGGACGAATTCGTGGAAGCGGGTCCCGGACATACACTTACCGGATTTGTAAAGAAAATCGACAGAAGTTTGAAATGCGTGAATATCGATACTTTTGAAGATTTTCAAAAAGTATTTGAAAACGCATAAAAGTGATTTAAGAAAAATACAGTTTATAAAAAACGATTTCATGTAAATCAGAACCGAGGAATCTCATGAAAATTTTACCGGTAGAAAAAGCGGAAGAGAATAAAGAACGGGATATTATCACCTGTCCGGTCTGTAAAAAGGATCTCGACAAGCAACTCGTTGTAATGCGTAAATACGTATGCTACGAGTGCGGATATTATTTCCGTGTCAGAGCAAAAAACAGAATCCGTATGGTAGCGGATGAGGGAAGTTTTACGCCCTGGTTTGAAGAAGAAACAACAAAGAATCCGCTTGATTTTCCCGGATATGAAGGAAAAATCGAAGAAGTAAAAGAAAAGACCGGCCTTTCGGAAGGCGTGTTAATCGGAAAATGTACCATCGGCGGAAACGAGACCGTACTCGGAGTCATTGATTCCAGATTTTTAATGGGAAGCATGGGGCACGTGGTAGGAGAAAGAATTACCGCATCCGTGGAACGTGCAACCGAAGAAAAACTGCCGGTCATTCTGTTCTGCTGCTCGGGTGGTGCAAGAATGCAGGAGGGTATTGTTTCCCTGATGCAGATGGCAAAGACTTCCGCGGCATTAAAAAAACATTCCGAAGCGGGATTTTTATTTGTGCCGGTTTTAACCGATCCGACGACCGGCGGTGTGACCGCATCTTTTGCGATGCTCGGTGACGTTATTCTGGCAGAGCCGAAGGCATTAATCGGATTTGCGGGACCGCGTGTTATTGAACAGACCATCGGACAGAAACTTCCCGAAGGATTTCAGAGAGCGGAATTCCAGTTAGAGCACGGATTCGTGGATGCCATTGTGGAAAGAGGTTTCTTAAAGGAAACGCTTCAGAATATTCTTGCCGTACACAAGTCTCGTACCGGTTATGCAAATTTCGATCCGGCGCATGACCATGACAGACTCGATGCAACGGAACTTATGAAGGAAAGAGCCGCAAAGGCTTCCGTTATGAAAGTATGGGATAAGGTTACAGCGGCGAGACAGGTACAGAGACTCGGCGCGGATGACTATATTGAAGGAATTTTTGACAGCTTTTTTGAACTTCACGGGGACCGTTACTTCCGTGACGATCCGGCAATCATCGGAGGAATTGCTTATCTGGACGGACAGCCGGTTACGGTAATCGGTGTGAATAAAGGACATGATGCGGCAAGCTGTCTTTCGCATAATTACGGAATGCCTTCCCCGGAAGGTTACAGAAAAGCAATCCGTCTGATGAAGCAGGCGGAAAAATTCCACCGTCCGATTATTACGTTTGTCAATACTTCCGGTGCATATCCCGGTCTGGAAGCGGAAGAAAACGGACAGGGTGAGGCAATCGCAAGAAATCTTTTTGAAATGAGCGCCTTGAAAACTCCGCTTCTTGCGATTATGATTGGAGAAGGAGGAAGCGGCGGTGCGCTTGCTCTTGCTGTCGGAAACGAAGTATGGATGCTTGAAAATGCAACCTATTCCATTCTTTCCCCGGAAGGTTTCGCATCCATTCTCTGGAAGGACGGCTCCCGTGCGGAAGAAGCAGCGGAGGTTATGAAGATTACCGCATCCGAATTGAAGAAACTTCAGATTGTCGAAGAAATTATTCCGGAATACGGAACGGCGGATGAAGCGGCGCTTACTTCGATTTGTAATTACATGAAATCGCATATGAAGGAATTTTTAAAGAAAGAGTCTGCGTTTACGGGGGAAGAAATTGCAGCGCAGAGATATGAAAGATTCCGCAAATTTTAAGCAGGTGTGAATATGGGAGAAAGATTACTGGCAGCAGTAATCAGCACGGCCATTATTATTCTGGTTGTACCGCTGATCGGATTGCTGATTGATTTTATCACGGAAGAGGTAACCAAGAGCCTGGCAAAGGGACTCGGTCCTACCGTTGCGCTTTTTATCATGAATTACCTGACTTTTGTCGGTACAATTCACCACGAATGTTCCCATGCATTATATGCCCTGATCACCGGTGCAAAGGTTACAAGCATGCAGATTTTCAAGCCGGACGGAAACCGTTTGGGATGCGTACAGCTCCAACCCCGCGGAATCTGGCTTACCCAGTCCCTGCAGCTTACACTTTCCGCAATTGCGCCTACGGTTCAGGGGCTGATCAGCGAAATTCTGTTATTCAATCTTTTTATGTTTGTCACTCCGATCTGGTTAAAAATCTTAGTCGGATACGTGATGGTGTCCATCTTTTTCCATATGACAATGAGCGGTGCGGATTTGAAAGCTGCATTGAAAGGACTTCCGATTGTAGCCTTAATTGTGTTTATTATCTGCTTTATTTTCCATGTGGATTTATTTACCGTACTGAAGGGCTTTGTGATGGCTTCATTCCAGACGCCGGCAGTCTGAATGCGGGAATAACTTTGAAAGGAAACTGACTGAAAATGGATACTTTGGAAAGTGTCATTAACGAAATCGGATATCAGCTCTCCATAACCGACTGGAATGCTGTCGGCAATGATTTTTTAAATGATATTCAGACCATTACCGCCGGTGCGGATATTGAAGAAATCCTGGATATCATTTCTCATTTGTTTATCGTTTTTTTCATGATTGCATCGGCATTCTCTTTCATCGCGCTGATTGCACTGGCATTTCTGGCGGTATGTCTTGTTATTGCGGCCGTGTTTTTGTTCATTCAGGAGTACCTTCTTCCGGCCATCGCGCTTTTCAGGATGGCAAAGAATGCGGGATATAAATATCCGTTCTTTGCATTTATTCCGTTTATGCAGACTTTTCTGGAATATGTTCTTCCAAAAAAGGAATTTAATGTGTTCTTTATCCGTATTCCGGGTGAAAAGCGTTATATTGCTGCGCTTGTTTCGATTGGGCTTTCCACGGTCGGTCTGGCAACGGATGCCGTATTTGATTTTATTCCGGTAGTCGGAGGGTTTCTTTCCGCCTTTACGGCGATTGCAATCATTGTATTTTTAATCGGCAGCAAATGGAGAAAAATGCATGATATCTTTCGCACTTACGATACGGAAAAGAATGCGCTTCTGATTTCGGTTATCGGTATTTTCGTTCCGCTTGTTCATACGATTGCACTTTTGGTTTATATGAACAGGGAACCGGATTACGGCATGGGTAATTATTATAAATAAAATGAAATGATAAAAGGCAGGAAAAGAGTATGGAACAGTACAAAGAAGAATTTATTGAATTTATGCTGGAAAGCAAGGTGCTTAAATTCGGCGATTTTACTTTAAAAAGCGGAAGAAAATCCCCGTTTTTCATGAATGCGGGAGCATATGTGACCGGTTCCCAGTTAAAGAGACTCGGCGAGTATTATGCAAAGGCAATTCATGACAATTTCGGGGATGATTTTGATGTTCTGTTCGGACCCGCATACAAGGGAATTCCTTTAAGCGTTGCAACCTGCATCGCTTTCAGCGAACTGTACGGAAAAGAAATCCGGTACTGCTCAAACCGCAAGGAAATCAAGGATCACGGCGATGTCGGAATTTTACTCGGAAGTAAAATGAAAGACGGAGACAAAGTTGTGATTATCGAAGATGTTACAACCTCCGGGAAATCCATCGAGGAAACCTTCCCGATTATCAAGGCGCAGGGAGATGTGGAAATCAAGGGCTTAATGGTATCCTTAAACCGCATGGAAAAAGGCATTGATACCGAGAAGAGTGCGCTTGATGATATTAAGGACAAGTACGGAATTGAAGCAAGGGCAATCGTCAGCATGGCGGACGTTGTGGAGAAATTATACAATACGCCCTATCAGGGAGAAGTGATTATTGACGATACCCTGAAAGCGGCAATTGACGCATATTACGAACAGTACGGCGCAAAGGCATAAGGAAACGGAATGGGCAGGGACAATAAGAGAAAAGTAAATCCACATTACAAATTCACGAATAAAACGATTCCCCTGATTTCCATAGCGGGACTGTCCCTGGGAGTGATGTCATTCGCGGCGCTGATACTGGAGATTGTATTTACGTTTCAAAAGGGCGGTGTGGCTCCTTTGTCCTACGGAATTACGACGATTCTCTGTCTGATTTTTTCCGTTGCGGGGCTGGTGTTCTCGATTAAAGGGCGCATGATGCCGGATGTCTATATTTATTTTCCGACACTCGGAATGATTGTAAATTCCGTGAATATTTTCGGAATCATCTATATTATCGGGCGGGGAATCCTGTCCATGTAAAATGAAGTGAGGAAGCGGTTGTGTTACAGCCGCTTCTTTTGAAAAGATTAACCGGGAGAAGAAATGGAAGAACGTTTTATACTGGCAGCGGAGAGAATCCGGGAACTGAAAGAAGAATTAAGAAACGAACGAAAAGACAAATTGACGCAGGAACAGGGAGAGGGAAAGAAATATCTCCCTTATTTTGAGGCACTTACCGTTTTTTTAAACAATGCACTTGATACATATGAAAAAATACAGAATCCGGATTATTTTTTGCGTGATCTGAATGAATTACGGAAGGATCAGAATCTTTTATTCGGGGAACTGAAACCGGAAAACTACCAGGATTCCTTTGCAAATCCGACATTCTCGGTATCCCGTTTCGGGCTTTCGATGGGGCGTTACCTTGCGTTTCTTTACTGGGAAGAAATGCAGATTCTGCCGTATATTTACGAACGGAAGACGGAGGAGATTCTGATTCGTCTGGAACTTTTTCTGGAGGTATATGGAGAATTTTATGTTAACCAATTTCTTCCTGACGAAGAAGCCGTCCGGGAAAGTCTTTACTGGTATGTATCCGATTACAGTGAAGACAGCACTGTGGCGAGAGTAAGAGAGCAGTTTTTACCGGAGGAGGATTTTGCGGTAAAGATTATCGAGCAGGAAGATTTATGTAAACCAAATTTCCTTTTCCGTTACGGAGAATATATTTCCGAAAACGAAATCAGGACGGCTGAGTTTCTCTCATCCCTTCCGGAAGAGACCGTAAACCTTATGGCGGATACTTTTACGGAAGGTTTCCGGAAAGGCTTTGTTGCGGCCGGAAAAGATTTATCCATAAAAGGTACGGTGAATATCCGTTATATGATTGGGTTCGAAAGAGTGATAAAAAAAGCAATCGCCAATTTTGAAGCGATGGGATTAAAGCCTGTTATTTACCGTGCCGCCGGAGATATTTTCCGGAAAAGAGGTGTGGTAAAAGTCGGATATGCATCCGGCGGGGTAAACCGTCAGGCAGAGTACGATCACAGGGAAGATCTTTCGCTGTTTCTGGACGGACATCTGGTCACCAGAAAACTGGAGTGTGCAAAGGCAGCTTATGAGGAATACAAAAAAGAAATCCGTGCATTCGCGGGACCTGCCTGTATGGAAACCTTCGGGGAAGCGGAATTCATTCCGGAAGATTATGAGGCCAATCCCTCATTTGATGAGGCCGGCAGAAAACGTTACGTGGAATATCAGGCGAAAGCAGGGGATTTAATAAATTCCTATATTCACATGGAAGAGAGAAGTTTTACGATTATTGCGTTCCCGACTCCTGAAATTTCCGCCGATTTTGAGCAAATTTTTGAAGAAACCATTCGTATCAATACACTGGATTACGAGACCTATCAAAGAATTCAGGGTATTTTGATCGATACGCTGAATCGGGCCGATGAGGTGCATGTCCGGGGCAGAGACGGAAACGAGACGGAACTTACCGTGAAATTATGTAAACTAAATAATCCGGAAACCGAAGCCAAGTTCGAAAACTGTGTGGCAGACGTGAATATCCCGGTAGGAGAGGTATTTACATCTCCTGTATTGGAAGGTAGCGAAGGTGTGCTTCATGTAAAAAAGGTTTACATAAATGGATTAAAATACGAGAATTTAAGACTTGAAATCAAAGACGGAATCACAAGGGGAGGTACTACGTCGAATCTCCCGAAGAATGCGGTGGAAGAGAATATTATGTTCCATCATGAATTCCTCCCGATCGGGGAATTTGCAATCGGTACGAATACCACGGCATATGCGGTGGCACAAAAATACAATCTTTTTGAAAAACTTCCGATTCTGATAGCGGAAAAGACGGGTCCGCATTTTGCTTTCGGGGATACCTGTTATTCCAATGAGGAAGAGGTACATTATGTAAACCCGGACGGAAAAGAAATGGTGGCAAAGGAGAATACATATTCCCTGAAACGTCATACAAATCCGGAAGAAGCCTATTTCCACTGCCATACGGATATTACAATTCCGTATGAGGAAATCGGTATTATCGAGGCAATTCTTCCGGAAGGAGAAAGAATTCCTCTGCTGAAGGACGGAAGATTCGTTCTTCCGGGTACGGAAGAGTTGAATGCCCCGCTTGAAGAGATTTGACAGAGATTTTCAAACCCTTTATAATTAATATTTTGTGGGATATGAAGTATTTAAGGAAAAGACTGTATGGAAAAGAAACGCAATAATTACATAGAATTTCTGCGGTTTTTATTCTGTATGATCGTATTTGTCCATCATTCCGGACATGTAACGAGAGGAGAAGTGACGCTTTTCCCATCGGGCGGTCTGGCTGCGGACGCATTTTTCATGCTGACCGGATACTTCGGAATCGCACACGTGGAAAAGCATTTTGCGGGTATGAAACCGGAAGAAATCAAAAACGGAAATACCATGTGGTATTCCATGAAATATACGCTTTTAAAAATCGCAAAGATTTACCCGTATGTGGTTGCCGGAACGGTTTTAATCTACCTTCTGGAATTTGCGGGACTGATTAAAAGCGGAACACTTGCGGCATTTGAAATTACGGAACGGTTAAGAACCCTTGTTGTGGAATTAACGCTGCTTCCGTTAACCGGTCTTTTGAAATCCGGCGAAATCGACCTTGTTACCTACCGCAATTCACCGATGTGGTATTTGTCCGCAATGCTGATTGCGATGCCGCTGCTTTTATTTATTGCGGTACGTTTCCGCGATCTTTTCAGACATTATATCGTCTGGTTTTTACCGCCCATGCTGCAGGGCTGGATGATTATCCGTTTCGGCGGTGTTCTTCCCTGGACGTTCTTTGAGGGATTCTTAAACAGCGGAATTATCAGGGGATTTTGCAGCATGGCAATGGGAGGCGCCATTTATTTTCTGGCGCGGTATTTAAAAGAAAAATACAAGCCGGGAACGGCAGTGCGGATTTTGCTTACCGTTTTGGAAATTGCCCTGCTCGGTCTTGTTGTTTTTGAGGTGGTTGCCGGAGTGAGCGGATACCAGGAGATGTTTGCACTTTATTTAATTGCGGGCACTCTGGTACTTGCATTCAGCACACTTACCTTTACCGGTTCTCTTGGGGGAGAGAAGATTTTCGGATTTTTAGGGAAACTGTCCATGCCGGTTTACTGTATACACTGGGGTGTATACCGCGTGGTCAGCGCTGCATCGAAATTCATTCCGGTGAAAAACTATTATGCACTTATGGGGATTGCATTTGCGTTAACGGTACTGATTTCCGTACTTCTTATGCTGATTCTTTCGAAGACAAAGAAGAAAAAGGCATAGCATACCCGTAAAACGGGTTTAACGGAAAAAGTGCAGAGTGGTTTTGATTCAGGAGAAATGAGATGCTTTTCAGTTCAATGCTATTTCTTTGGGTTTTCCTGCCGGTTGTAATCGCGGGATATTACCTGATACATTTTCTTCCAATATCAAAAGACAATAAAATTCTTTTCAAGAATTCTTTTTTGCTGCTCGGAAGTCTGATTTTCTACGGATCCGGCGGATTCGCATATCTGGCTTGCCTCTTTTTTGTAATCCTTGTCGATTTCGGTGCAGGCTTTCTGGTAAGCGGGCAGGATGAAAAGAAGAACAAACTCTTTCTGATAATCGCGATTGTATCCAATCTCGGTTTACTGTTTGTGTTCAAATATCTCAATTTATTTGTCCGCATCTTCGAAAACCTGATTCTCTTTTTCCAAAACGGAAACTTCGCGGAAGCGTTCGGAAATATGCTTGCAATGGAACGTACCGGAAGTTTTACGTTCTATAAAGACATTGTGCTTCCGATCGGAATTTCCTTCTATATTTTCCAGGCAATTTCCTATGTTGTGGACGTATACCGGAAAAAGGTTCCCGTTCAGAAATCCGTTTTCAATTTTGCATTGTACGTTTCCTTCTTCCCGCAGCTGATTGCGGGTCCTATCGTGCAGTACGGCGATATCAACGAGCAGCTGACGGAACGAAAAGAAAGTGTACGTCTTTTTTCGGACGGTATTACAAGATTTGTTTTCGGACTTGCAAAGAAGGTAATCATTGCCAATACTATGGGCGAAATCGCGGATAAAATCTGGGAGAAC
The DNA here is from genome assembly GCA_024681795.1 of Lachnospiraceae bacterium. Lineage (GTDB taxonomy): Bacteria > Bacillota > Clostridia > Lachnospirales > Lachnospiraceae > UBA3766. The sequence continues at coordinate 26,425 of JAILAD010000043.1, read as the reverse complement.
GGAGTCGGTGGCATCGGCGCGTATGTTGCATGGCTCGGAGCAATCTGCTATACGCTTCAGATATATTATGATTTTTCCGGTTATTCCGATATGGCAATCGGACTCGGAAAAATGTTCGGTTTTCAGTTTAAGGAAAATTTCAATTACCCCTATGTCTCCCTTTCCGTTCAGGAATTCTGGAGAAGATGGCATATTTCCCTGTCCTCGTGGTTTCGGGATTATGTGTATATTCCGCTCGGCGGCAGCAGGGTTAGTCAGGGAAAATTATACCGCAATATTTTTATCGTGTTTCTGCTCACGGGAGTATGGCACGGCGCCAATTTTACTTTTCTGACCTGGGGACTCGGATATGCGGTATTGCTGATTCTGGAAAGAATGTTTCTGGGTGATTTGCTTAAGAAAAATCCCGTCAAGCCGGTTAACTGGATTTATACGATGTTTATTACAATTATCGGCTGGATTATTTTCCGTTCCGACGGAATCATGCAGGCATTTACGTATATCGGCCAGCTTTTCTCAAGGGGAGACGGCATGACGCCGGTGGTATCCTTACTTTCCATGAGGTCCGTAATTGTACTGGCTGCGGGAGTGATTCTTGCGACTCCTGTGTATCCGGCGTTTGTAAAATTCATAACAAAACAGAAAGACAAAGACCAGGAAAAGGCATTCTTTGTTACGGAATCGGCTTTGCAGTATGCATTTCTGCTGGTTTGCATTGTATTGTTAATCAGCGAAACCTATAATCCGTTTATTTATTTCCAGTTCTGATAAAGGTACGGAATCATGAAGAAAAATCTGTTTGAAAAAATAAAAATCGCAATTTTCCTTGCCATTCTGGTCGTTCCCGGACTGGTATTTTATCTGATGTGTGCGGTAAATCCGGAGAATTTCAGGAAACTCACCTTTGACGAGAGCGAGAACAGAAATCCTGCGGAATTTCCAACCGTGGAAGAGATGGCAAAAACCGGCAATCCGTTAATGGATTACTACAATGACCGTGTACCGTTCCGGCTCGGAGTGATTAAAACTTACCGGAAACTGAACGGTACCATGGAAACATCTTACCGTGAATATCTGGCACCGACGCTTGCAAAGGTTTTCTATGTGGAGCCGACAAAACAGCTTGCGCTGGCAGACGGTGAGGAATCCGAAATATCGGAAACGGAGGAATATTACGCGCAGGACGAACTTGACAATTTTACCGGCAGCATTCCCGGAACGGATGAAGCCGATCATTTCGTCTATGACGGTACGGAACTGACTTCGGAAAAGAACGGCGGGTTAACCGGAAAAAACAATCCGTCCGAAGAAAGTAAAGGAAAAGAAGAAAAGGGAAGTGAAAAAACTTCCGAAAAAACAACGGAAAAAGACAGTGAGAATAAATCGGAGAAAGCATCGGAAAACTCTTCCGAACTTCCGGAAAAAATGTCGGATATCGCGCAGAATGCGGATCCGGATGCCAATCCGGGCACGAATCAGGCGACGGACCCGAACGGAAATACGGGTACCGATGCAAACGGAAACCCCGGCACCGATCCGAATGCACAGCCGGCCGCGGAACAGCAGCAGGTTCAGACACCCGTCATTCCGGAGCCTCCGCAGGTTGCCCTTGTAACACCTCCTGCGGCAGCAGTGGAGAGCGGAGATTATTTCGCACCGATTACGTCCGGACAGACGCTTTTCGGAAGGGACAACTGGTTTTTCTTAAACGACGGAAGAAATCTGGCTTACTACACGGGTGAAAACATTCTTTCAAACGGCGATATGGCTGCCTATCTGAAACGTATGGAAACGCTGAATGCCATTTGTGCACAGCGGGGAATTATTCTCGGATTTATCATCTGTCCGGATAAAAACCAGATTTATACCGAATATATGCCGACACTGCCGAGAGTGAATACCTATACGAGAGTGCATCGTTTTGCAGACTATGTAAGAACGGCCGATCCGGGGATTCATTTAAGCTATCCGCTTTATGAACTCGTAAATGCCAAGGCGGTCGGACAGCCGTATTACAAATACGATACCCATTGGAACAATCTCGGGGCATTTGTGGGCTTACAGAATCTTTATGCAAACATGGGGCTTCCCGCCACGGGTCTGGAAAGTGTCGGAATATCGGAGATGAGCGGAATTTTTGCATCCGACCTTGCAAGACTCGGAAACATTGATATTTCGGATTATCCGGGGGATAAGGATTATTCCGTTTCCTATCGTCCGGAGGTAAATGTAACGTCGAGGTCCGGCTCGGGGAACGATGCCGTTTATACTTCCACAACCGACAATCCGAACGGACTGAAACTGGCTCTGGTAGGGGATTCCTATCGTGTTTTGATGGTTCCGTACGTGGAAAAGGATTTCTCCCAGAGTACCGTCATGCACCGGAACAGCGTTCCGGCTGCCGCGGCACAGATTAAAGAGTGTAATGTCCTGATTGTGGAGTGCGTGGAAAGGTATGATAAAGAGATGTTTGCAAACCTGAATCAGCTGATTACCATTCTGCAGAATTAACCGGAAATAATTTCCGAAATGTTACAAAAAAGTTACAGTATTTCTTGACGATAAACGCAATAAATAGTACAATAACAAAGGTTATACCACAATTTGTTGTATTTTTGAAAAGGAAGGAAAGTATCATGGCCCAGGTCGGTATTGTTATGGGATCGGATTCCGATATGCCCGTAATGGCGAAAGCCGCAGAAATGCTTGATAAGTTCGGCATTTCCTATGAAATGACGATTATTTCCGCTCACAGGGAGCCGGATGTATTTTTTGAATATGCGAAAAGTGCGGAAGAGAAGGGATTCCGGGTAATCATTGCCGGTGCCGGAATGGCGGCGCACCTTCCGGGAATGTGCGCGGCGATTTTTCCCATGCCCGTAATCGGTATTCCGATGCATACTACATCTCTCGGCGGAAAAGATTCTTTATATTCGATTGTTCAGATGCCGTCCGGTATTCCGGTTGCAACCGTAGCCATTAACGGCGGAGCAAATGCGGGAATTCTTGCGGCAAAGATTCTTGCAACTTCCGATCCGGAGCTGCTTGGGAAGGTAAAAGACTATGCTGCATCCTTAAAAGAATCCGTTCAGAAAAAGGATGCCCGTCTTAAAGAAGTCGGATATAAGGCATATATGGATCAGTAAAACAGATCTGCGAAAAGGAAACAGGAGAAAACGGGAAAAACGAAACAGGAGGAACACAGATGGATTACAAGTCCGCAGGTGTAGACATTGAGGCAGGTTATAAGTCTGTCGAACTGATGAAAAAGTATGTAAAAGAGACAATGCGTCCCGAGGTACTGGGCGGAATCGGAGGCTTCTCCGGAGCATTTTCCCTGGACAAAATCAAACAGATGGAAAAACCGACACTGGTATCCGGAACGGACGGTGTAGGTACCAAAATCAAACTTGCATTTCTTATGGATAAGCATGATACGGTCGGTATCGACTGCGTTGCAATGTGCGTAAACGATATTGCCTGTGCAGGCGGCGAGCCGCTGTTTTTCCTTGATTATATTGCATGCGGAAAGAATTATCCCGAAAAAATCGCTTCCATCGTAAAAGGTGTATCCGAGGGATGTATTCAGGCCGGATGTGCATTAATCGGCGGTGAGACTGCGGAACATCCGGGACTTATGCCGGAAGAGGAATACGATCTTGCCGGATTTGCGGTCGGTGTAGTGGATGAAAAAGATCTGATCACCGGGGCAAATATCAAGGCCGGAGATACATTAATCGGTATTGCATCCTCGGGAATTCATTCAAACGGTTTTTCCCTGGTTCGTAAAGTGTTCAACGTAAACAGGGAAAATCTCTATCGTTTTGTGGACAGCCTCGGAACGACACTCGGTGAGGCACTGATTACACCGACGAGAATTTACGTAAAAGCATTAAAGAGCGTAAAGGATGCGGGCGTTACCATCAAGGGCTGCAGCCATATTACGGGCGGCGGTTTCTATGAGAACATTCCGCGTATGCTTCCGGACGGAATCGGGGCAAAAATCGAAAGATCGAGCTATGAAGTGCCTGCCATTTTCTCACTTCTTCAGAAGACGGGAAACATTACCGATCAGATGATGTACAACACCTACAATATGGGTGTCGGCATGGTACTCTGTGTCAATCCTTCCGATACGGACAAGACGCTGGAAGCACTTAAGAATGCAGGTGAGACCGCATACGTAATCGGAGAAACCGTAGCAGGCGAAAAGGAAGCTGTGATATGTTAAGAGTTTGTGTATGTGTTTCCGGAGGAGGCACAAATCTGCAGGCAATTATAGATGCGGGAAAACGCGGGGAACTCGGGGATACCGAAATCGTCCGTGTCATTTCCAACAATCCCGGGGCTTTTGCTTTGGAACGGGCAAAAAATGCCGGAATCGAAGGCATCTGTGTTTCGCCGAAAGAGTTCGAAAACCGTGCTGATTTTCATAAAGCACTGCTTTCGGCAATTAATGAGGCTAAACCGGATTTAATTGTACTTGCGGGATTTTTGGTGGTGATTCCGGAAGAAGTAATCAGGGCATACAGAAACAGAATCATTAACATTCATCCTTCTTTGATTCCCTCCTTCTGCGGAACCGGATATTACGGTTTAAAAGTGCATGAGGCTGCGCTTGCAAGAGGTGTAAAGGTAAGCGGTGCCACGGTGCATTTTGTGGATGAAGGAACGGATACGGGACCGATTATTTTACAGAAGGCCGTTGAAGTAAAGGAAGGCGATTCACCGAAAGTACTTCAGCAGCGCATCATGGAGGAAGCCGAGTGGCAGATTATGCCGAAGGCAATCCGTTTAATATCCGAGGGAAAAGTAAAACTCGGAGAGTAGTACAAGAAAAAGAAATATTCAGGAGCGAAAAGATGAAAGTATTGGTAGTAGGCAGCGGCGGCAGAGAACACGCCATTTGTACTTCCATCCGAAAAAGTTCAAAGCTTGAGAAATTATACTGTGCACCCGGAAATGCCGGAATTGCACAGATTGCAGAGTGTGTGCCCATCGGTGTGATGGAATTTGACCGCATTGCGGAATTTGCCGCAGAAAAGGCAGTCAATCTGGTGGTAGTGGCACCGGACGATCCCCTGGCGGCAGGTCTGGTGGATGTGCTGAACGAAAAAGGAATTCGTGCATTCGGACCAAATAAGGCTGCGGCAATTCTCGAAGGAAGCAAGGCTTTTTCGAAGGATTTAATGAAGAAATACAATATTCCGACCGCAAAATACGAGAATTTCGATGACCCGGAAAAAGCGATCGAATATTTAAAGAATTCAAAATTCCCCATTGTTTTAAAGGCAGACGGTCTTGCACTCGGAAAGGGTGTACTGATCTGCAAAGATTATGAGGAAGCGGTTGCCGGCGTAAAGGAAATCATGGAAGACAAGAAATTCGGTGATTCCGGAAACCGTATGGTAATTGAGGAATTCATGACCGGTAGGGAAGTGTCGGTACTTTCTTTCTGTGACGGAAAAACGATTCGCATCATGACCTCCGCGCAGGATCACAAGCGTGCAGGTGACGGAGATACCGGTCTTAATACGGGCGGTATGGGAACATTCTCCCCGTCGCCTTTCTATACCGAAGAAGTGGATGCATTCTGCAAAAAAGAGATCTATCAGAAGACGGTGGATGCAATGAGTGCGGAAGGCAGACCTTTCAAGGGAGTCATTTTCTTCGGATTAATGATTACGGCGGACGGCCCGAAGGTGCTTGAATACAATGCAAGATTTGGTGACCCGGAAGCACAGGTTGTACTTCCCAGAATGAAGAATGACATTCTGGAGATTTTTGATGCGTGCATCGACGGAACGCTTGACCGGATTGAGCTGGAATTTGAAGATAATGCTGCAGTCTGTGTCGTTCTTGCATCCGACGGATACCCGGTATCCTATCAGAAGGGCTTTGAAATCAAAGGCCTGGATGCATTTGAAGGCAAAGACGATTATTTCTGTTTCCATGCGGGAAGCAAAGTCTCGGACGGCAAAATCGTGACAAACGGCGGCCGTGTGCTCGGTGTTACCGCAAAGGGAAAGGACTTAAAAGAAGCCAGGGCAAAGGCCTATGCGGCAACGGAATGGATTGATTTTGACAATAAATATATGCGTCACGATATCGGGAAGGCGATTGACGAGGCATAATGACATAGTATTTCGGCAGAATTCTTTTTAGGGGAATGATGATAGGAAGGAGCATTTGAAGATGACTAAGAACAGCTATATGAGAAAGACAATCGGATCTGCGCTATATAAAGTAATCGGAAGCTTGGCAGGTGTGGTTCTGGCAGGTATGATTTCCATTACCGCATTGGCTGATACACCGGGTACCGTAACGGGTGACCGTGTAAACGTTCGTTCCGAAGCAAATACAACCAGTACGGTTCTTACCAAGGTAACCGCAAATGAGAGTGTAACCATTGTTGATGAAACAACCGGTTCCGACGGGAATAAATGGTATAAGATTAAAACTTCCGGCGGTACAACAGGATTTGTACGTGCCGATTACGTAAAGAGCGGCGGCGGAAATACAACCACCACGACGACTACCACTACCACTACCACAACACCTGCAACAAACGATACCCCCAACGTTACGACTGTTACCGATAAGACGGCGTATATCAAGGGCGAAGACGGAACCGTAAACATTCGTAAAGGACCCAGTACAACTGCTGATCTGGTTGCAAGTGCACAGGCCAAATCAGAGATTACCATTACCGGTGAAACAACAGCAACGGACGGATATAAATGGTATCAGATTAAGTTTACCGCAAACGGACAGAGCATGACCGGTTTCGTTCGTTCCGATCTGATTACCTATGAGGCACCCGCAAACAATACTACTCCCGCAACTACCACGGTAGAAGGCGGAACCGGAACACCGGAGAATCCTGACGGAACCGGTGAAGGCGGAGAAGGTACCGGCGAAGGCGGAGAAGGAACAGGCGAAGGCGGCGAAGGCGGAGAAGGAACATCGGAGACCACGACGGAGCCTGCTTCCTCACAGACGGCATCCACGGCATCCCTTCAGTTTTTAGAGCCGGTCGGTGAACCTGCAAACGTTCCTGCGGGATATGAAAAAGTAGACGTTATGATGGGCGATCAGGTATATTCCGCATGGGCAAAAGGTGATTATTACATTGTTTACGGTATTTCCGGAAACTCTGATGCACAGTGGTACGTATATGATTACAAGAACAATTCGTTTGTATCCTATGACGGACTGTTCGGAGACGCGGATGCAAAAACCAAGAAGGGTACATCTTCCAACCTGCTGATTCCGCTTATCATTGCAGGTGCTCTTGCAGCGATTTTCTTAATTACGACGATTTTCTTTGCAATCAAGGCATTCTCCGGTCGTGATGAGTATGATGACAACTATGACATCGGCTATGATGACGACGATGAGGATGACGGCGAGGATTACGAAGAATTCGATGACGATGACTATGAGGAAAAACCCGCAAAAACCAAGCGCGTAATCGTTCCGAAGAAGGCGGAGCCGAAGGCAAAACGTGAAGAGTACTATGATGACGAAGAAGACAAAGAGTACTATGACGGCGAGGAAGATGATTACGAAGACGAAGACGAGTATGAAAAGCCTTCCAAAGCATCAAAGAAGAAAGCAAAAAAAGAAAAGAAATCCTTCAAGAATAAGATTCTCGATTACTTTACCGTTCAGGAAGATGATGACGATGACGACGATGAAGATTACGAGGATGAAGATGAGTACGATGAGGACGAATATGATGACAATTCCACAGGGGATATGAATTTTATCGACCTGTAATCGGACCTTGACTTTTCCGGAATTCATTTATGAAAAATTGTTGAACGGGTTTGACATTACTGCCTCTCTGTTATACGATATATATAACAGAGAGACTTTTGTTTTTGTAAGGTTTAATTCTTGATAGAAAGCGGGTGAAGGAATGGACCTGGTTTTTGAAATTGACTTTCAGTCGGATGAAGCGTTATATACACAGCTTTGCAATCAGATTATCATCGGAATTGCAAAGGAGATGGTGCATGAAGGAGACCCCCTGCCGAGTGTACGCCAGCTGGCTGATGAAGTCGGAATCAACATGCATACCGTGAACAAAGCATATACGGTTTTAAAGCAGGAAGGATTTGTAAAGGTAGACCGCAGAAAAGGAGCCGTAATTGCGGTCGATATTAATCGTTTAAGGGCTCTTGCGCAGACAAAGCATGATTTAACCATCCTTCTTGCAAAAGCGAGCTGTATGAATGTATCCCGTGAGGAAATTCACGCGCTGATTGATGAAATTTACGAAGAATACGGAGGAAGCAATATCCATGGAAATTCCATTTAATAATTTCAGCAGGCAGGCACAGACTGCCATAGAAAATGCCTATCTGGCTGCAAAGAAACAGCATCTTCATTTTGCCGGAACCGAGCATCTTTTACTCGGACTTGCAATGGTAGAGGATTCGGTTGCCGGAAAAACGTTAAAGCATATGGATGTGACTCCGGAGGCGATTGAGAAGATTATAAAGACGCATGGCTCCGAGGATATTCTTGAGAGGAAAAGAGGAGCGGTAAGTCTCACCTCGTCTGCAAAATATATTCTGGACGAATCCATGGAACTTGCGGAGAAAACCGGTGCACAGGAGGTCGGAACGGAGCATATTCTGCTTCTGTTAATCGACTATCCCGAACTGATGTCCCGTAAAATTCTGGATTTACTGAACGTAGACATGAATAAATTCCGTACGGTTCTGCTTTCTTCCATGAGCGAGGATCCGGTTACGCTGCGGGATGAAATCGTACCGAAACTGCAGCAGTTTTTCCAAAGAGACGAAGAAGCGGGAACGTTAAAAAAATACAGCCGGGATTTAACCATGCTTGCCAAAAAGAATAAGCTGGATCCGGTCATCGGCAGACAGAATGAGATTGAGAGACTGATTCAGATTGTTCTTCGGAGAAGCAAAAACAATCCCTGCTTAATCGGAGAGCCGGGAGTCGGAAAGACGGCCATTGTGGAAGGACTTGCGCTCCGGATTGTAAACGGTGACGTTCCGGCACCTCTTTTGAAAAAGAAAGTCATGTCGCTTGACATGTCAGCCATGGTGGCGGGGTCAAAGTACCGCGGTGAGTTTGAGGAACGTTTGAAAAACGTGATTGCGGAAGTGACCTCAAACGGAAATATCATTCTGTTTATGGACGAAATCCATACCTTAATCGGTGCAGGAGGCGCGGAAGGAAGTATCGATGCTTCCAGTATTTTAAAGCCTTCCCTTGCAAGAGGCGAAGTGCAGTTAATCGGTGCCACGACGATTGCCGAGTACCGCAAATACATTGAAAAGGATGCTGCCCTGGAACGCAGATTCCAGCCGATTATCGTCGAAGAACCGACGGAGGAGGAAGCTTTTTCAATCCTTCAGGGAATAGCGGGAAGGTATGAGGAATACCACAAAGTGAAAGTGGAAGAAGAGGCACTCCGGGCTGCCGTAAAACTGTCTTCAAGATACATTAACGATCGGAACCTTCCGGATAAGGCTATTGATGTCCTGGATGAAGCATGCAGCGCCGTTAAACTCCGTGGAATGGGAAAGTCACAAACTACGGATGATTATTCGAAACGCATTACGGAACTGGAAAAAGAAATCGATCATCTGATTCTGGTTCGTGATGTCGAGGGATTAAAGGAAGCAAAGAAGGAACGCGAAACTCTCCTGAAAAAAATAAAAAAAGCAGAGGACGTTGTAAAGAAAAAGAGGAAGGAAGCCGATAACGTTGTTACGGTATCCGATGTGGAACACGTTATCTCCGTTTGGACCGGAATTCCTTTGGAAAAACTGGCGGAAAAAGAGTCAGAGAGACTTATGAATCTGGAAAAGACACTTCATAAGCGTGTCATCGGGCAGAATGAAGCAGTGGAGGCAGTGGCGAAGGCAGTAAGAAGAGGAAGGGTCGGAATCAAGGACCCCAACCGGCCGATCGGATCGTTTTTATTCCTGGGCCCTACAGGTGTCGGCAAAACGGAACTATCCAAGGCTTTGGCAGAGGCACTTTTCGGAAACGAATCCTCGCTGATTCGTGTAGATATGTCGGAGTATATGGAATCGCATTCGGTATCGAAAATGATCGGTTCCCCTCCGGGATATGTCGGGTTCGAAGACGGCGGCCAGTTGTCCGAAAAGATCCGGAAAAATCCATACAGTGTCGTATTATTTGATGAAATCGAAAAAGCACATCCGGATGTTTTCAACGTGCTTTTGCAGGTTCTCGACGACGGACGTATAACCGATTCAAAGGGCAGAACGGTAAGCTTTAAGAATACCGTCTTAATCATGACTTCCAATGCCGGAGCAAACCGTATCATCGATCCGAAAAATCTGGGATTTTCCAGGGTACAGACCGAGAAGGACGTGCATGAAAAGATGAAAGCCGGCGTCATGGAAGAAGTGAAGAAGATTTTCAAACCGGAGTTTATCAACCGCGTGGATGAAATCCTTGTGTTCCATCAGATCGGCAGGGAGGATATGAAGAAGATTACGAATCTTCTGACCACCAATCTGGAGAAGCGTGCAGAGAAAAATCTCGGCATTCATCTGACGGTGGCAGACTCCTTAAAGAATCACATTACGGAAAAATATTCCAATGCAAAAATGGGTGCGAGACCTTTAAAGAGAGCCGTTCAGAGTGTGATCGAAGATGCTCTTACGGAGGAGATTTTACAGGGTAAAATTGCAGCCGGAGACAGCGTCAGTGCGCAGTATAAAAACGAAAAAGTTACCTTTACAAAGAAAGCGCGGAAAGGTATACTTTAACTATGGGGACGCGAAAAAAGAGAGGATGGGAAGGTCTCGATTTTATCGCATTATTAAGGAAAGGGGTACCAAATTATGGCAGCCATCAAAGAACTGATTAAAGAAGAAGCGGACGGAACCCTGAGTTTCGGTGATTACACCAGAGCTGAGAAAGCAAAAGTGGAAGACTTCAAGCATGCAGGTGATTTGTACAAGGTAAAAACGTTTGCCACCATGACGAAGCTTGAAAAGAACGGACAGTTCTTATATGAATCCGTTCCGGGAACCGGAGTTACCGAATTCGCCGAAGATGAAAAAGGCGTTTCCTTTAAGGTAGAAAGCAATCAGGATGCACAGATTACGGTGGGAATGGAAGAGGATACCGAGTATTCCGTTTTCGTTGGAGGCAAGAGTATCGGAGTATTAAAGAGCAATCCGAGCGGTAAGATTAATATCAGCGTGGAACTTGCAGACGCCGGCGAAGTGGAAGTGAAGATCAGTAAGTAAAAACAACTGAATAGCAGCAATTTAACAGGATATTCAGCAGAAACAATTAAATTGCAACAAAAAAGCACTAATAGGTTTACGGTTTAACTGAATAAGGAATCATCGGATGCGGGATAAAAGTCCCGCATTCGTCATTCAAAGGCATGTTTTTTCCGGATTATAACCGGGAAAACCGGTAAGAATCTTTAACAGAGGGAATATATGGCAACATCCAAAATGAAAACAAAAACGGTTTTTTTCTGCAACGAGTGCGGATACGAGTCTCCGAAATGGGTGGGACAGTGTCCGGCCTGCAGGGAATGGAATACGATGGTGGAAGAGCGTATTTCCGGTACGGCTTCTTCGATTAAGAGTACAAAGGAAGCCCTGACGAAGGGAGAGACCGTTGTGGCATCCGTTTCGCAGATTTCCCTGGAAGAGGAAAGTAAAATTTCCACCGGAATGAAGGAACTGGACCGTGTTCTGGGAGGCGGAGTGGTACCGGGGTCCCTTACGCTGGTCGGCGGCGATCCGGGAATCGGAAAATCGACGCTTCTTTTGCAGACCTGCAGATTTATGGGAAATGCAGGAGAGAAGATTCTCTATGTTTCGGGAGAGGAATCCTTAAAGCAGATTAAAATCAGGGCTTTGAGAATCGGGGAATTCTCCGACAACGTGGAACTGATGTGCGAGACAAATCTTGCAATTATCGAGGAAGTGATTCGAAAGAAACAGCCGAAAATCGTAATCATCGATTCCATTCAGACGATGTATCTGGAAGAAGTAACCTCAGCACCGGGAAGCGTATCGCAGGTTCGTGAATCCACGGGGATTCTGATGCGGATTGCAAAGGGGATGGATGTTTCGATTTTTATTGTCGGTCACGTGACCAAGGAAGGCACCGTGGCAGGCCCGAGAGTGCTCGAGCACATGGTGGATACCGTTTTATACTTTGAAGGGGACAGACACGCCTCCTACCGCATTCTGAGGGGCGTAAAGAACCGTTTCGGATCCACAAATGAAATCGGCGTATTTGAAATGCGCGGGGAAGGGCTGGTCGAAGTGGCAAATCCTTCGGAATTTATGCTTGAAGGACGCCCGAAGGATGCAAGCGGCTGTATCGTTACCTGTTCCATGGAGGGCAGCAGACCGATTCTTGTGGAGATTCAGGCGCTGGTATGCAGAACGAATTTCGGAATTCCGAGGCGTCAGGCACAGGGTGCGGATTATAACCGCCTGAATCTGTTAATGGCGGTTTTGGAAAAAAGAATGGGACTTTCTTTGGGAGAATGCGATGCTTATTTAAATATCGCGGGCGGAATCAAGGTTACGGAACCTGCAATCGACCTCGGAATCATAATGGCCGTGGTTTCCTCCTTCCGTAACGTTCCGTTAAGCCCTGATATGGTGGCATTCGGGGAAGTCGGATTATCGGGTGAGGTAAGAAGTGTTCCCCAACTGGAAGGCCGTGTAAGAGAAGCGAAGAAGCTTGGCTTTAAAACCTGTGTGGTTCCGGCAACCGGGGAAGAAACCCTGAAAAAAACGGACGGCATTAAGATTATTTTTGTCAATTCCGTAGCAGAGGCAATTGATTTGATTCACTGACGGAAAGATTCATGGAAGAAAAAGGTTGCGTTCGTATTTTTCTTATGATATAATCTCTTTCGGTGCGAAAAAGGCACCGAAAACATAGGGGATTGGTCAAATGGTATGATAGGGGTCTCCAAAACCTTTGGTGGGAGTTCGATTCTCTCATCCCCTGTAACCCTGAAATGTTGATAATATCAATGTTTCAGGGTCTTTTCTTTGGAAGATATTTATTCAAATTCAAAAAGCAGCAAAATCTATCGATATAGATTTTGTTGTTTTTTTATTGACAAGAGAGTTAGTTGATGCTAACTTTATTTGTGAACAAAATATAAAAACAGTCACAAGAAAGGAGCGGACGATTATGCCGGACAGAGTATTTACGGACGAACAGAGGAATGAATTGCGAATAGTCATGCTGGAAGCCGGATTTCCGTTGATTAAGAGATACGGCGTAACGCATACAACAATCTCCAGAATTACAGAGGCAGCCGGTATTGCCAAGGGAACTTTTTATCATTTTTGGAAAAATAAAGAAGAGTATCTTGCAGATCTTATTCGGTATCACAGACGGAAGATGCTGCCGATTCTGATTGGGGAAGATGTTTTGACCGGTAAACGAAAGCTTGGCAGGGAAGACGCACGTGTGTTTTTTCGCCATTTGACAGATAAGGAGAAAAGTATATATGCGCATATGACACTTGAAGATGAATCGAATCTTATTCACAAGACATCGGATTTTGATCCTGATGAAGAAAAAGAGAGCATGCTTGCAAACAGTCTGTTACGTTTTTTGGAAGGTGTTAGGCCTGATGTGGACCTTCTTCTTGTTGCCAATATGACAAAAATTCTGGTTCTTACGTCTGAAGCCAGGGAAGAACTTCATGAGAGTGTATATGAAAAGACCATTGATACAATCATTGATGGTATTCTTAATCTTATTTTTGATGAAAGGAGATAAGGAGTATGAAAAAATATAAAGAGACGGAAAAAGGATTCTACGGATGCTACTGGCCGTGTGAGGGTAAAAATTCTGAAATCGCAATTATGGCGATGCTTGGAGATGACTGCGAGGATCATGTTGCCAAATCAGGTGTTCGCTGGTTTCATAAGAAATTCGGAGTGAATGTACTGACACTTTCGCCTGCACACAAGGACTACAGCCATCATAATCTTCCGGTTGAAAGAATCGGTGCCGCCATAGAATATCTGAAAGGAAAGGGCAATACAAAATTCGGTATAGCAGGAGCTTCTACCACAGGTATGTATTCCCTTATTGCAGCTTCTTACTATCCGGAGATAACGCTTACAATAGCAATGACGCCAAGCGATTTCGTCATGGAGGGATTTTATCGTGGAAAACGTGACGGTATGGAAGAATGGCCGGGAGATGGCGAATCTACGGCTTCCTGGCAGGGAGAACCGCTGCCGTATCTTCCTTTCGTGTATCGTCATCCGGAATACTATCAAAAGATGAAGGCTGATGCAAAGAAGAGTAAAGATATGATTGTGTCCAGAGGCGTTTTTGATGATTCCGAAAAAGCGCATCCTGTCAGGGAAGAAGAATTCATAAAAGTGGAACGAATCAAAGGAAAACTTCTGCTTATAGGGGCTGAAGATGATGTCCTTTGGGATACCGCGAAGTATATAAGACGAATGGAAGAGAGACTGTCAAAGTTTCCTCATGAGTGTGATGCAGAAAGTATGGTTTATGAGCATGCTACACATTTTGTATTTCCGGAGAGTCTGTTAAAGGAAATGATGCCGGTAGGCGGCAGCCTGTTTGTCGGTTTGTTTAAAGCGGGACGTGATTATAAAAAAGAATGCAGGGAAGCACGCATTGATATTGACAGAAGAGTAAGTCTGGCAATCCAAAACTGGATTTCGGAGGGAACACCGGACCGGAGGGACATTAGTGGTTCATAAAATGACAGACTTTGAAAGAAAGTATGGCAACGAGTTTGTTTTTAGGGTATCATTTTGGAAGGAAAAACTGAGAATAATTTCAAAAGCAGCAAGTAAGCAGTAATATATACGGAGTAATGTAAAGTGACGGAGAAAAGAGAAAATTTCGGCAGCCGCATCGGCTTTTTACTGGTCAGTGCAGGTTGTGCAATCGGAATCGGGAATGTCTGGAAATTCCCGTTTGTATGCGGACAAAACGGGGGAGCGATATTTGTTTTGATTTATCTTTTGTTCCTGGTAATACTCGGGGTACCGGTTTTGACCATGGAACTTGCCATCGGCCGGGCGAGCAGGAAGACAATTTTCAAAGGATACCGTGAACTTGAAAAAGACCGTCATAAATGGCACCTCCACGGGTGGCTCTGCACGGCGGGCAGTTATCTTCTGATGATGTACTATACCGTGGTAGCGGGATGGATGCTCGCATATTTCATCAAATACCTGAAAAATGATTTTGACAGTTTGTCCGGAGAACAGATTCCGGAGGTGTTTACAAACCTCCGACAAAATCCGGCAGAAATGATAATATTTACGGCAATCGTGATTATAGCGGGATTTTCAAAGTGATTACGGCAGCCATGAGTCAGGCATTCTTTACGCTCAGTATCGGACTGGGTAACATGGAAATTTTCGGAAGTTATATGTCTGATGAGCATACACTGCCCGGTGCGTAAACGGAGCGTATTCCGGCCGGAGAATTGGGAGAAACAAAATGACAAACGAGGAGTTAAAAAGCTTTTATTTCGGCGCATACCGGTTCAGTGAAACCTCGGACGGGTATCTTATGGCGCATCAGTACACAAAAAATCAGGAAGAGTATTTCCGCGGAAAGGATTTATACTGGTTTGAAAGGTGTAATGCATCCAATGCAAAGACGATAGAGTTTATTTCCGGCGCGGAGGAGGTTTCGTTTCGATACCGGTTTTATTGGAGAGGGTCGGAAGACAGCATTGAACTCTGGGTAGACGGAAGGCCGTTTGTTATCACCAAAGTATCGGACCTTCCGAAAGAAGGGACTCTTGTTTATCCGATTCCGGGAGGAAATACGGAAAAGAAAATGATTCTGTATCTTCCGTCGGATTCCACGCTCTTAATCCGGGATTTTAACATCGCTGCACCCGCGGTACCACGGGTTAAAAAGAAGAAAATACTCTGGATGGGAGATTCCATTACGCAGGGTTACGGTCCGATGCGTTCCGCCATGACTTATGTCAGTGTGGCAAACCGTATGCTTGATTATGACGTTATCAATCAGGGAATCGGCGGTTATATTTACGATGCGGGCTCTGTATCGGAAATGCCCGGATACCGGCCGGATGAGATTTTTGTATCCCTCGGAACCAACCAGTTTGAAGAGAACTCACTTAAAAGTGTTGAGGCCTTTTATGCAAAACTTCGGGAGGTTTACACAGATACGGTTCCGGTGACCTGCATAACGCCGGTGTGGCGGACGGACCTTTCGGAGAGGGAGTTTGAGAAATTCATCCGGTTCTGCGACGAAATCAAAAATGTCTGCAAAAAATATGATAATATTAAAGTGACGGACGGTTTTGAGCTGATACCGCACAGCCCGGAATATTATATCGACGGGCTTCATCCGAATGAAAAAGGAACGGCGGAGTATGGCAGAAATCTGGTTCATTCTTACCTGGACATGTTAAAATAATAAAGAACGGGGAATGCAGGAATGGAGTACGGAAGAAATAAAAACGGGATATTGAAAAAGACCGGAAAAATACAAAGAAGGTTTTTATTCATTTTGATTTGTGTTTTCGTGATGAGCATTACAGGCTGCATGAAAGGAGATGTTGAGATGATTGATAATCTGATAAAACCCGGATATGTACCGCAAACCGGCGGCGTTTCCGATCATTCGGATCCTTCCGCGGTGAAAGAGATTCAGTCCGATGAACTGAAGGAATTCCGGTTAAGATGCGAAAATTCTTTCGGCATATCCGTATCGGCTTCGGACGGAGTATCCGCTCCGACAAATTATCCTGTCGGATATTATAACTATGAAATGATAAAATCGGATGACGGTGCTGAGGTATCAGTGGATTTTGCGGGAGAGGAATTTAAGTTTACCGCGGATAAAGAGGAACTTTCCAATTTGGCCAAACTGCTGAAAGATCACGATGTTGCATCCATGAACGGTCATTCCAAGCGCAATTCCGCACTGGGTACCTATATCGATTTTGAAGCCCTTTATGAAAGCGGTGAAAAAATTTCAATTTATGCGGAAGGAGGGGCTTCTGTTGAACCGGATAACTGGAACCCTGTAATCTACGTGGAATTTTTCGACGGACTCATAAAGAAGTATACCGGGCAGTCCTACGGGGAAACACTGTTAGAAGACAAAAGCGATCCGGATGCATTAAAGGAATTTACATCCGATCATATTCAGGAAATCTATCTGGAATTCGATACGAATCTGAATAACGGAGAACGTGACGGTTTTGAATACGGAACCTACCGGTTTCAGATGCGTGAGGGAGGAGTTCCCTATCAGGGTGTGGATACGAATGCCGCGGTCTGGAGGGATGCATACATTGTTACTTCGTTTGATATGACGGACGCGGAAATTGCGGCATTTCAGGAAATGCTGAACGAGAAGAATTATCTGTCATTAAACGGGTGGGATAAAAAAGATCTCGTAAATTCCTATTCCTTGTTGGAACTGCATGTTTATTATGATAACGGGGAAAGTCTTACAATAGACGCAAGAGGCGATTCGGCGATGCCGCCCGGGTGGAATTCCACAGAGATGCTGCATTATCTGCAGGCTCTGGCGGAAGCACATGGAACATCGATTAAGTGATTGAAGAAAGATAAATGTTTTACGAAAGAAGGAACCATATGTGATGCGAATCTGTTCCGTCATTCTGAATTCCGTACTGGCTGTGGACATGATTGTAATGACAATTCTGCTTTTCTTAAAAGACGGAAAGTGGGATTTTGAAACCGGAGTCCGGAGACAGAAATATTTTACTGCATTAAGCAATGAATTCTGCGCGATAACCTGCGTTTTTATGATTTTCTTTCCGGATTTCTATCCGGTCAGGATTTTGAAGTTTACCGGTGTGATTGCCGTCATGGTAACGTTTGTTACCGTACTTGTTTTTTTGGGGCCGACACTCGGGTACAGGAGAGTAATGGAGGGCAGGGATTTTGTTTTACATGTTGTAAATCCCGTTCTGGCTGCAATTTCTTTCGGGGTATTCGAAAGAGAGAAAATTGCGTTTCCGCATTGCCTGTTCGGAATGGTTCCGGTGATTTTGTACGGAATCGTTTATGCCTATTTTGTGATGCTTGCGCCGAAAGAGAAGCGCGGAGAAGATTTCTACGGATTTAACAAAGGCAATAAATGGTATTTGTCCATGACTTTGATGGTATTGGGGACATTGATTTTGTGCGTGGGGTTCTGGGCAATTACGCTGATCTGATTATCCGGCAAAACCTGCCGATACGAAATTCAGCACAGCTTCCGGATTGCTTTTCCGACGCCGTTATGGTCGTTATCATCCGTTGTCATTTTACACATGGATAAAATCTCTGCCTCGGCATTTCCCATCGCAACGGGAAAACCTGCAATGCCGAGCATTTCACGGTCATTGTCGGAGTCGCCGATTCCGACGGTATTCTTTAAATCGATTCCGAGCCTGTTTGCAAGAATCCGAAGCCCCAGAGCTTTGCTGACACCGGGTGCGGTCATTTCCAGAATGGTATCGCCGACCGTGGCAAAGCAGAGCGGAAGATCTTTTAATTCTTCAAATGCGGCCTCGCGGTCTGCATGGGTTCTGAAATAGATATTGACCTTCGGAATGGCAATTCTTGTTTTGGCCTCTTCGGACATATCCGGAACTTTCTTTGCAATTGCTTCAAACAAAGGCTGGTAAACTCCCATATTGTAATCATCCATATGCGTTACCTGACTTTTGTCTGCGGTGGAATCGACAGCAAGAAAATGCGTCATTCCATCGTATTTTTTTGCCGTATCACTGATGATTACCGCATATTTTGCCATGATTTCCTTACTGAAAACGACTTTGTCTTCTTTAAAATCATATACCACGGAGCCGCTGCAGCAGATCCCGTAACGGATTGAAGGAAGACTTTCCAGGTAAGGGCGGATCTCAATTACGGCCCGACCGGAGCAGTATACGACTTCGGTTCCCTTCGAAGAAGCATATTCAATATCCGTAACGGTGTCCGGATGAAGTGTTTTGTCTGATTTTAACAGAGTTCCGTCCATATCGACGGCGATGAGTTTATACATGGTAATTCCTTTCCCTGACTGCCTATGTAATATATCAGGAGGACCGGAAAAAGTCAATTACGGAGAGCACTTACGAGCGCGGAAGAAAAAAAGGCAAAAACTTACGCTAATATATTGTTAAAAAATAGCAATTTAGTTATAGATTTTACTGCTTGCGGCAAATATAATAATAACAGAATTAGTAATAACTACTAATTACGATTCCGAAAGAATTCCCCTTTTACACAAACAGAAGCACCGAGGTTAACACCCCGGTGCTTTTGTTTTATGAGATTGTCCGCGTTTGCCGGTTTCTTTTCATATGTTTTATCACGCGGTGTTTTATGTTATACTGACTCTGTACGGGAATCGGATTCTTAACGGAAATCCGGTCCGGTTCTGAAACTGTGATTTCTGGTATAAAACCTGTTTTATTGGGGAGACCGGTTGAAACTATGTATCTCTTTATTCTGATTGTTCATATTTTCCTGCTGATTGGCTCGATTGTTTTTATCGGCGTTGTTTTGACGGAAAAAGCCAATGATACAACCAAGTATCTGTTTGCGGCAACCGTTTGCAATTTTCTTGCCATTCTCGGATATATGCAGGAACTTCTCGGAATTGACAAATCACAGACACTTTTCAGCATCAAAATCCAGCTTCTCGGAATGACGTTTATTATTTCTTTCATGATCTTCTTTGCAACAAGAATCCGGAACTATATTACACCGGCACCGGTCCGCATTATGATTGTTGTCGTGGATATGTTTTTTCTTGTTGTAATTCTGACGGCCGAATACCACAATTTATTTTTCAAATCCATGGAATTTGTACAGACCGGCTATTATCCGCATATTGTGGTAACGGAGGGGATTGTGTGTAAAATCTGTCAGATATACAATGTCGCGCTCGGCATCTGGTTTTCCCTTATTACCGTCAAGGATATAAAAAACAAAAAACGAACCTCTCCGATTTTTCTGCTTCCGTTTTGTTTTCTTCCGACCGTGATTTCCGTCATTTTTTTCTATGTACTGACGCCGGAGAAAATGGGTTTCAATCCGGTTCCGGGATCTATCGGGGTCGGAATGAGCTACCTGATTTTTATGGTTTATAAATATCGTCTTCTCGATACGAAGCAGCTTGCACGTGACAGTATCGTGGAATCTTTAAATGAAATTTACCTGGTTACGGATGTATCAAAACGTCTGCTGTTTGCAAGCAGCAAGGCATACAGTGTTTTTCCCGGACTTCGGAGTTCTGAAACGGCGGAAGAACTGATTCGGAATATATACGACAATAACCGGAAAAACATGGAAATAACGGGCAGACAGTATCAGGTTTCCGTATCCGCAATTTATGACAAAACGACGTTAAAGGGCTACAGCCTCTGGTTGTTTGACAAGACTGAGGAATATGAAAATACCAAAAGGCTGATTGAACTGAAGAACAAGGCCGTAGAAGCAAGTTACGCGAAAACGCTGTTTCTTGCAAACATGTCGCATGAGATCCGTACCCCGTTAAACGCGATTATGGGTACCACGGAGATGATTATAAGGAGCAATCCGAAGCCCGAAGTTCTGTCGATGGCAAATGACATCAAGGGTGCCGGAAATCAGCTTTCTTCCGTTATCAGCGGTATTCTCGATTTTTCAAAAATCGAGTCCGGAGAGTTTGAAAGTGTGGAAGTAAACTATGATACCGCATCCAGTATCCGGGAAACCATTAAGGCGGTTGCTCCGCGTATCCGGAATAAAGGAATTGAATTTAAGACGAATATTTCGGAAAACATCCCGAAGGGATTAAGAGGAGATGTCACGCATGTAAAGCAGATTCTGATTAACATTCTGGATAATGCATGCAAATATACGGAAGAGGGACATATTATTTTATCCATTGAGCCGAAGGAAATCGAAGGGAACAATTCGGAGATTCTGATTTATTTTACGGTGGAAGATACCGGCTGCGGAATTAAGGAAAAGGTCATTCCGAATATTTTCGACAGTTTTCAGAGGCTGGAACTCAGAAAGCATGCGGACATTCAGGGAACGGGACTCGGTCTTGCCATTTCAAAAAGACTCGTTGAAAGCATGGGCGGAAAGATTT
The DNA here is from genome assembly GCA_024681795.1 of Lachnospiraceae bacterium. Classification (GTDB taxonomy): domain Bacteria; phylum Bacillota; class Clostridia; order Lachnospirales; family Lachnospiraceae; genus UBA3766. Next base: position 5,263 of record JAILAD010000043.1, on the reverse strand, counting down.
CGGTCGAAAGTGTTTACGGAGAAGGCTCGAAATTCATGTTCTTTGTAAAACAGCGAATCTGGGATCCCGTTCCGATGGGCAGATTCGAGATACAGAAAACGGAACGGGGAAAAGGAAAACCCGGAAAATCCTTTGTTGCACCGGATGCGAGAATTCTCTGCGTTGACGATAACCTGACCAACCGGAAGGTAATCAAGGAACTTCTTTCCATCTACCGGATACGGGCGGATGTAGCGGCAAGCGGAAGCGAGTGTCTTGAAAAACTGCGCCAGGGAAATACCTATCACATGATTTTTATGGATTATATGATGCCGGAAATGGACGGTATTCAGACCACAAAAAAGATGTATAAAAGCATTCCGGGAACCGGTAAAATTCCGGTAATTGCGCTGACAGCCGATGCCGTAGTTGGCGCAAAAGAACTGTTTCTGGATAACGGCTTGAAGGATTATCTGTCGAAACCCGTAGAACTTCCGGATCTTGAGAAAGTCCTGCTTACTTACCTGCCGGGTGATATTATCAGATACCCGGAAGAAGAGGGGGAGACAAAGCCTGAGACGGAGATTATAATCCCCGGTGTTGATGTAAAGGCTGCCCTTCCCCGGTACGGAGGGGATTGCAACCGATATTTAAAGGCGCTTTCGTTCCTGGACGAGGATGGGGAAAAGCAGCTTTCCCGTATGAAACAGATGCTTCTGAAAAATGATTATGAAGGCTTCGGATGTGAGGCGCACGCGGTAAAGGGACTTGCGCTCGGAATCGGTGCTGACGGGGTTTCGGAACTTGCAAAGAAAGAAGAGTTTTCCGTAAAAGAAGGCAGAACGGAAGAGGTAAAAGAAAATGCGGAGGAATTTTTTAATTCTTACGAACTGTTGCTTGCAAATATACGGCTTGTACTGAAGGAAATGAATTACGGGAAATATACGGAGGAAAGAAGAAGTCTTTCGGAAAACGGGGATTCTGCCGATAATTCCGACGAGGAAAATTTGACTGAAGAAGAGTTTCAGGTTGCACTTAATATTATTATGGATGTACTCGATCTTCTGGATGAGAGCAGTGCGGAGAAAAATATCCGGAAACTTTTGAAATCGAAACCGGATAAGAAGAGGGAGGCTGTACTGAAAGGAGCGCTGGAAGATGTACGCGAATTCGAGTACGCCGATGCAAGAATAAAAATCGAGGGATTATTGAAGCAATAATCCCCCGATAGGAAATCTCATTGAAGATAAAATACGGAATATGGTTTGTGTTTTCATCCGATATATTATTTAATGTTTTTTATAACCGGTTTTGGAGGAATTTTCCTGACCGGTTTTCTTTTTGCCGTCCTGTTTCTTCGAATCCGTTTTTTTGGCGTCTGTTTTCCTGTTTGCTTTCCCCGGATCCAAAAGGGTAACGACACGCCCCAGGGAGGTAACCTTTACGGATTTGAATTCCGTCAGCATCTTACTGAAACGGTTGTAGCCGTAATTCTGTACATCGAAAGTCGGATAAATTTTGCAAAGATTCTGATTTAACTGTCCGGTATTCATGGAATGTCCTTCCACATCGAGAAGAATATGAATGACCTCATTCTCGATAGCATCAAGTGAAATCGATGCTTCCTGAAGATATGCGGAAACATGGTTGTCGTTATTAACCAGTTTTAAAGAAGGGAACTGTTCCAGAAATTTGGAAAATTTGGTATAGCCGTAATTACGGATATCAAATGCCGGGTCCGACTTGGTGATACGGCTTCCGAGTTCGCCGATATCCATCATGTTTCCGTCGACACCGTTATTCATAATGATTTTTGCAATCATCGATTCCAGAGCGGGAAGAGGAGTGATACCGTCTTCTTCTTTATTTTCGTCATCCGTTTCGGTTTCCGTTTCATTCAGCGTATCGTCCCAGAGTAAATCGAGGAAGAAAAAACGCTCGCAGGATACACGGAAAGGTTCCGGTGTTTTCGACTCGCCCATTCCGATAACGGACATTCCCGCTTCTCTGAGTCTTACCGCAAGGCGGGTAAAATCACTGTCGGAGGTTGCAAGACAGAAACCGTCAACTTTGCCGGAATACAGAATATCCATAGCATCGATAATCATTGCGGAATCCGTTGAATTTTTTCCTGTGGTGTAGTTGTAGGTCTGAACGGGATTAATACTGTGTGACAAGAGTGCCGATTTCCAGCTTTTATTGTTGGTACGGCTTAAATCCCCGTAGAGTCGCTTGTAGGTAATTGTGCCGTATTTCCCGAGCTCGTCGATGATGATTTTGATATATTTTGCGGAAATGTTATCCGCGTCGATTAAGAGGGCAAATTTTTTTTCGTCCATGTGAAAACTCCTTTCGGATTCCATTTTACCATACCGGCGGCGGTATTGCAAAATTAGGTATGATAGAATAACATTGAAATGTATATATCAGTATTACATAAAGGGGAGAGTATGAAAAATTCAAAAAGGGAAATCAAATATGCAAAAGAGCATTTTAACGAGGTGCATCATACAACACTGAATCCGGAGGGGCCGGGCGTGGTACGTATTCACCTGATTCCGCCGGTGATTGATTCGGAGGAAATCGGACCGAGTATTGCCATCATTAACGGACAGGACATTCTTCCGATCGGACCGTCATGGAGTATTCTTCTTTCCGAGTTCATCGAAGAGGTCAATGTTTACGACGGGAAACCCATTACGGAAGAAGATTTTAAAACCATTGAAAATGCGACATTTAAGCGGATGAAAAAAATATATCCGCTTGTTCCGAAGTCATTTTTCCGAAATGACCTTTTCCGGATGATGGATACCTTTAAACGCGTAGCATACCGCGAACCGGTTGACGAGGAAATCGGATTTCTTTCAATCGGGGATTATGCTCCTTATATGAAGGCTCCGCACCGTATGGATTTAATGGTTTCCGCTATGGAAAAAGAAGGAGAGTGGAACTGCAATCAAAGATGTGTACACTGCTATGCGGCCGGACAGAGGAATTCGAAGGAATCCGAACTTTCCACAAAGGAATGGCTTGAGATTATTGAAAAATGCCGGAAGGTCGGAATTCCCCAGCTTACCTTTACCGGCGGCGAACCGACCATGCGTGACGACTTATTTGAATTAATCGATGCGGCAAAATGGTTTGTAACGAGATTAAATACAAACGGAATCAAACTGACGAAGGAGTACTGTGCAAAATTAAAGGAAGTATCCCTGGACAGCATGCAGATTACATTTTATTCGTCCGAGGAGCAGGTTCACAATACACTGGTCGGTGCGAAAATGTATGAAAGAACCGTTGACGGAATAAAGAATGCACTGGAAGCGGGCATCAGCGTCAGCATCAATACACCGCTTTGCACACTTAACAAAGAGTATAAGAAAACACTGGAATTCCTGCATTCGCTCGGAGTATTGTATGTGACCTGTTCCGGTCTTATTACGACAGGAAACGCCGAGAAGGAGAACTCGGAAAAACTGCAGCTTTCCACGGAAGAACTCAAAGCAATCCTTAAGGATGCCGTGGAATACTGCGGCGAAAACGGAATGGAAATTTCATTTACCTCTCCGGGATGGGTGGAGAATTCTTTCTGCGACTGTCTCGGAATCAATCCGCCGACCTGCGGGGCCTGCCTTTCCAATATGGCGGTTACGCCCTCCGGAAACGTGGTTCCCTGCCAGAGCTGGTTAAATGACGCCGTACTCGGAAATTTCCTTTCGGATGAATGGAATAAGATCTGGGAAAGTGACAGATGCAGAATCAGGAGGGAATATTCGGCCCAAATGGAAGGACTATGTCCTCTTCGCAAGTACAGGGAAGAAAAGGAAGGAACGAAAGGAAATGCGGACGAATCCGCAGCGACGGGCGTGCATGAAACAGAGGAACCGGGAGACGGGGAGGCATAAGATGAAAGAGAAAAAACTGCTTTTCCGGATTTTACGTGCATTCCGGGTCATCCCGGGTTTTGCGGCTGTAATTTTACTCTGTTTTGTTTTTTCGCTGAAAGCGAAGGCCTCCGGAGAACTGGATGAGATTTTAAACTATGAGATCAGGGCCGAAGTCAACGAGGACACAACTGTAAGGCTCACTTATCATATTGACTGGAAGGTACTGGACTCGGATTCCGAAGGCCCGCTTTCCTGGGTAAAGATCGGGATTCCGAACCGTCATTGCCTGGACATGAAAGCCCTCAGCGGCAATATTAAGGACATCCGGTATTCAGGCGAGAACGGGTCCTTTGTAAAAATCACCTTTGACAGAGAATACTATAAGGATGAAGTAATTTCCTTTGATTTTTTCATAACCCAGGATTACATGTACGAGATGAATCTGCTGACGGACGGAGAGACGGTGTTTCAGTTTACTCCCGGGTGGTTTGATGACATTAATGTGGACAAGCTTGTCATTCACTGGAAAGCGGATAATACCATCGGGTTTTCTCCGGCAGCGCTTATGGACGGAGAGTATTATACCTGGGAAACATCCCTTCCGAAGGGAACACAGTTTCAAGTGAACGTTACGTATCCGAATGATGCATATCCCTTCAGTAAGGAGAAAGATTTTATCGGTAAGACGAAGTCTGAGATTTTCTGGGAACGGTACGGAGAACGGATTATTATTTTTCTCGTGATAGCCGGATGTATAGTATATATCGTTGGGTTCAAGTTCATTGCAGATCTCATCGGCTGGGTAACTTCTGCCGGTTTCAGTAAAACGAAGAAAGCAATCCGGCGTACGGTCATTGAATATTATCCGAACTGTCCGGGTTGCGGTGCCCCGAGGCCGGAAGGACTGGAAAACTGTGAATATTGCGGAATGAATTTTGTGAAATCGGAAAAAATTGTGGAAGAAAAGAAAATTCCGAAGAAGTATAAGGATTTTAAGGAAGAAATTTTCAATCACAAAAGAGCAGGAACCTATAAGGTTGATTCTTCTCCGAATACCTATGTTCGTGTAGCCAGTATTATCGTTCCACATCGCACCTCATTTGCAAGTTATGTGAAGGAACGCCAAAAGCTCACGTTCCGCGGCGGAGGCGGACATTCCGGCTGTGCTCATTCTTCGTGTGCGTGTGCCTGTGCGTGCGCCTGTGCCGGAGGCGGAAGAGCGGGATGTACCGCGAAGGATTTCTACAGGACGGATTTGAAGATGGAGTATTTTAAGGAAAAGGATTCGGGGAAGGGAAAGGAATGACACGGAATATAAGACGGATAATCGCATACGGGCTTTCCGGAATTTTACTTGCAATCATACTGTTTGCGGCAGTGTTTTCAATCCGGGTAAA
>JAILAD010000033.1 GCA_024681795.1 Lachnospiraceae bacterium | reverse complement strand
CTCTTATGATGGAAAGTGAGAAAGCTCGTGTAAACAGTAACAGTTATGACTACACAAATCAGATGGCTGCCTACGATCTTCTGGTCATTGATGACTTCGGGCTCATGGAGCTGGATGTAGATAAATGCAGAGATCTATTTGAAGTCATAGAATCACGAGATTGCCGCAAATCAACAATGATTGTATCTCAGTTTCCGGTAATCAAATGGTGGGACCTGTTTAAAAATGATACATATGCAGATGCCTGCCTTAGCAGGATGACTTCTAAGGCTTACCGCCTTGAATGCAATGGCCGTGATATGCGGAAATCAGAGTAACAATTAAACTGCTCATGCAGTTTGGCTGGAACAGCATGCCGTTCCTTCGGAACGGATGTGCTGTTTTACCGGAATATACATTATAATGGAAGTGGTTTGGGATGATACGATACGATACACTCAAAATGGTGCATCGTTCAACATTTAAAGGGGCTTTAACTGTTGAATGCTTGTTGGACATCTGTTGGACAATGGACGCTAGGATAAAACGATAAGAAGAACTGTTTCCTAATGTTTATAAGGGATGGAATCGGATTTGAACAGAACAAACGAATCGCATTAACGAAAGGGGTTTAATATGCCAAGACTTAGATTGAATGAAGAAGATAATAAAGATACGACACTTTCTTTTAGCTATTATATTCCAGTGCGCCACCGCAATTCGGACATTTAATTATCATTTTTTCCCATTTTCATTATCATCCGTTTCCGAAAGTCCATTATTATTGTAGCCGTACCAAGGGAAAATGGCAATTTGCTATTTGAAGAAAAATAGTTAACAAAATTTTCACAATGTTTGCAAAGATTTCATAATTTTGGTATTATAAACTAATTTAGAGTTCTCAAAAAGTGATATACTCGGAAACCGTACGAAAGGAGAAGGAATCTCTTCGGATGTTAGGTAGAATTAGAGCAGTAAAAGCAATCCGGCATTTACTGTTTGGGGTCCATATTCTGTTGATGGGCCTGCTTTTGCTGTCTTTTCCCGTGAGAGCCGAGAATAAATACGAACCGCTGAGGGTTGGAATTCCCGTTTTCTGTGCCGAATTAAAGAACGACCCCGGGCATATTTATCATATCCGAATTTCTCCTCTTGCAAAGAACAATCCCCTTCCAACGGCACAAACACTGGATTTGCAGGGCGGAAAGGACGGCGCTTTTTAATTCACGATTTCGGAGCCCGGAACTTACGGATACCGGATTGAGCAAAGCGGGATAACTCCTTCGAAGAAAGAGGGCGCTTCTTCATATGTTTATGACAATAGAGTGTATGAAACAACTGTTTATGTGGTAAACGGTGATGACAATAACCTGACCGCTTCTGTATCCGTGGTTCTGGCAAACACCGATGAGAAGCCGGATCGGATTATCTATAAGAATGAGAAAAAGGAAGAAAAGCCTTCCGATGATTCGGACTCTTCCGAGGACGACTCCGACAAATCCGGCGGAGATTCCGCAACGGGAGGCGGCGGTTCTGACCGTGGTCAGATGATTTCCGGGGATGGAGCTGCCAAAACCGGTGAGAACAACCACTGGGTAATCATTGCATATTTTGGTGCCTGCATCCTGCTTACAGCCGGAGCAATCGTATATGTACGGATTTCCGGAAAGAATCGGAGGCCGGAAGACCATGAGTGATGCGCGGCATGATGGTGTGGTGAATACGAGTCTCACCGGCTTATCCACGAATTCGAACGGAACAAGAAGTCTTGAGATGGAACTTAAGAAAGATACATCGGTATCCTTTACCAATGAAAGGGAAGCAATCATTCCGACGGGAGCATATGTACCCGGATTCCTCTTTGCGGGAATTCTTACCATACTGCTTGGCGGTTATGTTGGATTCCTGTATTACAGAAGAAAACGAGATGATGCGGGCTGATCCCATTAACAAATTAACAAGATAGTATTAACGAGAAGCCCTGCCAAATGGAGGGGCCTTTGATGTTGGACATCTGTTGGACAATAGATGCTATGATAAGCCGGTACAAAGGAATGATTCCTGATGTTCGTAAGTGCCGGAATCAGATTTGATAAGAATAAACGAATCATATTAACGTAAGGAGAATAGCGATGGACGGATTCAAGAGTTTGGAAGAATTACAGGAAGAAGAGAGGATACGTGATGAAAAGGCCAGAAATGCCTTTATTCAGGATGTAACAGGGTTTCAAAGCGGAGTTAAGACTTCTTTTGGAAATGAAAGGATTATAGACGAAATTGGAAACATGGATGCATTTCAGGAAATGGACATGTTTACATCTACTCTTATTGATCAGGCTTATGAATGGGATCCCAATGGTCTGGTCAATTCATACGGTGAAGAAATGAAACCTTATATCATTCAGAATCAAGAGAAACATCAGGAATTCATGCAGAAAGTTTCAGATGCCAAAACCATAATGAATGATTACTTAAACAAAGTCGGGGCGACGAGGAATGAAAGAACCCTGATGGATGTAATGTATGGGAAATACGCAGATCGTATCGTAAAAGGATACCCGGATAACTATATTTCTTATAAGACTCCGTTGGGAGAGAATATGAAATCCATTCTGGCGGCAATGAACAGTAAGCTTTCGAATCATAAACTTCAAAAGGATATCGACAAATGGCGTCAGGTATTTCCGGTCTATGGTTACCTTCAGCAGAACAATAAGATATATGATACCCTGATTAACTATTGGGAGGAAAAGAAAGCAAATCCCGAACCTCTCCCGGAGGAGAAAGAGCAGGAATATCGGGAAAAACTTTACAACAATATTATTTCGACTACGGTTCTTTTCGACAAGATGATGAGTGCGATTGAGGACCCGGTTATTGTGAGGGAATTACACAAAGATCGGGTTTTGGGAAATGATCCGTTCCATCTTCATCCCATGTCCGCCCGCGGAATGGGGCAGGTTTCCGCAAGCTTGGAGAGTTATAAGAAATGTTTGGAAAACGGATGGGCAATCGATGATATTGCCTTTGTAGCCGGTTTTAAATATGTCATTGACAGCGTGGAAAAAGAAGTTCACGGAAATCAGGCAGTGAGTTATGATTCGTATAAAAAGTTTGACCCTCCCAAGTATGTCAATGAAGAGGCGAAAAAGCATATTGAGGGAATGAAAGCACTTTATGAGAAGATTGTTGAAAATCCCCTGCGAAGTGCAGAGCAGAGAAAAGAGTGGCTTGATCAAATGGATCAGATGGTGAAAGAAGGAATGGAGAAGAACTATCTGAAAGCCTCCGGTAGCAGTATTCTGAATGTTTCCACGAAGTATTACCAGCAATTAACGAAACAAAGACCGCTTCGGGATAAATTGATCGAAGCAGGAAAAGAAAAAGCGGTTTTTCCGAGCATTGATACGCAAAAAGCAATGGAAAAACAGAATAAATTCGAGATGAAAGTATTTAATCAGAATTTTGCCGCTATGGAGAGTCTGTTAAATACCAGACGTACCGACTGGTGGTTTGGATCCGAGAGTAAAGAACATAAGAATCTTCGTGAAGCGGTCGAAACATTAAAACGCTTCTATGCAGCGAATCCGAATAAGGTAGAGGGGAGGACACCGGAAGAACAGGATCTTTATGCAAGAAAACTGTTAAACCGTCTGGATGCGGTGGAGCATTATGCAAAGCTCTATTTGGAGGAAAAGAGCAGCGCCGGAACCGAAGCCGGGAAGGACAGGGTTCGAGGTGCGGAAAGATTTAAGAATTTTGCAAGATTGCAAAAACAGGCGCTGCTGAATGATATGAAACAAAGGAATGCAGATGTTTCTTATGCCACTGTAGACAGTATGCGCAGCCGTCTTGCCTTCAGCGCTGCGGAGGAAAGCGTTAAGAGACTCGAAAAATACAATGAACTTCCGACGCAAGGTCCTCAAAGAGAGAGAGTTATTTCTCTGGCCGCAAATATTTTGGTCGGAAGAATTGCTACAGATGGCGGAATCAAGGCGAAATCCGTACTTGCAGAACATGGATGTCTTGATTTGAAAAAAGAAGTGGTTAGAAATAAGGATTTCATAAATTTGATGGATCGGTATCTGAATACACCGGGTATGACCGGAAAGAAATTCGTGGAGGAAATTACAGGTAGTAATATCCTGAAACACTTAGGTACTGTTAAAACCGATTTGGAAGCAAGAAATCAACAGCT
>JAILAD010000015.1 GCA_024681795.1 Lachnospiraceae bacterium | reverse complement strand
CTTACCGGACTTTTCAATTTCAATATTGACTACCGGAAATTCATTGTTCCGATTCTGATTGCTTCCGCATTCATTTTCTTTGGACTGCTCCTTTATGTCAGCATTCGGAGAATAAAAGAAACCCGGTATCTGAAAAGTCTTTATGAAAACGGCGCCTTTTCGGAATTGGTTTACATAAAATATTCTGCTTTTACCGACTTTCTGCTCTCACGGCCCGGGATGCGTACAAGCGAAGACAATCCGCTTCCGAGTGACGTTCTGGAACAGTTAAAGCGGCTCCTGAAAAATCGCACCCCGGAAATTACGGATGCAAGTCTGGACAAACTCTTTGCCTACATCGAACGGACGCTTTATTCCAAAGTCTCCGGAAGCCGTGATGAATACGATGCATTTCTTAATGAAATTACATTCATACAAAAAACGTTAAAGACTCTGAAATAATACAGATTCATTTCTCATAGGAAAACAAAAAAGCGGATTTTTCAATCCGCTTTTTGTTTCCGATCTTTTTTCGGATATATCTTTTCAGCATTTCTTTTTCGAATACATCCAAAACCTTATTCGAAATACTTCACACCTGCCTCGAAAATCTTCAGATCCTGCTCTCCGTAAATATTAACAGCAACACCGTCTCCGCGACGCTCTGCATGAGCCATCTTTCCGAGTACTCTTCCGTCCGGTGACGTAATTCCCTCGATTGCCGCGTAGGAACCGTTGATATTCCACTCTTCGTCCATCGAAATATTTCCGTTAATATCCGCATATCTGGTTGCTACCTGACCGTTCTCAAAGAGTTTGTCAATCCATTCCTTCGGTGCCACAAATCTTCCCTCTCCGTGCGACGCGGGAGATGTATAAGTCTCTCCGACCTTCGCCAGAGAAAGCCACGGCGATTTATTTGAAACTACCTTGGTATATGCCATCTTGGAGATGTGGCGGTTAATCGTATTGAAGGTCAGTGTCGGGGAATCTTCCTTCTGTCCGACAATCTCACCGTAAGGAACAAGTCCGAGTTTGATTAATGCCTGGAATCCGTTGCAGATACCGAGTGCAAGACCGTCTCTTTCATTTAATAACTTCATTACGGCTTCTTTTAATGCCTCATTCTGGAATGCGGTTGCAAAGAACTTCGCCGATCCGTCCGGCTCGTCACCTGCGGAAAAACCGCCGGGGAACATGATAATCTGTGCCTTCGCAATTTCCTTTACATATTCTTCCACGGATTCTCTGATATCCGTTGCGGAAAGGTTCCGGAAAATCTTCGTTGTCACGGTTGCTCCCGCTCTTTCAAATGCCTTCGTGGAATCATACTCGCAGTTTGTTCCGGGAAATACCGGAATGAATACATGCGGTTTGGCAACCTTGTTTTTACAAACGTAAACGGTTCCGCCCGTATAAAGTCTTTCTTCCAGAGCATCCTTATTCTGCGTTGCCCTTGACGGGAATACTCTCTCAAGTGTGCTCTTATATGCATCCAAAAGATCATCTCTGTCGATTGTAACATCCTTAAACGTGAAATTCTCTTTCACAACATGTCCGACCAGTATGAACGGAATATTGATATCCAGAAGGCTCTCTGAAGAAACCTCGATGAGAATGTCACCCATGCGATTTTTGAACAAATCATCCGCAGATAAGGATTCGTCAAATAAAACTCCGAGACCGTTACCGAAAGCCATTTTTGCGGCTGCGGGGAAAATACCGTAGGAATCCAGGGTATAAGCTGCTGCGATTTTGTGCTCCGCATTCATGTTATGAACGGTTTCGTAAATTTCTTTTACTTTTTCAAAATTCGGAATTTCGTTTTCATCCTTCGGAATCTGAAAAAGAACGAGGAAGTCACCGGCTTTTTTCAGTTCCGGGGTAATGACATCCTTAACCTTTGCCACATCCACCGCAAAAGAACAGAGAGTGGGAGGAACATCAATATCCTGGAATGTTCCGGACATACTGTCCTTTCCTCCGATGGAGGGAAGTCCGAATTCCATCTGTGCCCTGTATGCACCGAGCAACGCCGCAAACGGCTGGCTCCAGCGTTCCGGGTCTTCCGTCATTCTGCGGAAGTATTCCTGGAACGTAAAACGTACCTTCTTAAAATCACCGCCCGCTGCCACTATTTTGGACAGGGAAGAAATCACGGCATAAATGGATCCGTGATACGGACTCCAGGAAGAAAGATACGGATCGAGACCGTAACTCATCATGGTGACCGCATCGGTCGAACCGTCAAGTACGGGTACTTTTGCAATCATGGTCTGTGTTTCGGTAAGCTGGTATTTACCGCCGTAAGGCATTAATACCGAACCCGCTCCGATGGAGGAGTCGAACATCTCAACCAGACCTTTCTGTGAACAGGTATTTAAATCCGATACGGATGCTTTGAAGGCTTCTTTGATATCCCCCTTCTTTAATGCATCCGCAACAGCGGGAATTGCCTGTTTTTTGAAATAATCCTCGCTTCTTACGGGGCTGTCAACAAATACATCGGTCTCCTGATGGGCACCGTTGGTATTTAAAAATGCTCTGGAGATATTTACAATCTCTTTCCCTCTCCAGCAAAGAACCAGTCTCGGTTCTTCCGTGACCGTAGCCACTTCTACGGCTTCCAGGTTTTCTTCCGCCGCATATTTCATGAATTCCGCAACATCCTTCGGATCGATGACAACCGCCATTCTTTCCTGGGATTCGGAAATTGCAAGTTCCGTTCCGTCAAGACCTTCATATTTTTTCGGTACTTTATCAAGATCAACCCTCAGTCCGTCCGCAAGTTCTCCGATTGCAACGGATACACCGCCCGCACCGAAGTCATTACATTTTTTAATCAGACGGCTTACTTCCCCCCGTCTGAAAAGTCTCTGGATTTTTCTTTCCGTAGGCGGATTTCCTTTCTGTACTTCCGCGCCGCAGGTTTCGATGGAAGAAACCGTATGTACCTTGGAAGAACCGGTAGCACCGCCGCAGCCGTCACGACCGGTACGTCCGCCAAGCAGAATGATGACATCCCCGGGATCGGAGGTAAGTCTTTTTACATCGCGTCTCGGAGCCGCACCCATGACCGCACCGATTTCCATTCTCTTAGCCACATAATCGGGATGATATATTTCTTTTACCAGTCCCGTTGCAAGACCGATCTGGTTTCCGTAGGAAGAATATCCCTTTGCAGCACCTCTGACCAGTTTCTTCTGGGAAAGCTTTCCTTTCAGGGTTTCAGAATTCGGAACCGTGGGATCTGCCGCACCGGTTACACGCATTGCCTGATATACATAGGTTCTTCCCGAAAGCGGGTCGCGGATTGCACCGCCCAAGCAGGTTGCCGCACCACCGAAAGGCTCAATTTCGGTCGGATGGTTGTGCGTTTCATTTTTAAAATTAATGAGCCACTCTTCTGTAACAGGTCCTTTTCCGTCCCCGTGATCCACTTCAATCGGCACAACTATCGAGCAGGCATTGATTTCATCGGATTTCTCCATGTCCTCAAGTTTGCCTTCCGCCTTTAATTTTCTCATGGCAACGAGAGCCAGATCCATGAGGCAGACAAATTTGTCGCTTCTGCCCGCAAAGAGTTCCTCCCTCGTTTTAATATAATCTTCATAAGTGCCCTTCAGAAGATCGGTATAATCACCCTGCTCAAATTCCACGTTCTTAAGTTCCGTGGAGAATGTGGTATGACGGCAGTGGTCGGACCAGTAAGTATCCAGTACCTTAATCTCGGTAACGGAAGGGTCTCTTTTTTCTTCCGTCAGAAAATGCTCCCTGATAAACTGAAAATCACGGTATGTCATTGCAAGTCCGAGACTTTGATACAGCGCCTTAAACTCTTCTTCCGGCATGGTTGTGAAGCCTTCAAAAATCGAAACGTCCGGTGCATTCGGAAATACACTGACAAGTGTTTCGGGTTTTTCAAGCGTGGTTTCCTTGGAATCCACCGGGTTAATGCAATATGCTTTTATCTGTGCAAATTCCTCATCGGAAATCTCTCCGCTGATCACATATGTCGTTGCAGTCTTGATAACGGGATTCTCATCCTCTTTCAAAAACTGAACACACTGTACTGCGGAATCCGCGCGCTGATCATACTGACCGGGAAGATACTCTACACCGAATACCTTTGCTCCCTCGATTCCGGGAATGGTTTCCTCGTACAAAAGGTCTACGGGCGGCTCCGCAAAAACGGTTTTGCACGCCTTTTTATAAATTTCATCCGAAATGTTTTCCACGTCGTAACGGATTAAAACCCGCACCGACTGAATTCCCCCGATTCCAAGATAGCTCTTTAAGTCATGAAGAAGTTCTCTCGCTGCAGAAGCAAACTCTTCTTTCTTCTCCACATACACTCGTCTTACACTGCTCATCCGGTTATCTCCTCCGTATTGAATTACTTTTCGCCGGGTGTCCCGGCAAAACAAAAAACCTATAATATTATACTTAAAAAGCTATTGCTTTTCAAGTTTTTGCATATTCCCGCCGGGTCTGAAATACTTTAATTTCAGATTGGTACGATAAAAATCTTTCGCCGTACATCCTGCACGTCCGCCTCCGGCACAGGCACAGGCGCATGCACAGGCACAGGCACAGGACGAATGTGCACAGCCCCCGCCCGAAGCACCCCTTTTCTGTGACTGCTGTTTTACATAGGTACCGAAGGATATGGGTTTCGGTCTCAGTCCGTTGCTTACCCTTATCACCGTATAAGGCAGGAAAGTTGCATCATACGTTCCGTTTAATTTGTGTGAAAAGATTTCTTCGGAATGCTTCTTTAAATCCTTCGGCATTTTCTTTTCTTCCACTTTCCTCTCCGACTTTATAAAACTTGAATCACAATGCGGACAGCGGTCATATCCTTCCGGTCTCGGGCCTCCGCAGGTCGGACAGTTTTTATGGTATTCAATAATTGTATAAACCTTTGCAGACTCATATCCGGAAATTCTGCTTCCCGACAACCACTGAAGCAGCATAACCAGATAGGGCATTCCGATTGTAAAAGCGGCAATCAGAAAGAAGAAAAGTAACATGTACCCAATCGGGTTTGTTTCTTTTTCTACCGGTTCAACCCGCTCTATCTGCTTGCTAACGTTAAACTGAAAAGCATCATTCGGGTAGGTAATGTCAACCTTGTATTTCTGACTTTTGTCAAGCGGAGTTGTAAAGACATAATATCCGTCAATCAGTTCGATGTCCGATTCTTCTCCCGCATTTACAGCAATCACCTTATCCGCATTCCATTTGATCTGCAGACAGTCCGTATAGATACTGTCAAACCACCCGGGAATAAAACTGTAGACCGTCTCTCCTTCTTTTTCCAGATTCATCTGATACATGTAATCCTGCGTGAATTCAAAATCGAAGCTTACAATTTCGTCTTTATGATACTGGCGTTTAAAATCAATCCTGACCCAAGAACCTTTCTGCTGCTCGTAGGTTTCCGTGAATTTTGCCGTTTTGATGTTGTCGGAAAGTGCTTTTACATTTTTACAATGTGTATTCGGAACACCGACGGCTACCCATGAAAGCGGACCTTCCCTGGTATCGTTCAGTACTTTCCAGTCAATGTGATACACCATATGAAGAGTGGCATTCTCATTGACGTCCACGGTAACCATATAATTCAGAATATGATCCAGATCTCCGGCCCCCGGTCCCGTGACAATCGGTTTGGCATTGGACTTTGGTGTATCAGGTATTACCGGTATATACGGAATTCTGTCCGGATTATCAAGGATTCCCGGATGCTGATGCAAATACTGTATGACTTTATAATAATCATCTCCCGGCTGAAGCGTATCTCCGCTTTCCGGTTCGGATGTACTCTCCGGTTCGGAT
>JAILAD010000086.1 GCA_024681795.1 Lachnospiraceae bacterium | reverse complement strand
TGAGAAAAATCATTCTTTCCTCATATAATTTGTCCACGGTTGAAATTGCGTTGATTCCTCTTGATGTTTCTCGTAAAATGGATGCTCTCATTTGTTTTCCTCCTGTTGTTTGTAATGGGGTCAGGCACTGTTACAGTGCGTAATGGGGTCAGGCACCGTTACAGACTCCATCTTATCAGCACAAAAAAACCGTCCGCCAATTTGGCGGACGGCCGGAAAATATTTCTGTACATATTTGATTTTCAATTCCCTTTTTTCATCTGTTTTAAATTCTCAACCGGTATGTCAAAATTCTCCGAAACATATTTCATGCTGACTTTTCCGTCCTCAAGTAGTTTTCGGACAATTTGAATTCGTTGCTCATCCAGTTTTTCCCTTACAATTTCCTCAATGTTCTTTTCATCCTCATTTTCGGTTTCTCCGGTTTCAAACTTCTCTTCTTCTGCTTCCCTGATATCCTCCTGAAAAGCTTCTACTATTTTTTCAAAAATATCATCCGAAGAATTCATGAAATCATCCGGTTGTCCGAAAAATTCATCTTCTACATTTAAATAAAACATTTTTCCGAATGCTTTTTTTCCGTTTCGGTGGCAAAGACTGTCCTCAAAGTAATCTTCTTCTTCTTTCACTTCTTCCGACACGGTATGTTCATTGTATATTGCACACACACCGATTATCGATGCATCCGGATTTAAATTGTGTTTATCAACCCCTTCTTTTGATACATCAATGGAATTAATATACTTATTGTACAGAGCCGGCATTTCCTCATTCACAACCGAGTTATAATTCTTATGTTTCGAATCAACCATGATAAAACGAACTCTGCTTCCGTTTTCCCACTCCTCCGTTGTCAGGTTATATCTTCCTGTTCTGTATTTCAAAATAAAATCCGGATCATAGTGTGCACCGCCTTTTGCATTCGATTCATCCGACGCCCTCGACATTGTTTTTGCGGTATTTCTGTAAAGCAGGTCATCCGCATTATATTCCGAATACCGGTTAAATAAGAATATACTCGGACTGTAAAAAAGCGTTATTTCCTCTCTGGAAACCTCTTCCGGAAGTTCATCTTCATTAAGGGATGCGTTTTCTTCTGCAGAATCTTTATACATCACGAATTCATACGAATAATCCTGGTATTTGGACAGGTTCTCTTTTATACCTGCGTATTTTGCTCTTTTTTTGCTGTAATAATAGCCGGCATTTTTTAAATAATTAAGACAGCGCACAATAAAATATAGTTCGTATGTCGTACTCGGATTCGCTATTGCAGTCGTATATAATTCGGCTTTGGTAGATGGATTCAGGTAATCCCCCACACCGTATTCAAACCAGGGAATAAACGCCTGCTTATAAAAAATGTTATATTCCGGCAACTGCCGAAAAATCGCCGTAGAACGGGGTTTTCCCTTCTTTCCGGCAATCCCGTTATCCTTAAGTCCGTTAAAAATACTTCGATAAATAATCTTTAATTTTCTTAATTCTTTCTGATATTTGCATACCCTTTCCCATTGTCTTTTTGATTTGTTTAAAAGGGTTTCAAAATCCGTCTGATAGGATTCCAATTGTTTGAGCGGCCTGTTTTTCCACTCTTCCGCATTTTTTATCAGCAACTCCAGATGAATTTTCATCATATCACATTCCCGGCTTAACATCTCCGGGAAAGACAGAATATACTGATTCTCATAAATGTCATAACTGATAACGTTTTTATATACCTGCGTTTTATAGGGAAGATAAACCCTGTCCTGATAGTGAATCCCCTTTTTCTTTTGAATTTCAACCAGATACTGCGGATTCTGTGAAATAAACGAAAGAGTGGAAGAATCCATAACCGTCATCTTTTCAATCCTGTCTACATATTGAAACGATGTCAGTGTTGTTTGGGGAAGACGTTGTAAATCCGTCTGCGCGGTATGATACACTCTGATAATACGACGTATCAGCTCGAGCTTAGTGTCAATCGTACCCTTTATCATACTGTTTTTTTCCAGATAAACACTTAACGGGGACTTTTGAAAAACACTTAACATCAGCGTCGGCATGCTCTCAAGCACCCTGCGTGACATTTGGATTAACTCTTTTTGAGCTTTCCCGTCTCCGTGTTTCACCATCAGGGAATCCGAATAATAATCGCCTTCTTTTGCCCTGATAACAAGCTTTATTCTGTTTACGGATTGATCCAGATCGTATAAAAAGAAACCGTCATCTTTTATGGAAAGGTAATTTTCTTTATTATGATTAAAATCAAGAATACGCACCGGAAGCGGATTTTCCTGTTCCGGATCCGTTACAATATAATTTAAGGATGCATTTGTAACGCCTTCCGGTCTTTTGAAATCATAACAAAGAAACCGTTCCAGCTCCTGCTCTTCGAAATCATCCCGGCTGTCTTGATTCTCCTGTTCTTCTTTGTCCGGCTCGGGATTTTTCAGTTCAGGATTTTCCAGTTCAAGAGTATGCCATTTTTTTTCTTCCGTATATTTACGATATTCCAGTTTAATACAGTTATCCATATACCCGTCGAATCCTCTTTTTTACCGGAAGAAATTATAGAATCCGTTATCGCATCCTCTGTCGGCTATGTCCGCGACAATTCCGGCTGATTTATACAATTTCAGTTCCGATAACTTATAAATCAATTCAAGCAGATCATATAAAGCATCCTCGTTGTTTAAATCGGTAATCTTCGGCAAAACTCTTTGCGCGATAGCATAATCGAGTGCCTGGGTAGAGCGGTCGCTTGTCTGGTAATTCTCCGTCGTCCGAAATGCAGTCTTTATTATTTCACGGAGTTCTTCCCTGGAATCGCTCTCCCACATTTCCCGAAGATTCTCTTTCTCCGTATTCAGTTTTTCCAAAAGCTCCTCATTTACCGGATAGTCTGCATCATCGAATAAAATCGAAGCCACTAAATAGTACTTTGCAACGGCGATATCCGTTCTGGGGCTGATGGAAACCATAAATTTAGACTTCACAAACTCTTTTATTTCTCCGTAAACCTGTGAGGCCGTTTTATCATCGGTACCACCGATTGCATCCTCGTCTTCTTTAAACTCCCTTTCAGCTGCTCTGTCATCCCCGTCGTATCCAAAAACGCTCTTCAGAACATACCAGGAAACAGGAGAAATATCCGGTTTTTCCTCCTCAAGTTCCTCGCAATCGCTCCCTTTCCTTTCCGGTAAATCAATTACACTTGAACGGTCAATTAATCTTGGAGAAAGAACCGTGGTGGTATGGTCATTATTAATGGTTGCCACAAAATGCAATGCTTCCGGTATACGGAATATTTTTCCTCCTCCCAAATCAATGGAGTTGTTGGGACTCCAAGCTTCACACAAATTCATAAAATCCGCCCAGTAATGTTCCATCGGACTTAAATTGGCCTCGTCAAGCAGAATAAAGCAGGGAAGGGTGTCTTTTTTAGTCCCGTTCTTCTCCGCTTCGGCAATTGCTTTTGCCTGGGAATCCATCACCAGAAACGAGTTATATAACATTGCATTTGATTTATCAAACTGTTCCGTTAAAGGATTATAATACCCGATAAAATCCCTTTTTGATGTCCAGCCTCTCTCGGTTGATACTTCAAAATATCTGTCGGAACTGATCATCTCCCGTCTGCGGTCTTCGAAGGAGTCATATGCTTCAAAATATTTTTCTCCGTTTTCTCTGTAATCGGAAAGTCCCAGAATACCTCCGAGAATTCTGCATATGGAGGTTTTGCCGCAGCCCGGTTTTCCGGAGAAAACGGTAAGGAATCCCTGTGACAGACAAATCATAATATTGACCGTTACATTTTTCGTATAGGTATTTTTATCACGAAAATAGTTGATATTGCGGCAAATACTGTCAATCAGTTCCGTCTTTTGTTTCTTCGTTAAAGAAGCCTTTTTACCAAATACTTTATCCATTCCGTACTTCGAATCCTTCAAAAGACCGTCGTACAGTTTTTCACATCTTTTTATAATATATTCGTTATTTGACTGCTCCGACAATTCATCGGATATCGTAACCCTCTCCTCTTCAATCGCTTCTTTCAGCAGCGAAATACATCGACGATAACCTTTCTCAATCAGATATTCAAAAATTTCCGACGGATTCGCAAGTGTTGCGTTCCCTTTCACATTTACCACAAAAGGCATTACCCTTTCAGACAGTGCCAGGTCCATTGCTGCATCCACATTGGTAAACTTCTTCCCCTTGGTATCCTTAACAATACTCTCGTCAATCAGTACATTTTCCGGATAACAGCCGTCCGCATTCCACTCATCATACGGTTTTGCAATTTTGTTTTTACACAGATAAAACCAGTGCCTGGAAACAGCATGCTCCATCCTTACAGAATGAACATTGAGCCTGTTTTCATTCACACGAACACTCCGGGCAATAATATCACATAATTCCTTATAATCTTTCCGTAAAGTTTCGTTTCTTAAAAAAATCTCCGCATCGTTTATTTCACTCTGCAAAGTTTCTTTTATTTCGCCGAAATATTTCATAAAATATCCGGCAAACAAAATGTTCTTAATATCGATTTCATCACTCAGGTCGGTCGGATCCTGGACATGAACAACAGCGGCAAGTCTTAATATCTCTTCCGGTATTGTTTCTCTGTCATCGTCATTCATCACCAAAAGAATTCGAAAAGTATTCGGAATTTTATAACTTGTACTTCCCAACACCTGACAGTCACTTGTACGATACCATTTTTTACAGATTGACAGGAAATTTTCGAGACATTTCTCAATCGGTACACTACCGGCATTTTTTATACAAAGAATATAGGGAAGAGAAGAACCTTTCTCCCTTTCAGCCTCATAATTTAAAACTTCCGGCATATTGAAGCTGTAACCGAAATCATTTAATAAATAATCCTCAAAATCCTTGCTGTCTCCCCACAGTCCCGTGGCTGAAATTTCACGATAACGATTCTCGGAAAGTCCGCCTTTTTGATATTTCAGTCTTTTTCCAAGCCTGTCACATAAAGAACCTTTTCCGGTACCGTTTTTACCGATTAAAACAGTAATGGGATTCAGTGAAACAGTTAAAAACAGATTTAAAAGTTCCTCATCCGGAGATTCTTCTTCATTGTTTTCACCTATCTCATTTTCACGTTTGTCATAAGCTTCAAATATTTCTTCTAAAAGTTTGCCATGATTATCCGTTTCTTCTATTCCAAAAAACAAATCCTGTTTAATTCCCAATATTCTGTCTCTGGCAATCCAGCCCAGAAATAAATCACAGGCCCAATACTTATCACAGTTTTCGGGAAGGAATTCTTTCAGGTCTTTTTCAACAGAATACAACCGAGCAGAATTCATATTCAGCGGATTCTCATATTTATTAACGGTAAATCGATAATAATGGAAAAAAACCCAGATCAGCTTTTCTGTTATTTCCTCACTTAATTTTTTTTCACTGGGTTTACGTTCATAATCAATATATCCTGATTCTTCTTTTTCCCGAAAGGAATGGTTCGTTAAGCATATTCCACTTCCGGATTTAGTTATCTGGAAAAAAGCTTCAAGACAATTATTATCATTGTTCTTTAAAATAAAATATTTCTTATCCGGGTTAATTATATTGAAGTCATAACTTGTTTCAAGTACGGTCATCCATTCTTTATCAAAACTCGTACCAAGTTTATTTTCAATATCACTATTATTATAGAATCCGCCAAACAAACAACTGAAATGAATAATACTAAATTTCTTATCTTCCGGATATTTCTCGCTGTATTTTCCTATAATCCGGGCTTTACTTGCTTCATCCCATACATCCAATTCCGGCAGGGAATAGTATTTTTTTTCAATATCCGGCCCCTCTTTAATTGTTAACGGCTCCCCTGCCTTTTTATAACAAGCCTCGTCATAATAAGCATCCATAAATAACTGATACAATTTTTCTTCAAAATATAATGAGGTTCCTATGGTATCTCTCTGTAAACAATTTATGTTTTTAAATTTTTCTATTTTAAATTTTTCTTTTTTACATCCCTTTATATCGACATAAACAGATCCCTCAAAAGAATTCTGATTACTTCTGAATTGTTCCACTTTTAGAGAATGAGATCTATCGGAAAAGCCGAATTGGCGTTCAAACTCGCTGTCTGACACTTTCTCTGTTTTTATTTCCCCGTCAGGAGTTCTTTGGAGACAGCGGTTAAATTGAATGGTTGCCATTGTCGCTAGAGGGTTCAACTCAAACCTTCCCATATATCCACAAATTGTCGTTTCCTTTTCAAATGTTTTTTCTTCCACCTTTTTTTCTTCCACTTTATTTTCTTTCCCCCTTTTATCATCTCTCGTTTTTCGTTCTATACTTCTGCTTCGCAGTATTATATCGTTAAGGTCAACGCTTCTTTTGACTCCGTGTTAAGATGACAAATTACCTTCTTCTTTCTTTTCCTTCTTCTTCCCGAAAATAAGTACCTTACTGAATACATAATTCAGAATCGTAACCAGTACTGCCGAAATAAAAATCTTAACAAACCAGTAATGCAGATCCTCGACATTCATTTTTGCAAGGAAGGATATCTTCTCA
>JAILAD010000081.1 GCA_024681795.1 Lachnospiraceae bacterium | reverse complement strand
TGTTAAGTTTTATACTGAGAAATGTGGTTTTAATATTGAATCAACTGAAAGAGACGGGAACGTAGAACTTTATAGGTTTGTTGCTGAAAGATAGATTGGAAACTTACAGTTTTCTAAATAGATTAAATCGGAATACAATTTTTAGTGGGGTGGACATGGGAAGAGCTTTTTTTATCAGTTGTGAGATATGGGGGACTGCAAATAAGGTTTCAGAGATTATAAAAGACATCTGTGGGAAAATTGACATCGATAATTTCTCGATAGATCCATTTTCCGACGGTATTGAGAATGTTTGCATTGTTGTAAATTGTCATCCTGATGAAAATCTAATTCGTGGCTGGGGAAAACCGAGAAAATACATTAATTATCAAAAGAGATATGCAGACATTCGCTTACCAATTCCTTATGTTGAATTTATTTCGTCGGATTATGATCATCAGTATCTTATGGTGTTAAAGAATATAGTAGAGTCTATTAGGGTGATTGGAAATAAGTGTAAGAAAAGCAAAAAAGCCACTTTTGATAGTGAAGAATTAGTGAAGACCATTCTTACAAAAATGGAGATTTCAGAAGAAATCCTAGATGAGGTTATAGGTGTGATTTCGGATGAAAAGTACAGGGAATTAAAGAATGGATGGTAAATAAATCCGGAAGATACTGAAGGGGACAAATCAGAAATTTATATACGGAGTGGACAACTATGGTTATAAATTGTTTTATGTCGATAAGACGAAAAAATGTAATCAAAACACACTTTTTCCGACGAAAAAATGTTGACCGGCTAGCGTTTTTCTTATATAATTCAGACAGATAATCAATTGGATAGTAAAATAGTAAACGTGGTAAATAATAGGGTGGGTAACATCAATGAAACGACTTCTTTTAAAAAAACTTATAGAGTGGAAAGATAAAAAACACAGGAAACCGCTGATACTTTGGGGGGCGAGACAGGTAGGAAAAACCTGGCTTATGAAAGAATTCGGTTCCTCGTATTTTAGTAATTTCGTTTATATATCGTTTTACAATAATTCCCGTATGAGTTCTATTTTTGAAGAGGATTATGATGCGAAAAGAATCATAAATGCGATTGAGGTGAATCAGCATGTGAAAATAACTCCGGGAGAAACACTTTTGATCTTTGATGAAGTTCAGACAGCTCCCAAAGTGGTAGAGTCCCTTAAGTATTTTTGTGAGGATGCGCCGGAATATCCGGTTATGGCAGCAGGTTCTTTGCTGGGAGTTTCGATTCACGAAGGGGTTTCGTTTCCTGTTGGAAAAGTTGATGAATTTCATCTGTATCCAATGAATTTTCGCGAATTCCTGCTGGCAATGGGGGAGGATAGACTTTTCGAATATGTATCAAATGCCGATTATGAAAGAATAAATGAGTTTTCAACTTTATATAAGGAATTATTGAAGCAGTATCTGTGTGTAGGAGGAATGCCGGAGGTTGTTGAGAGATTTGTTGAAAAACACGATTTTTCTGAGGTGAGGGAACTGCAGTTGGCTATACTGAGCCAGTACGAAGGAGATTTTGGAAAGCATGTATCGTCAAATGAAATGCCGAGAATTCGGATGACCTGGCAATCTCTTCCGATGCAATTAGCGAAAGAGAATAAGAAATTCTTTTTCGGACAGGTAAAAGAGGGAGCAAGACAGAAAGATTTTGAGAAAGCGATACAGTGGCTTGTTGATGCCGGTTTGGTATATAAAGTGAACAAGGTACAAAAGCCGGCGATGCCGTTAAAATCCTATGTTGATTTCTCGTCATTCAAATTGTTTCTGATCGATGTCGGATTGCTGGGGGCTTTGAGCGAATTGGACATAGAGAGTGTAATACAGGGAAATGATCTTTTTGTTGAATTCAAAGGAGCATTAATTGAACAATATGTACTTGAGCAGCTGATGTCGGATACGCAATACACGCCATATTATTATTCCGGAGAAAAATCAACTTATGAGACGGATTTTCTTATTCAGAAAAGGAAAGATGTAGTTCCGATAGAAGTAAAAGCGGAAACAAATCTCAAATCGAAATCCCTGCGTGCGTATTATGATAAGTTTTTACCGGCATTGGCTTTGCGGGTATCTTCATCCGATTACATAGATCAGGGCTGGATGAAAAATATTCCTTTATGGTGCGTTTCCGCAATATGAGGAAGATGGTATAAGCACTTTATCGAAGTTTGTGCATCTGGAGCCAACAAAGTAACTGAAATCGCAGGTAAGGCACATATAACGACTGCAACATTATCGTATGTTTTGAAAAGTTTGGATACCGTTGGTATCATTTCTATGATTGCGCCTATAACCGAGAAAGAGAGCAACAGGCGAAGCGTCTACGAAGTGACTGACAGCATGTATCGTTTCGGGTATTCCTTTATTCCGGGGGCACGAGCCGCAATAGAGATGAATCGTGGCGAGGTCTTTTATAAAAATTATGTAAAAAACAGGATCCATTCCTTTATGGGGAAAGTTTTTGAAGATATGTGCAGATATTACACTCTATCTCAAGGGCTGGATGGTAATTTGAATTGTCTGGTTACAAATGTAGGAAACTGGTGGGGACCGGGACATGATCATACGTCTACGGACATTGATGTAGTTGGAATCGATGATGCGAATAAAAAGGCAGTACTCGGAGAGTGCAAATTCAAAAGAGAAGTAATCGATAAAGAAGTATACGAAGCTTTGATGGCCAGACGCGGTCTGATAGACAAGCGATACGAGGAAGTGGAGACTATTAGTGATGCGAGAACAGATTACAAAGTATATTAAAAAGAAATATAATGCAACACCGGAATACTTATGGAAAAGATTTCCTGGGTATGCGATTTTTCGGCATGATGATAACAAAAAATGGTTTGTACTAATCGGCGATGTAACACCGGAAACATTCGGTTTATCAGGCAAAGAGCGAATCGATGTAGTGAATGTTAAAATCGATGATCCGATGTTGCGGGATATCTTGATTAAACAGGACGGTTATTTTCCCGGTTATCATATGAATAAAGCAAGCTGGGTATCTGTTTTGCTGGATGGGACCGTACCTTTTAAGGAAATCTGCGGTTTGATTGATGATAGTTACAAAGTAACGGCATCTACGAAAAAGAAAGAGCAGATAAGAGGAGCAAAAGACTGGATTATTCCGTCAAATCCGAAATACTACGATATTCTTCATGCGTTTGATGATACGGATGAAATCAATTGGAAGCAGGGAAGCGGAATAAAGAGCGGAGATACGGTTTATCTATATGTCGGAGCACCGGTATCCGCAATACTTTACAAATGCAAGGTTTTAGAAACGGATATACCGTATCAGTATCAGGACGGAAACTTAACCATCAGCGCTCTTATGAAAATTAAACTGCAGAAACGATATAAACAAGAGCAGTTTCCGTTTTCAAGATTACGTGATGAGTTTGGGGTTAATGCGGTACGCGGACCCAGGGGAATTCCGAATAGTTTAAAAGAAGCATTGTTGAGGCAAAAACAAGGTTAAAACCCTCTTATGATGGAAAGTGAGAAAGCTCGTGTAAACAGTAACAGTTATGACTACACAAATCAGATGGCTGCCTACGATCTTCTGGTCATTGATGACTTCGGGCTCATGGAGCTGGATGTAGATAAATGCAGAGATCTATTTG
>JAILAD010000009.1 GCA_024681795.1 Lachnospiraceae bacterium | reverse complement strand
CACAGATGTAATAATAAACTTTGTTATCCTGATGGATAGATATGTACTTATTATCCAGCCTCGCTTTATCGATAAGGTCGATTATCTGCGCACCTGTATATGTCTCACCATTATATTTCTCATAAAAGGAGTCCATTATGTCATTCGAGCCATTTATCCCATTTCTTCCTGATGTGTTTATGAGGTCCTGAGATGACATGACTCCCCATGCAATAAGGCCTGCTACTGACAGACCTATGATTATTCCTATTACCGCTCTTATATATGACTCTGGAATGTTAGACATTTTGTAAAACCTTTCTAAAGATATTATTTTGAATCACTACATCATAGTATAATACACCATTATTAAAAATGAAAGTAGAAATATTTTGTTTCCGAAAAGAAAAAGCGGTATTCATTAAAGAACACCGCTTCCACTCTTTCCATATATGTGTCCAATTGGACACGATCATAGCCAGATAATTATTACATTTTTATCTTCCATTATCGTATATGAGAAGTCCTCTTCTCCTTCTTCCATATAGTCAAATATCTTATTATTATCTATAAAATCATCCAGGATCTCATTAAAAACTGTCTTGCTGGAGCATTTCAGCTGTACACTGTTCTGCCCCTTTTTATAGCTGTTGTCAAATATCTTCTGCACCTGTTCCTTGTCATAGGTTTTAAGATATGTCCCCTCATGGACAAAGTAACTATTTGATCCATTTGTGTTTTGGGGTACAGCGAGAATATTCGAAAATGAATGCGTAGTCGCCATATCATTATATGTTGCGCACAGGTATGAATAGTCTATTACTGATACCGTCTTCTTATCAGCTGTCTGATATGATGTGTCACCCCATGTTGCATCTATATATGTATATTCACCATCTATATATGCAAGATCCCATACATGGTTAACACCTCCAGCAACTCCCGATACCAGAGTGCAGGGAATCTTCATATAATTCAAAAGATATTGGATTGTCTTTGCATATCCCTGGCATACGCTCCTGCCATTCAGAAAGACCGAGATTACATTCTGATTATCTTCTGCTTGTGGATCATATATAGTCTTTTTTATAACGTACTCATAGATGTACTTGGCTTTATCATAATCACTTCCTACGGGGACACCTCTTGCTATCATCTCGACCTCTTTATTTATAAGCGTCTGTTTCTGAAGTATCTCTGTCTTGTCATACACATAATTACCGCTAAACAAGATGTGTTTTATCTTGTCCCCTGAAGTCCTCTTGGTATATGTATAGCCGTTTACCCAGAATATTTCAGGATGGTCTGCAAGGACATAATTACATGTCGTATCTATTACATTTGTATTAGTAGATGATATAAGTATTTCTTCCGATCTTGTGATAAATATTCTGTAAATCTCAGCATAAAGTGTTTTTCCCTGCTCCGACAGATGTTCATAGGCATAAAGGCCTTTCATTTTTGACATGATGCTTAATAACCCATCTTCATCAAGACCAATTTCTTCTCTTCTTTGTTTATATTCCGACTCTTTCTTTGCTTCTGAATTACCTAGGAAAAGTAGTTGCAGACCGCCGTCTTCTGCTGCGTTTGGCACGAATACTGTCTCCACAGTTTCTGTAGAGGTCTGCTCTGGAAAAACCAAAGAACTATATTGCCCAATCATCAGCCATATTATCACTGTGACGAGTATTGGCGCTTTATATCGATTGAAATATTTTTTTACATCCATAAACAAAATCCTGATTATATTGCACAAAATGTATTATAAATAACGTACGAGAAAACCCCTTCCGACAAAATCGGTTGTGGGATGAATCGCACTTTACGCAAACGCATGTTTGTGTTAGAATAAAAACATATCGGAACCTTGAAAACTGTATATATGGGTTGCGCCACGAATCTAACAAACCAAGAACCTGTGGTGTGTAAAATATACAAGGTGTTTGTTCCCACGCGCCACAAGCGCACTAAACAACATTTAAAGTATGCCGAAGGGTTTTGCCCGACGGAGTAGCGGCACAGTGAACGTGCCTGGTCAATGCCATTAGGCATGACCGAAACCATTTCCGATGTAGAGTCGGTGGTGGTAGTTCATTTCGATTTAATATATTATACCCGAATAAAATGCAAAAAAATAGCGAACATTTGCACACGCAAACATCCGCTATCCCTATATGCATAGAAATCATCTTAACTTTATCTTTTTCGTTTTACTCCATGATGCAGTTTTCATATCATCATTCTTTTTGTATACTGCTCTTATCCTTACATAGTAGGTTTTGCCATTCTTTAATTTTTTTATGGTCTTTTTCTGTAAGGATTTTTTGATGTTAATAGTTTTTACATTTTTTTTAAAATTCTTATCGGTGCTGTACTGGAGTTCATATCCCATGATCTTTTTTGATGGCTTTTTCCATGAAACTTCAATAGATTTGTTTTTCGCCTTCAAAGTAACTTTGTTAATCTTGTAAGAAGCACTGTTCTTTGATGTATCCTCTTTATCAGTACCTTTAACAGTTATCTCTTTTGAGACTTTCTTTCCGCCAGCCTTGACAGTTATCTTTGTTTTACCTGCTGATATTCCCTTCACTTTCCCATCAGATGTTACTGTTGCTACTGACATATCACTACTGGACCATTCTGCGCCTGTGACGAGACTCTTAAATGATTCTATATATCCATTAACTGTAACCGATGCGCTTAGTTTCATGCTTTTACCTACAGCCACCTCACTGTTTCCATCAATAATAAGCCCTCCGAGTTTAGATGTAGAGACAACTGTTTTTTGTGCCATATTACCATGAGTTACCTTAATATTTTTGTCTTCCTCCGGGATAATTGCCACTGCATAGTAATAGGCATTTTCTGTGTGAACTAATGCGCATCCTATGTATTTATGATTTTCGGATGTGTACGCAAATGAATTAATACCGATATACTTGTCGAAAAAGTACTCGGCGCTTTTTTTATCTTTAGACCACATTACTTGTACTTGCGCACGTGTATATCCAGTATCCTTTCCTCCGGCAACATAAGTTGTGAGTTCCTTAGTCCTAAGTATAGCATATCGATCTATACTATATTCGGTAGCCATTATCTGAGCGGCTTTTTCAGCTGCGGGGCTGTATTTAAGCTCTTTTACTTTAGCCTGTTTTCTAAGATTATTTATTTTAGATATAAGAGTGTCCCTTCCTTCGTCGGAAAATGAGCCACTTATTTCAACAACCGCATAATCTGAATCAGACACATCCCTATATGTAGGTTCTGCACAAAATACTGGCGCTACAAGCAAGATGGCAAACAATATCATCAATACTGCCCATGAAATATTATTCTTTGCTTTATAATTCTTATACATTTCAAATTTCCTCCTGTATAAGAGTATTATAGCATATTTTGTAAATTTTATCAATTATTTTTGATTATGCTTTACATTGTGCTAATATAATAATAGACAGCCGAAGCTGCCTATTATATTTTGCTATTTAGGATGTTAAGCGGGAATCCTCGGCAATTCAATTGCCGAGTAGTTCACTACAGAGTTTGTCACCTGCATTACAGCTGCAAAGAATACAAATACGACGGAAGCGTAAAAAAGAGTCCTTCCCGTACGGAAGGACTCTTTTATCCAGCAATATCTGTTATTTTTAACGCAAGTGCCATGATTGTAAGCATGGGCGGAAAACCCATTGTCTTCGGAAGTATGGTTGCATCCGCCACATAAAGATTTTCCGGCAAAAGCGGGGAATGAAGCGTTTCTCTCTCATTTTCGCTCAAAGGAAGCATTCCGGCCGGATGTCCTGCGGCCGTTAATCCTACAAGGTGTTTTTCTTTTGGAATGCCCATATTGATTAGAATTTTATGACAAAGGTCAATTGCTTCTGCAAAGTGCTCCTTATCTTTTTCGGATAATACTTTATGCACTTTCTCCCCTTCGAGATATCCGTTTTCCTCATCGGCCAGTTTAATCATAATGCAGGCCAGATCGGACGATGGCACTCTCCATTTTTTTTCAAAAAAGAAACTGAAATAATCAATATACGGAGAAAGAATATATCCATCGTGTCTGCTGTAAAAAGGCATCAGCATCTGCCTGTCCTGATGAAACATAGGAGATATTCCAGCCACACAGATAAGCGGATCCACAAAGAGTGACTCTTTGCATTTTATTCCCGACTTTTCAAGAATTACCGGTGTTCCGAGACCACCGGCGCACAGAAAAATCAAATCCGCAGCAAATGTCATGCTCTTGTTTTTCATTTTTACACAAACGGATTTTACCTTGTTTCCGACGATTTCAAAATGTGTCACTTTGCAATCCGTAACAATTTTTGCGCCTTTTTTTACAGCTTTATCAATCAGTTCTCTGACATCCCATTTTGCATTGACCGGACATCCGACGGCACAATGTGAACAATTGATACAGTCGTCTGTTTTAAGCGCCTTGGGCATAACCCGGGGATTCAAACCCATTTCATCAAATGTATCAAACATTCTGTTCATGGATGAATTCCATTTTTTCTTATGATCCGTCGTAATGGGAATCAATGTATTCAGTTTCTCAAACTCGGAATCCAGATTTATTCCGATGTTTTTTAAATCCTGATCAAAGCGTACCGCATTTCCGGTAGCCAGGGTAGTTGTACCACCGAGACCGATTCCGCGCACAATGCATACTTCTTCGGATTTATCTATCACCATATTCGGAACAAATGCACGAATCTGTGACAGGTCACGAAATAATCCCATTGCTCTCAACGAAGCAAGTTTTTGCATTGACCCGGAGAAGCTTTTAAAGTTCGAACCTGCTTCCAGAATCGTTACTTCATATTCTCCCTGCAGTTCATATGCCGCGACCGCTCCGCCTGCACCGGTTCCGATTACGATTGCCGTTTTTTTATTACCCATTACAAAATCCTTTTTTCGGTTAGCCCATTAAAAGTGACGAAAACGAATCGTTTAATTTTCCATGCGTTCTTCCTGCTTTACCCAAAAATGCCATTTGGGTGCTTTCGGCATCGGCTCATTGTTGAGAAAAGCTTTGATTACTCTTCGATGTGCATAAAGCATTCCGCCTGCAAACACGATAAGAATAAGCATAATAATTGTATTTTTTTTCATAATAATTTACCCTTCCTTTCCGTCTTCTTCCAACATTTTGTAAAGTATCTTATATAAAGTCATCGCATCTTCGTTTGAAAGATTTATTTCACACGCAATTTTTTTTGGAACGTTCAGTGCCCTGTCTTTCAGCTCCTCACCGTACTCTGTGAGCGTTATTACAAGATTGCGCTCATCTTCACTGTCTTTGCATTTTTTGATATATCCCTTGCTCTCCAGTTTCTTTAAAAGCGGGGTAACCGTATTCGATTTAAGACAAAGTGCTTCGCAAATCAGCTTTTCGTTTACCTTCTTTTCCTCCCACAAAACCATCATTACAATGTACTGTGTATAGGTCAAATCAAGTTCGTCAAGAAACGGTTTGTATTTTCTCGTTATCATGTTTGAAACGGCATACAGCGGAAAACATACCTGATTTCTTAATCTTATTGATTCATATTTATCTTTCATTCTTATTCCTCCGGAAAAAATTATATCGCACACGATATAATTTTGTCAAATCTTTTACGTCTGTTTTTCATGCAAAATTTAAGTCGCCACAGGTAAGTCGCCACAGGGACTGTCCCCGTGGCGACTTTGTATTCTATGCATTTTCTCTTGCATTTGCGGGATTCATTTGTCACGCGTCACAATACATGGCTTAGTCTCTGTTTTTCAAAACCTCAGTCTGACTCACACGACTTAATTTTGCCATCATAAACAGATTGATTACTTCATATGTTGCCAGAATTCCGGCAAAAATCATAACATACAGATACCATGGAAATTCCAGATGAATGGCACATGCCACATTTCCGATAAAGGACGGAAAAATCGAATCCATAAAGTACTTTGAAACCGGCACGGCAATTAATGCGCCCAGCAGTATCATCAGTCTGTTTCCGTCCAGATACAGTTTTTGAATTTCTCCTTTCCGGAAGCCGAAAATTTTTAAAAGAGATATCCCGAACGAAGATCGGTCAATCATAACCGCAATCATTAAATACATTACCAGTGCGAAGATTACCGCGGATGCACCGATTAATGTTACAAACATACTCTTCATCAGTTTCAGGAAAATATCTGCCGCCTTGTCAATATCCTCTTTTGATGTTACCGAATAAATTCTGCCTTCCTCGATTTCCAGCTCATGGTCGGACATCACCACATTGTAATAATCGTCCTCTTCTCCAAACAGATCCCGCATATCATCAATATCCATAAATACCGTAAGTCCCACGGAATAAGGCACAATGTCCGCCACCGTAAAGGCATAATCAATATCGTTTGCCGTGTCGGAAAAAATGATTTTATCTCCGACTCCCACTTTATATCGCACGGCAACCGAATCACTGGCGACGATTTTATTCTTTCCCGGTACTGTTTTTACATCAATATACGGATTGTCCTCATCAATTCCCATGACGGTAATGTCAAGATTAAATCCGTACTGCTCTTTTTTCAGAGACTGTACATAAAGCGGTTCCCCGCCCTCCGGGGGCTCCTTGGTGGGATATTTATAACTGTACATATACTGATACTTTACGTCCTCACTGTTTAAACGCCCGGCGCTTTCGCAAAGCACATAGCAGTCAAGCCCCATCATAAGCACAAGAAGGGAAATAATCATGCCGAACAAAATAGTCAGTGCCGTACGGATTTCACGAAGAAACTGACGGGTTCTGTAGGTGTTGATAAAATTCATTTTTCCCAGTTTTATATTGTTCCTGCGACTGACTTTCTGCTCGTTGCGAAGCAGTGACAGTGCAGTCCTGGAAAGACTTTTGTTAATGACGATATAATTCACAAGTGCAGAAACAAGAGGCGGCATGGCTACTGCATATATGATTAAATAAAAGGGCACCATCATGCCGAACCAGGGTACGGAATAATAACTGTAGGTATCTCCCATCTGGGTATCGGAACCGAATTTGCAAAGTCCCAGAAGGCCGCCGCAAAGTCCTCCCAGGAAGCAGACCAGTGTAGGCAGGGTAATGTAGTGGGAAACCAGTTCTTTCTTCCGTACGCCAAGGGAATACAGCGCACCGATGACGCTGCTTTCGCTTTGAATCTGATGAATCACGAATACAGACAGTACATATGTGAAAAGCACCATGACGATGACCCCTGCCAGAAGACCGACAGAGCGGTTCATCTGCAAATCTCCCGCCGCACCGCCAATCCGGTTGTTCTCATCCTTTAACATGAATTCCGTAATGTTATCCGGGGAATCCTGAAAGAGTTTATCCAGCATCTCATCCGACTGCTCTTTTAAATCACCCACTCCGTCTTTTAATTCTTTCACTCCGTCCTTTAATTCTTTTACTCCGTCGTCCAGTTCGATGCTACCGTCATAAGCTTCTTTTACTCCGTCCGACAACTCCCTCGTACCGTCCGACAGTTCCCTGGAACCATCCGATAATTCCTTTGCTCCGTCATCCAGTTTCTTTGTGGCTTCGGTCAGTTCCCCCGTTCCGTCCCTGAATTCCGCAATGCCGTCACGAAACGCCACAGTTCCTTCATGAAGCGATCCGGAACCGCTGAATGCCTGTGCGGATCCGTCCGCCAGGCTTCCCGCTCCTTCCGTAATCTGACTTACCGCTCCGGTATATTGCTTTACTCCGTTTACATATGCTTCTATTCCATTCAGTGAGTCTTTCACATCGTTAATTTCGGAGGCATCCATTCCCGCCTTGGAAAGCCGGTCCGCCAGTCCGGAAAGAACATCGGAATAATTTTCGGCATTCAGGGATATTCCCGGCATTCCCATTGCCGTAAGCTGCTCATTAATCGAATTCTGGGCTGTTGTCAAATATGCCTGAAAAATCTGATCCGCACCTCCCTCAATCTGTGCATTGTTATTATTCAGTTCCCGAAGTGCATCCCTTAAGTTTGCCGTTCCGTTATTTAAACTCCACAGTCCTCCGTTTAGTGCATTGCTTCCGTTTTCCAACGCATTGGCGCCGTCTTCAAGCTTTGTTACACCGTCCGTTAATTCGTTCACACCGTCACGAAACTCTTTTGTTCCGTCTTTTAATTCTTTCATACCGTCATAAAGTTCCACACTTCCGTCATAGAGTTCCACACTTCCGTCATAAAGCTCCTCCATGCCGTCTGCAAGTTCTTTCGTTCCGTCTTTTAATTCATCGACACCGTCAGCCAGTTCGTCCACTCCGTCAACCAGATCATTGATGCCGTCCTGAATTTCATCTTTCTTTCCGTAAGTATCGCTTAAAAGTTCCTGATAGTAGGGATCTTCCACTTTTTTATAATCAAATTCAAAATCCTTTACCATCTCCTTGAATTCCGCAGCGGTATGGTCACCGAGTAAAAATGCATAAGTCAGTTCCTCGCCTGAGCCGCCGCTTTTCTTAAGTTCATCATAGCCCTCCTTTGTCAGAAAAGCGGTTCCGAACGTGGAAGAATCAATAATGGTATCGGACAGTTTCCGGTAAGGAGCATCATAATCCACACTGCTTCCGGTTCCGGTAATCTTATACTCTTTTTCGCCAAGTATGATTATTCCACCGGCAGAATAATGATTTTCCTCCGCAAAGCGTTTTTCCAAAACAATTTCATCGGATTCCTCCGGAAGTTTTCCGCTGTCAAGCACGACCTTATCTATTTTTTCCCGGTTAACAAACATACGCAGAACAGAACCGTTCTCCAGAGTATATTCGAAACTGAAATGGGGTTCAATCGTAATTCCCGCGTCTTCTATCTCTTTTAACTGCTCTTCGGTAAACGGATTAAACGTCGTAATCTGTCCGTCTTCCAGTACACTTTCTGCCTGGTTTCTTTCCGTTCCGCGAATCACGCGTTCCGCTGCATCCACAATGGAGATAATCAAAAACATGCAAAACGTAATCAGTAAAAAAAGTGACAGATACCGGAACAGATTAGCCTTTAATTCCCTCGGATATCTTTTCATCAAAATCTTTCTCATTACAGATCCTCCAATTCCGCCGCCGGAACGCGAACTTCATTTTCATACTCTGTTTTTACCAGACCGTCTTTTAAATAAATCACCTTATGCACCATATTTTTGATGGAATTGTTATGCGTCACGATAATCATTGTGGTTTTGTATTTTTCGTTGATTTGCTCCAAAAGAGTAAGAATATCACGGGATGTATTCGAATCCAACGCACCGGTAGGTTCATCGCAAAGCAAAAGTTTCGGATTCTTAATCAGCGCTCTCGCAATTGCACAGCGCTGTTGCTGCCCCCCGGAAAGCTGGGACGGGAACTTGTTCTGATGTTCCGTAAGTCCGAGTACATCGAGCAGTTCCTCCATCCGAAGGGGATTTTCGGACAGATATTCGCAAACCTGAATATTCTCTCTGACGGTCAGATTCGGAACCAGATTATAAAACTGAAAAATGAATCCGAGTTTTGCTCTCCTGTACTCCGAAAGGGTATTATTCTTCATTCCGTAGATTTCCGTTCCGTCAACAATAATGGAACCGGAATCCATGGTATCCAGGCCTCCGATACAGTTTAAAAGAGTGGACTTTCCGGACCCCGACGTGCCCTGAATCACGCACATCTGACCTTTTTCCACGCAGGTGTTCACTCCCTTTAAAACCTGTACGTAACTGCCGCCTTCTCCGTAACTTTTCTTGACATCCTTAATTTCCAGATACATTTTTACTCCTCCTGAATTTTACATAACAACGTTATGTATTTGTTATTTATTTTCCCGTTCCCATGTAAAATCATAAGTTCACACGAAAACGGGGTAACCAGCCGAATACTCTTTTTTATTTTTCCGTTGTCTTATTTTTCCTGCTTTGCGTTTTTCTTATTTTGCAGTATTTTTATTTTGCAGTTTTTTACTCCTGCTTTTCTTCCCGGGAACTTCAGTTGTTACTTCTGTGCCTGTTACAAGTAATGACGACCACCCCCGGACAATGAAGTTTAAGATAAACCGCATTTTTACTTTTGCTTTTTCCGGATCCGGCTCATGCGTAATAACGTGAATAAATGAATCCACAATGGTATGTGCAATCCAGTGACTCATGAAGGGATCCGGTTTAAACAACTTTGAAGCTTTCATCATTTCCGTTGAGGACGATTCCACAATTTTTACAAATTCATCGATGCAGGCCTCATACTCTCCCTCTTTGGTACCGGAAAGAATCAGCATAAAGCTGTCATAATTACGGTAAATACACTCAATGAACATGTCCGCTTCATTCGAGTGATCGGTAAACATCACGCTGATATCACTAACCTCTTTCATTGCCTTTTTGTCATCCGAAATATGTTTAATAATCAGCTGTTTCAACTCATTCTTGGCACTACCCGTAATTTCATAATACAAATCTTCTTTGTTTTCAAAGAAAAAGTATAATGCACCCGTCGTCATGCCTGCCTTGGAACAGATACTCCGGAGGGATGCCTTGTTATACCCTTTCTCCATAAATTCCTTTTTGGCTGCCTGAATCAGCAATTCTCTTTTTTCGTAATCTACATTTTCTTTCATAATAAATTTCCGTTTCCGGACAATCGTTTCACCGATACCCTTACTTTAACAGAAAAACGTTGTTACGTAACAGCGTTACATAACAACGTTATTAAATCATATGTTTTTATATTTGTCAATAAATTGTTCCAAAATTCAGTTAAAGTAAGGATTATCTTTAAGAATTTGCGGGAATTCTGCGGCTTTAACAAGGTTCCTGATGCGTCAAAAATTACCCATTTCAAGCAGGACTTTATCGACGACCTGCAGATGTTTTTTGATTCCCGCTTTTCTTGCAAGAATCCGACAATTCCCGAATCACTCCGGCAGACGGTTCAACTTCTTATCGCTCTTTGACATACATCTCCGCACGGCTTTGAATAATCCTTGCCACTTCATCAACGGTCTTGTCTCCTGCAAAGTACGGTGTGGTCTCTTCCTGAATAATCATCAGCATTTTGGTATCAAACTGCACCAGTCCGTGACTGTTTAGAACAAGTTCCTTATAGTGCTCCATTCTTTCTGCGGAGGGAGGGTCGATTTCAACCCGGTTTCCGTTATCGTAATAATAATCTTTTCCTTTGACCAATTCTCCGCTGTTTCCGTAAACATAGGGAAGATCCAGCATATTCTCACAAAGCTCATCAAATTTGTTCTTTTTTGCCGGAAATGCGGAACCGCTACGGAACTCAGCTGCATTCGAATAATACTCGTCCGTCATAAATCTTTTAATAAAATCAAACGCGCCTTCTTTATTGCTGCTTCCCGCATTGATTCCGAGAATGTAATCCGTATAAAGGATTCCCGCTTTATTTCCTTCTTTGGAAGGCATTCCGATAATGACCGCATTGCCGCCGAAATCTGCCATATCTTCCGCATAAACATTGCGAAAACCTTTAAAAGGAGCTTCTTCGTAGATCACTTTGTTTTCTTCAAACAGTTTCCTCTGTGACTGAACGGAATAATAGGTTTGCTCTTCATTCAAACTCTCCGGATAGGTGGCAACCCATTCAAGGAATTCTTTAAAAGAATCGGAATCAAAATTGCACTCTCCCGTATCCGGATTGTAATAATCCCGATACGAGCATAGTACGGAATTCATAATCAGTTCATTACGGTCACAATCCATCGCACCCTGTCCCACTATTCCGTATTTTTTCTCAAATTCCACTTCTTCCTTTATTGTTAGCGTCTGATTCGCATTCACAAATTCCGGTTTGGTCATGCAAAGTCCTTTGACCGTAAACCACGGAAAATACACATATTGCTTTCCGTCATAACAGCAAACATCTTCCACCTGCTCTAAGAAATCCGAAGAGGAAATACCTGCCGCCTCCATATAAGGCGTCATATCTTCATAAACACCGGTCTTTAGATCATTGGTAATATCCATATATCCATCCGAAATGATGATATCCGGCCCCTGTCCGGAAAGAAGATCCATTCTGTAGGCATTCATAGCCGCAGTAAAATCGGAATCGTTTTCTTCATAATAATCTATTATTTCAATCCGGTATTCCTTATTCTTTTGGTTAAACTCGGTCACAGCGGGCCTTAAAAACATATTTGCATAAGACGGTCCACCGATGGTAATAACGGTTTTCTCTCCTACCTCCTCCGGATTCACCTTGGTGTAAATCATCGGTTTATAAACATACTCATCGCCCGGAACAAACAATACCATACGTTTTACATCCCAAACAAGTCCCATGGTAACGATTGGAAGATCCGAATCTTTATAACCTAAGGTCTGTATTTCCCCGCTTTCCCCGTATTTCATTTCATAGAATCCTTTTTCCACGGAACAGATATAGAAAGTATCCTCTGTCAATTCTCCCGCATTATGGATATCTAGTTCTGTCTCGCAGACCGGGCCTAATGTTTTCGTTATTCTGTTATAAATCGCATATTCCCGTTTCTTGTTTTCTTTTATTTTACCGTCTACCAGAATCAGACTATTCCCGCAATCCACAATCTTACCGCCGCTGTAATCGGAAACATCAAACCCTTCCGGCTGTTTGACTTCATCATACTTTTTTCCATCCGGTCCATAAATGTAGACGGACGATCCCACTGTAAAAGCAGTATATCCGTCTTTCAGAATAACCGGTTTATCAACGAAGAATCCATCCGTTTCGATTGGCGTTCTGCTCTCCAATGTCCCGTTTTCAAGGGCAACATCCAGATAATAATTTACAGAAGAATCCTCCAGTACATCGCCTTCCAGGATGTAAATTTTCCCGTCTTCCGTAAATCGGCAGTCCTCAAAATATACGTATTTTCCTTCCTCGCTTCCATGAAATTCGGATAATTCCCCTGCAACAGACGGATTGTTTAAATCACAGATTGTCCAGGATGCAATATTTCTGTCAGTACCTTCCTCAATTTCGTATTTTCTGTTAAAAATCAGAAGCCGGTCTCCGTTTATATCAAAGGAAAAAGGGATATTACCAAGTCCTTCGCATGTAGTAATATCCGTGGTATATTCATACACCACATCCTTATTGATTTTTGCCCTTAATCCGCCCTGATTCTTACAACCCAAAAGAAATACTGCTGAAGCAACAAGAAATGAAAGTATTAGCGCGGTAATCCCCTTCTTCACAGTCCTTTCCTCCTTTTTAACAACACGATTTTACTTCCGATACGATTCCGTTTCCATTATACCATAAATGCCCTCGCATTTTACTTTTCGCAACTTTAGTTGCTATAACATATTTTTTTCCGTTGTTGCAAGCACTTATTGTTTTTCCTTCACATAAATACTTGCACGGCTTTGAATGATCTTCGTAACTTCATCCACACTCTTCTGACCGGCAAAATATGCTGCTGCTTCTTCATTAATAATGTTAAGAATCTGATCTTCTTTGTATCGAATTGAGGAAACGGAAGTGCAGACTTCCTTATAATATTCCAAGCGTTCCTTCGGCAAGTTCTGATAAGGGTATTCCTTGCCTCCGCGCTGGTAAGTGTCCTCACTGGGGTCTATTTCCACCCACTCTCCCTGATCATTCTTATATGCATATGGCTCCATGGCAGTTTCGCCCATCTTTTCAAATGCAGATTTCAGAATGGGAATTCCGCGGCTTCCGGCATATCCATTGTCAATCTGATTCTGGAAGTCCTCCGAAAGGAGCATTTTGACAAACTCAAAGGCACCTTCCTTATCCGAACACTTGGCGGAAATCGCAACGGAAAGGCTGGGGTTGATTACAGGCTTGGAATCACCGTCAATATTCGGGAATCCGATAATCACCACATCTTCTCCAAACATAGACTGCTCGGTTCGATATGCCTCACGGAAGGAACCCATACCAAATGAAGATAACAGAAGCTGATCTTTCATATACGCAGAATTATAATCGGCATCTTTATAGATTTCTTCCATATTGTCGGTATTTGCGGGAAATTCATTTGCAAAAATCAATACCTTCTTGAAATCATCGGAATCAAAATTGCATTTCCCTGTTGAAACATCCAGAAAATCTCCTGTATTATAGGAAAACGCATCGGAAATTACTGCTGACTGTGTTTCATACCAAAGGCTTTTTCCGGCGATGTTATTCTTTTTCTCCAATTCCATATACTCGTCAATCGTAATACCGTCTTTTCCGTTCAGCAGGGACTTCTTAATCATATGCCCATTCAGATAGAAGAACGGAATGACATTGTATAGTTTTCCGTCTTTGGACCCGGCTTCAATAATATTCTCCAGATAATCGCTCTTGTTTAATCCGGCTTTTTCCATTAACGGAGTAAGATCGGCAAAAAGATTCTTATTGATATAAGTCTGTATATTGCTGATTCCACCGGTCATCATAATGTCGGGAATATTACCGGTCGTTGCATCTGCGTTAAACGCGGTAACACCGCCGTTGTAATCATTCTCAGCCGAATTGAATTCCGAATAATCTATAACACGAATCTTGTAAGTCGGATTTTCCTTGTTAAATTTAGCAATTAGTTTTTTGGCATCCGTGGTAAGATAGAATGCGCCCAGCGTAAGAATTTTCTTATCTACTACTTCTGAAGGAGGAACCTTTTTATAAATGGAAATAAATGCGTTATCCGAATACGGATCTCCGACAACCAATGCCGTTTCCTTATCAAACATCAATACATTAATATCGCCGGACATATCGGAATCCAGGAAATTGAATACTTCCGTTGTCTTATTGTTTGCTAAATCCACTCCATAAACACCGGTACTGTAATTAAGGGAATAGAAGTCATATCCTGTTCCTGCTACAGCCGTACCGTTTCTGGCATCAAAAGGGATATCCGGTCCGATTGTTCCGGCTGCAAGGTCAACCTTATGGGCACTCATCCCTTTCCCGTCCGAATAAGTAAACAAAAGCAGATCCTTTCCGCTCGGAAGCAATTCGCTCCAATTCTGGGATGCATTGGAATTTGTAATAATCTTGACTTTCTTTAAGCCCGCATCATAAACAGCCAACTCCGTATCATAACGGACAACTGCATTTCCGTCTTCCGTGACTACAACCGAATAGGGATTGGATTCCCCTTCCAGGCTCACTCTTCCAAGTTCCTTTCCGTCGGCATCGACATGAATCAGAGTGTTCTCATATTTGTTGTTATTGTAATCACTGAAATTATCTACAAAATATACCGTTCCGTCCGGTGCGAGTGTTACACAGTTACCCATGGAATAATGCTCTTCCGATTCCAGTGAAACGGTTTGGGATGCTCCCAGATTACCACTCGCATCTCCGATGGCAAACTGAAATTCACCGGGATTTCCCGCATATAGAAGGAATTTGTCTCCGCGTATCTTTGCTCCCTGTTGTGTGAAATCTGCCGTCAATTGCATCTCTTCACGGAAAATCGCATCTTTCGCATTTTTCTTTGCTTCCTCCGCGCGACTTCCCCCTTTGGCATTGTTGTTACAGCCTACCACAGAGAAAACCATAATACCGGCCAGAATCAAACTGATTCCTTTCATTAGTCGTTTCTTTGTCATATTACGCTCCTCCTGCTATCTATAATGAATTGTATATCCCATTTACAATTACTGACGGATTGTATTCTAATTCTGATTCTGCGAATAAAGAAAGAATGGCGGGTATAATCCCTGCCATTCATTAACATATTTCTTTTTCATATTCTTCCATATTCTTTCCTGATATCCATAGTGTCTCTATTTGAACTTGATTTAAGACTCTCCACTTGGTCCATCTTATCCTCCCAACGTGCTTTGTATGCTCTAATTCATTCCCATTCCTTTGGGCTTTAATTCTTTCTTCATTTCTTTCTTTTTCTTCATTTCTTTTTCGGCTTCCAGCTGCTTCTTTTCCGCCTTTCTTTCCTGTTCGGACTGCATCTTTTTCTCAAGCCGTTTTCCGTTTGTCTTCGCTACTGTTTTTCCGGAAAGTTCTCTTGTTTTTCCGTCCTTTTGGTTCTCTCTGACTTTCTTCTCGAAATCCTTCCAAAGTTTCTTGCCGGATTCCGGCTCCTTGAGGAAATCCCGCACTCCGTCCGGACTTAAGTTCTCTTTCGTAATACTTTGAAACGATTTGGACTCGGCTACCATAGTCACCATTTTTTCAAATTCTCCTTCCCTTCTTACCCGGGTTCGTAAATCCTGAATTTCCTCACCTCCAAGCAAAACTCTTTCAGCGATTGCAATGGAAGCCAAACCATAGCGAATGGTATTCTTCTCTTGCTCGGTAAACATATTCTTTTTATCCTGCACAAGAGATTCCATCATTTTCAGGCTTGTGACGGCACTATCCGTACTTTTCTTTAAGATGCTCTCCATGAAATCGGCACGCTCCGTTAAAGAAGCAAGTTTATCATAGGCCAGAGAATCCGTTTCCTTACCGATTTTTTCTTCATTTCTCTTCATGACGCCTTTATAACGGGAGATACTCTCCTTGTAGTCCAATACGAATTCCTTCGTACGCTTTACGGCATCAATCTGATTCTCAGCCTTGCTTTGGTACTCTTTATTCTTTCCTACACCTTCTAAATACACGTCGGAAAGCGATTCCAGCACCTCCATCTTTTCCTCGATTTCTTCCAAATCAGAAATCGAAGCGCGTCTGCCCTTTTTCTCCTGAATCTGATCCTGCAAATCATTCATTTGCGTCATAATGGTATCAAAAATACGATTTGCCGGGATATTATTGATCTTAAGAATCTCTGTAATCTCGGAAACATTCTCCACAAATGAATTTGCTGTTCTTAACTTATTGCTGTCCATAACGCCTTACCTCACTAACATCCTTATTTCATCATAGGATTTTTGTTTTTGTTTTGTTCTTTTATAGGATCGTTCTGTTTCTTTGTTGCATTCTTGTTGACAAATGCATTGCCGTCGGACATTTTTTCCATTAAATCCAAACGAGCACGCTCTAATTCCTTCGGATTGTTGACTATTTTTTTAATAAAGTCCGCAGTAATCTTTTTATCCGGAAATGCCTTTCTAAAGCCTTTGCTCTCCGTTAATTTCTTTAAGGAGGCTGCATACTCTTTCGGTTTCGTAGAATTCATAATACTTTCTTTACCATACTTCTCGGCATGCTGTTTTAACAGCAGGGCTGCCATCGCTTTCTTGGCTCCTTGAAGCTCTTTGGGAGAAAGTTTTTTCTTTTCTCCATATCCCTGTAATGCGGTAATTGCATCGGATGCAGCACGATTAATATTTCTCTCGGATCCTGTAGCAGTTCTGGAGGATTCTTTTAACTGCTTGCCTTTCTCTGTAGTATTCTTATTCTCACTTGTCAGCCGAGCTGTTCTCTTGGTTTTAAGTTGACCGGAAATACGGTGTTCTACGGCATCCAAAGAATCATATGCCTTCTCCATGGCAGCAAGTCTTCTGGCACCCTTCTCATCAAGCGTTCCTTTCTTTGCCAGTTCTTTTCTCTTCTGACTGATGTATTTCGCAATATTCTTCTT
Source organism: Lachnospiraceae bacterium (assembly GCA_024681795.1). Taxonomy (GTDB): domain Bacteria; phylum Bacillota; class Clostridia; order Lachnospirales; family Lachnospiraceae; genus UBA3766. The sequence continues at coordinate 15,896 of JAILAD010000009.1, read as the reverse complement.
GGCTTCCTCAACCTCCTTTAAGGATTTCTCCAAATCCTCTTCGGACATATTCTTGCCCTTATTCGCACGGTTTCTCATCAACAAGTTGCCGTGAACGCTTTCATAAGATTTTCTTGCTCTTCTGTATGCCAGACTTCCAAAGAATGCCTGATTTTTGCTCTTGGTAATCTCATTACTGGAATTCTGAGTATCTTTGCGTACATCCACGTCGCTCTTCTTCCGGTCTGCTTCTGCGGCTTTCTTATTGGAGTGTTCCATCTTCTTTCGGATTTCGATGATGGATTCCTTCGCCTTTCTCATAGCCGCAGCACGTTCCTTCGTATCGCTCGGCGGGTTCTTTCTCTTCTGAAAAGCATCTAAGAATTTATCGATTTCCTGCTCGGCTTCGTTCATCTTCTTTTCGATCTGCGCACGCCTTGCCGGTGTCATTTTATCAAAATCCTGTTCATTCTGATCCTGGAATAAAGTCTTGTGAAAGTCCCTATATTTCTTCTGCGCATCTTTATAGGGACCAAATCCTACGCCTTCCTTTTTGGCGGTCTTGTCAATCAGTGTAAGACTTTCTTCCACGCCCTTCTTCAGTTCATCCTGAGGCTTAGGTTCGCTCTCCATGTATTTCTTTTCCATCTCGATTAATTTTTTCTCGAGACGATCCAAATTATCCCGACCATCCGCCATGGAATCCATACGGTTTGCGCGTTTATCTCCGATCTTATCCTCATCATCATGTTTCATAAGATAAGCATCAATATTATCCCTGGCAAATTTTACCGCTCTTCTGGCTTCCGCAATATCAATACCGGATAGTTCCTCACCCTCCTGTTCTTTGTCCAGAAGATCTTTCACGGTTCCCGTAACGTTCTTATAGGATGTCAGCGCATCTCCGTATTCCTTGCTTCCCCAGAATACATCCTCAGCCTTTACCATATCAAACTGGGTATTGGAAAACATATCGTCCAATTCTTTTAAGCTCTTGGTAGGTTCGTTATTGAGTTCTTCCTCTCTTGCATCCAGTTCTTCAATCTGAGCATCCAAATCTTCCAAAGCAGCCGACATAGCCTTATAACGTCTCTGCACTCGTTTGCCAAGCTTAGAGAAATTACCGCCGCACTCTTTATCCTTTTCCTGAAGATAATCATTGATTTTCTCCCTGGACTGGGATGCCTGCTCTCTGAGTCTTCTGATATCGCGTCTGGACAGAGGCTGATCATCATCTATCTTTCTCTCACTCACCTGATCCATTTTCTTCTTGAATACTTCATAAGAAGAACGTGCCTGTTTAAATGCTTTGCTGTTTCCACCGAGAAGGAGTGAACTCTTTACTTTCTTGAGTCTATTCTTCATCTCAATAGAACTGCTCTTCATATCCGAAACTTTAATCTTGGGAGCACGCACCGGATTTAATTGTTCATCATTGTTTTCCTGCTTGTTCTCCTGATTATTCTCTCTATTGTTGTTGTTCTCTCGATTGTTGTTATTCTCTCGATTGTTGTTATTCTCTCGATTGTTGTTATTCTCTCGATTGTTGTCCTCTCGATTGTTGTTATTCTCTCGATTGTTGTCCTCTCGATTGTTGTTCTCCAAATTCTGTTCGCGATTATTGTTATTCTCCCGGTTATGCTCAGGATTATTATTCTCTTCTACAGGTCTTTCCGAATTCCTTTCAAGCGGCTTAATGTCATTTTCATAATCAAAATTTTCACCCATTCCATGGTTTCTTAATTCCTGCTGAATATGAAGAACTGATGCTTTCTTCTCGTTAGAAACAAGACCTTTACTTTCTCCTCGTTTAGCAGGAACAATATATTCATCACGAATAGCAGTCCAAATAGGGTTACGCTGATCATCTAAGTTTTCCCCTTCCCCAATCTGCTTATCCTTAAGAAAATCAATTTGATCTTTAAAACGGTTATCCTCCGATGCCAAGTTAAACAATGCACGTAATGTATTATCTGCCTCTGCATTCTCCCAACCGTTTTCTTGAAGTTTATCGGCAAACTGTTGGAAATTCATTCCGGAAATGGTTTTGTTCGGATCAATTATCGCAAGTTTATTACCCGCTTCGTTCTGATTTGGGTTATTCAATTCAGGATTAAGATTTCGATTATCCATAAAATTCTCATTGACGTTTTGATTATGGTTTTGGAGTTCGTTATTATTCTCGTTTTGGAGTTCGATATTATTGTCGTTTTGGTGTTCGACGATATTTTGATTTTGGAGTTCGTTATTATTTTGGTTTTCATTTATGTTTTCATTATTGTTCTCGTTTTCATTATTGTTCTCGTTTTCATTATTGTTCTCAATTTCATGATTCTCATTTTGAAGTTCAAATTGTTCTTTCCCCAGAGCCTTTCTAATCTGATTAAAACTTTTAATGGCCTTTTCATCACCCTTCTTAATCAGATTCGGATTGTCCTCAATGCAATTATTAACAGACTCAATAATCACTTTCTGACGTTCTTTTAGGTTATTTTCGTTTACTTTTCCGTTTGCCCGACCATCAAGCAATCCTGAAGCCGTCATAAGCATACCTGCTTCATCCGGGTTATACAGATTGCAGAAATGACGAAGCGCACCGTCGTTTTCCGCATCCGGCCATCCGTTCTTCTCCCCGACTTCTTTTAAGAACTCTCTTGCTTTTCTTCCGTAAATAATCTTATTCGGATCAAACTCAACATCCTTCAGATTCTCATCAAAAGCTTGTTCCTGTTCGTTTTCCGGATTATTGATCTCAACATTTTCTTCATGCACTTCCGGATTATTCTGCTCTATCCGGTTTTCATTCTCTTCTTCATTTTCATTCCCGCCAAGGTTTATGTTCTGATTCTGAAGATTCAGATTTCCCTGGAGGTTTTGCTGCAAATCACCAAGATTATACTGTTGATCACCTATGTTTACATTTTGATTAAGTTGAACACCCTGCAGAATTTCATTTCCCTTAACTTCCCGGTTTTCATTCTGTTCCTGCGCTTTAACCTCTTTTTCATCTTTTATTTCAATTTCTTCTTCGTCATCATCAAAGAATGAAAGCCTCTTTTTCGGCTGATTCTGATTGGATTGCAGCTGATTTAGATTAACTTCCTCATTATTCAGATTTTCATTCTGATTTTCATTTTCATTCTGAATTTCATTTGCATTCTGTTTTTCCTCTTCCGGATCAAGCGCAAAAAGATCCTGAAGCGCCTTCTTTTGTTGTTCGCGATTTTTCACGATATTATTCGCAGGTTGGATAAGAATATCTTCTTGTATTTCCGGATTTACTTCTTCATATACTTCTTGATTTATTTCTTCCTGTACTTCCGGGTTTACTTCCTGATTCAGATTCTCTTCAAGAATTTCGGGAACGACTTCATTTATAATATTTTCCTGATTCTCATTGAGCACATTCTCAACCGGATTTACAGGCTTTTCAGGTTCGTTCTGCTCATTTTGGTATACCTGCGCTCCGGTATATTCGGCTGAATTAATTTCCTTATGAACGGATTCCAGATATTCAATATATCTGACAGAATTCTCGTTCCCTGCCCCCAACAATCCACTCTTCTTTTTGACATTGATATTTTCCTGTGCAGAATTTATAACCATAATTTTTAAATCGGGAGCCGATTCAATTTTTTCTATTTCCATTAAATCTTCCATAATGCCGAGATCACGGAAATTTCTATCTGCACTTAATGCAAATACTGCAAACAATACCGTGTCATTTTTTGCATCCTCCCAGCCTTTTTCGCTCATGCTTTGGGCAAACTGATCAAAGGTCATATTATGGACTCTTACTTCGTCGTCCTCTACCACCTGCTGTTCCGGCTGATTCGCTCTCTGAGGCTCTTCTGCCTGCTCTATAGGTCTTTCTTCGACAATTACCTGAGCATCTTCCCGTTTTACGGGATTCTCTTCTTGTTTTACGGGATTCTCTTCTTGTTTTACAGGTTCTGCTACCTGGTTTACAGGTTCTACCACCTGATTTACAGGCTCTGCCGCCTGGTTTATGGGATTTAAATCTACCCTAGGGATATCTTCTCTTTTCTCTTCTTTATTTTCCTCAACTATATTTTCCTCAACTATATTTTCCTCAACTTTCTTTTCTTCTTTCTTTTCTTCTTCCTTTACTTCTGCTTTATTCTCTGCTTCTGCTTTATTCTCTTCTACTACATTATTCTCTTCTACTACTTTATTCTCTTGATTAATCTCCTCCTGCAAATTATTCAGCTCATTATCAAGTGCAACCTCCTCTTCATGCTGTTTGAGAAGGTTATTCATCGCCTTCTCCATTTCATCCAGAGACATGTTTGCATATTTGTTTTCAGGTTGCGGAGCGGTTTTCGCATTTAAAGCTTCCTTCTCCTTGCCTCTCTGCTTCCTTTCTTCCCGAATCTCTTTCTTTGAAATTGCAAATCCTAAGCTCTGCCCTTTTGTATAATCTGCAAATAGGACATGATTCATCCTGATGAATTTATCAAGAGTCGTTTTAGACTGATTATCTTTCATCTTTTTTAGAGTGGTTTTATTTGCTTCAAAAGATTTCACGATTGTCATAAATATCGTAGCTTCCTGATTGAAACTTCTTAAATTGGCATTATACTTGCCAACCGGCTTATCTACGATATTTTTTGCAATCTTTTTCATAGATGGATCATCCGGATTATAAACATCATAAAAAGTAGCATAGAGACCGTAATTACGATTCTTTATATATCCGTTCTCTTCTGCTTTCTCCATAAAAGCTTTAAAACCGGGACCACGATTTGCCGTATTTTCTTTGGTTACCGTTTTTTGCCTTTCCAAAATCTGTTTGTTTAAAGCCTTTCTTTCCGTCACCGCTTTCGGATTTTTGGGGAAATATCCTTTCACTGCTTTCGCATGAATTTTCTTTAAATAAACCTCATCGAAGTTTCTTCCATCCATTTTGTAATCCTCCGTAGAAAATCAATTCTGATTTTGTCGTATTTTTATATGGATTATCTGCATTTTTTCAATCTGTGTCTGTATCATAACCCATGCTGTCCATACGATGTCCAACAAATATAGACTTTTTTTGTTTTTTTAAAATTTTTTATGCTTATCATTCCGAATCATCGGCACGATTCCTGTAATTCTTCGGTAATGAATAATTGTTTCCATCCTCTTTTTCCGTGCGGTTCACTGAAAGCTTCGGTGCCTTTCGTTCTTCCAAGTCCATTATACATTCATTCTTATGCTAATAAAAGAAATACACAAAATTCATTTCCCAATAAAAAACGTGAAGCATTTCTGCTCCACGTTTTCTTTAAAAATCCCCTGAATAAAATTACGATGCCAGTACAGAGCCCAAAGCCCTGCAGGCATTAACGGCATCGTCGTCCGGCTCGTTATTTGCCATTACGGGTTCCGCTGAAAGAACCGCACCTGCTGCCTTGCAACGTTCCTCCCAATCACGCATCCACTGGCCGTCTCCCCAGCCGTAGGAACCGAATAATCCGATTTTCTTTCCCGATAAAGAACCCTCGATTCCGGAAAACATCGGTTCAAAAACGTCTTCCTCCAATACTTCCGCTCCCATCGCCGGACATCCGAATGCAATCGCATCAAATTCGGCAACTTTTTCTTTCGTAAAGTCAGCGGCGCTTATTACACTTACCTCTGCACCCGCACCTTTCATTCCGTCGGATACGGCATTTGCCATAGTCTCCGTATTACCGGTTCCGCTCCAAAAAACTACTGCTGTTTTCATAACTGCTATCCTTTCCGGGGTGTTCCCCCTTTGCGTTTTATTATGATGTTAAAGCCTCTATACTGCATCGGGCATTTTAACCGTTAACTGTTCGAGGGAAGCTCCCTCCTTAAATCGTTCAAGCAGGCATTTCGTACAGTTCGTATATGCATCGAAGGTTTTTCTTGCATTTTTCACATCCCCGTAAACCTTCCAGCAACCTGCACATTTATACTCTTTTGCCTTATGCTGCATAAACCCGAGGACATCTTCCGGCGGATAACCGAGAAAGAATCCGACCTCGTGCGGGAAATCATCCTGCAGGGTGTTTTCTCTCATTCTCCGGCCGAGCCGGGAAACACAGTAATCCGGATTTTCCGCCTTATATCCGAGTTTTTCCATATAAGCTTTTGCTACCTCATTATTCAGATCCCGGCAGAGAAAACAGGGCCGGTATAAGTACAAAACAACACGCTTTTCATAATACTTAATCGGCACAATGCGTATTCCTTTTCCGACAAGTACTGCATTGGTTCTCTTTAAAAATTCGCATACTTCCCTGCGGCTTTGGTACTCACAGGAAAACAGATTTCCCGTCTTAATGCCGGCCAGTGTCGGCGAACAGTTCTCTACAATTGTGCTGTCTTCCATCACGCTTACACTCCCCTTTTCCTCTGTTTCATCAAGGCATACTTTCTTCATTATTTCTCTTTTCGTCACTTAGTTAGTTTCGACTAACCTTATGCCATTTGATAAGCCGTCCTGACGGGCGGCCTTTATTATATCGGTTAGTTGCGTCTAACTTTAAATACTTTACCATATACACGGATTCCTGTCAATAAAGTCTTCGCAGGTTATTTTCGGTTTGTGGAGTCTGCACTTACGTATTTAGGTATGCCTTACACCTGCATCTCCATAAACTGATCAATTGCTTTCAGTACGGGAATTGCATATTCATCGCCGCTGAATACCCATTGTTCATGCTGCATGTCAAATTCCCTGATGTCGGGATTACGGAAATACTTCTTATATCTCTTTAAATATTTTTTTCCCATCTTGTTCGCATAGATAAAATGAGCAATCGTATGCTCAACATAAATATCATCTTCAAGATGTGTCAAAAGATCCGTATAATATTCATTCTTAATTGAAACAGGATTAAACCTTGAAAATCCCGCCACAAATTTTTCCGCCGTTTCCTCGTCCATCAGGAAAAAGCTTTTCAGTTTTTCCTTCGTCCTGTTTCTCTTTTTTTCGCTCTTTGTAACACTCGTAAGCAGCGGAACCACCAGCTTTGACTGAAGGTATGCGCTTACTTTTCCGCTTTGATCAAGATCAGGGCTTCCGAAAATCGCATGATCGATATGCACGTTTTTTCTTTGTACAAGCTGACCTGCAAAACTGGAGCCGAGAGAAGACCCGATTGCACCGTCAAGTCGTCCGCCGTGATTTTCTTTGATGTACTTTTCGATTTTTTCCGTAACCGTAATCATATCGGGAAATATACTGTCGCTTCCGTCAAATCCGTCGTAATTCACGCATATGAGATGATATTTTTCCGACAGGTACGGAATGACTTTTTCAAAATTCATCTGCCAGTCGCAGCATGTGCCGGGCAAAAGCATCATTGTCTTTCCCGACATGTTACCCATTTCTACGTACTGCATTTTTTCTCCTTTCCCTCATTCCTGCTTTATTTGACCAGATAAGAACATAACCACGCCACAAGAGCCGATGCTCCGGGGAAAATAATGAAAAGTTTCAGCAGCTGGCTCTTAATATTGTATCCGTACTTCCTGTTGGCATATACACTCTCCACTTCCGGAAAATAATACTGAAAGAAGTGGTATTTCATAAGCAGGAAGTAATCGAAATAAATCATGTCGTATATTTTATATGCCGAGAAAATAATCACGAACCTTAAAAAGAATTGCAGGAACGTGAAATGATTCCGAAAGCCGTCCCATATGGAAATAAATCCCACACCCAGAATCATCAGAAGACTGAAGGCCATCAGAACCCATCCGATTGCACGGGCTCCGTAGAAAAGTTCCTTCTCCCGTGGAATCAACACTTCTCTTGCTTCCTTTGGTGCGGAAGAAAAGAATTTCGTGTTTTGAATAAACGCAATCGCCGAAAACAACATCAGTGTCATGGCTGCGCAGAATATCATTGCCAGAAATACCGTTAATATCATTTCTCCTCCTCACAACAGTAAAATCCCCCTCCCTAACAAGAGGGGGATTGCCTTGTATTTTTTCCCTTTTTACTGTCTGTTTACATGGAATGCTTTCATCTGCGGATAAACTGCCGCATCACCGAGCTGCTCTTCAATGCGTAAAAGCTGATTATACTTTGCAACACGTTCGGATCTGCTGGGTGCACCTGTTTTAATCTGGCAGGTGTTTAAAGCAACCGCAAGGTCGGCAATCGTGGTATCTGCGGTTTCTCCGGAGCGGTGGGAGGAAATTGCAGTATAGCCTGCATTATGCGCCATTTTAATTGCTTCCAGCGTTTCGGATACGGACCCTATCTGGTTTAATTTAATCAGAATCGAATTTGCCGCACCGAGTTCAATGCCCTTGCTGAGGCGTTCTGTATTGGTTACGAACAAATCATCACCAACGAGCTGAACTTTGTTACCGATTCTGGCGGTCATGCGCTGCCAGCCTTCCCAGTCCTCCTCATCCAACCCGTCTTCAATGGAAATGATGGGATACTTGTCTACCAGGCTCTCCCAATGAGCAATCAGTTCATCGGAAGTAAACTCTTTGCCGGACTTGGGCTGTTTGTAGAAACCTTTTCCTTTTTCACTCTTCCACTCGGAAGCGGCTGCATCCATGGCAATCATGAAATCTTTTCCGGGCTCAAATCCCGCCGCCTTAATAGCCTCGAGAATTTTCTCGATTGCTTCCTCATCACTCTTTAACTGGTTCGGCGCAAATCCGCCTTCATCACCGACAGCAGTAACATCTCCCATGTCCTTAATCAGTTTCTTCAAATTGTGGAACACTTCCGCACACCAGCGAAGTGCTTCCCTGAAGGAAGGTGCACCAACCGGCATAATCATGAATTCCTGCGTATCAACCGCACTGTCCGCATGGGCCCCGCCGTTTAAAATATTCATCATCGGAACGGGAAGTCTGTTTCCGTTGATACCACCCAGAAATCTGTAAAGAGGAATATCAAGAGACTTTGCCGCAGCTCTTGCCGTTGCAATGGAAACGGCAAGAATGGCATTTGCTCCGAGATTCGATTTATCTTTTGTGCCGTCCGCTTTGATCATCGCTGCATCAACAGTATAAATGTCAGATGCTTCAAGACCGACAACAGCATCGTTAATCACTGTATTAATATTATTAACCGCTTTGGTTACACCTTTTCCGAGATATCTGGACTTATCTCCGTCACGTAATTCCAAAGCTTCAAATTCACCTGTGGATGCTCCGCTGGGTGCGGTACCGGTTGCAACAGTTCCGTCTGCAAGCGTAACTTCTGCCTCCACGGTCGGATTTCCTCTGGAGTCTAAAATCTCTCTGCCGATTACTTTTTCAATTTCTAAATATGACATATGTTGTCTTCTCCTTTCTCTGACCATACACAATTCCTCTTTCATCATCCGGTTACCCGTTCCGGACAATAAAGAAAGAGGAATCTGTATGATTTACTCAACAGTTAGTTATAACTAACTACCGTTAGTTATAACATATTTGTTTTTAAAAATCAAGAAGTTTTCGTTCCTGTTTTTTCAAGACAGTTTTCAGATAAAAAAACTGCTTATAAGGACATAAAGTCCCGAAAGCAGTTTTCTGTGACGGTATTGCAGTATGACGGTATCGCAGAATGCGGGAACGTCGTGATGATGAAGAATAAAAACATGCCGGACACTGATTTTCCCGAACGTATGGATGAGAAAACCATCCCTGATGCCATGTTTTAAAGTAAGTACATGTCTATTCTTCCTCCCAGAATATTTCATCCAGAGTTTTCCCGAGTGCCTTGCAGATACTTCGGCAAAGATTTATGGTCGGATTATAATCTCCTTTTTCGATGGCATTTATGGTCTGCCTTGAGACTCCAATCTTGTCTGCCAGGTCCTGCTGGGAGAGGTCCAGCGCCGCACGGGCAGCCTTCAGTTTGAGATTTTTCATTCTTCATCCTCTCCTTCCTGCGCCTCAAGCCTTGCATTGGCAGCGCGTCTTGCCAGGATGGCAATGAAGATTTCAAGTGACAGAAGGGCAACAAACAGATTTAAACATCTGACTGTCGGAACACAGTTTACGATTAAGTATCCGCCGATGAAATTAATCACCGAAATAATGAAGTTCAGGACGCCGAAAATACCGATGAAAATCATAATTCTTGTGGAATTTTCGTTGATTGCAAAATAGCATTCATGCCAGATCCAGTAAACGATCAGTACGGATACGCCTATAAAGAGTGCAAGGATGATAACGAATGTCATAAATTCACTGCCGATGATTCCGGTGGAACCAAGTATCAACGGAATGAGAAGGGAAATGGCGGTAGCAATAAAGGCTGCTCTGTATCCGCGTCCCTGTTCGGTTCTTTGTCTTTCGTCGTATCTGTATTTGCCGTCCGGTGCGTCCGAATATTTGAAGAGTCCGCCAATCAACGCACCAAAGGAAATGCCGATGCACAGTGCCCAAAGTAAGATGACCCCCGTATGCGTACGGTCTGCCTTGGCGGAATAAACCTTCAGTTCATAGATAAAATCCGTGGTCGCATTTTTCTCGAAATTCTCAAATCCGGTCTCCTTGATAATCTCCTCGGTAGCTCTTTGGCTGCACAGATATTCGTTGGCGAATTCCCTGAAAGCTTCCGCATCGGAGTGATAATAATATGTTACGGTATAATTGCCGGCCTCAAGATACATCGTAGTATCCAGAAACACGCTTCCTGCCGTTGATGTATATTCGATTTCGCCTTTTTCATTCTCTACAACTACAGTTGTCAGACATCCGATCTTATTGATATCGACATTCGACACATCGTCTTTCTCTACACCTACCGGAAGGAAGGAAAAATACAATGTGATTTCGCCGGCTTTATTTACGGTAAAGTCTGCGGTAGTTTTGTCCTGATCCACTTTACCGTCCGTTACGGTAATCCGGTTTTTCCATTTCTGCACGCTTTCATCCTGCGGGGATTTGTACAGAAAAATTAAAGGTATGCAAAATAATAAAATTAAAAAAATAATTGCGGGAATGATAATACCGATTTTAGCGTTTTTCATATTATGACCTCGTTTCAGATGGATGATTATTTACAGTTACCTCGTCGACTGAGATCATAGTAACATCACTTTGACTATATGTCAAGTATATCTTACATTTTGTTAAATATAATTATTCTGTATAAATTACAATTATGTGATTTACTGCACAAAATATGCGATAAAATTCGATCCCGGGTCCGCAACGATTCCCCATGTGTGCCTGTGATTCTCGCCCTCATCATGCATCGGAAACCACTGTGCATTCTCCATCTGCTCATCGGTAAGAAAATTCAGAACCGGAAGATCCCACGCCGACTTCGCCGTAATTCCCGCACATTTTGCATTCACTTCTCTTTCAATATATTCGTCATCAATATAAAATGACAAAACCTCATATCCGTCGCCCTGCATTATGCTCGGAAACACAATCCATTTTACGTCCTTCGCTTCCCTCGGAACACTGTCGGGAAGAAATCCGTACTTGACTCCGTTCTTATCCTTCAGCTTTGCAATATCGTATTTATATACCAGCCTCCCCTTCGGAACAGCAGAATCAATTATTTTTAACGGAAGAAAACTGATAATGTAAACCCCTATAAAAACAGCAAAAACAACCGGGATAACGGGCGTCAGCTTTTTACTTTTCACAGGCCTCGGTTCATTAAACGGAACTCTCATTTGCATGGCCTGCAGACGCTTTTTATTCCACTCTCCGATTCGCCTGTTTAAATCATCCCTGTCTTCAAAGAATCTTGTCTGCATCCAGAAGAAATTAAGAACAAGCAATACAGAAGTAAGTAAAAACCAGAAAATGTGAATCACATCAGGTCTTCTGATTACCAAAAATAAGGTATATAAAAAAAGCGCACAACCCAAAACAAAAAGAACCAAAAATGCCGGATTTATTTTTTTGTCTGTATTTTTTTCACTCATCTTTTTTCACCTTTTATCTTCCCCGGTTCTTCGAAAACTCCTCAAAAAAGAGTATAATTAACAAAAGACTCCGTCCGTTTCCGGAAATTCTTATATTTTCCCGAAGTAATGCGTCTGTCCTTCGGGCGCTTGGCATCCGCGGGAATCGCCCAGCTTTTTCCGAATTTTACCGCTCCCTGTATCCGGCCGCTTACACACATTTCCTGAATCGTGCGTACTTTCAGATTCCATTTTTCTCCGGCTTCTTTTACGGTAATATAGTTCTCAATCATACTCTCTCCTCTTGATGACCCGGGCAAAGATTTTTATTTCAAAGGGACTTCGAAAAAAGTCCCGATAAAATAAAAAAAGCATCGGCTATTCCCGGCGATGCTTACTTTTATTTGCAACTGGCTACCATGCTCTTAAATGAGGTTAGGTCCTAAAGCTTTGCGTCGTAATCTTTCGATTATTTTGCCAAGAATATTATAAAAATATTATATGCGCGATGGCGCGGATTGTCAATTAATTGCCTGAATCTTTTCATTTACCGGACTTTTGCATCCAAAAAACGGTCAAAAAAAGCAAAAAGTTAGTTTTATTTTTAATCTTCTAAGGAAGTTTATGCTTCGGCTGGTTCTTCGGGAACGGGCCCTCCACCTTAAACGGAATATCATACTCGTTCAGTACTATTCCAAAGCTTTCTGTATATTTTGTCTCCTGAATCAGCTGCATAAAGCTGACAAAAATCTTATCCGCCATGGAAGTCACTTCCAATAACAGATGTCCCTCCACAATAATCACATAGGATTCCACATAATCGGCCACTTCGCCCCAGTCCATTCTGCCGGAATAGTTTGAAATGAATGTACCATGCTCCGCTTCTTTCCCAGTGAACGGATCGTTCTTTGCGTTAAATGCGATTTTATTCTTCAAACCGGAAACCTGATCGATTCCCTCCCAGTGTGTAAACTTTTTCCGAAGCTCACAGCTTACAACGGAGAGATCCGTTTGCAGAATAATCTGGCTTCTTGTGAGTGTACCCAGAAATTCCGGATCGCCTTTTAAGTATTTTCTGTCATAATCAATATGCGCATGCGTCAGAAAATCGCAGTGTGAATTCGGCAACCCGATATCTGCTGCAGGATTATGCGCAATTTCTCCGCCGATGTACTGATATTTTTCCGGCAGAACCTTGTCCAGCGCCTCCGCCATCACGGTAAGGAAAAATGCAGCAACGGACGAATCGTTGTTCCGGATGAATTTCACAATGTCCTTTTGTTCAAAAGTAAAAATATAGTAATTAGGATCTCTTTTAAACGGATTAAACATACCGTTTAAATAATCCATTGTCATAATAACCGGTTTTTTGCTTTTATATTGATAAATCGGTTTTTCATCCGTAAGCATTTCCAAAGAAGGTTCTGTATCCTCTCCTTCTAAGAGTTCACTGTCCGGTTTCCGGATTGAAGGTGCGTTTGGAGTCACTCCGTATTTCTCAACCACATACTGGTATATGCTTGTCATCACCCAGGGCAGTGCGCCCCTTCCGCCGCACATGGAATGGCTGATATTGAAATAAATATCCTCTCCTTCACAATCAACAAACAGTAAGTGTTTATTTACCTCTTCCGTACAAAGATCGGGAAGCTTATCGTTGGTTTTCATTACAACAATTTCCCTGGAATTCGGAATTAAATCATATCCTCCGTCCTCCCCTAATACCACTTCCTTTTGGAAATACGGATAACGTTTTATTGCAACATTCACCGCATGCCGCAAAACATCTATATCCACCGGTTCCTTCATTTTTACCCTGGTTCTTATCGTGTAAGCAAAAATCTTTTCGCTGGAATAGAATCTGTAAGTATCCACACTATATTTCATAATTCTTCCCCTTTTCCCATGTATTACTTAACAAATATACTTGTATCATACAGAATATCACATTTCTGTCACGGCAGCGCCCTGCACCCGTTTTAAGTTAATCAGTATCTCCAACAACCCAAAGCAATTTTTCAGCCGGAACAACCTTGTATTCACCAACACCTTTTCCGACACGAAGGTAAACATTTTTTATCCCCGCCTGAATTGCTCCTATTTCCCGTAACCTTGAGCATATTTTCTTTACACCACCAAGACTCAGTTCACAACCGGAAGCTGTTTCCTGCAGAGTTGCCATAGGATTATTTTTCAAATAATCTAAAACCTGTTTTTGATTTTTGGTTAAACCTTATATCGTCATTGCCCTATCCAAAGGTAACCTTTTGGATACTTTACAAACATATTTGCCGGAAATATAATCATAAGTAGATATTTCTTACCATTGTTCATGTCTACCCACATCGCCATCAAGGAGGAAAATCCATGCATCTTCTGGACGACCACTGCATTACCCTAGGAGTCTGCTACTACCCGGAACACTGGGATCCCTCCCTGTGGCGGGAGGATCTGGACCGCATGCTAAAGAGCGGTCTTACCGTGATCCGCATTGCGGAATTCGCCTGGAATAAGATCGAGCCCCGGGAGGGCGTCTTTGACTTTTCTTTCTTTGACGGCTTCCTGGACCTGTGCGATGAGGTGGGCATGCAAGTGATCCTGGGCACCCCCACCGCCACGCCGCCGATCTGGCTGACGGAAAAATACCCGGAGGTCTGCAACTGCCTGAAGGACGGCACCCGTCTGGGCCACGGCATGCGCAGGCATTACAATTACAATTCCCCCGTCTACCAGGAAAAGACCCGCATTATCGTCACCCAGATGGCCAAGCATTACGGCAAGCGCACCTGCGTCATCGGCTGGCAGATCGACAACGAATTCAATTGCGAGATCGGGGAGTTCTATTCAGACAGTGACACCATCGCCTTCCGGCGTTTTCTTCGCGAGAAATACGGATCCCTGGAGGAGCTGAACAGTGCCTGGGGCACCGCCTTCTGGAACCAGACCTACACCGATTGGGAGGAGGTCCACCTCCCCCTGCCCACACCCAGCGGTGGCACCAATCCTCATCAGCTCTTAGACTACAAGCATTTCATTTCCGACAGCGTCTACCGCTACGCCAGACTCCAGAGCGAGATCCTGCGGCAGTACCGCAAGCGGGATGATTTCATCACCACCAACGGCATTTTCGGCGATATCGATTATAACCGTCTGGTACCGGAGGTCCTGGACTTTATCACCTACGATTCCTATCCCAATTTCGGCTACTGCCTGGACAGCTACGATCCGGATCCGGCGGCCATGCGGGACAGACATTGGAGCTGGAACCTTGCCAAGGTCCGCGCTATCTCTCCCGTCTTTGGGATCATGGAACAGCAATCCGGTGCCAATGGATGGGATACAAGGATGGAGGCACCCACGCCCAGACCGGGCCAGATCCGCCTTTGGACACTGCAGTCCATCGCCCACGGCGCCGACTATGTGGGGTATTTCAGATGGCGCACCAGCACCATTGGCACGGAGATCTACTGGCATGGGATCCTGGACTATTCCGGCAGGGAGAACAGGCGCCTTCGGGAGATCCGGGAGATTGCAAGACAGGTAAAACGCCTGCAGGCTCTAGCGGGCAGCAGGTCCTCTGCCCGGGTGGGCAACCTGCAGGATTATGATAATCTATGGGATGCAGAATGCGACCACTGGCACGCCAGAGTGCAATACAGGAGCGAGGATGGCCTCTTTGCCGCCCTCCAGCACACCCACACTTCCTACGATATCGTGACCCTGACCTCCGGCATGGATCACCGGGATCTGGAGCAGTACGAAGTCCTCTTCTACCCCCACCCTGTGATCCTGGAACAGGAGCAGGCGGAGGTGTTGACCGAATATGTGCGGCATGGAGGGAACCTCATTTTCGGCTGCCGCAGTGCCTACAAGGATGCAAATGGCCGATGCGTGCAGGATTTCCTGCCCGGAGTGATCGCAGAGCTGACCGGAACAGATATTCCGGAGTACTCCTTTATCGCTCCCGATGCGGGAGAGGTTTCCGTTACCTGGGAGGACGATGCCTTCCCCGCTGCGGTGTTTACGGATCTGTTAGAGCCCCTGCAGGGGGGCGAG
>JAILAD010000072.1 GCA_024681795.1 Lachnospiraceae bacterium | reverse complement strand
TACTCATAGAGTAAATAGGTATCCGGATTTCTTGCCATAGGTAACCCTCCATGTTAATCTTTATTTTCCCGCGTCGTATATGTCCGCCCCGGATTCACTCCCGTCCGGCGGAATTATAATTATTTTATCGTACCGTTTTCGGTTATACAAGGTTTACAATACGTTGATTTACGGCACCGGTCCGGGAAAAGAAAATTTCAGTAGATGATTCTGTCCCGTCCGGATTCCTTGCCCATATAGAGTTTTTCGTCGATTTCCCGGATGTTTTCTTCCATGGTGTGATGCAGGGAATATTCCGAAAGACCGTAGGTCATTGTAACGGAAATCGAAACATCACCGTTCGGAACGGTGATGTTTTTTATTTCATCACGGATCGCAAAGGTTTTGACATAGGCATCGTCTCCGTTTAATCCCGGGAAAATGAGAAGAAATTCCTCACCGCCCCATCTGGAAGCATAAACTCCTTCCGACTGTTTCTTTTTAAAGACGTCCGCGATGGCTTTCAAAACTTCGTCACCGAATTCATGCCCGTAGGTATCGTTTACTTTTTTAAAAAAATCGATGTCGCAGATACAGATGCTGAACGTGTCATGTTCACTCACGAGGGAACGGATAAAGGCATTGGTATTTCTTCTGTTTTTAAGTCCGGTCAGGGCATCCTCGCCGGCTTCGATTTCAAGCTGTTTATTGTAATTTACGATTTTTTCTTCGACTTCCTGGCTTGCCTTGCTGAAGGATGTTGCCACAAATGCAACGTTTACGCAGAATACCAGAGTGGCGGAAGTCTCTATGACACGCTCCATTCCCGTAACGTCAATCAGACCCGTTTTTCCTTTGAAAAAGAGAAGGAAGAACAGGAAAAGGACAAAACAGAAGAAATTAAAAATCAGTTTTTTGTTGTTATAACCGGCTTCCCCGAAGGAGTAAAGAATGATTAAAAGAATCAGGAAAAACTGAAATCCTCCGTCCCATCCGATGAGGAGCATGGAGGCGGTAATCCAGAGGATTTTTTGTGAAATGAAGACGGATAAAACCACTTTTTTGGTGGAGTGATAGGAAATATAAAATGTCAGAAAATCCGCGGCTATCGTAAATGCCCACAGTGTGATTCCGCGGCCGGAATGCAGAAGAAAAGCAAAGAGAAGCAGCTGGAAAACGGAAAGCGCCAAAAAAGAGAGGCATATTTTCCGGATTAATACCGTCATCCTCTTGCTTTCGTTTTTGATATCCGTTTCTTTTGAAATGAATTCCGCTATTTTTCCCATATTTACAGTATGCTACGAATTCATATCCAAAACAAGTGGATAAGAGAATTCTTACCCGAAGCGGAAAAATTTTAAACTTTCCCGTATTCCTTACTATCTGTTATAATGTGCAAAGGGGGTGGAATCATGAAAAAGAGAAGAATCCGGAATTCAGTCCTGGCCCTGGGAATCCTCACGGCCGTTTCCACATTGATGTTTGCATGTAATCCGAAAGAAACCGAGACCGGCGATCCCGGTCTTTTGCTCGGTTTTTCCCAAATCGGTTCGGAAAGTGCATGGAGAATCGGGAATACGAATGACATAGAAGAACAGGCGGCAAATTACGGCATTAATTTAATGTTTGAAAATGCCAATCAGAAGCAGGAAAACCAGATTGCCGCAATCAGACGGTTTATCGCATATAAGGTGGACGTCATTGCATTTTCTCCCATCGTGGAAGAGGGATGGGACAATGTGCTTCAGGAAGCAAAGGATGCCGGAATTCCCGTAATTCTGGTAGACCGTGACATCAGCAGTGAAAAAGAAGATTTAACGGCATGTTTAATCGGAGCGGACTTCTACAGCGAGGGTGTGAAGGCCGGGGAATATTTAATCCGCAAGGCGGACAGCATGGAAACGGAAGAACTTCATATCGTGGAGATTACCGGAACCGATAATTCAACCCCCATGAGACAGAGACAGGCCGGCTTCGCGGATGCAATTAAAGATGACGAACGGATGCATATTCTGGAGAGTATCGACGGTGATTTTTTAAAAAGCCGCGGTGCGGAATGCATGAGAACTTTACTTGAAAAATACGGGGATGAAATCGACGTGGTTTACAGCCATAACGACGAAATGACTTTGGGGGCGCTGCCCGAAATCGAAAAAGCCGGTCTGGTTCCCGGAAAAGATATCATTATCATTTCCATTGACGGAGGACAGGACGCAATTGATGTTTTGAAATCCGGAAAAATCAACTGCGTTGTGGAATGCACGCCGAAACTCGGAAAAGAGGTTATGGAGACGGCAATCAAATTAAAGAACGGAGAAAGCGTGGAACCCATGATTCATCCGGAAGAGCAGGTCTTTTCGGATGAAGGGGATCTTTCGAACATCGCTCCGAGAGGATATTAGGAAGCTGCCGGTCAGAGGAATTCAATGGAGAAAGTAAAGAAAGAAAAAAGCATCCTCGGTGCCATTAACGAATTAAGCCACAGACTGGTTTTAATGCTGGTTTTTCCCATTGTAATCAGTCTGGTTTTGATGCTTCTTTATGCCTGGAAATATCACAATGCCATCAAAAGAATGGAAGAGATTACGGAACTGAAAACCGTCGTCGCCGATGAAATTCCGGAGAAGGCCTGGAACATCGTAAGCGGAAAGGAAAGTTTTCCGGGGAGCGATATCTATTTAAGAATTAAAGAGGTCAAGGTGACCATCGAAGACGTAACCGCAAGAACGGGAGAGGAAAACAGACTTTCGCTGATTGTGGCCGGCCGTACGATGGAGACCCTGGAAAATTACGTGGATAAAATCCGCGATAACGTGAATGCCGAAGTGCCGGTCGTGGAAAACGAAGCCGTGCTTGCCGAAGTCAGAAACGTATCGGCGCTGGTTGACAGTATGCTGAATGAGTATATTGCACTGGAAATCACATCCACAGCGAAGATGAGCAAGAGCCTCAGTTTAATCATCATCATCACAGCGGTTGTCGAGGTGCTGATTATCATTTTATCCGCCTGGGTCCGTAACGTTTCCATGAAATCCACGTCGGACATGGTCCGGAGACCGATTGAAAAACTTGAAAAGGTAACGGAGGATCTTGCGGAAGGAACGCTCGATGCAAGAATTACGGATACTGAGGTAACGGAGCTGAGAAACCTGACCGCGCAGGTTAATACCATGGCGGACCGTCTGGAAAATATGATGAAGAAAAGCGAGCAGGATGCAAAGCGCTTAAGGAAGGCGGAACTTCGAACCCTGCAGGCACAGATTAATCCGCATTTTCTTTACAACACCCTTGATGCCATTGTCTGGAAAGCCGAGGGCGGCGAGACGGAAGAAGTGATCAGTCTTACCAGTTCCTTAAGCGATTTTTTCCGAATCAGTTTATCCTCCGGTGCGGACTGGATTCCCATAAGCCAGGAGAAGAAACATATCGAGGGATATTTAAAAATCCAGCAGACCAGATATCGTGACATTATGAAATATGAAATTGACATTCCGGACGAAATCGGACGGTTTTATATTTTAAAACTGCTTCTGCAGCCGCTGGTTGAGAATGCACTTTACCACGGGATAAAAATCAAACGCGGTGGCGGAACCATATACGTGACCGCAAAGGAAACGGAAGGATGTCTGGAATTTTCGGTAAGGGATACGGGCTGCGGAATGAGCCCGGAGCAGCTTGAGAATTTAAATGCAGGGATGAAGAAAGAGCAGCCCTCGGTCAGCGAGGGAGGCGGAGGCGGCTTCGGACTGGTAAACGTAAATATGCGTCTTCGTCTTTATTATAATGAACCCGAGGGATTAAAAATCACGAGCGGTCCGGAAGGAACCGATGTAAGATTTAAGGTACCGTACAGGACAAAAGAGGAGATATTCGAAAATGAAAGTGTTTCTGGTTGATGATGAAATCGTAATAAGAGAAGGAATCCGGGAATCATTCCCCTGGGATGAGACTCCCTATACTCTCGTGGGTGAGGCTCCGGACGGGGAAATGGCGCTTCCCATGATCCGTGATACCAATCCCGACATTGTCATTACGGATATCAAAATGCCTTTCATGGACGGCCTTGAACTCTGCCGTATGCTCAGAATGCAGATGCCGTGGATCGGAATTATCGTACTGAGTGGGTATGACGAGTTCGAATATGCGCGCCAGTGCATCCAGTTAGGCGTCCGGGAATATCTGTTAAAACCGATTAATTCCGCAGATTTAAAAGAGGCGCTTGATAAAATCGGCACACAGATCAAAGAAGAAAGAAAACAGCTTGAGCATGCATCCAGCTTAAGGGCACGTATGGGAAACGACCGGAAATTTTTAAAGGAAAAATTAATCGGTTCCCTTTTTACGGATGAGGCGGTGGAAGAGGATGCGGAAAACGTAATCCGTCAGCTTTCCTCCATGGGATGCCCCGTGCCCGCACCGGCGTATGTTGTGATTGATGCTGCGTTTAATCCTGCCGCTACCGGTCAGGAAGCCATCAGCGTTCTGGCGGATTTAAGCAATGGAAGTGCGCATCCGTCTCCGGGAAGGGTGGGCACGAGACTGTTAATTCTCGGCGAAACAAGTGCGGACGCCGAGGAAAAAGCATACTCCATGGCAAGTTCCATGGTGCAGGAACTTGAGCGTGCGGGATGTGATACCGTCCGGATCGGAATCGGGGAAATCGTGGATTCTCCCAGTCAGATTCTGCACAGTTTTAAAACCGCAAGACACATCCGCCATCTTCTGGTGGAAAGAAAAGAGGAAAATGCGCTGATTCTCGGCATTCGCGAAATGGGAGACGTGAATGATGAAATGCCTTCCGTAATCAGCGAAGCCAAATTATATATGTCACAGAATTTCTCCAATCCCAATCTGATGCTTCCGGACGTCGCCAATGCCGTGAACATGAGCAAGAGCAGATTTTCTGCCGTTTTCTCGCAGTATACCGGACAGACGTTCACGGAATATCTGATATACCTAAGGCTCAACAAGGCTAAGGAACTCCTTCGCACAACCAATTACAAGAGTTCCCAGATTGCCCACGAGACAGGGTATAACGATTCCCATTATTTCAGTTATATTTTTAAGAAAAATACCGGCATGACACCTTCCGAATACCGGCAGCAATATCAAAATCAACCGGAATAGGATAATTCTTAACCGCTTTATTTTTTGTTAAGAGTTTGCGGTATTATTTTCAACCAAGTTAAAATCAACCTTGATTTACCTCCTTTTTACGATGCGCTATCATACATTTAAACAGTCGCAAACGACTATAATGAAAAAGGAGGATTAACAAAATGAAGAAAAAGTTAGGAAGTTTGTTATTGGCTGGAACCCTTGCAGTTAGTTTGTTGTTCACTGCTTGTTCAGGAGGAAGCGCACCCGCTCCTTCCGCTCCCGATGCAGGAGGCGGAGAACCCGCGGTAGTAGCATCCGGTACCATCAAGGTCGGCGTTGTAAATAACCCCCCTTCAGAGTCCGGTTATCGTGAAGCAAACGTAAAAGATATGGAAGCAGTTTTCTCTGCTGACAACGGCTATGAATTAAAGACATTCTACAGCTTAAAGAACGATGAGCAGCTTCAGGCAGCTCAGGGATTCATTACCGAAGGTGTTGATTATCTTCTTATCTCCGCAGCTGAGACTACCGGCTGGGACGAAGTTTTAAAGAAAGCTCAGGAAGCAGGAATTAAAGTTTATCTCTTCGACCGTATGATCGATGTTGATGAAAGCCTTTATGAAGCAGCAGTTGTTTCCGATATGAGCGCTGAAGGCGATCTCGCAGTTGACTGGTTATTATCCCAGAACCTTCCTGAATACAACGTAATCCACATTCAGGGCGCTATGGGTTCCGATGCTCAGATCGGACGTACCGGTGCACTTGACGCTCAGTTCGCATCCGGAAAGATGAACAAAGTTGTTCAGCAGACCGCTACATGGGACGAAGCAGAAGCTAAGAAGATCGTTGAATCCGTTATCAACTCCGGCGATTCCTTCAACGTAATCTACGCAGAGAACGACGGTATGGCAAAAGGTGCCGTAGCAGCACTTGACGAAGCAGGTATCACCCACGGTGTTGACGGCGACGTTATCGTAATGGGATTTGACTGCAACAAGTGGGCATTAAGAGAATTACTTGCAGGCAAATGGAACTATGATGGTCAGTGCTCTCCTTTCCAGGCACAGGTTATCAGCGACCTGATTCAGGGCAAGACCACAGCTTCTTCCAAGAAGATTATTAACGAAGAAAAGGGATTTGATGCAAAGACTCTTACCCAGGATGATATTGATACTTATGGTTTAGGTGAATAGTTTTATAAAACAAACCGAAAGGCGTAGCTGGGTGAATAACCCAGCTACGTTTTTTAAGGAAAGCATTCGGGTGTCCGGATGCAGGTAGCGGGAGGTATGGTAATGCAGGAACATTGCTTGCTGGAGATGCGACAGATTAATAAATTTTTCCCGGGCGTGAAAGCCTTAAGCAACGTGGATTTTACCTTAAGAGCCGGTGAAATTCATGCATTGATGGGAGAAAACGGTGCGGGCAAATCCACACTTATTAAAGTTTTAACGGGTGTATATCAGAACGACGGCGGAGAGATTACCGTGGACGGTAAAAAAATCATAATCCGTTCGCCGCAGGATGCACAGAACAACGGAATCAGTACGGTATATCAGGAAATTACCCTGTGCCCCAATCTTACCGTAGCAGAGAATATGTTTATCGGACGCGAGGAGAGCTTTCTGATCCGGAACGGGATACGTGAAAAACGCGCGGGAAGTATTTTGGAAGAACTCGGAATTCCCGCCAGACCTGCCCAGATTCTCGGAAGCTGTTCTCTGGCAGTTCAGCAGATGGTTGCCATCGCACGTGCGGTAGATATGAAATGTAAAGTCTTAATTCTGGATGAGCCGACTTCTTCTCTTGATGACAAGGAAGTAAAAGTTCTTTTCAATCTGATGAGGGATTTAAAGAGCAGAGGTGTCGGCATCATATTTGTAACTCATTTCCTGGAACAGGTTTATGAAGTTTGTGACCGGATTACGGTCCTTCGAAACGGCGAACTTGTAGGAGAATATTTAACGGAAGAACTTCCTCAGGTTCAGCTGGTTGCCAAGATGATCGGCAAGGATCTGGATGAACTCAGTTCCTTCGGAGAAGTCGAGAATAAAGAATTCAGCGACGAAGATATTTTTTATGAAGCAAAATCTTTATCGTCAAGTGATGCGCTGCCGTTTGATTTTACCATCCATAAGGGTGAAGTGAACGGATTTACCGGACTTCTCGGTTCGGGAAGAAGCGAAAGTGTCAGGGCAATCTTCGGTGCCGACAAAGTGAACGGCGGTACCGTTAAAATAAAAGGGGAAAACGTAGCAATTTCCAAACCGATTGATGCTATGAAGCACGGTATCGGGTATTTGGCGGAAGACAGAAAACGTGACGGAATCATTGCGGATTTAAGCGTTCGCGAAAATATCATTCTGGCGCTGCAGGTTATGAAGGGATTTTTCAAACCGATCAGCAGAAGCGAAGCGGAAGCGTTTGCGGACGAGTACATTAAGGTTCTGAATATCAAAACGGCAAGCCGTGAGACGCCGATCGGCTCCTTAAGCGGAGGCAACCAGCAGAAGGTTATTCTGGCCAGATGGCTGCTTACCCATCCGGATTATCTGATTCTGGATGAGCCGACCAGAGGTATTGATGTCGGAACCAAGCTTGAAATCCAGAAACTCGTGTTAAAACTTGCGGAAGACGGAGTAAGCGTTACCTTTATTTCTTCGGAAATAGAGGAAATGTTAAGAACCTGTTCGAGACTCATTGTCATGAGAGACAGACATGTGGTCGGAGAGCTGAAAGGTTCGGATCTGAATGAAGCACAGGTGATGAAGACGATAGCAGGAGGAGAAACCGTAAATGAAGAATAAAATAAAAAATATCTTTAAAGGCGGTCTCGGTCAGCTTACGATTCCGATTATCGCCATCTGTCTTTTGGTAATTTTCAACTTAGTCAGGGACCCGTCGTTTTTCAGTATCGGGATTACCCATAATAATGACGGAAACATCGTACTGGCCGGTAACTTAATCAGTATCATAAATGCGGCAAGTGAGCTTGCGGTTCTTGCAATGGGCATGACACTGGTTACCGCAGCCTGCGGAGGACAGGATATTTCCGTCGGTGCCGCTGCAGCGATTGCCGGTGCAACGTTTGTAAAGGTTTTGAAATCCGGCTCCGGTATTACCGGTTTTTCCGTAATTCTTGCCTTTCTGATAGCGTGTGTTGTGGCAATGATTTTCGGAGCATTCAACGGCACACTGGTTTCGGTATTTAAAATACAGCCGATGATTGCAACACTGATTCTGTTTACCTGCGGACGTTCCATTGCGTATTGGATTAACGGTGGTGCATCCGTTCCCGTAGACAGCCCGATTATCAAAGGAATCGGAAGTTTTATTCCGGGGATTCCCGTTCCGACACCGGTTCTGATTGTAATCGCAGTGGCAATCATTTTTAAACTTGTTTTCCATTTTACCTCACTGGAACTGTTCACACAGTCCGTAGGTATCAACGGAAGCGCATCCAGGTTAAACGGTATCAATGCAACCTTTATCCGGCTGCTTTCCTTCATTATTCTCGGCCTCTGCGTAGCAGTAGCCGGAATCATCGGCGTCAGCCGTCTGGGACTGATTAACCATGAAACACTTTTGATCGATGTGGAAATGGATGCCATTCTTGCAGTGGCAATCGGCGGTAACAATTTAGGCGGCGGTAAGTTTAAACTCGCCGGAAGTATTATCGGTGCATATGTCATTCATATGCTTACTGTTACCCTGTATGCCATGAAGGTTTCTTCCACAGACGTAAAGGCATACAAGGCGATTGTTATTATTATCCTTGTTGTAATCGGTTCTCCGGTAATTAAGAACTTAATTACAAAACTCAGACACAAACTGGATTCCCTTTCGGTACGCGGCAAGGAAATTGTGGCTTTGATCACCGGTATAGCAGCACTTCAAATGGGACTGACTTCAGTAGCTTTCAGTTGGCTTCCCATTGTTTATCCGAGTTTTATTTCTACGGCACTCGGAATTGCACTCGCGGTATTTTCTCTTTCAATGTGCAGGAAGATAAAAGCAGAGCTGCGGGAAGAAAAGTCCGGTAAGGCGACAATCGGAAAAATCCTTGCAATTGCGGGAATCGTTACTTCCGTTGCGGGGCTTGTTGTGGCAATTATTATTACCTCGACAATCAGGAAAATAGCACAGGAGCAGAAAGCCGGTTCGCTGAATAATGACAGCGGTTATACGGAAATGATTGATGAAAGGAGCCCGATTGACTATGAATAATAAGAAAAATCGCAGGGAGCCTTTAACAGACACTTTGCTTTTAATGACTATCGCAATCTGTATTCTGGTAGGTATGTATCTGCTTGCGATGGTGCTTTTCAAAGGCGGATTTTTACATCCACAGCAGGTCTTCGACATGTTAAACGATAATGCCCCTCTGATTATCGTATCCTGCGGACTGACGGTCGTAATGATCACCGGCGGTATCGATATCAGTGTAGGTGCGGTAACATCCCTGGTGGTAATGGCCTGTGTACTGTATCTGAACCGGGGCGGAAACATATTTGTAGCAATACTGCTGGCGGTTGGTATCGGTCTCGCATTCGGTCTGGTTCAGGGCTATTTAATCAGCTATCTCGAGATTCAGCCGTTCATTGTAACCCTGGCGGGAATGTTTTTTGCAAGAGGTATGACAACCATTCTTTCGGTGAATCCACAGAAGGTTGAGCATGAGGCTTTCGGAAAACTGAGAGATGTCAAAATCGTAATTCCGTGGCTCGGCTATACGGCCAAAAACGGGAATCTGGTTCCGGCACGTGTGGAACTCGGTGTAGTGGTTGCCCTTGTTTGTATCATTGTTATTTTCCTCTTATTGAAGTTCCATAAACTCGGACGTGGCTTCTATGCAATCGGGGGAAACCAGACCAGCGCGTTAATGCTCGGTATCAATGTTAAGAAAACCCGCTTTTTAAGCTATGTAATCTGCGGACTTTTAAGCGGTATTTCCGGATTTGTATTCATGATGCATACCGGTGCGGGAAATGCAACCAATGCGGCAGGTATGGAAATGAACGCCATCGCATCCGCAATTATCGGCGGTACGCTTCTTACCGGTGGTGTCGGTAATGTAATCGGTACATTCGTAGGAACCATGACGCTTACGACCATTAAGAAAATCGTTGTATCAAGCGGATTAAACGATCCCTGGTGGCAGAGTATTACGACCGGTGGTATGTTATGCTTCTTCATTCTGCTGCAGAGCGTGGTATTAAGCCGCAGATCCAAAAAGAAAAAAGCATAAACCGGTACGGATTTGCCGGAAGGTGATTTTCATAAAAATATGCAGATGAATTAAATCTGCATATTTTCGTGCAGACCTATCATAAAAGTCAGAGTGTAACGGTGCCGGCGTAACGGTGCCTGGCGTAACGGTGCCTGACCCCATTACGTACTGTAATGGTGCCTGACCCCATTACGAAATTGCAGGAGGAAAATCAATGGGAGCAAAGGAAATAATTGAAAGCGGAAAAGCTTATCTCGGAATCGAATTCGGTTCGACCAGAATCAAAGCCGTTGTCTGCGATGAAGCGGGAGAGGTTCTCGCCATGGGCGGCTTCGGCTGGGAAAACAGTTTAAAGGACGGAATATGGACCTATTCCGAAAAAGAAATATTTGCCGGACTGAAAGCATGTTATGCGGATATGGCAAGGGATGTAAACGAAAAATACGGCACCGTCGTGAAAAAATTTGCGGGAATCGGTATTTCCGCCATGATGCACGGATATCTTGCATTCGATAAAGAAGGCAGCCTCCTGGTTCCGTTCAGAACCTGGAGAAATACCGTTACAGGAGAAGCGGCCGAAAAACTGACAAAGGAATTTCAGTACAATATTCCCCAGAGATGGAGCATCGCACATCTTTATCAGGCAATGTTAAAGAAAGAGGAACATATCGCGAATCTCGATTCCTTTACAACCCTTGCGGGATTTGTTCACTGGAAACTGACCGGTGAAAAAGTGCTGGGTGTGGGAGATGCATCCGGTATGTTTCCGATTGATACCAAAACCGGTAATTATGATGCCGGAATGATTGACAAATTCGATGCGCTCGCAAAAGAAACGGAGCTTACGAAGAGTTTGCGTGATCTTCTTCCGAAGGTTTTATCCGCGGGAGAAAATGCGGGTACGTTAACCAAAGAGGGCGCACTTCTTATTGACGAAAGCGGAAATCTGGAAGCGGGTATTCCGCTCTGTCCTCCCGAAGGTGATGCGGGAACCGGAATGGTTGCAACCAATTCCGTAAAGGTAAAAACCGGAAATATCTCCGCGGGAACCAGCGTATTTGCAATGGTTGTTCTGGAAAAAGCACTTTCCAAAGTGTATCCCGAAATCGATCTTGTGACCACCCCGGACGGTGCACTTGTCGGTATGGTTCACTGCAATAACTGCACTTCCGAGATTAATAACTGGGTGAAGATTTTTAAGGAATTCTGTGACCTTTACGATATCAATCCCGATATGAACGATCTTTTCACGAAGCTGTATTCGGTGTCCATAAGCGGAGAGCCGAACTGCGGCGGAGTGCTTTTATACAACTATCTTTCGGGAGAACCGGTTACCGGGTTTGAAAAAGGCGCACTGGTTCTTGCCAGATCCGCAGAAGATAATTTCACGCTTGCAAATCTGATGCGTTCGAATCTCTATTCCGCAATGGCGACTTTAAAAATAGGCCTCGATTTATTGTTAAAGGAAGAGGGCGTCATTGTGGACGAGGTGTACGGTCACGGCGGATATTTTAAGACCAGGGGAGTCGGAACCAGGATTGCGGCAGCGGCAGTCGGTGCACCGGTATCCGTTATGGAAACGGCTTCCGAGGGAGGCGCATGGGGAATCGCTCTGCTTGCGGCGTATATGGATCAAAAGAACGGTAAGACATTAAGCGAATATCTTGCCGACGTGATCTTTAAGGATGCAAAATGCGAAAAGACCGCTCCGGATGAAGAAGATGTCAAAGGCTTTGAGGAATATCTTGAAAAATACAAAAAAGGCCTTAAGATTGAAAGAGCAGCGGTGGATGTAATGGATGCCATGTAATGGTGCCTGACCCCATTACAGAATTGTTACAAAAGGAGAAAACATGTTAGAGGAATTAAAACAGAAAGTATATGAAGCAAATATGCTCCTGCCGAAGCATGGGCTCGTGACTTTTACCTGGGGGAACGTCAGTGCCATTGACAGGGCAGCGGGACTCTTTGTAATCAAGCCGAGCGGCGTGGATTATGAAGTAATGAAGCCGGAGGACATGGTGGTTGTGGATCTGGAGGGAAAAGTTGTGGAAGGCCGGTTAAACCCTTCTTCCGATACCCCCACACATCTGGAACTGTATAAAGGGTTCCCGGAAATCGGCGGAGTGGTGCACACCCATTCCACATATGCAACTTCCTTCGCACAGTCCGGAAGGGACATTCCCTGTTACGGAACCACGCATGCGGATTATTTCTACGGAGCGATTCCCTGTGTAAGGTGTCTGACCAAAGAGGAAATCGACGAGGCATACGAGTTGAATACGGGCAGGCTGATTGTCAGTGAATTCGAGAGAATGAAGAAAGATCCGGAAGCCGTTCCCGCGGTTCTTTGCAAGAATCACGGACCGTTTGCCTGGGGGAAGGATGCAATGAAAGCGGTTCATAACGCGGTGGTTCTCGAAGAGGTTGCAAAAATGGCACTTTTTACCGAGCAGATTAACAAAGAGGTTCTGCCTGCACCGCAGGAACTGCAGGATAAACATTATTTCAGAAAGCACGGTGCGAATGCCTATTACGGACAAAAGAATCAGTAAAATCCGTGATAAGAATAGTTATGATGCAGAGAAGAATCAGTGTAATTCAGGAGAAACGGAATGAACGAAGCAGAACTTAAGAAAACAGCGAACGAAATCCGAAAGGGAATCGTGACCGCCGTTCATGCAGCGAAAGCAGGACATCCGGGCGGTTCGCTTTCCATAGCGGATATCATGACGTATCTCTATTTTGAAGAGATGAATATCGATCCTGCCGATCCGAAAAAAGAGGACAGGGACCGCTTTGTATTATCGAAGGGACATGTGGCTCCGGCACTTTATTCGACGCTTGCAAACAGGGGATATTTTCCGGTGGAAGAACTGAAAACGTTAAGAAAACTGGGCTCGAGACTCCAGGGACATCCCTGTATGCAGGAGACACCCGGCGTGGATATGTCTTCGGGTTCCCTGGGACAGGGGCTGTCCGCGGCCTGCGGTATGGCACTTTCCGCCAAACTTCAAAAAAAGGATTACCGGGTATATGCGGTCTGCGGAGACGGAGAACTGGAGGAAGGCCAGATCTGGGAGGCTTCCATGTTTGCGGGTTTTCGTAAACTTGACAACCTCTGCGTGATTGTGGACAACAACGGCCTTCAGATCAGCGGAAACATCGATGAAGTATGTTCTCCCTATCCGATCGGTGACAAATTCAGGGCATTTAATTTCAACGTCGTTGAAATCGACGGGCATGATTTTACACAGATTGCGGATGCATTTCAAAAAGCCCGCGATACGAAGGGAATGCCCACGGTAATCATCGCGCATACCACAAAGGGAAAGGGAGTTTCCTTTATGGAAAATGCGGCTCCCTGGCACGGAAAAGCGCCGAATGACGAACAGTATGCGGTCGCAATGGAAGATTTGGAAAGGATTGGAGAAGCCTATGTCTGATACGGTAAAAATTGCCACCAGGGAAAGTTACGGAAATGCCCTGGCGGAACTCGGAAAGAAAAATGACAAAGTATATGTACTCGATGCGGATTTGGGAAATGCCACCAAGACGGAGATTTTCAAAAAGGCATTTCCGGACCGGTATATTGACTGCGGTATTGCGGAAGCCAATATGATGGGTGTTTCCGCGGGTCTTGCGACAACGGGACTGATTCCGTTCTGTTCTTCGTTTGCGATGTTTGCATCCGGACGTGCATTTGAGCAGGTCCGCAATTCCGTCGGTTATCCCCACCTGAATGTAAAAATCGGAGCAACCCACGCAGGCGTGTCCGTCGGGGAAGACGGTGCATCCCATCAGTGTAACGAAGACATCGCCCTGATGAGAACAATTCCCGGAATGGTAATCATCAATCCTTCCGATGGTATCGAAACCAAAGCGGCGGTGGAAGCCGCGGCGGAATACGTCGGTCCGGTATATCTCAGGTTCGGCAGATACGCGATTCCAGTCATCAATGAACGTCCCGGCTATAAATTCGAAATCGGAAAAGGAATTCTTTTAAAAGAGGGCAGGGATGTTTCGATTATTGCAACCGGCTTATGCGTGGCAGGTGCGGTAAAAGCAGCGGAGGAACTTGAAAAAGAAGGAATTTCCGCCGAAGTAATCAACATTCATACCATCAAACCGCTTGACAGGGAACTGGTGCTTGCTTCCGCAAAGAAGACCCAAAAAGTGGTAACGGTGGAAGAACATTC
>JAILAD010000059.1 GCA_024681795.1 Lachnospiraceae bacterium | reverse complement strand
TTTTTTGACACAAAAAAGGCTCTCCTATCAGAGAGCTTTTTGTTATTCATATGCACAGAGTAATACGTTTATTCCCACTTCGACTCTCTTTTAAGATACTCGATTGGGACATGATTGGTCAGCCAGACGCCGCTTACTGATTTATAAAATCGATAACCATCCCGATACATCTCTTCTGCCTTAACAGTAAACATCACTAACCTGCCATGCCGCCTTCCGACTGTTTCTGCCTGTTCTCTAAGTTCAGACAAATGCACAAACTGTCGGCTCTGTTTCTTCAAACCTTCTGCCAGAATAGCATCTAGATACTTTTCTGCCGTTCCATGATACAGTATCTTCGGTGGCTTTACTTCTTCATATCCCAAATCCACATTTACAGAATGTCCGTGTACCGCCCGGATTCGTTTACCGTCCTCACTGAATTCATACCGCTGTTTATCCGGTGCAAAAGCCATTTGATGCAACATTTCTTCTGTTAACGGATATTTCGGACTTACCCTATGAATTAAGCTTTCCACATCCGTCCAGCCATGTTCATCCAGAATGACTCCTGCTTCCTCCGGATGGTGGCGTAGTAGCATCGATACATATTTTCCTATTCTTTTTAAGTCCTCCATAAATATCTCCAATTATATAGTGCATTGTCTTATTATCTCTCGTATAAACTTCTCTATATTGCCGGGTTACTATCCTCTTCTTTGCAAGGCATAAAGAACGGTTTTTGTAACATATCCAAAGCCTTTGCGATATGTTTTTTCCTGAAATTCTCCCTTTGCGCTGTCCCAGGAGGTTCTGATCAAACGTTTGGTAAGACCATATTCTTTAAACTCAAAAATATGTTCGTCGTCCAGAACAACGTATCCGGAAATATCCAAATCCTGATGCTCCATAAACCATCTTGTAATTTCTTCTCCACGGTTTGGATTCCCCAGCTTTCTATCGGTAACAAGCGTTATGTCGTATAGCGTAATTCCAGCGGAATACAAACGATTGTATACATATTTGTATCCGTTTTCTACCGCATCCCAATTTACATCTTCTCTCCAGGAAGAAGTAAGAACCACTTCCGTTTCCTCTTCAGCGCGGGCTCTTTTTATAAATTCCACAAAATTCCGAAGATTCCCTTCGTCTATTCCGATATAACTTTGGAGTCTTTCTTTTGTGCGGGCATGATTTAATACCCCGTCAATATCCAGAAATACAATTTTCATCAAATCTCCTCCAAGGTCATGCTGTTTAATCACAAACAGACGCAGTTATATTATACCGCATTTATCAATGTATTCTCCACCGGAATGTGATCTCCCGCAAAAAGAGCCCGGCATTTTCACCGGGCTCTAAAGGGAGTATGGATTCCAAGTCATTAATTGCTTCCGGAGTTAGGTTAATTTTGCTCATAGCCCAAACCTCTTTTCGGCATCTTCAATTGAAATCCATCCTTCTTTTCTGGCTGACACTTCTCCTTTTTCTAATTCCGAAAAAAGACTCTTCAGCGCACGCAGTTCATCTAATTCTTCGGTAGTCCCTATGCCGTGGGATTGGATTCCGTTAATCGATGATGAAAAAACCCGTTATGAGGCATTCGCGCTGATGTCTCACCACATATTTTTCAGCAGATCCCCCTTGAAATAGAGATTTCC
Organism: Lachnospiraceae bacterium; assembly: GCA_024681795.1. Lineage (GTDB taxonomy): Bacteria > Bacillota > Clostridia > Lachnospirales > Lachnospiraceae > UBA3766. The sequence goes on along the minus strand of JAILAD010000059.1, from coordinate 756 downwards.
GCCGACACTGTTTTTGGCAACGGATAGCGAATTCTGCTTTACAAGATAAGACAAATTCTGTCTGGAGCAATTCATCAGCTCGCAGGCCTGTGTCGTATCATACACATTTTTTTCCAGAAAAAATCTGAAATCGTCTGCCGAAAGCGGAATCTTTTCCCCTTTTACGTATAAATCGGAGGCGCTGATTTCGATTGCCTCGTTAAAGATGAGAGAATATCCGCCGCAGCCAACCTTTCCGGTTTCAAGAAGTGTGTCATTTTGAACGACAAAATCAGCCAATCCCATATCGGAAAGAGAAATCAAACGTACTGTTCCGTCTGCAAAAAAACAAAGAGATCTTTTATTCTCCAGCAGAACAAACTCGGTGAGATTATGCGCCTTCCGTTTCAAAACATAATCCGGAATTGCGTCCGTCTTTCTTACAAAGAGACTGTCCTGGGAACATTTTCCTTCCGACAGTTCTAAAAGTTTATTCTCGTCATATTCTTTCAGATGATACCGATTTAAAATATCTCCGATATTCTGCCTCTCACACGGAACAATCCTTTCTTTTACCCAGTTGTATGCGATTTCGGAAGGAATCGTATAAATTCCCCGTTTCACAAAACCTGCCAGCATAAGAGGGGCCGTCCACTCATTCAGAGTAGCATCGAGTTCGATAATATATTGTTTTTCCTTCTCGTAATAAAGAAGGATTCCCAGTATCTTTTTATCTTCGGAATCAACAATCTCATAAGCTTTCATAATAATGATACC
>JAILAD010000054.1 GCA_024681795.1 Lachnospiraceae bacterium | reverse complement strand
TTTATTGAAAGAGGCTGAAAATGTTAAACAATAAAGTGATTCTCGTAACGGGCGGAACGGGTTCTTTCGGAAACAGATTTGTGGAATATGCTTTGGAAAACTACAATCCGAAGAAAATCATCATTTATTCCCGTGACGAATTTAAACAGTTCAACATGCAGAATAAAATGCGCCGCCTGTATCCCGAGAAGTTCTCCTGCCTGAGATTTTTCATCGGCGATGTGCGTGATAAGGAAAGACTGAAAAGAGCGTTTGAAAATGTGGATTATGTCATTCATGCAGCCGCAATGAAGCAGGTACCTGCGTGCGAGTACAATCCAAACGAAGCCATTAAAACCAACATCCACGGTGCACAGAATATCATTGATGCGGCCCTGGACTGCGGAGTGAAGAAAGTGGTTGCGCTTTCGACCGACAAGGCGGTTAATCCCATCAACCTCTATGGCGGAACCAAACTGGTTTCCGACAAATTGTTCATTGCAGCCAATGCATACAGCGGAACCAAGGATATTTCATTTTCGGTAGTGCGCTACGGCAACGTTGCGGGCAGCCGCGGTTCGGTAATTCCTTTCTTTCAGGAGTTAATTGATAAAGGTGAAAAATCTCTGCCGATTACGGATTATCGCATGACTCGTTTCTGGATCAGCCTTGACGAAGGGGTAAAACTTGTGATAAAGGCGCTTGAAGAAGCGAAGGGCGGAGAGACCTTTATTTCCAAAATTCCTTCCTTCAAAATTACGGATCTTGCGGAAGCTATGCTTCCCGGGTGTGACATGCCTGAGGTTGGTATTCGTGAGGGAGAAAAACTTCATGAAATCATGATTACCGAAGAAGATTCCATGACTACATATGAATACGATAAGCACTTCATAATTTATCCGCAGATTGTATGGGCGGAAAAACAGAAACCGGACCAGTCCGGTCTCGGAAAAAAGGTAGATGACGGATTTTCCTATTCTTCCGGAAATAATACCTGGTGGCTGAGTGTGGAAGAAATCAGGGAAAGATTAAAAGAAGAGATTCATCATTAATTAGTTAAGATATAGCCTGCTCTTTATGGAGCAGGTTTTTTTATGCCGCGAAACAGTGAAACGGGGACAGTCCCCGGCGGATACTGTCCCATAAACGGCCCTCGTTTCCCCGGGGACTGTCCCCAAGTTACCTCCCCAAGTTACCTCCCCCCTGTTACTTTCCACGTTACCGCCTCACGTTGCCCCGTGCTATCCCACGTTATCCCTGTGCTGTCCACTTGATTTCTGTGACAAAAATTCATAAAATTAAAATGTATGCAACACCATTGCAAAATCACGAAAAAGGAGACAGAATTGTATGAAAATCGGTTGTGTGAAAGAAATCAAAAACAATGAATTCCGTGTAGGATTAACCCCGGATAACGTCCGCGCCTATGTGGCCGTGGGACATCACGTATATATGGAAAAAGGCGCCGGCATCGGCTCCGGCTTCTCCGACAACGAATACGTGGATGCAGGCGCATCCTTAATCGATAACGCTGCAGATGTATGGCATCTCGTTGACATGATGGTCAAAGTAAAGGAACCCCTCGAGGAGGAGTACGGCCTGTTCCGCGACGGCCTGATTCTTTACACCTATCTGCACCTCGCAGCTGACAAACAGCAGACCGACACACTTCTTGCCGGCAAAGTAAAGGCCGTTGCTTACGAAACCATTCAGGAAGCGGACCGTTCCCTTCCCTGCCTTGCGCCGATGTCCCAGATTGCCGGCCGTCTGTCCATCCAGGAAGGTGCGAAATACCTGGAAAAACGCTTCGGCGGTGAAGGCATTCTTCTTGCCGGTGTACCTGGCACCCCGAAGGCAAACGTAGTCATCCTCGGCGGCGGAACCGTCGGCATGAACGCTTGTAAAATCGCAGTCGGCATGGGTGCCAATGTTACTATCCTTGATGTCAACTTAAAGAGACTCGAAGAACTCGACAACATGTTCGGTGCGCACATCCAGACACTGGTTTCCAACGACAGCAACGTAGAGCGCGTTCTGAAAGATGCCGACCTCGTTATCGGTTCCGTTTTAATTCCCGGAGGATCCACACCGAAACTCTTTAAGAAAAAATATCTTCCGGAAATGAAAGACGGTGCAGTATTTGTCGACGTGGCAATCGACCAGGGCGGCTGCGGCGAGTCTTCCCATGTCACCACACACGACGATCCTGTCTACATCGAAGAAGGCGTTGTTCATTACTGTGTCGGCAATATGCCGGGTGCCGTTCCGAGAACAAGTACCATTGCTCTTACCAATGCCACCCTTCGCTATGGTCTGCAGATCGCATCTGAAGGTTTGGAAGAAGCAGTAAAGAAAAACGCAGCCATTAAAGCGGGCGTGAACTGCTATGCAGGAAAACTGGTAAATAAGAATGTTGCGGATGCGCATGGATATGAATTTTCAGAATTGTCCGATTTGATCGGATAATAAAAATGTCATTTTCCGGGGACAGTCCCCGCGCTGACCTGGGGACAGTCCCCGTGGTGAACCGTGACAACAAAAAACGGGAGGATACAATAAATGCTTAAACCACTTACCGAAGTGACAAGAAAATGCCCGAACTGTAACGGAACCTTGTCTGAAACAGAGGGCGGAAAATTCTATATTTGTGATTACTGCGGTGCCAAATTTATGGAAGAAGGCGCCGATGAAGAAGACGCAAAGTCCGGGGAAAAATCCGGGGGAAAAACCGAATCCGAAGGAGAGGAAGATAAAAAAGCAGCAAAAGCCGAAGAAAATGCAGATGAAAAGAAGGCTGACAAGGAGAGCGGAAACGGCGATTTTTCCGACTGCGCGTGGTTTGAAAGCCACGTGAAATATCAGGACATTGCCCGCGGAAAGAGTTCCAAAAAGGCCTTCAAAAATATGCTGAAATGTGTGACGGAGTTTAGCACTTCCGAGGAAATCATCAAATACATCCGTTCGGAAATGAAGCAGGGGTGCGATGTCTGCGGAAAAGGTTTCGATCAGCCGAGACTCGATAAAATCGTGAAAAACTGCTCGAAAGTCCTGGATAAAGACGAAGAACCGCTGTTTTTCTCGGATGACGGACTCTTCTCAAAAGGAAAGCACGGCACCTTAATTACCGATAAAAGAACCGTAATTGCGGGAATGAAGACCAGAACGCTTCTTCACAGCGACCTGGTTTCCATGACGCTCGATAACGGCTCGGATATTCCCTATATTTACTTAAACGGGGAGGAAGGCCTTCAAATGAAGGGACCGCTCGGCGGAAATCCCGGATTTTTAGGTTCCTTCGGCGCGTTGGTCTGTGCACTTGCATTTGAGCAAAATCCCGGAAGGGATCCGATTATCCTGAATTCCAAGCGTGATGACGGCACCGATGACGATGATGACGATGAGGATGATGACGAATAAAAAAAGTCATGCGGAAATGTCATGCAGACATGCGGAAAGCATACGGAAAGGTCATGAGAAAAGCAGGAAAGAAAAAAGAAGGAAAAAAGAAGGAAAAATAGAAGGATAGAAAAAATAGAAGGCAGGAGGTGTTTACATGGGAGTTGAAACAAGACCTTATGTATCATGGGAGTTAATGAATGCATTTTTAAAGGATGCATTCAAAGGGTACGGGGTACCCGAAGAGGATGCGGCCATCTGCGCGGACGTACTGCTTGAGTCCGACCGGCGCGGAATCGAAAGCCACGGCTGCAACCGCTTCAAACCGATTTACATTGACCGCATCAAAAAGGGAACACTGCTTCCCGTAACCAACATCGAAATCTTAAAAGAAACGCCCACCACGGTCGTAATGGATGCGCACGACGGCATGGGAATGGTGGCAAGCCACAAAATGATGGAGATGTTAATCGAGAAGGCGAAGAAGTACGGCATGGCCGGCGGGGCCATCAAAAATTCCACGCACTACGGAATTGCGGGATACTGGACCACAATGGCGAGCAAAGAAGGCCTGGTCGGCATTACGGGTACGAATGCAAGACCTTCGATTGCCCCGACCTTCGGTGTGGAGAACATGATGGGTACAAACCCGCTCACATTTTCGCTTCCGACGGATGAAGAGTTCCCGTTCTGCTTAGACTGCGCAACATCCATCGTACAGCGCGGTAAAATCGAGTATTACGCAAGAGAGGGTAAGGACACACCTGCCGGAATGGTCATATCCGAAACCGGCGAAACCATGACGGACAGCAAGGAAATCCTCGATGCACTGGTAAAAGGAACCGCAGCGCTGGCACCGCTCGGCGGAATCGGAGAGGAACTCGCGGGATACAAGGGATACGGCTATGCAGCGGTGGTTGAGATTTTATCCGCGGCACTTGCAGGCGGCGAGTTTATGAAGTCGCTGACCGGCGTATCCGAAGACGGCAAACCGCAGATGTACCATCTCGGACATTTCTTCTTCGTGGTCGACCCCGATGCCTTCAGCGGCAGGGAGGAATTTAAAAAAATCGCAGGCGACATCTGCCGTGCCCTCCGCGCTTCGAAAAAGGCTCCGGGAAGTGAAAGAATCTATACCGCGGGCGAGAAGGAATATCTTGTGTGGCTTGACCGTAAGGACAAAGGCGTTCCGGTGAGCGCGTCCGTGCAGAAGGATATTTTACAGGTGCGTGATGAACTCGGGCTTTCCTATAAGTTCGATTTCGAAAACTGACGTGCCTTTGTGAAAACAGGTATTCTTTACAGAAGACAGCCGCTATATTAAAATGGTGCGTAATGGTGCCTGACCCCATTACAGTGAATGGTGCCTGACCCCATTACAAAATTGTTACAAAATCAGACTAAAAAATAAAAATCATGCCCGCACGGAGGATGCGTGCATGATTAAGCGCCGGAACCGGAAGGTTGACGAGGCTGGCGGTAATCGAAAGATTCGGCGGATGCCGCCACGGCCGGTAGGTCGTAAGAGAGAAAGCAAAAAGCAGAATCAATACTGTAACAAAGATTCTCTTGATACACGAAAAACATAATCATAATTTAAGGAGAAAAACAATAATGAGAGTAGTTATTCAGGACAATTACGATAAAATGTGTAAATGGGCGGCAAATTACATTGCTGCAAAAATCAATGCCCACAAGGAAGACAGGCCCTTCGTACTCGGCCTTCCCACCGGTTCCTCACCGATTGGCGTATATCAGGAACTCGTTCGTATGAACAAAGCCGGTGAAGTATCTTTCGCAAATGTTGTAACCTTCAACATGGATGAGTACCTCGGACTTCCGAGAGAGCATGACCAGAGCTACTGGTATTTTATGCATGACAATCTTTTCAACCATCTGGTTGACATGAAACCTGAAAATATCAACATTTTAAACGGCATGACCGACGATCCGGAAGGCGAATGCGCAAGATATGAGGAAAAAATCGCGTCCTACGGCGGAATCGATCTGTTTATGGGCGGAATCGGCGTTGACGGACATCTTGCATTCAACGAGCCGTTCACATCACTTTCTTCCAGAACCGGTGTCAGGGATTTAACAACGGATACCAGAATCGTAAACTCCAGATTCTTCGGAAACGATCCCGAGAAGGTTCCCGCAAAGGCACTTTCCGTCGGTATCGGAACCGTTACGGATTCCAAAGAGGTTCTGGTTCTTATTTCCGGACATAACAAGGCCCGCGCCCTTGCGGCAGTTGTGGAAGGCGGCGTAAGCCAGAAATGGACCTGTTCCGCACTCCAGCTTCACAATGCGGCAATTATTGCATGCGACGAGGAAGCCTGCGGAGAAATTACCGTGGATACTTACAAATACTTCCTTGATATTGAGCGTAAAGAGAGATTATAAAAGGATCAGAATATGAAAAAAGTAGTCGTATTCGGCGGCGGCACCGGCATTTCCAATTTATTATCGGGACTGAAACTCTTCCCGCTTGACGTAACCACGGTCATTGCGGTCAGCGACAACGGCAGCAGTACCGGCGTTTTAAAGGAAGAGCTGGATATTCCGGCGGTCGGGGACATCGGCAAGGTGCTTCTTTCCATGGCGAACGTGGACAGTGATTTTGTGGATCTTCTGAGGTACCGTTTCTCGAAAGAGGGGTCCCTTCACAACCATCCGGTAAGGAATATCATGCTTGCCGCACTGATTGACACCAAAGGAAGCCTGACCGAGGCAACCAAATATATGGCAAAAATCCTGCGCGTGAAAGGTACCGTGCTTCCGTTAACCGAAGAAAAGGTGGAGCTGGTCGGCATCGGAGAAGGCGAAAAGTATTTCGGGGAAGAAAGCGTCAGCCAAAATGTCAGGAATATCGAAAAACTTGCATATGACCACGAAATCCATATCGGAAAAGAGATTAAAAATGCCATCAAAGAGGCGGATCTTCTGATTTTCAGTCCGGGAAGCCTTTATACGAGCATTCTGCCGCACCTTCTTTCCAAAGAAGTGGTAAAAGCCGTAAATGCCGCGAAAGCGCCGGTTATGTATGTCTCCAACCTGGTTTCGCAGCCGGGCGAGACGGACGGCTACAGCGTGGGAGACCATATTGAGGTAATCAATAAGTATTTAAACGGCCGGAAAGTGGATGTTGTCGTGGCCAATTCCGGCGACGTGGACGGAAAAATCCGCAAAAAATATCTGGATACGGAAGGAAAAACCATTGTTCCGCTTACCGGAGTGGAAGGAATTGAGGTAATTGCGGACAATATCTTCTCCATTGAGGATGAGAGAATACGTCATGACGCGCTGAAAACCGCGTACCTGATTTTCTCCTATATGATGCGTCAGGATACCGTCAGGTAATCCGGCTGATTTTCGGTAATTTTCCGAAAAAAAGGCGGATGATTCCCATATAAACGTTATTTATAACAAAAAAAGAATATTTGATGTTTTTCATTGACTTTTATTGGGGATGAGGCTATAATCTGTTTATATGGTGCACGAAAGGGTTGAATTTTTTGATGTTTTAGTGTATCAGGGCAAGAAAAAATCTTATTAATATATAATAATGAGAGAAAAAGGAGATTTGAAAATGAAAAAGAGATTGATTGCTTTCGGAACTATGATTGCTTTGGTAGTATGCATGTCCATGACAGCTATGGCATCCGGTGTTACCGCTGATGAGCAGTTTGTTATCAATTACTTCGCAGCTGTTCAGGCCAAGTATGAGAACCTTCTTCCTGCAGGTACTGCAGAGAAGAACATTGCAGCAGCTACTGCAGAACTTAATGACAAAGATTTAAGCGCAGATGCTTGCGAAGATCTTAACAAAATTATTGACAAATTGGATGCAGCTCTTGCAGCTAAGAATCCTCAGACCAAGAAAGAGTTAAAGTCCATGAGAGGCGAACTCGTAAGCATCGTTAACGGAACCTCCAGCGATTACTTCACAATTTCCGCAGGTATTAACGATAAGGGTATCGGTTATGTAACCATTACTCCGAAGTCAACTCCTTCCGGAAGCGGAGACAATACTCCTGCACAGGAGAACGCTGCTGCAACCGTTACCATCGGACAGGGAATCATCAACCAGACCGGTGTTGATACCACTGCTACCGTAGCTGTACTTGGTGGTGTTGCTCTTATTTCCCTTCTTGGTGTTGGTGCTTTCGTAGTATCCAGAAACAAAAAGATTGCAAGATAATAAGCAGGCAGATTCTTGATGAAGAAAATAAGTAAGATTAATAAATTACTGGCATATATCTATATGCCAGTAATTTTTAGTATAATTGCATATTTGATTATTTATATCGCACTGAAGCCTTATTGGGACGTGGCGGCTTCCGCGGTTTCCCTGTTTACTTCCAAAACCGAGATTCAGACAGCTTCGACGGAGAGACCTCCGATTTACGATCCGAATGCGGAACCGGCAGAAGTAAAAGAAGCGGAAAAACCTTATATTGATGCGCGTGATATTGATTTCCCGGGCTCCGGGGAACAATACGGACAGCTGATTTGCGAAAAAGTCGGAATGGATGTTCCCGTTTACTGGGATGATACCTATGAAATTCTCCGAAAAGGAGCCGGACAGTATCCCGGAACCCTGCTTCCCGGATACGGCAGAATGATTCTGCTTTCGGCCCACAATGTATCGCATTTCCATCCTCTGAGAGACATGGAAGTCGGCGACGTGATTACCTTCAACACCAATTACTGCAAGTATGAGTACGAGGTAACCGAAATTCAGGTTTATAACGAACTGGAACTTGAGAACTGGGTAATCGAGCATCTGAACGAAGACGAGGAAATCCTCGTAATGTATACCTGCTGGCCGTTTGAGTTCCAGGCAGGCAGAAAAACGGACCGATTGACCGTCAAAGCCAAAAGAATATCGGGATATGATGTGAAATGGAGGTTGTATGAAAATGAGTGATCCAAAGACACCCCGTTCAAAATCCCATTCCCGTTCTTCCGACGGCGGTAAGTCGGGAAAGGTTTTAAGAGCGGTTTTAAGCTGTATTTTTTCCTTTATGGTGGCTTTGTCCTTATTTGCGGCCTCAACGGCCTGCATCGTAAGAGGCGTACTGTCCGAAAAATACACGATTTCCTGTATTGCGCCGTCCTACTATGACGGGCTGAAGGAAAGCCTTGAAAAAGATGCGTGGGATTATACCATTCCCACCGGTATCGAGCCTTCCGTTACAAAGGATATTTTCGATACTGCGACTATGAAAAGCGACATGGAAAATTATATCGGCAGTACCTTTAAAATCCGGAAGTATACCATCGACACTTCCTCACAGGGAGCGGTTCTGAAGGAGAGAGTATATGACTTTCTCAAGTCAGAGGGTACACCGACCGAGCCGGTCAACCCGGCTGATTCCGAGGTGGAACTTGATGAAGAGAGCGTAAAGGCATACAATGACGCGGTTGAAGCAACCAACACCGCGGTTGACGAATATGTCGACGAAATCATGGAACTCTACCGCAAGAGCATCAAAATTGCGGCCCTTGATTACATCGTGAAAGTCGGGAACGAGTATCAGAAGTATTTTCCGTTTTTGATGATTATTTCGGTTTTGTTCGGTTTGATCAACGGATTCTTCTGTATGAAGGTGCACAGACTTCCCCACAGGGGATTACGATACCTGGTATACGCCTTCGGTGCGGGATTTCTGATGACGTTTACGATACCGTTCATCATTTATCTGAACGGATTTTATAACAGGCTGAACATTGCACCCGCATACTTCAAGGAGTTTATGATAGCCTATGTGAAGGGTGCTCTGGCAATGTTTATGGTGGTATCCCAGATCTGGCTCCTGATTGCAATTATTCTGGGCGTCCTGGTGGCAATCCTCAGGAAGAAACGCTTAAGAAGCGAAGCAAGACCGGAGGAGAAGGGAGTCAGCGCGGAGGACGATGCTTCTCTGATTATCAAATAACATGTATCGAATTATACACAAAAAGTGATAGACCAAAAGTGATACACCAAAAGAGACCGCCGAACGCGGTCTCTTTTCTTGCACAGATTTTCTACATGTGGTATAGTTTAGTGTGTAACAATCGCTAAATATGCGAATTTTTGTAAAAAACGGACAGGAACGAAATGTCATTTAAGATTACGAAAGATAAAGTGGAAAAAAAGCGTATCTTTGAACTGATACGGATTGGTTTATATACTTTTTGTTTTATCGGACTGATTGTCCATTTCAACGAGCAGGAAAATGTGATCTTTGAAACCGAAAAGGCGTTTCAAAGGGACATTGCCATGCTCTTTTTTATCGGCATTCTGCTCATTATGCAGCAGGTAAAATGGCTGAACTGGCAGTCTCTTGTGGTGACACTCGTTTTTGCGCCGGCAGCGGTTTTTAACATTACCCGCTTTAACGGCTCCGCCGATCTTCAGATGTCCGGAATCCTGGAGCAGATTGCGCTTTGGATGGAACTGATGTTAATTACCGATATGGTGGTCACAAAGCGTGTCAGGAAGCTAAAACAGCTGAATCTGGGGCTTTTCTTCTTCCTGATCGGAGTGACGGTAATGATGTTTGTGACCAGGGCGCCCGGTTTTCAGACACCGACCGTATTCCCGGCATTTTTCCTGCTCTGTCTGATTCCTGCGGACAGAAGAGAGTGGGACAATGTTTTGTCCGGCCTTTTAAATGCGGGGATCCTCTGCTTTATCCAGGCGGTTATTGTGTCACAGGCCGTGAATCCGCTTGATTTTTCCTCCGGGGACGTGGGCCGCTGGTACGGATATTTTCTCAATATCGGTACATTCGGACAGTTCCTCGGCGTACAGACGGCGCTTTCGGTCTGCAGCCTGGTCCGGATCAAAAATCATTTCGGCAGACTGAACCCGCTTTATTTCTTCAGCTGGCTCTGGCTTTTGTCTGTTGTTGTCGTTGCCGTAATCAACGGCGTTTCCAACTATCTGGTCGGCCTCTTCTTTATGGCTATCACGCTCTTTGTATTCGGTTTCGGGAAAAAGAAATTCAATCCCGTGGCCACCCTGATTCGCGGGCTTGCGGTGGTTGTTCTGATCCTGCTTGCCGGAATCGGATTCCTCGAGCTGGTACAGTATGTTTCCAACGGGTATGACCGGGCGGAATTTTTGAATTTCGTATCCCGTACCCCGTTAAAATACTTCCCGGCAGGTGCCGAGGTGCTTGCTTTCAAGCTTCAGGTGGCACATGAATTCCGCTCTATTTTATTCCACGGAATGTCCATCACGGCAAGCTTTATCAAGAGTCCGTTCCTGATGCTTTTAAATTCCCTCGGTGCGGGGCGTCTCTTTATCTGGGCAAAATATCTGGAAGATACTTCTTTCATGGGCAACGGCGGCGGCGTCATGGTTGCCGATTACTTTGCGCTGACGGCACATAATGAGTATGTGCAGCTTCTGTACGAATTCGGTTTCTTTACCGGCGCTTTGTACATCCTTTTCTACATTGCCTGCTTTGTAAGGAGTATTGTAAATTATACAAAGGACAGAAACGAGATTTTCTTGTTTTCGATGACCTTCCTTTCCATGATGTTCGGCATGTGGACAGGCGAGATGTCGAATATTTTCTTCGTCCTGACCTTCCTTTCGACCTTCCTTGCAATGGCGGGGATCCGGTATCTGCCGGGCCGGGTGAAAGCGGTGCAAACGGAAACGGAAACCGAAACCGAAACGGAAGACGCTGAACGAATCATCTCCGAAAAGGCGGCCGTGAAAAAGACCGCATCCGTTGTTGCCGTTGTCGTTCTGGGACTCCTTGCGGTGTCGGGCTGCGTGGTGTTCGGGTATAAACTTTTCCGTGACTCCCACGATGCAAAAACGGCGGCCGCACGTTATCTTAAAGTAGCGGACGAAGAACCCGTAAATTTCGATACCGTGGTTTTTGTCACGGATGACGCACGCGAGGAATTTTCCGTTGAGGCCGTTTCGGCGGCGCTCGGACAGGCGCAGAATTATATTCCGGAAGAGGAAATCGAAAAGGTTGCCGACCGGGCCGGCTGGACGGACAGCGTCTTCTATACGATTAAACTTCCCGAAGAATTCGGTCACGGGGACCGCATCTATATGGAACTTACGGCAAGAAGCACGAACGGCGAGGAAGTGCCTCTTGAAATCATGTATTACACGAGCCGCCGCACCTGTTATCTGACGGGTTCCGCGATTCGTTACGGCACCGTGTTTACGATGGAAAGCGCCGAACCGAGAATAACGATTCGTTTCCCGATGGTGAAGGGTAGCGAGCCTTCGGTTGTTATGGGAAATCTTGTTTTGAAAAATTACGGCCGGGAACCTGAACCTGAAAAGGAAGAAGAAACCGGGGCAGGCACCGAAACCGGCGATGAGCAGGTGCAGGAGGGATAATCGGGAAGAATGTCTGAAAAGAAGCAGAGCATAGCAAAATCGGCAATCCTTGTGACCCTTATGATGCTTGCATTTAAAGTCGTTGCTTTTATCAAGCAGGCGTTTATTGCCTATTATTTCGGGGCCACGGTTGAAACGGACGCCTATTTTATTGCGTGGGGCTTTATTTCCGGCATTTCCGAGGCTCTGATCAAAGCGGTGGGCATCTCCATCGTCGCCATCTATACATCGTACCGCATCAGCCGCGGCAAGGACGAGGCGGCGGGATTAATCAACGCACTTCTGGAAATCATGTTTCCCTGTTTTATCATCATTGCAGGCACCGTTTTAGCACTTTCGCCCGTAATCGGAAAGCTCCTTGCACCGTCCTTTGAAGGGGATGCGCTTATGCTGGTATGCTCTTTTATCCGCATACTGGCCCCGGTTCTCATTTTTGTCGGACTTCAGATGGTTTTTTCGGCCATGCTCGATTCCTATAAATCGTTCTTTATTCCGAGGCTGGAATCCTTTCTCTACAGCCTTTTCATCATTGCGGCATGCGTATTTTTGTCCCGTAAAATCGGAGTGAATGCACTTGTCCTTGCACAGTATGCTTCAAGCGTGGTATTTTTAATCCTTTTAATTGTTTCCATCGGAAAATTCCACCGTTTCTTTTTCATAAAAATAAGCAGGGTTCCCGAGGTCAGGCGGATTTTTATCACGGCGGTACCGATGATTATCGGCAATTCCGCGCTTCAGATTAACCAGATGGTGGACAAAGCAATCACCTCGGGCCTCGGAGAGGGCGTGACGTCGGCGCTTTATTACTGCCATATCCTGTATGAATGCGTGGTGAACATCATGATTGCAAACCTCGGAAACGTGATGTTTGCAAACTTTGCGGAAATGGTCGCAAAGGGCGAGAAGGAAAAGGTAAGGGATCTTCTGAAAAATGCCGTCAACACGTTGATTGCCCTGCTTTTCGGCATCACCGTGATTACCGTGATTTTTTCAAAGGATATCGTCAGCATCGTGTATTTGCGCGGAAGCTTTACGAAAGAGGCAATGATTCTTGCATCCACCGCCCTCGTGGGATACGCGGTCTCCTTTATCGCGGTGGCGGTAAGGGATCTCTCCGTGCAGAGCATGTTTTCCTTTGCGGATACGAAGCATCCGATGATTGCAAATGTCGTTGCAATAGCCGTCAATATCTGCTTAAGTATCCTCCTGTCGCGGTTTATCGGCATTCTGGGCGTGGCGCTTGCGACCAGCATTTCAACGGTGGTCGGAATGATTCTGGACGGCATTTTCCTGAAAAAGAACCTTCCGGAATACCGCTACACCGGAAATCTTCTTACTTTTGTAAAATGCCTGCCGGGCGCACTTATTCTGATCCTTTACTGTATCCTGGTCGATCGTTTTGTGAGTCTGCATCCGGTTTTCCGGTTCTTAATCGCAACCGTTCCGGGACTGTTTTTGTACTACGGCATGATGTGCCTGTGCGGAGTGAAGGAGATGCGGGATATTGCCGGAAAGTTTATGAACAGGCTGAAGGGAAAAAAATAACGGGGCAGGTAATGCAATGCAGAAGAATGTAATGCATGTATGCGGATGCACTTGACCCCGGAGGTCAAAAAATTAAGTTTAGTTTATATAGTTTGGGAGTTGTGAAGTACCACTAAATATGGTATAATGACTGATTAGTAAGTAAACTACCGAAAAATGCTTTTTTGGAACCGTTTCGGAGGCTTTTGATGAAGGAAATAACCGTTAATCTGAAAAATCTGGTTTACCGGATTTTACTCGGCTGGAGAATGATTCTGATTCTCGGGCTTGTATGTGCGTTAATCGGAAACTGTTACGGCGCTTATTCTTCTTATAAAGCAAAAGTCAAAAAGGCAAAACAGCAGGAAGAAACCGTTACCGTGGAAACCGGTACGAAGACTCTTGAAGCGGCCGGGGAGGATGCGGAAGGCAAGAAGGCGGAGCTTACAATCCGGGAAATCAAGGACGTGGATGCCGCCATTAAAATCTATTCGCTTTATGAGGAAAGATTTAAGGAACTGCAGAATTATCTGACAACTTCCGTTTTGATGCAGCTCGATTATAAGAACGTTTCGACAGGTGTCGTAACGTATTATATTGACGAGCCTTACGTTGTGGAGTATCCGGTAATCGATGTGAAATCCTATGCAAACGACATCGCGGAATTTTATTCGCTGAATCTTCTGGATGAAAAAACACTGGAGAGAATTACGGAAGAAAGCGGCATTTCCGCGGAAGACATCAGGGATCTGGTTGTTTCGGTTGCAAACTCCGACATCATTACGATTACCGTAATCGGACCGGACGAAGAAACCTGCAAAAAGATTACCGGTGTTTTGAAAGAAAGGATGCAGTCCTATAAACCAAACGGTGATTTCGGCGAGTATACGGTCAGCCTTGTTTCGGAAGAGTATTTTACGAAAATGGACGATGCCGTTTACTCAAAGCAGATCGGCAAAATCAATGATTTAAACAGTATCCGTACTTCACGCGCTTCCATCCAGAACAATATGACGGATGGACAGAAGAAGTATTTCCTGGCTGAAATGGAATATCAGGATCTGCTTAAGAACAGCGATAATGCTGCGTCTGATGAAACCGGAAATGCCGGTGAAACGGAGAATGCATCCGGAGAATCCGCCGGTGATTCGTCGTCGGGCGAGGATGCGGAAGGTACGGTTTCCGGAGTAAACAGACCCGTTTCCGTGAAGTTTTCGCCGTTTGATGCAAAAAGCGCATTCATCGGTTTTGTTGCCGGTATTATGCTCGGATGCTTCATCATTATCTTTTCCTACATTCTGACACCGGTTGTCCGTACGAAGGAAAACCTCGTGTACGGATTAAAGCAGACGGTTCTCGGAACGGTCTGGGTTCAGAAGGATAAGAAAAAATTCCTGGGAGGCATCGACGAGCTGATTACCAAATGGTTCTACGGCAGGGAAACCGCTTTCGAGACCGGTAAGCGAATTGAGATGCTCTGCGCCGGAATCCGTGTGGCTATGGAAAAAGAAGGCATTCAGAATCTGTTCGTTACGGGTGCTTCCGAAAAAGGAAACGAAGTAATCGGAAAGTTAAAGGAAGGACTCGGTGAGGCGGTTTCAGCGAAATCGGGAGACTGCATTGTCTACAGTCCGGAGTCTTTGAAGGAATTTTCCTCTTCGGATGCGGTTGTATGGGTAGAAACCGTCGGCGATTCCCGGTATGAGGAGATTTCGAAGGAACTCGAGCTTGCAACGCAAAGTAAGGTAAAGGTCCTCGGATTCGTGCTGGTGCAGGAATAAACGAACGGCAGTGATTTTGTCTGCGGAAGCAGGCGTGAACGGTTCCGTGACAGGTATGTCCGGAAAGCAGTTTGAGACAGGTAGTTGTAGTTCATAACAGAATTCAAACAGAGTTCATAATAAGTAAGTTATGTTTATAGAAAAGGAGGGAATTTTAGTTTGAAAATGAAAGGACAAACAAAAAAA
>JAILAD010000026.1 GCA_024681795.1 Lachnospiraceae bacterium | reverse complement strand
TTTCAAAAAAAGTGTTCAACTCATTACCTCCATATAAAAACTTTGTTTATTCACCATCATCACTCCTCTCAAATCCTTCAAGTATTTCGAGCATAGTGCGTATTGGTGTAAATAATTCTTCATCCATTTCACTTATTTGGGACAGTCGTTCTACAATTGGAACGATACTCTTCATCTTAGTGGATATCATCGAATTTCCTGAGATATCAACAGGATTCGCACCGAGTAAAGGCAATATTTTTTTCCTTTCATTTTTTTCACTCCTTTCATTTTTTATGGGAATTTGGGAATTTCCGTTTTGCGAATGTTTGTTCACAATTAAATCAGCACATATACATCACCTACCAATCTCAATAGTTTTGGAATCTGAAATACCTTTTTCAGGTATTTGCAAACCGACAATGAATCCGTTGTTTTCAAAAGTCACTTGATATAAACGAGATGAACTGACATATTAAAAAACATTTCCCTTTTTGCCTTTCTTATCCTTCTTTCAAATCTTTCCGTAAAAACATAAAATAAAAAAAGCGTGACCACTACTAATGGTCACGAGCAGAATAATAAACAGTATTTTTGATAACAATGGCATAGACAAGGCAAATAGAAGGGCTGTGTGCCCCGTACAGGGCTTTAAGCAATAGAATCCACCAGTAAATAGTCAATCGACCAGAACGGGCGCAAATGAGCAAGTGTGAGAGCAAGACCGAGATAGAAGAAATAAAAAAAGCCCGATATCGGGCTAGGATAATGCTTCTGTACGATGAATATCTGGCGAAAAGAATCTAAAACTGGGGATTTTTGAAAAGATTAGTAGAAATCGCCCCAAATTCGCCCCGTATCCCTTATCTTATACCCTGCAAAGCCCTGTATTAAAGGCTTTGCAGGATTTAAGGAACTATTCAAGCTCTATCGTTCCGGGCGGCTTACTCGTCAAATCAAACATTACGCGATTTACACCCTTTACCTCATTGATAATACGATTCATCACCTTCTGAAGCAGTTCAAAAGGAATATTCGTACACTCCGCAGTCATGAAATCGGAAGTATTTACCGCACGTAATACTATGGCGTAGTCATAGGTCCTGAAATCGCCCATAACACCAACGCTTCGCATATTCGAAAGTGCCGCAAAATACTGGTTAGGTCTTGTAATGCCCGCTTTTCTGACCTCCTCACGGAAAATGTAATCCGCATCCTGAACGATACGAACCTTCTCTGCCGTTACTTCACCAACGATGCGAACCCCGAGTCCCGGTCCCGGGAACGGCTGTCGGAAAACAAGTTTCTCCGGAAGGCCAAGTTCCAATCCCGCACGTCTTACTTCATCCTTAAAGAGCATTCGAAGCGGCTCGATAATTTCCTTAAAATCCACATAATCCGGCAGTCCGCCCACGTTATGATGGGACTTAATCACAGCTGATTTACCGAGACCTGACTCAATAACGTCCGGATAGATGGTTCCCTGTGCCAGGAAGTCGACCGTACCGATTTTCTTTGCTTCTTCTTCGAAGACACGGATAAACTCTTCGCCGATGATTTTTCTCTTTCGTTCCGGCTCTTCCACACCTTTTAATTTCTCATAAAATCTCTCCGCCGCGTTGACACGTACAAAATTCAAATCATATGCGCCCTTCGGACCGAAAACAGCCTCAACCTCATCTCCCTCGTTCTTACGAAGCAGACCCTGATCCACGAAAACACAGGTCAGCTGTTTTCCGACTGCCTTGGATAAAAGAACTGCTGCCACAGAGGAATCCACACCGCCCGAGAGTGCCAAAAGCACCTTGCCGTCTCCGACCTGTGCCCGGATTTCTTCGATTTTGGTCTGTACAAAGGAATCCATTCTCCAGTCACCCCTGCATCCGCAGATATCGAGAACGAAGTTGCGAAGCATTTGCTGTCCTTCCTCCGTATGCATTACTTCGGGATGGAACTGGGTTGCATAAAATTTCTTCTCCGGATTTTCCATTGCCGCAACCGGACAATCCTTACTGTGAGCGGTTACGGTAAAACCTTCCGGTGCCTTTGCAATATAGTCCGTATGGGACATCCATACGGAAGTTTTCTGTGACACACTGTGGAATAATCTGGAATGGCCGTCTGTTACAATATCCGTATGGCCGTATTCGGAAACCGGAGCGGTTTTCACTTCCCCGCCTAACGTATATGCCATCAGCTGCGAGCCGTAGCAAATCCCGAATATCGGTACTCCGATTTCAAATATTCCCTTTTCATAATGGGGAGAGGCTTCCTCATAAACACTGTTCGGTCCGCCGGTAAAAATGATTCCCTTCGGGTTTGCCGCCTTTATTTCATCAAGACTTTTCGTATACGGCCAGACTTCCGCATATACATTGCATTCACGGACTCTTCTGGCAATTAACTGATTGTACTGTCCGCCGAAATCGAGGACAATAATCATTTCTCTTTCCATATCATTCTCTTTTCTTTAGTGTTTCTTTTTTTCGTTACTTCTTTTCTTCAATTCTTCTTTTCGTTAATCTTTTTACTTTTTGAATGAAAGAAGTGACAGAAGAATTCTTCTGTCACCCTTGTTTTATTTGGATAATTTACTCTCTCTGTAGATAATGTCTTCTCTTCCCGGTCCGTTACTTACCATGGTAATCGGGAATCCGATTTGTTCCTCGATGAATTCCACGTAGTTTCTGCAGTTCTCCGGAAGTTCATCGTAGTTCTTAATTCCGCGAATATCACATTTCCATCCGGGCAATGTTTTTAATACCGGTTTTGCTTTTTCAAGCTTATGGGTAACGGGGAAATCAGTCGTAACTTCACCGTCAATTTCATATCCCGTGCATACGGGAATTTCATCCAGATATCCGAGTACGTCAAGCACGGTAAATGCCACATCCGTTGTACCCTGCAATCTGCATCCGTATTTGGAGGCAACACAGTCAAACCATCCCATTCTTCTCGGACGTCCGGTTGTTGCACCGTACTCTCCGCCGTCACCTCCGCGGCGTCTTAACTCATCCGCTTCCTCTCCGAAAATTTCGGAAACAAACGCACCCGCACCGACTGCAGAAGAATATGCCTTGCACACCGTAATAATCTGTTTGATTTCATAAGGCGGAATTCCCGCACCGATTGCACCGTATGCCGCAAGCGTGGAAGAAGAAGTAACCATCGGATAGATACCGTGGTCCGGATCTTTTAAGGTTCCGAGCTGGCCTTCCAGAAGAATTGTCTTTCCCTCTTTCAGCGCGTTGTTTAAGAAAGAGGATACATCTCCTACGTAGGGTGCAACCATGTCTCTGTATTCATGTAAGGTATTCAGCAGCTCCGCCGGATCAAGTAACGGTTTGTGATACAGATGTTCCAGGGTAACATTCTTGATTCCACAGATTCTCTCTACTTTTTCCTTCAGTAAATCGTCATCAAAAAGCTCACTTACCTGAAAACCGATTTTTGCATATTTATCGGAATAAAACGGAGCAATACCGGATTTCGTGGAACCGAAAGACTTTCCGCCGAGACGCTCTTCCTCATACTGATCGAAAAGAATGTGATAAGGCATTACCATCTGTGCACGGTCGGAAATCATAATCTTCGGAGCCGGAACTCCGCGGTCAATAATATTTTTGATTTCGCCGAACAGAATCGGAATATTCAATGCCACACCGTTTCCGATAACGCTTGTAATATGCTCGTAAAATGCACCGGACGGAAGTGTGTGAAGTGCAAATTTACCATACTTGTTTACAATGGTATGACCCGCATTTGCTCCGCCCTGGAAACGAACCACAATGTCCGCTTTTTCCGCAAGCATGTCCGTAATTTTACCTTTTCCTTCATCGCCCCAGTTGGCTCCGACTACCGCTTTAACCATAAATGCCTCCTGTTTATAATGTATCGGTTTGTTTCATTCATTTATTCGACCGTAACGCTCTTTGCCAGATTTCTCGGCTTATCCACATCCAGACCTTTTGCAACGGACATATAATATCCCATTAACTGCAACGGAATAATCGCAAGGCTCTGCGCAAAAATTTCTGCCGTTTTCGGTATATAGATTGTAAAATCAACGGTATCCTCCACTCCGTAATTTCCGGCGGAGGTAACACCCGCAAGATATCCGCCGCGGCTCTTTACCTCTACAAGATTGGATACCGTCTTTTCATATAACTCACTCTGTGTCAGAACACCGATTACCAGTGTGCCGTCTTCAATTAAGGAAATCGTTCCGTGCTTTAATTCTCCCGCAGCATAAGCCTCGGAATGAATATAGGAAATTTCCTTCATCTTAAGGCTTCCCTCAAGTGAAATCGCATAATCGATTCCTCTTCCGATAAAGAAGATATCGTGTGCATTCGAGAATTTCGCGGTAAACCACTGAATACGCTCTTTGTCCTCGAGTACCCTCGAAATTTTATCCGGCAGGGTTTTGGCTTCCTCAAGAAGAGCCTCGTAATCTTCTTTTTTAATCAGTCCCTTTACGAAGCCGAGTTTCAGTGCAAGAAGTTCCGCTGCGACAAGCTGCGCACTGTATGCCTTGGTCGTAGCAACCGCAATCTCGGGACCGGCCATCGTATACATGACACTGTCCGCTTCCCTTGCGATGGAGGAGCCCACCACATTCACGATTGCGAGTGTAAGGATTCCGGCATTCTTTGCTTCGCGGAGTGCAGCAAGCGTATCCGCAGTTTCGCCGGACTGGCTGATTACAATCACCAAAGCATCCTTTTCCAGAATCGGATTCCGATACCGGAATTCCGAAGCCAGTTCCACACGAACCGGTACTCTGGCCATTTTTTCAATCACATACTGGGCAACCATACCGACATGATACGCACTTCCGCATGCCACGATATGAATATGGCTGAATTTTTTCAGCTGCTCATCACTCAGTCCCACACCCGAAAAATCGATGTCGGATTCTTTTACATACGCATTCAGAGTATCCTGTACCGCCTTGGGCTGTTCATGAATTTCCTTAATCATGAAATGCTCGAAACCGCCTTTTTCGGCAGCTTCGGTATCCCACTCAACGGTGGTTAATTCCTTCTGAATCTCTTCACCGTCAAGGTTGTAGAAAGAAACGGCACCTTTCTTTAAGCAGGCCATTTCCAGATTGCCGATATAGTAAACATCTCTTGTATATTTCAGAATTGCGGGGACGTCGCTTGCCACGAAACTTGCATCGTCCTTCATTCCGATAATCATGGGGGAATCTTTTCTCGCCACCCAGATTTCATCCGGATAATCTTTGAACATTACGCAGAGTGCGTAAGAACCGCGCACACGCACCATTGTTTTTGCCAGCGCGTCTACGGGACCGATATTGTATTTTTTATAATAGTAATCGACAAGTTTGACGATTGCTTCCGTATCTGTTTCGGAATAAAATTTGTAACCTTTTTTTAACAGTTTTTCTTTTACTTCCGTATAGTTTTCAATGATACCGTTGTGAACCGCAATCACGTTTCCGTCATCACTCTGATGAGGATGCGCGTTATTTTCGGAAGGTTCTCCGTGCGTTGCCCAGCGGGTATGACCGATTCCGCAGGTTCCCTTTAATGCTTTTCCCGCGTTGGTCTTTGCACTGAGTGCTTTCAGTCTTCCTTTGGCTTTTACAATTTCTGCCGGTTTCTCACCGTTTCTTACAGACAGTCCGGCGGAATCATATCCCCGGTATTCCAGTTTTGACAGCCCGTCCAAAAGAATGGGGGCAGCCTGAAGAGGTCCGTTATAACCTACTATTCCACACATGTTTTATCCTCCTTCCGGAGTATTCCCGGCTTTCCTTTTTTAAAACCGATTTACTGCTTTAAACTACTAAATTTTTTACGGGAAAATTATAGCATAAATGCCCGTTTCAAGTAAATATTTTTCTTTGCCGCAATTCACGGATTATTTCAATAATTCATATATTCTTCGCGCCGCTTCCTTTGTATCCTCGGGGTCTCCGAACGTGGAAAATCTGAAATATCCTTCTCCGCATGCCCCGAAACCTTCTCCCGGGGTTCCGACCACCTGAATTTCCTTCAGCAGCAGATCAAAAAATTCCCAGCTTCCCATTCCGTTCGGACATTTCATCCAGATATACGGGGCGTTTTTCCCGCCGAAATAGGGAATTCCCAATTCATCCAGAACTTCCGTCAGCACTTTTGCGTTCTTCTTATAAATCCCTATATTTCGTTTAATCTGTTCCTGTCCGTTCTCCGTAAATACCGCTGCACCGCCCTTCTGGATGATATAGGAGACTCCGTTCGTCTTTGTTGTACGGTTTCTCACCCACATCGCATTGACATTCATTCCGTCGCGTTCGAGGTCCTTCGGAATCACGGTATACCCAAGCCTCGTACCTGTAAATCCGGCTGTCTTGGATAAAGAACAAATCTCAATGGCACAGGTCCTTGCACCGTCAATTTCAAAAATACTGTGCGGAAGATTTTCCTCGATAAACGCCTCATACGCCGCATCAAACAGAATTACTGCACCGCGTGCATTCGCCCAGTCCACCCAGACTTTTAACTGCTCTCTGCTGAATACGGCACCCGTCGGGTTATTCGGCGAACAAAGATAAACGAGGTCCGCCTCCAAATCATCCGTCGGCATCGGAAGAAATCCGTTTTCTTCGCCGGAAGGAAGATGCACGATTTTTCTTCCTGCCATAATATTTGCATCAACATAGGCAGGATAAGCCGGTTCCATAATCAGTGCCGTGCTTTCCCTTGAAAAAAGATCGAGGATGTCCCCGAGTTCATCACTGGCTCCGCTTGATACAAAAACTTCTTCGGGAGACAGATAAACATCCCTTCTGTGATAATAAAGCGCAATCGTCTCACGAAGGGAAGGTGCGCCGCATTCGGGCATGTAGCCGTGGAAACTTTCCTTTACCGCCTGATCGTCAACCGCCTTGTGAAGTGCGGAAATCACGGCATCCGCCAGGGGGAGCGAAACGTCCCCGATTCCCATACGATACAGTTTCTTCCCTGGATTTTCCTCTAAATATTTCTTCGTTTTCTGCGCGATATTGTAGAACAGATACGAGTCTTTCAGATTCAGGTAATTCTCATTTAAACGGATCATTTTTCTTCTCCTTTATTTCCTCACGATATCCGTATCGGCCTCGAAGACAAAAGCTGCCGGACCGGTCATGAATACGCGGTTGTCTTCTTTAATCTCAATCGTTAAATCGCCGCCGTCCAAATGTACGGTAACGGGCGTATTGTATTTGCAGTAACCCTTGCAGATGGCCGCCATTACGCTTGCGCAGGTACCGGTTCCGCAGGCCATCGTAATGCCGCTGCCTCTCTCCCAGACACGCATGCGAAGTTCGGTTTCGGAAATCACCTGAACGAATTCCACATTGACGCCGCCGGGGAATTCTTTGTGTTTCTCGATTGCGGCACCGAGGGTCGTTAACGGCGCCGTTTCCGCATTTTCGGTAAAAATCACGGCGTGCGGGTTACCCATGCTGACCGGAAGAAGACGAACGCTTTCCGCACCTTCTCCCAGGTTCACGGTGATGGCCTTCTCCTTTTCATAGGTCGCACACTCCATGTCGACGGTGGCTTCCGTGACTACGCCGTCTTTGACTTCCAAAATCAATGTTTTGATGCCGGACAGCGTCTCGATGCGAAACAGAGTCTTGTCCGTGTAACCCTTTTCATAAACATATTTGCCGACGCAGCGGATGCCGTTTCCGCACATCTTTGCTTCGCTTCCGTCCGCATTGAAAATTCGCATTTTAAAGTCTGCCACATCCGAATGACAGATGTAGATCAATCCGTCGCTTCCGACGCCGAAGTGGCGGTCCGAAAGTTTTACGGCCAGTTCTTCCACATTGGAGGGAACCTCTTCGTAGAAATACAGATAATCATTTCCGAGGCCCTGCATTTTCGTAAATTTCATATGATATCCTTTCCGGAATTATTCGGCATCGATGGTCGATATTCCCATCGTCACTTCTTCCAAAACATCCAATAACATTCTTACGGTATCGAGAGACGTTAACATCGTCACGTTATTTTGTGCCGCAACGGTACGGATTGCCACACCGTCTCCGTAATGCTTGCCGGAGAGGACTGCACGGGTGTTGATGACATAGCTGACATACCCTGCTTTTAAATCATCCAGAAATTCTTCGGAATGTTCGCTCGGTTTGTGACGGATTCTCGTTTTGATTCCGTGGTCCCGTAAGTATTCACCCGTTACGGTCGTTGCCTCTATGTTGAAGCCCATCTTATAAAATCTCTCGACCAACGGCAACGTTTCTTCCTTATCCTCGTCGGCAACACTGACTGCCAGGGTTCCGTAATTTTTCAGTTTCAGACCGGATGCTATCATTGCCTTGTAAACCGCACGATGCAGTTTTTTATCATATCCGATTGCTTCACCCGTAGACTTCATTTCCGGAGAAAGATACGCATCCATTCCCCGGAGTTTCGAGAATGAAAATGCCGGAACTTTCACATAATACCGCTCCTTCTCTTTCGGGTACCAGGCACATTCTCCTTCCGGATACCATTCCCCGTCGATTTTTATATACCTTGTATTTTTACTGTCAAAAAATTCGGTACTTTCATTCCTGCATCGCTCCAAAATTCCCTGCTCTTTTAAACTCATGCCGAGGTTCGTCAAAGTTGCGATATCCGCAAGGGAAAATCCGGTTGCTTTTGAAAGAAACGGAACGGTTCTCGAGGACCTTGGATTTACTTCAATGATGTAAACATTCTCATCTTTGTCTACAATGAACTGAATGTTGAAAAGTCCGATAATCCCAATCCCGAGTCCCAGTTTTTTGGTATATTTAAGAATCGTTTTTCTTACTTTTTCGGAAAGACTGAACGGAGGATAAACACTGATGGAATCACCGGAATGGACTCCGGTACGTTCCACAAGTTCCATAATACCCGGTACGAAAACGTCCTTTCCGTCACATACCGCATCCACTTCCACTTCTTTTCCGCGAATGTATTTATCAACCAGAACCGGCTTGTCCCTGTCAATCTCCACTGCATTTTTTAAATATTCCAAAAGTGCTTCTTTCTTCGCAACAATCTGCATTGCGCGTCCGCCGAGTACAAAGGACGGACGGACCAGTACCGGATATCCGATTTCTTCTGCTGCCTCAACGCCTTCTTCCACCGAGGTTACCGCTCTTCCCTTCGGCTGCGGTATATTCAGCTCCAGAAGCAGATGCTCAAACGCATCCCTGTTTTCCGCCTTTTCGATTGCATCACAATCCGTGCCGATGATTTTCACCCCGCGCTCTTTCAGCGGCTCTGCCAGATTGATTGCCGTCTGCCCGCCGAGTGTTGCAATAACGCCAACCGGCTTTTCCAGATCGATTACATGCATCACGTCTTCCACACAGAGCGGCTCGAAATACAGCTTGTCGGAACAGGTATAATCCGTTGATACCGTCTCCGGATTGTTGTTTATAATGATTGCTTCGTATCCGTTAGCCTTAATGGTCTGTACCGCATGTACCGTGGAATAATCAAATTCCACACCCTGCCCGATTCGAATCGGCCCGGAGCCGAGAACCACCACTTTTTTCCGGTCCGATACCACGGATTCATTTTCCTCTTCATAGGTCGAATAGAAATACGGAATATAACTCTCAAACTCCGATGCGCAGGTATCAATCATCTTGTAAACGGGCATAATGCCGAGTTCCCTGCGGATTTCATAGATTTCTTTTTCCGGCATGTCCAGCAGTTTCGAAAGTACCCTGTCGGAAAATCCCATCCGTTTTGCACGGTATAACAAATCCCTGAATTCCGCATCTTTTACTTTTGCTTCTTTTCCTTTTGCGTCTTTTGCTTTTGCTTTTTCTCCGTATTCTTTTATTTCCGTTTCCGTCTCGACAATTTTACGAAGTTTCCGGATAAAGAAACGGTCAATTGCGGTTTTTTCAAAAATCGCATCCTCCGTCACACCGCGTCTTAACAATTCCGCTATCGCATAAATTCTGTCATCCGTTCCGATGTGGATATAAGATAAAATCTCTTCCGTATCTTTTGAATCAAATTTTTTGTGGTGCAGATGGCACAGTCCGATTTCCAGAGAACGGATTCCCTTTAACAGACTCTCTTCAAAAGTTCTTCCGACACTCATTACTTCGCCGGTAGCCTTCATCTGCGTGGAAAGCGAGTTGTTGGCATCCGCAAATTTATCAAACGGAAAACGCGGCATTTTCGTAACCACATAATCAAGTGCCGGTTCAAAAGATGCCGGCGTATTGGCAATCGGAATTTCATCGAGAGTCATTCCGACTCCGATTTTTGCGGATACTCTTGCTATCGGATATCCGCTTGCCTTTGAGGCAAGTGCGGACGATCTCGAAACACGCGGATTTACTTCAATCAGATAGTACTGAAACGAATTCGGATCCAGTGCAAACTGCACGTTGCATCCACCCTCTATCTGAAGTTCACGGATTATTTTGAGGGCGCTGTCACGGAGCATGTGATACTCCTTGTTGGTCAGCGTCTGCGAAGGACAGACCACGATGGAATCTCCGGTATGTATTCCGACCGGATCCAGATTTTCCATGTTACAGATTGTAATGGCGGTATCGTTTTTATCACGCATTACTTCATATTCGATTTCCTTAAAGCCCTTAATGCTTTTTTCAATTAAAACCTGATGAACCGGAGATAAGGAAAGTGCATTCTTCATCAGTTCTTCGAATTCCTCATGTGTTTCCGCAAATCCGCCGCCGGTCCCGCCGAGGGTAAATGCCGGACGTAAAACAACCGGAAGACCGATTTCTTCCGCTGCCTTTCTTCCCTCTTCCATGGAGGAAGCAATCTCCGAGGGAAGTACGGGTTCTCCGAGACGCATGCATAATTCCTTGAACAGTTCCCTGTCTTCCGCCTGCTCGATACTCTCGCTTTTTGTACCGAGAAGTTCCGTCTGTGTTTCCTCCAGAATTCCTTTTTTCTGAAGCTGCATTGCAAGATTTAAACCGGTCTGTCCGCCGATACCGGGCAGAATGGCATCCGGCCTTTCATACCGGATAATCTTCGCAATATACTCAAGTGTCAGCGGCTCCATATAGACCTTGTCCGCAATGGAAGTATCCGTCATAATCGTTGCCGGATTGGAATTACACAGAACCACTTCGTACCCTTCTTCCTTCAGTGCCAGACATGCCTGGGTTCCCGCATAATCAAACTCCGCTGCCTGACCGATGACAATCGGTCCGGAGCCTATTACAAGTATTTTCTTTAAATCTGTTCTTTTCGGCATTCTTATTTCCCTCGGGTTTTCCCGCCTTACGCTTTATAATTAACGTTATTTTCGTCGGTTTCCGCGATTTCGTTTTATTTCTTATTTTTCACGGAGTGAAAACCTCTTCATGTTCTCTATAAAATCATCGAATAAATAAGCACTGTCCTGCGGTCCCGGAGCACTTTCCGGATGATACTGCACACTGAATGCAAAATCTTTTTCACATTCCACCCCTTCAATCGTTTCGTCCAGAAGATTCCTATGCGTAGGTTTAAGCGGTGTGTTTTTCAGGCTTTCTTCCTCTACAGCATAGGAATGATTCTGCGAAGTAATCTCGATTCTGTTTGTTTTTAAATTTTTTACCGGATGATTTCCTCCCCGGTGACCGAATTTCAGTTTGTAGGTTTTTGCCCCGTAGGCAAGACTTAAGATCTGGTGTCCCAGACATATTCCGAATATGGGAACTTTTCCGAGAAAGGCGCGAACCGTCTCAATCACTTCCGGCACATCGGTCGGGTCTCCCGGACCGTTTGAAATAAAAATTCCGTCCGGATGAAGCGGCACAATCTGCTCTGCATTCGTATTCCATGGGACAACCGTAACATTGATTCCTCTTTCGTTCATGGAACGGACAATGTTTTGTTTCATCCCGCAGTCTATCGCGACAACGTGATAATTTCTTCCGTTCGGTGAATATCCGGCAGGATAAAAAGAAATGCTCCTGCGG
The DNA here is from genome assembly GCA_024681795.1 of Lachnospiraceae bacterium. GTDB lineage: Bacteria > Bacillota > Clostridia > Lachnospirales > Lachnospiraceae > UBA3766. Next base: position 32,557 of record JAILAD010000026.1, on the reverse strand, counting down.
CTGACTCTGCTTACCGCATCCTTCGGAATCTCCGTCCCGGACAGTATTTCCATTCCCTTTTCCCTGCTTACGCCGGGGGTTGTAATCAGTGCCTTCATGGAACCAAGATCGCGAATTCTCCGGTTAAGCTTCCTTGTATCGATTCCGTATATTCCCGGAATATCATATTCCTTCATTACGGAATCGAGAGTCCTTTTGCTTCGGAAATTCGAAGGTTCCTCATTATACTCCCGCACTATGAAAGCTCCGATTGTCGGAGTTTCGGTTTCGTAATCTTCTTCCGCCATCCCGTAGTTTCCGATTAAGGGATATGTCATCACTACGGCCTGATACGTATACGAGGGGTCCGATAAAATTTCCTGATATCCTACCATTGAGGTATTGAATACGATTTCACAGACTTTGTCGCAATCCGATCCGAACCCGAATCCCGGATATTCATCTCCGTTTTCCGTAATTAACTTACGATTGTAGTTCATTTTCTACTCTTCCTTTTTTCTTACTTCCGAAAGTGGCCTTTCAAACCGGTCCCTGCTGCCGCATTCCGGCACTTTTGTCGGGTAGTTTCCGTCGAAACACGCACTGCAGTATCCGCTGAAATAATCATCATACCTCTCCTGCATCAGGCAACCGAGATCTTCAACCGGAAGATATCCGAGTGAATCCGCACCGATAATCCCGGCTATCTCTGAAACGCTGTGTTTATTTGCAATCAGATGTTCCTCAGAATCAATATCCGTTCCGTAGTAACAGGGATGCAGAAAAGGAGGCGCGGAAATTCTCATATGAATCTCCTTTGCACCGGCTTCCTTAAGAAGACTCACAAGCCTCCCGCTCGTGGTACCGCGAACAATGGAGTCATCGATTAAAACGATTCTTTTTCCTTTTACAACATCCTCGATGGCCGCCAGTTTGATTTTTACCTGATCGAGTCTGTGATCCGGCGCGATAAACGTTCTTCCGATATATTTGTTTTTTATAAGTCCGATTCCGTACGGAATTCCCGATTCCAGGCTGTATCCGATAGCGGCATCAAGTCCCGAATCCGGTACCCCGATTACCATGTCCGCATTTACCGGGTGAACTTTTGCAAGCGTCCTTCCCGCACTCACACGTGCGGAATGAACAGAGATTCCGTCAATTACGGAATCCGGTCTCGCAAAATAGATATATTCAAAAATACAGATTTTCCGTTCTTCTTTATAACAGTGTCTCTGAACGGACCGGACATTTACGGTATATCCGTCCGCCGTATCCTTCTGTCTTGTAAATACCAGTATTTCTCCCGGATCCACATCACGGATAAATTCGGCACCCACCGCGTGAAGTGCACAGCTTTCGGATGCAACAATAAAAGACCCGTCCTTTGTTTTTCCGTAACATAAAGGACGGAATCCGTGCGGGTCCCTGGCGCAGATCAGTTTCTGCGGAGACATTAATACCAGACTGTATGCGCCTTTCAGAATATCCATTGCATTCGTTAACGCATCCTCAATGGATCCGCATTTGATACGCTCTTTTGTGATAATATATGCAATTGTTTCGGTATCCGAGGTTGTGTGAAAAATGGCTCCCGAAAGTTCCAGTTCGTCCCTTAACTCTGCGGCATTTGAAAGATTTCCGTTATGCGCAAGCGCCATTCTTCCTTTCTGATGATTGACTTCAATCGGCTGACAGTTGCTTCTTTTATTTCCTCCGGTTGTTCCGTACCTGACATGCCCTACCGCCATTTCTCCGGCAGGAAATTTGGACAGTTCTTCATTTCCGAATACTTCGCTGACCAGACCCAGATCCTTGTGTGAGTAAAAAAGACCGTCGTGATTTACCACAATTCCGCAGCCCTCCTGACCGCGATGCTGAAGTGCATACAGACCGTAATAGGATAATCTGCCTACATCTGTAGTAGTATTATTAGATATTATTCCGAATACACCGCACTCTTCATGGACACTCATTCATTCTTCCTCTTTTTAACGTCTTTGCCTGTCGTTTTCGCCTCCGGACCCGCTCTACCTTTCGGAATGTTTCACTGCCGCTCCGATAAATCCAAGAAACAAAGGATGCGGGCGGTTCGGCCTTGATTTAAATTCCGGATGGTATTGTACCCCGACATAGAAATCCCGCTCCGTAAGTTCCACGGTTTCGATTAAATTTCCGTCGGGTGACCGGCCGCTCAGGGTAAGACCCGCATCGATAAACCGCTGTCTGTAATCATTATTGAATTCATACCGATGACGGTGACGTTCACTGATTTCTTCTTTTCCGTAACATCTTTGCATTGTCGTTTTCGGTGCAATCACACACGGATATGCTCCGAGCCGGAGTGTTCCTCCTTTATCGATATCCTCACTCTGTCCCGGCATGAAATCGATTACTTTATTCTTACATTGCTCATCAAACTCTCCGGAGTTTGCGTCCGCGATTCCGAGGACGTTTCTTGCATATTCGATTACCGCAATCTGCATACCCAGACAGATTCCGAAATAGGGAACATCGTTCTGTCTTGCATATTGCGCGGAAAGTATCATTCCTTCAATACCGCGGCTTCCGAATCCTCCCGGAACAATAATTCCGTCAAGCCCTTTTAATTTTTCAACTACATTTGTAGTTCTAATCTCCTCGGAATCAATCCAGATAATTTCCACACGGGCATCCTTATAATATCCTGCATGTCTTAACGCTTCCGCAACAGAAAGATAAGCATCATGCAGTTCCACGTATTTTCCGACCAGACCGATTCTGACATTTCTGGTACGCGTCTTGATTTTCTCAACCATTTCGGTCCATTCCTTCAAATCCGGATTCAGTGCTTTGATTCCGAGTTCTCTTAAAACAACGGACGAAAAATTGGATCTCTCAAGCATCAGAGGTGCTTCATACAAAACGGGCAGCGTGATATTTTCGATTACGCAGTCTTCCTTGACGTTGCAAAAAAGCGAGATTTTCTTAAAAATCGATTCCTCCAGCGGTTCGTCACAACGAAGTACTATAATATTCGGATTGATTCCCATTCCCTGCAGTTCTTTCACGGAATGCTGCGTCGGTTTGGATTTGTGCTCATCGCTTCCGTGTAAAAAGGGTACCAGGGTTACATGAATGAATAAGCTGTTTTCTCTTCCGACTTCCAGGGAGATCTGTCTGACCGCCTCGATAAACGGCTGCGATTCGATATCCCCGATGGTGCCTCCGATTTCGGTAATGACGACATCCGCTTCCGTCTGCTTTCCGACACGGTATACGAACTCCTTTATCTCATTCGTAATATGCGGGATTACCTGAACGGTCGAACCCAGATATTCTCCCCTGCGTTCTTTATTCAAAACATTCCAGTACACTTTTCCCGTGGTAAGGTTGGAATACTTGTTTAAATCTTCATCAATAAATCTCTCATAATGTCCCAGATCCAGATCGGTTTCCGCACCGTCCTCCGTCACATAAACTTCTCCGTGCTGAAAGGGAGACATGGTTCCGGGATCCACATTGATATAAGGATCCAGTTTCTGCGCCGCAACTTTTAAACCACGTGCTTTCAAAAGTCTTCCCAGAGAAGCAGCCGTAATGCCCTTTCCCAAACCCGATACAACACCGCCTGTCACGAAAATGTACTTGGTCATGTTTTTCCTCCCTTAACGAATAACCCCTTTTCCCGCATAGCCCCGCAATGCCTGTTCGCCGGCGATTGTGCCGGTTTCGTTATGCATTTGTTCAATACGGGAAAGAAATAAAAAAGCGCCTTTAGCGGGCACTTCACCCACTAAAGACGCCTTTGTCTTTCACAAAGAATAATATACGACTCTTAACCCCGTTTGTCAACCACCGGCCGCCCGTATATCCGCATAAAAACAACTTTTCCGAATTGCCTGACAAAAGGTCGCAAAGAGTTTTTTATCTTTTCCGTTTTATTTTCCGCTGTCTCCGTAGTTGGAGAGAACCCTGGCGGAAGGATCGTTTACATTGCAGCCTTCCCATTCTTTATTTGGCATCCAGAAGTCCGCAATCATTTCTCCCTGACCGGGATAAAATTCTTCGAAGATTTCACGGTAAAGAAGGGATTCCTTCGTAAACGGTTTTGCATGTGTATACTTTGCGGCAATCTCCTCCCAGTCATCACCGTACTGTTTTTCGGCATATTCTTTTAAGTAATCCACCATGGAATGTCCGACCGCATCGGAGAATGCCGCCTTTTCTCTCCAGAGAATTCCTTCGGGCAGATACTCTCCGTCTTCGAAGGCATGTCTCAACAGATATTTTCCTTTTCCGTACTTATTCAGTTTCATCTCCGGATTTATGCTCATCACATATTCCACAAAGGCAAGATCCCCGAACGGAACACGTGCTTCCAGCGAATTTACGGAAATGCAGCGGTCCGCACGGAGTACATCATACATATGAAGCTCATGTACACGTTTTATGCTTTCTTCCTGAAATGCTTTTGCCGAGGGAGCAAAATCCGTATATTTATATCCGAATAATTCATCCGAAATTTCTCCGGTAAGTAAAACCCTGATATCTGTCCTCTCATGAATTCCCTTGCATAAAAGATACATGCCCATACTTGCACGGATGGTTGTGATATCAAAAGTGCCGAGAAGTTTAATAACATCGCGCAGTGAAGAAATAACCTCCTGCGGGGTCATATAGATTTCCGTATGGTCGCTTCCGATATAATCGGCAACCTGACGTGCATATTTTAAGTCAATTGCGTCTTCCGTCATACCGATTGCAAACGTCTTAATCGGCTCATCACTTTTCTTAGCAGCAATTGCGCAGACTAAAGAAGAATCAAGACCTCCTGAAAGCAAAAACCCTACCTTGGCATCCGCAACCAGTCTTTTCTCCACTCCCTTTACCAGCAGATCTTTTATTTTTCCGCACGCCGTTTCCAAATCATCCGGGGATACATGCTCAACACCTGTAATATCCGTATAGCAGATAAATTCACCGTCCTTATAATAATGTCCCGGAGGAAACGGCATAATCTTATCGCAGATTTTCACCAGGTTCTTCGGTTCGGACGCAAACACGATTGCACCTTCTTTGTCATATCCGTAGTAAAGCGGTCTGATCCCGATCGGATCACGTGCGGCAATGAATTCATGCGTCTCTCCGTCGTAGATAACGCAGGCATATTCCGCATCCAGCATTTCAAACATCGAAACCCCGTAATCCTTATACATCGGGAGTAAAATTTCACAGTCCGAATCACTTTGGAACGTATATCCGTCAGCAATCAGATGCTTTTTTATTGTATCGAATCCGTAAATTTCACCGTTGCAGATTACATAATCTCCTTCATATTCAAACGGCTGCATTCCTTCCGGATGCAGACCCATAATGGCAAGCCGGTGAAAGCCCATAATACCGTCCGGAAGTTTGACGATACGACTGTCATCCGGTCCTCTCGAGACGGTTTCTTTGAATCCTTCCTTAAATTTTTCCATATCTGCATCCACGCTGCAGTAACACATAATAGAACACATTTTTTATTCCTCGTTTTCGTATTTTTCCCGCTTTTTTCCGGGAATGAATTCTTCATAAACGGTACAACGCCTCCGGCAGATGAGCCGGAAGCGTTTTTCATTCTTTTGTAATTCTAAATCTTTTCTAATCTCTTTTTATTCCATTCGGAAGCTATTCGACATCCTGCAACGCATCGAATCCTTCTTCACCGGTACGAACCTTAACCACATTCTCCACATCGTATACAAAAATCTTTCCGTCTCCGATATGTCCGGTATAAAGAACTTTCTTTGCCGTTTCGATAACTTCCCTTACAGGAACCTTGCTGACCACGATATCGACCTGAATCTTCGGCAGAAGGTTTGCTTCGATCTGTACCCCACGATAGTACTCCGGTGTTCCTTTCTGCATTCCGCATCCGAGAACATGGGATACCGTCATGCCGGTAATTCCGAGTTTCATCATTGCATTCTTTAATCTCTCGAATTTTGCTTCTTTGCAGATAATCTCGACTTTGGTGTACTTGTGTCCGTCGCTTGCGAAGGTAGGCATCTTCTTTACGGGAATTGCCTCTGCTGCAGGAACGTCTCCGTCTACTACAATCGCTGCTTCTACCGGTGTATCTCCCGTAACTTCCGAAGTTCCCTCTCCGTCCTCGGTCACATCTTCCGGAAGCATTGCAAATCCGGCATATGCGGAAGGAAGACCATGCTCGGTAATATCAAGACCTGTAACTTCTTCTTCTCTGGAAACACGAAGACCGATAATTCCTTTAATAAGCAGGAAGGTTACCGTAATGGCAAGTGCGGTCCAGCATGCTACTGACGCAAATCCTAATAACTGAAGTCCCAAAAGTTTGAATCCGCCACCGTAGAACAAACCTACGATTGTGTTTCCGCCTGCATCTGCAATGGAATATCCGGGAGCAGAGGATGTAGCGAAAAGACCGACTGCGATGGTTCCCCAGATACCGTTTAAGCAGTGAACTGCAACTGCACCGACGGGATCGTCAATATGTAATACATAATCCAAAAACCAAACACCGAATACTACCAAAAGTCCTGCAACCGCGCCGATGATTATGGAACCGAATGCATCTGTTACGTCACAGCCTGCGGTGATTGCTACCAGACCTGCCAGGGATGCGTTCAAACACATTGAAACATCGGGCTTTTTATAACGAACCCAGGTAAATATCATACATACTACGGTAGCAACGGAAGGAGCAATTGTAGTGGTAAGGAAAATAGATGCCAGCTGAGGTACACTTGTTGCTGCTGCACCGTTGAATCCGTACCAGCCTACCCAGAGGATGAATACACCGAGTGCACCGATTGTAATGTTATGTCCGGGGAAAGCGTTTACTTTAACAACTTTTCCGTTTTCGTCCTTCTGGAATTTACCGATTCTGGGTCCTAATAATTTCGCACCGATTAATGCGGAAATACCACCAACCATGTGAATCGCACAGGAACCTGCAAAATCATGGAATCCAAGTCCTGCAAGCCAGCCGCCGCCCCAGATCCAGTGTGCTTCGATCGGATAAATCAAAGCGGAAATGATTGCGGAATAAACACAGTAGGATAAGAATTTCGTTCTTTCTGCCATTGCACCGGATACGATTGTAGCGGTCGTTGCACAGAATACCAGGTTAAATACAAAGCTGGAAAAATCGAAGTTTGAATAAGATGTAAATATATCAAATCCGGGTTTTCCGATTAAACCTACAAGGTCTTCACCCATCAGGAGTGAGAAACCGATTGCAATAAATACTACGGTACCGATACAGAAGTCCATCAGGTTCTTCATAATGATGTTTCCTGTGTTCTTTGCTCTGGTGAATCCTGCTTCAACCATTGCAAATCCTGCCTGCATCCAGAATACCAGTGCCGCACCTGCCAAAAACCAGACTGCAAACACGTTACTTGATACGTTCTCTTCTATTAATGTCTTGATTGCTGTTGCATCCATAAATGGTCATCTCCTTTTGTTTTTTGCAACTACATTTGTAATTGTTTGTCTTTCGCAAAAGTACTGTAATCCCCCATGAACCGGTTCCTTTATACTCCGAATAACAAATCGGAATAGGTCGGGAACGGCCAGTAACTCTTTGCGGTAAGCTCTTCTGCTGCATCGCAGGAGCTTCTTAAAGCTTCCATCTTCGGAAGAACAATATCGCGAATCATTGCGGATTCTTCGATGATATCTTTTGCTTCCGATAATTCTGCAACTGCTTTTTCAAGCTCTGCAGTTTGTACATATGCCTGATCGCTGTATTCGGATAATTTACTTACCAGGCTGGACTCATATCCGCATGCGATGGAAGAATTGAGTTGTTTCTTTGTATTTGCTCCGGCAGCAACATCCATTGCATATTTTTCAATTGCCGGAATAATTTGTGTCTTAGCCATTTGAATCATGGTATTTGCTTCGATGGTTACCGACTTGCAGTAATTCTCAAGCATGATTTCGGTTCTGGATTGCATCTCCTCAATCGTAAATACTTTATGGGAGGTGAGCATCTTCACGTTCTTTTCATCCAGAAGGTGAGGCATGCAGTCCGCCGTGGTCTTGTAATTGGAAAGACCTCTCTTCTCTGCTTCTGCAATCCATGCATCATCATAACCGTTTCCGTTAAACATGATTCGTTTATGATCCTTGATGGTCTTTTTAATCATTTCATGAAGTGCGGTTTCGAAATCACCCACACCTTCCAGACGGTCTGCATAAATCTTTAAGGATTCTGCAACTGCTGCGTTCAGCATAATGTTTGCACATGCAATACTGTTGGAAGAACCGAGCATACGGAATTCGAATTTATTTCCGGTAAATGCAAACGGCGATGTACGGTTTCGATCGGTAGTATCACGGCTGAAAAGAGGAAGAACATCTACACCAAGTTGTATCTTTGTCTTTTCTGCTCCGGCATAAGGAGTATCATTCTCAATCGCATCAAGTACTCCCTGAAGTTCATCTCCCAAGAACATGGATACTACTGCGGGAGGAGCCTCGTTTGCTCCAAGTCTGTGATCATTACCTGCGGTTGCAACGGAAAGTCTTAAAAGATCCTGATAATCATCAACCGCTTTGATTACTGCACAAAGGAATAAAAGGAATTGTGCATTTTCATAAGGTGTTGCACCCGGGGATAAGAGGTTTTGTCCTTCATCGGTGGAAATCGACCAGTTATTGTGCTTACCGCTTCCGTTTACTCCTGCGAAAGGTTTTTCATGAAGGAGACATACAAGACCGTGCTTTAAAGCAATTTTCTGCATGATTTCCATCGTCAGCTGGTTGTGATCCGTACCTACATTTGTAGTTGTATAAATCGGTGCCAGTTCGTGCTGGGAAGGTGCTACTTCGTTATGTTCGGTCTTGGCAAGAATTCCGAGTTTCCAAAGTTCCCGGTTTAATTCTTCCATATATGCCTGAACCCTGGGTTTGATGATTCCGAAATAGTGATCGTCCATCTCCTGGCCTTTCGGAGCCTTTGCACCGAATAATGTTCTTCCGCTCATCCGAAGGTCCAGACGTTTGTCATACATTTCTTTTGTGATTAAGAAATATTCCTGTTCCGGTCCAACCGAAGAAGTAACTCTCTTTGCGGTATCATTTCCGAATAATCTCAAAATTCGAAGTGCCTGTGTATTTAATGCTTCCATGGAACGAAGAAGAGGTGTTTTCTTATCCAGTGCCTGTCCGCCGTATGCACAGAATGCTGTCGGAATGCAAAGTGTTTTGCCTTTGATAAATGCATAGGAGGTAGGATCCCAGGTTGTATATCCCCTTGCTTCGAAAGTGGCTCTGATTCCGCCGGTCGGGAATGAAGAAGCATCGGGTTCGCCTTTAATCAGTTCCTTTCCGGAGAATTCCATGATTACCCCGCCATCCGGAGAAGGACTGATAAAGGAATCATGTTTCTCTGCAGTAATACCGGTAAGCGGCTGAAACCAGTGAGTGTAATGAGTTGCTCCTTTCTTAAGCGCCCATTCCTTCATGGCCTCAGCCACGATATTGGCCACGCTCACATCCAAAGTTGCTCCTTCATCTATGGTTTTCTTAAGCGACTGATATACCTTTGCAGGCAAATTCGCTTTCATCTCTCTGTCATCAAATACGTTACATCCGAAATACTCTTTTACAGTTTCCATAATTGTCTCCTTTCAATTTCAACAAAAAACGCCACTCCGAATATTCTTTCGGAATGACGTCTTTGTCATGGATTAATATTTGATTTGTGCAAAGGATTTCTTTCAAAGTTCCGGATCTTCGAAAGATTCTGAAACAAAAATAGCGCCTTTGAGAAATTCTCAAAGACGCCGTTGCCTTTACAACGTGTAGAATACACCCGTCATTTATCGTTGTCAACATTTTTTTTATTTTTCTTAAATTTTCAGACGTAATTTTAAGCGTTACAATATAATGATTTTCAGAAAAAATCAAAATCATCCTGTGAACTGTAATTCGATATCTGCTATAATGGAAACAAAGTATTAGCGCATCCATGCGTAATTTTTTTCAGGTAACATATTGTGTCGGAGTCGGCGCAACCAATCTTAAAATAACGGACCTCTTAACAACCGTTGAGTAAAAAAGGAATCCACGCATATGAAAAAATACGGAAACAAAACGATCCCGATTTATGTATTTTTTGCTACCCTGTTTTTCATCGCACTTGCATGTACGGGCTATAACAATTCCACGAGTTCCACGGTCGGAAATTATGATATTAAAGTATCCTCAAACGGAAAACGTGCCTTTATCGACACATACAACTGGAACGGGGATCCTTCCGATCACATCCTGGTTCTCCCCGACAAAGAGCCGGGCGGTGCCGTCATTGAGACTCTCGGCGGTTTTATCGGAACCGGAGTCCCGTGCCCGTTTCGTATCGAAGCCGAAAAATGCAGTGTAAATCACGTAAGCAACAACCCTGACGATTACGAAGTTCCCGTCTCTTTTCAGGATATGATTTTTGATTTGAAAATCGGCAGTAACATCAATAATATTTATCAAAACCTTTATATCACCAAAACTACGGACCCGTATACCTATGTCGGCGTGGATCAGCCCGACGGAAGCGTGATTTTCTATCGTATTCTGGTGAATGTCGAGTTGGATCCGGCCAATGAAACCTATTATTTAAAGGACGGCATAGTTTATTTAACCTCGAATAACGAAAAAATAAAACTGCCCTATGCTTCGGAAGCGCCTGAACTGATTGTCGGAAGCGAAAACAATAATGACCGGAACAACAGTGAAGATATCAGTGAGGATAACAGCGAGGATAACAGTATGAATATTTCAGATGAATTTACAAATCCGATGGATCCGACCGCCGAGATGGTACTTTCCGCCAATGGCCGAAGTTTCACCGTGGAGCTCGAGGACAATGATACCGCCCGGGCATTTTGGGATAAAGTAAAAACGGATGCACCTGTAATTGAAACGCATGATTACGGCAATTTTGAAAAGGTCGGAGACCTTCCGTGGGAGCTTCCGGGAGCGGACGAAAAAATAACCGCAAACCCCGGAGATCTGGTTTTGTACAACGGAAATCAAATCTCTCTCTTTTACGGTGAAAACACATGGAGTTATACAAAGCTCGGAAAAATCAGTGCGAGCGAGGATGAAATAAAAGAATGCTTCGGTAACGAAGAAAAACTCGACATTCAGATTTATCTTGAATGGACGGAATAATAACAATGCCGGACGGACTCGAACCGCCAACTTCGGTCTATGAAACCTATGCCATTCCTGCGGCTACGGCATCTTAATCGTTTCTGTTTATGCTTTAAATTCAGGTATCCGAATTATTAACCGTAATTTGAGATACCTGTTTTTATTCGGTTTAATGCTTCTTCCAGAATGCTTTTCGGACAGGCGGTATTCATCCTCTCAAACCCCTCCCCTGCTTTTCCGAATATCCTTCCTCTGTCAAGCCACAGACCCGCCTTATTTACAATCAGATCCTCCAGTTCATCGGCTGACAGCCTGAGCTGTCTGAAATCAAGCCAGATTAAGTATGTCCCCTGCGGATGAATCAGATGCACTCCCGGAAGCTCGTTTTTGACAAATGTATCCGCAAAGCATATATTCTCAAAGATATATTTTTTTGCAGTTTCATACCATTCGTCCCCGTTTTCATACGCCGCCTGAGCGGCCGCTATTCCGGCAATATTCGGCTCATCATATCCGGTAGCATCATACGCCCAAATATATTTACTTCGAATTACCTCATTCGGAATAAAAATATTTGACTGCTGCAACCCTGCCAGATTAAAGGTTTTGCTGGGCGAGGTGGCGGTTATCGTAAAATCCCGGAAGGACGGATCCGCCTCCTGAAAAATTCTGTGCACTCCCTCCCAGACAAAATCAAAATGAATTTCATCACTGAAGACGATAACACCTTTTCTCCTGCAGATTTCACCGATTCTTACCAGTTCTTCTTTTGTCCACACTCTTCCGACCGGATTATGCGGACTGCAGAGAATAAAAAGTTTGACTTTATTCCCAATCACTTTCTTTTCAAAGTCTTCGTAATCCATGGTATAATACCCGTCATCGTTCAAAAGAAGACTGCTTGTCACAAGCTTTCTTTTGTTGAAACGAATGATGTTTCGAAACGGATAGTACGCCGGTTCCTGAATGATGACTGCATCTCCCGGTTCGGTAACCGCATTCAGAGCCGTTCCGATTGCAAAACAGACCCCGGGCGTTTTCACATGCCATTCCTGCTTTACTTCAAAATCGTGATGTCTCTTCATCCAGCCTGCAACCGCATCAAAGAACCCGTCCCCGTTTTGCGTATCGGTATACCCGTAAATGTTTTGAAGAGCCAGTGATGAGATTGCATCCTCGACATAAGAAGAGGTTTTAAAATCCATGTCCGCAACCCAGAGCGGAAGAATATCTTCCGGATAGCCGCGTTTTTCTGCAAAATCATATTTTAATGATTTCGTATTTTTTCTGTTTATAATTTGATCGAAGTTTAAATTTCTCTCGGACATGACTTTTATTCCATAAGCAGTTCACCCATAAATTCTGCGGCTGCATAAATTGTTTTCGGATCTGCGTAAAATTTCGGATGGTGATAGGTTTCGCCTTTTCCGCTGCCGATTTTTATATACAGTCCCTTGCTCTTTTCGTCTTCTGCGGCATAATCTCCGAAATCATCGCCGATCATCAGATTTCCCGGAGCCTTTGTTTTTACACCAAGACGTTTTGAAACCGACAGTGCTTTTTTAACAAGTCCCTCGTCGTTAAAGGACACGTGCGGACCCTTTGTCCAGATGAGCGAAATCTGAACATCATATAACAGTTCAAATGCCCGGACGGCTTTTTCTGTTTCGTTTTTGATTTTTTCCCTCACATTTTCATCAAGCGTTCGTACCGTTCCTTCCAGTTCTCCGGAAGACGGAATCACATTCCACGTCGTTCCGGCACTCAAACGGGCGACTGTTATCACATGCGGGGTAAATGCATCAATTGCATGATCGCAGTCTGAGGAAAGCCAGGATGCGATCTCCGTAAGTGCCCGGATGGGGTTGATTCCCTCGTGCGGAAGTGCTGCGTGGGAACCTTTTCCGTTTACGGTAATTTGAAAGCGGTCCACCGAAGAGGTTACTCCTCCCGCGGCGATTCCGATTTCCCCGACCTCCGAAGACGGGTCTGTATGAAACGCATAAAATTCATCAATCCCTTTTGTGATTCCTGTTTTAATTACACTCGCTGCTCCGTTAAATACTTCCTCTCCCGGCTGGAAAAGGATAGATACGTTTCCTTTTACTTTCTTTTTGTTCCGGTTTAAAAAATCCGCAACCATAAGTGCCGTCGTCAGATGAACATCGTGGCCGCATGCGTGCATCACGCCCTCATGAACGGAAGCATAGGGAAGATTACTTTCTTCTTTGATCGGAAGGGCGTCGATATCAGCTCTTAACAGTCTGTTATTTCCTTCCCTTTCCCCGCGGATTACGGCGACCGCCCCGGTCTTTAACGGAAACCTAAGTTCCTCAATTCCTTCTTCCTTCAGTATTTCCCGGATTCGTTCCGTAGTCCTGTATTCCTCAAAACCGATTTCCGGATGTGCATGGAACCATTTAAATTCTTCCGTCCAGTCTCGTTTCATAACGTGCCTCAAATCGAATATGCAAACCGCTGCATATAACTTTCCAAAAATTTTTTCGTTCTTTCATTCTTCGGATTTTTGAAAAATTCTTCCGGTGTACCCGTCTCAAGAATCTGCCCTTCCGACATGAATGCCACTTTATCCGCAACCTCCCTTGCAAAGTCCATCTCATGCGTCACAATCAGCATGGTCACCCGTTCCTCGGCAACCTTTCGGATTACCCTTTGTACCTCCTGTACAAGTTCCGGATCCAGCGCCGAAGTCGGTTCGTCAAAGAGGATAATCTTCGGATCGAGCGCAAGCGCACGGGAGATTGCAACACGCTGCTTCTGTCCTCCGGAAAGTGTAGACGGATACTGATTTGCAGCATCCAGAAGGCCGACTTTTTCAAGGTATTTTTTTCCGATTTCGTTTGCTTCTGCCTTGCTTTTTTTATGTACCGTAATGAGAGCTTCCGTCACGTTTTCAAGTGCCGTCTTGTTGGCAAAGAGTCCGAAATTCTGAAACACCATCGCGGTTCTCCTTCTGGCCTCAAGTTTCACATGCTTGTTGATTTTATCCGCTGAAAACGAAAAATCATTGATTCTGACTTCTCCCTCATCCGGTGTTTCCAAAAGATTGATGCACCGAAGAAGCGTTGATTTTCCGGATCCGCTCGATCCGAGAAGGGCTACCGTTTCGCCTTCGTTTACGGTTAAATCAACTCCTTTGAGTACATGATTATTCTTAAAGTGCTTCTGTATGTTTTTCATTTCAATCATAATTTCACTCATTATGATTTCTCCTTGTTTCTTTTCTCAATGACTGCCAGAATTCGTTCCAGAATAATACAGATTATCCAGTAAATCAACGCCGCGTCAATATATGCTTCGAAGAACCTGGATGCCCTTCCTGCCTGGATTTTTGCCTGTCCCATAATTTCCGGAACCGCCGCCGTAAACGCAAGCGAGGTATCCTTTAAAAGACCGATAAAGAAATTCGCAAAAACCGGAAGACTGATTTTTGCAGCCTGCGGAAGGATAATCCTTATCATCGCCTGTGACATTGTCATTCCCACGGACTGGGCTGCCTCCATCTGGCCTTTGTCAATCGCCTGAATTGCGGCGCGAATCGATTCCGTAAGATATGCACCCGCATTCAGGGAGTAGGCGATAAACATAAATACAACAGCCGGGATCCAGGAGATGTCGATATGCGTACCGAATTTGTAATTGATAAATTTAATCAAAATCGGAAACGCATAATAAATCAGTAAAATCTGTACTACCAGAGGCGTTCCCCGGATAAAGGATACGTAGATCCCCGTGACTTTGTTCATTACCGGAACTTTGTAAATCTTAAAAAGCGCACCGGCAAGTCCGATTCCGATTCCGATTACAAACGAAACCACGGCGATTCCCATCGTATACGGAATTCCCTTCAGAATCGAAGGGATGATTTCAATCATATATTTAAAATCAAATATTTTTCCCATTTCTTTTCTCTCATCCTGCCGGCACTGCACGTTCAGATGAGAACGCGCAATGCCGGAGAATACTCTTAATTTATTCTGTATATTTTATAAATGACTCTTATTACTCGGGGCGAACCTCGGTATAATCCGCATCAAACCAGTCCTCGGAAAGTTTGGAAAGTTCACCGCTTTCTTTTAACTGAGCAAGTGCTGCATCTACTCTTTCGCTGATTTCCTTGCCGTTCTCATCCTGGAAGAATACGAAATGTACGGGAACCTGATCTACCGGATTTCCGACAGGTTTCACCTGAAGTCCCTGAATTTCCGCTTTGCTGACTGCAACTGCCGGATCGTTTAAGGTAGCTGCAATTCTTCCGTTGTCAATGTCCTGAAGAATCGTGGTTACGTCTTCGTTATAGTACTGAATATTAAGCTGGTGATCCGCATCATGCTCTTCATTCCAGATTTCCGCTTCCTCATTGTGGTTGTCACCTACGGTAAGACCTAAAATTCCGCCGGTTTCCACTAAATCCTCAAAGGAAGTAACGGTATCGTTATCGCTCTTTACAACAAGCTGGTTGGTTGCTACAAAATAGGTATTCTCGGTCAGATAGTATTTCGCTCTTCTTTCCTCGGTACTTGCAATCTGGTTTGCAAGCATCTGGAATTTGCCGGAATCAAGACCGGGGAATAAGGACTCCCATGCACCGGATTCAAATTCAAAATGAAGGGAGGGATCGACTTCTTCGATTTTCCTTACAACCTCGATGTCATAACCGGTAAGATTATCATTTTCATCGTAGTAGCTGAACGGAGAATATGTACCCATGGTTCCGACCAGAACATTGATGGTTTCTTTCCCGGTGTCGGCAGCCAGGGTCTTATCCGAAGATTCGATTACATCGGAAGTAACAACTGCTTCCGGTTCCTCAGAAGGCGTATTTTCCACAACCTTCGATGCTCCTGCGCATCCTGCAAGTGATGATGTAACAAGTAATAATGCCAATGCCGTAGTTAAAATTTTCTTTTTCATAATTTTCCTCTTTCTGCGGTGACAATTCGTCTCACCGCTGACTTTTTCAGATTTTCCTCTTTTATCTTGTAAGTAACCCTGCATCCAGTACAAACTGATTGCCCGTCATATATCGCGCCTCATCGCCTGCGATATATTTCACTGCCGCAACAATGTCCGAAGTCTCTACCCACGGAACCGGCAAAAGATTTCCGGCCGAGCGTTCTGCAATTTCAATCGGTGTCGTCCCTTCCAGTTCAGCCAGCCCGTCGTTCATCGGTGTATTGACTCCGGTGGGATGAAGGGATACCACCCTGATCCCGTATGGCGCAAGTTCAATCGCCTGCGATTTGGTCAGACCGACAAGTCCGTGCTTTGATGCGGAATAATGACTCATTCTGTTCATACCCCTGAGGCCTGCAATGGATGAATTATAAATAATCACTCCTTTCTTTTTTTCAATTAAGTGCGGAATCACGTACCTGGATACCAGCCATCCGCCTCTTAAATTTATTTCTATCATTGCATCCCATTCTTCTTCACTGAGTTCCCAGGAATTACCGTATGCGGCGATACCCGCGTTACTGAATAAAATATCAATTCCTCCGAACTCTTTTACCGTAATCTCTACGGCTTCTTTCACATCCTCTCCCTTTCGCACGTCACCTGCGTAAATAACTATTTTTCCGCCGAGTGCTTCCACTTCATCCTTCAGTTTTTCCAAATCCTCGTTTGAGGAACGGTTGTATGCGGGATAGGTGATTTTCTCTCCGAGATCGAAAGCTGCGATATTCGCCCCTTCTTCCGCAAAAGCCAGTGCCACCGCACGTCCCTGGCCCTTTGCGGCTCCCGTGATAAAGATTGTCTGATTCTCAAATTTTTTACTCATCATATTCTCCTTTTCTGTTTCTAAATGGTACGGCTTTTTCTGAACCATTCATCAAATTCTTTCCTGCATTGCCCGGCGCGATTCGTTTCACAGATTCCGCCGAGCGAAGTACATCGGTATTTTAAGGGCATCTCCCTGCCCATCCTGTCCATCGTTTCCACAACTTCGTCAAACGGAATCTCTGCATCTCTTCCGGACAGCGCCAGATCCGCAAATGTTACTGCCATCTGGGTTACCGTTACGAATCTGGAAAAACACGGCTGATTGTTTCCGCCCGGAACCGGATCACAGGGCCACCCAAGTGCAGCCTGCAATGCAAGAGAGGCAGCGTTTTCGATTTCGTCCGCATTTCCTCCGGCCAGATATGTCACCGCTGATGCAGCCATCGCTCCGCAAATCCCGCATTCTCCGGCGCATCCGGTAATCTCTCCCGTCGGATCTGACTTTGTATATGCAATCATTCCGACTCCGGCTGCTACAAAGAGGCTTTCCGTTATTTTTTCATCCGGCAGTTTTTTCTCTTCCGCAAAAGCCCTGATGACCGAATAAAGAAATCCGCCTCCCGTTCCCATCGGTCCCGGTACCAGTCTGACTCCTTTCGTCAGTGCCTGTACCGCAAAAACATATTTCAAAATCCTCCGGTTTAGGTCCGGCTGTATCGATTTATTTGTTTTTTCGTATGCATCCCACTTTCCGAAGTGATAACCGCTAAACGGCGTTTCCAGTATGTTTTCCGGTTTCCGGTACGGTGCTTCCGTTTCTTCCTTCAGGAGCTCCTGCCGTTTCTTCATCTTTTGAAAAATTACTTCTTCCGTTTGTCCGGAAAGATCCGTTTCGTATCGAAGCGCCGTTTCGTAAAGATTTTCACCTGCTTCCCGGCTTATCCGCTTCCAGCTTTCGAAACCGTCAAACAGCTGTTTTGCATCTTTCGTTGTTGTAAATTCGGTTACGGGGGTTAAAAGGAATCTCACTTCCCTTAATTCATTTTCTTCCTTCGAAGTTTCCAGCCAGAAAATCGTTTCACCGGATTCGTTTTCGCTTTTTCCTCTTCCTGTTTCATTCGGAGTATGCTCCGGTTCGCTGCCCAGAAGATACAGGAAGGTATCTCCGGAATACCGGATGGGAAAACCCATAATATTTACGGTCTCAATTCTTCCGCCTCCGATACTGTTTCCCTCAAGGTAATACTCTTCGTTATTTTCATCCGTTAGCAGGAAGCCTGCGGCGTTCGGATGTTTGGAGGAAAGTTCTGTAAATTCAAACCTGTACTCAATCCTTTTTTGTACATAGATTTCCGTAATTTCAAACATCCGTTCATCATCGGGGAGGAAGCCGTATGCACCGCTCAGCATTCCGATATCTTCGTTCATATGTCCGAAAGTACCGGCAAACGATCCCTCTTTATCCAGCAGAACCGTTACCTTTTTGAGTTTTCCTTTTAAGAGGCAGTGCGCCAGATAACCGAGCCGGCAGGGGCCTGCCGTATGGGAACTCGATCCCGGCTGCATAACCGGTCCGAAAACGTCATCAAATAAATCCGGTATTTTATCACTCATGTTCTCTTCGTATACGGAACGAGCTCGTCATCCAGCGTAACCTGCAGCGTTTTATTAATCAGGTTCGTTGCAATCATAATGGTTGCAAATGCGGTAATCGCCACAATCTGTTCCTCGTTCCATTTTTCCTTCAGTCTGTTAAAAACCTCTTCGCCGACATTATTTGCATCTTTTACGATTGCTCTTCCGAAATCGATCAGGATTTTTTCCTCTTCGGTAAACTCGAAGTGTTCAAAATCGATTCCTGCATCATCAAGAATTTTTTTAAAGAAAATGCTGCACACCAGACAGTCATTTGTGGTTGAAATCGCATAACAGAAGAAATTTACGGCTCTCTCCCCCAGGAATGACTCGATTTCCTCCTCCAGCGGGAACCACTCCATCAGTGCGTGAAACGCGGGAACGGAATGAATAAGTGTTTTTTTCATATTGGTCAGCGGACCGTGTACGCTTACCCAGTCGTCAATTACCTTCTTTGTTTTTTCATCTGCCTGCTCGTATTCAAGTTGTGATATATATGCCATTTTCCTTTCCTCTCCGTTATCATTTTTTCAGTTCTTCTTTTCAATTTCTCTTCTGTTTTAGTTCCCGTTTTTTCTTACGCGAATGCTTTCTCAAAAGCCTGCTTTAAGTCTTCAATCAGATCTTCCGCATCCTCAAGACCTATGGACAAACGAATTAAGTTCTTCGGAATGTCAGCCAGCTTGTGGTATTTCGGTTCAAGTTCCGTATGCGTATTCTCGGGCGGATTCGTGATTAAGGATCTGACATCTCCGATATTTACGTGGTAGGAGAAGTTCTTCAGGGATTTGATAAAAATACCTTCCTGTTCACGATTTCCTTTAAATCCAAAGGAAATCAGTGCTCCCGGTCCCTTCGGAAAATCTCTGTCGGCAAGTGCCTTGTAGGGTGAACCCTTTGCATAGGGATGACGGACAAATTCCACTTCCTCCCGGCTTTCCAGAAATTCGACAATCTTTTTCGCAGTTTCGTTTTTCTTATCGAGTCTTACCGACAACGTTGACAATCCCTGCAAAACCAGGAAGGATTCAAACGAACCCAGTGCACCTCCCAGAAATTCGGTATAGAATATTTTCAAAGAGGCGATTACAGGTGCACCCGGAAGGAATTCCACCGCACTTCTCGGCACATCCTTTAAATCTCTCATCTTCCACTCTTTTTCATAGAACTGCGGGAATTTTTTCTCGTCATAATCAAACCCGCCTTTTTCCACCACCAGTCCGGCAATGGTATTTCCGTGTCCGTTGATTTCCTTGGTTGCAGAGTATACCGTGATGTCCGCTCCGTGTTCAAACGGTCTGTACAGATAGGGAGTTGCTACCGTGTTGTCCACAACCACCGGAACATTGTGCTTATGTGCCACCTCTGCGATTGCATCGATATCATAGAGTTCTGCGTTCGGATTGCTGACAGATTCCAGATAAACGGCCTTTGTATTTTCATCAATCAATGCCTCATAAGCTGCCGGATTGTTTCTGTCCTCCACAAACTTTGTTGTAATTCCGTATTTCGGCAGAAACTTGATCAGCGCAAGCATTGCAGCTCCGTATAAGGAAGAGCCTGACACAATGTTTCCGCCGCCCTGTCCGAGTAACAAAAGCGTGTAAGTCATTGCCGCCATTCCCGAGGAAAGTGCAACCGCAGCTTTTCCTCCCTCCAGTTTTGCAAACCGTTCTTCCAAAACCGCTCCGGTGGGATTTCCCACTCTTGAGTAAATTCCGCCGCCTTCCGCTCCGGTCCAGAGTCTTCTTGTCCGGTCGATATCTCCCAGGTCAAAAGAAGCTGTCTGGTAGATTGGCGGGTTTACCGCGTGAAAATGATCCTCCGAATTATATCCTGCCCTGATTGCGTCCGTTGAAAAGCTGTTTTCCGCTGCCACTTTTTTATCCTCCGTTTTTCTGATTTTTTCTGAATTTCTTTTTTTCTTTCTGATGTCTTTTCTGTTTTTATTTTGTGGTAATCCGGATTTTTAACCGTTTTACCGCACAAAAAAGTCACCGGCATGCGCCGGTGACTTTTAAGTCCCTCTGAGTGATTACTCCCTCATTCCGTCAAAGAAGCGCATGAAAACCGTACTGTCCGATTGCACATCATCTCACAGCAGCACATACACATGTTCATCATGGAATGAAGTTTTGTGTTTCTCATGTCGTTTCTTGTCCTTTCAATTTATTTCTGATTCCCTTTTACAGATTCCGATTCGAGTATCTCTCACGAAACGAATTTATCCTATCACGGATTTTATCATTTGAAAATTCAATCGTTTTTATCGTTAGTGATAACTTTTTCTTATCACTGTTTTTTCTTAAATAAGCCGCTTAAAATAGACTCTGTAATTCCTTATCCTGTATTCTCTACAGTTCCTTATACTTCAAAAGTTCTCTGATATACGCCTCTCCGTACTTGGAAAGTTTGCTTCCCCTGCGGAGAATGTAACCGATAATGAGCGGATCCTCTTCCTTTAACTTCACACTGACAAGTCCCTTTAAAACAGCATCATCCTCGGAAAGCATTCCAGAGCCGATGGAATACCCGTCCAGCGTTGCAATCAGTTCCATTGTGGTGGCACGGTCATCGGATTTTATCATTTTCTCATAATCATAATCCGCCATTGCTTCCTCGGTCAGATAGAAATTGCTGTCATCACTCTGGTCGAAAGCAATGCACGGATATTTTTTCAGTTCCTCCAGGGAAATGGTCTTCCTTTTCGCAAGCTTATGATTTTTCCAGAAATAAATATAGGTTTCGCGTCTCATAAGAGGTATAAATTCCAGCTGATACTCCCGGATTAATTTTTTGATCAGCGATTCGTTTGAAGCGGAATACGACACGATTCCTATTTCGCTTTTGAAATCCCTGACATTCTCAAGTACCTCGATTGTTCTGGTTTCGTGAATGGAAAAAACATATTTTTCGGGCTTAAATTCATCAATCACTTTCGTGAAAGATTTAATTGCAAAATTATAATGCTGCGTGGAAACGGAAAACTGCTCCTTATCTTTTCCGACGGCAATATACCGGTCCTCCAAAACCTCGTACTGCGCCACCGCTTTCTTTGCATAGGACAGAAATTCCCTGCCCTCATCCGTTAAGGAGATTCCTTTATTGGTTCGTTCA
Organism: Lachnospiraceae bacterium; assembly: GCA_024681795.1. Taxonomy (GTDB): domain Bacteria; phylum Bacillota; class Clostridia; order Lachnospirales; family Lachnospiraceae; genus UBA3766. The sequence continues at coordinate 10,918 of JAILAD010000026.1, read as the reverse complement.
AAAATCAGAATTCCGAGTTCCTCCTCCAGTTCGCGGATGCTTGCGGAAAGTGCCGGCTGGGATACATACAGTCCCGTTGCCGCTTCACGCATGGAAGAAGATGCCGCTACCTTTAATACATATCTGATCTGATTTATGTTCATAACAATCCTTCCCAGGGTGCCTGACCCCATTACACTGTGTAACAGTGCCTGACCCCATTACATTGTGTAACAGTGCCTGACCCCATTACATTTTAAAGTCCGGCATAGTCTAAAAACAGATGCTTCATCTGCTCTTCGTCGTAAACATATTCATACTCATGCTCTGTCCCGCTGTACACCTTTTTTCCGTTCTTATAGACCAGAAGCCTGTTCATCGGGAGTTCTTTCCATTCCCACTCATCCAGAGGCCTTGTCGCAAAAAAAGTAATGCCCGGTTTTTCAAGCGTATATAAAGTCCCTTTTTCATTCTTATGTACGTAGAAATAATCTCCGTCATAGAGCAGCAGATTCAGCTTATTCCCGGGTACAACCTGAAGAATGATTTCATCAATAAGGGCCAGTCGCTCATTTACGTCAAACCCGCACGGGTCCTGCATAAACCGACTGTTTACACGGTCTATGATATAAAGCAGTATTCTTTCGGAATCCGTGCTTCCCTGCTGGGAATACTGATATTTGGACAGTCCCGGTGCCTCAAAAATCGTCCCGTTATGAACCAAAACCCAGCGTCTGCCGGATTCGTCAATCGCACTGAACGGATGCGTATTGTTGAAATTCACTTCTCCCATCGTTGCGCGTCTGATATGAGCCATCATTTTCGCGGTCTGGATTTTTCCCTGAAGACGATGTTCCAGATACTTGCTCGTACTTGCCTTTACCGGCTCCTTTTCGATGGAAATGTTATTGTCGTCAAAAAGCGCAAGCCCCCATCCGTCCGGCTGAACCTTACTGTGCCTGAAAAAACTCTGCAGATACGCATTTACGTTTATTTTTTTATCGGCTGTCACCCCAAACAGTTCGCACATACTCCAAATACTTCCCCTCTTCTTCATCAAGATTTCCGGCTGCCAGATGAATCAGTTCATCTACCCACCCGGTTGCGGTTTTCTTCCCGTAAATTACCGCATCCAGTCCGTTTTTCTCAATTTCATCCACTGCTTTTTCAATGTCCTCTATGCTGTGCACTAAAGAAAGACTCTTCTCGAGTTTATCCAGTGCATCCTCGTTATATACAATTCCCTTAATGATAGCCGCATAGCCCAGTGCCTTCTCTATCGGCACACTGTCCGCAACACGTATTTCAATATATTTTTTCACACGAAAATGGAAAAATCCCATGGACATAAAATGCTCGATTAAACGTTTCTTTCTCTCATTTCCGAGTTCATCCTCGTAAATAACATGTGTTCTGATTAATTCCTCCGCACTCAGATGTCCGACATCGATGGTTTCTCCGTTATCGGTTAGCAGAATCAGCGGAGTTTTGTAAATAATCTCCGCCATTTTTTCATATCCGAAATCCTCCCCCAGAGACCCTTTTATAAATCCCGTACGGTCCGGATCCAGATTATCCCATTCCTGGATTCTTAAGAGGTGCTTTTTGGCGGTATCCTCCAGCGTAAAATCCGCGTTACTCTTGTTTTCCATCATAATCATCAGAATCGGTGATATTTTCTGCAGAATCCGGAGTTTCCTTACCATATCCTTTTCGGAAAAATAATCAACGGAAACCTGCGTCGATGCTGACGCACGCATCATGTATTTGCCGTATTTTCCGCTGCTCTCAAAGTAGCGGTTCATATATTTATAGCGGGATTTCGGTGAAAGCGGAATCTGCTCCGGCACTATATCTCCCGCTTCCACTTTGGCAAGATTCCCTCCGTTTTCAAAATGATAGCCGCGCGCTGAAAAAACCGGCTCCCAAAGCGTTCTGAATTCATTGTAAATTCCCTTTATTTTTTCAAGATCCGAATAGGGATTGATACTGATTTCAAACTGACAGGAAGGCTCAAGACTTGTGGAATATTCCCCTGTATAATATCCGACGGGATATCCGTCCATATAGTGGATTTCGGCATTTATCCCGCTTCCGATTTCATAAATCAGGCTGCTGATTTCGTCAAATCCGATCTGGTCCCCGTTTCGGTCCACGATAAAATGCTCAATCTCAAGTCCGAGATTTTTGCCCGTACTTTCTCCGCTTCTGATGTAATCCGTTATCTCCGTAAGCATTGTCATGTTTTTTCCTCTCTGTAATGGGGTCAGGCACCATTACACAATTAGCATTATTTTGTAACAATTTCGTAATGGGGTCAGGCACCATTCAAACCGGCACCATTCAAACCATTCTTTTCAGTGCATCCGCAACGGCACCTGCAAATACGGCATGTCCTTTTTCATCCATATGTTCGCAATCCGCATCGTCCGCATCCGCAAAATCACTTGCGGCAAGAAATACATTGCCCCGTTTTTTGGCAATCTCCGCATAAATCTCTTTCAGTTTCCTCGAAATCTCCACGGACCGTTTGTCAAACTCCGGATCCTTTTCGGGTTTCCATACGTCGTCTCCGAGAAAAATCGGAGAAATCAAAAGGATCCTGTTTGCCGGAACGAACTTTTCCGTTTCCTCCAGACAGAGTTCAATTCCTTTTCCGATGGTATATTCGCCTGCTCCGTAAACCGTTTTGCAATCGTTGGTTCCCAGCATCAGAACAACCGCATCCAGCGGGGCATGACTTTCCAGCAGCACCGGAAGAAATGCGTGCCCGTTCCTTCCGGGCCTTAACGCATCCTCAAAAACCGTGGTGCGACCGCATAATCCCTCTTCGATAATTTCAAATTCACTGTTTTCCTTTTGTAAAATCCCCGTCCACCGGATATCCTGCGGATACCTTTTATGCGGATTGGAACCCGGAACCAGTCCCCAGGTATTGGAATCCCCGTAACAAAGAATCCGTTTCATAACTGACTTCCATCCTCATCTCTTTTTCTTATTCTCTTTGTCTTATTCTCTTTTTCTTATTCTCTTTGTCTTATTCTTTTTTATTCTCTTTCCACCTTGTCATAGGTAAAGGTATTCAGAAACTGTTTTGCACGTTCTGTTTTCGGATGTTCAAAAAATTCCGCCGGAGTCCCTTCTTCCTCAAGATGTCCTCCGTCCAGAAAAATCACACGGTCCGCAACAGCTTTGGCAAAGGACATTTCATGCGTTACAATCACCATTGTCTTGCCTTCTTTTGCAAGGGATAAAAGCACCTCCAGAACTTCCCTTACCATCTCCGGATCCAGTGCCGCCGTCACTTCGTCAAAAAGCAGCACCTCCGGATGCATGCAAAGCGCACGGACAATTGCAACACGCTGTTTCTGACCACCGGATAACTGTCTCGGATAGCTGTCTTTTTTCTCCAGAAGACCGACACGGTTTAACAGCTGCAGCGCTTCTTCCTTTACCTCTTTTTTATCCCGTTTCTGAACCAGCACGGGCGCCAGCATTATATTCTGAAGAATGGTCTTATGCGGAAAAAGCTCATAACTTTGGAACACCATTCCGACCTTCTCGCGGATTCTCGTGATGCTTCCGAGTTTTCCGTCCACCTTCTCTCCGCGATATGTCACTTCCCCTTTCTGAATCGGCTCGAGTCCGTTCATAATCCGAAGAATCGTACTCTTCCCGCATCCGGACGGCCCGACGATTACCACAACTTCTCCCTCATAAACGGAGAGCGAAAAATCCTCCAGAATGGCATTTTCTTCATAACGCTTTGTGATGTGACTGATTTTTATAATCTCTTCTTTATGCATTACTCCACCTCTTCTCCAGATATTTCGACAGCATACTGATTGGCCAGCATCCGATGAAATACAATAAAAATACCGTTCCGTAAACTCCGAATGCGGCATTGGGTGAAGAAGTGCGGTTAGCTTCGATAATCTGCTGACCGACCTTAAGTACCTCTACCACACCGATCATCATCACAAGTGAAGTCGTTTTAATCATTCTCGTGACCAGATTAATGGAAAGCGGAAGGAGTCTTCTTACCGTCTGCGGCAGAATGACTACCGTAAAAATCGCGGGTGAATTCATCCCGAGTGCTCTTGCACTTTCATACTGATGTTTCGGAATACTGATAAAGGCCCCTCTTACCAGATCTGCCATCTCGGCCGTTCCCCAGAAGGAAAATACAATCACGGACGCAATTTCCGCATTTAAATTCCAGCCGAAAATTCTGGTCGTTCCGAAAAATACGATAAACAAAAGAACCATCTGCGGCATTACACGAACCACTTCGAGATACAGTCTTGTAAAGGCTTTTATAATCTTTGAATTGACCGTCATCAGAATTCCGAGCGGTATCCCGAGAAGGATACTGAAGCCGACCGCAATCAGACTGATTCGCAGGGAAACCCACAATCCGCCGAGAAGCCGCAGCATATTGGATCCTTTGAATAAAACCTCAATTCCCAAATTCGGCATGCCGTACCCTCCTTTCCAGCCGGTCTCCGAGTACGGATACCGGAATCAGAATCAGTGCATAGAACACAACCAGAAGGGTTAAGCACTCCGTTGTTTTATAGTAAAGTCCGATTAAATCCTTTGCCGTAAACATTAAATCCATCAGACTGATTGCCGAAAACACGCTGGTTTCTTTTAACAGAAAAATGATATTCGCAACAAACGACGGAACACTTACGGAAAATGCCTGCGGAAAAATCACATGCAGCACTACCTGACTCCGGTTCATTCCGAGCGAGAGCGCACTTTCGGTCTGAATTTTGGCAACCGATTCCAGACCGCTTCTGAACGTTTCCGCCATGTATGCTCCTCCGAGAAGCGCCAGTCCCAGTGCACCGCAGAAATCCGCACGAACCGGAATTCCGATTTTCGGTAATGCAAAGTACAGGAAAAACAGCTGCACCAAAAGCGGAGTGTTCCGGGATAATTCGATATACACTCCGACAATCTGACCGGCTGCGGGAATTTTATAAAACCGGATAATTGCACAGAAAATTCCGATCAGAATTGCAAATACAATTCCCAGCCATCCTATTCGTAATGTCAGTAACATCGCCTTCCAGTAAAGCGGAAGATACGATCCTATCACTTCCCAGTTCACTTTATTTTCCTCTTCTCCGGTCAATCTTTTTAGACAAAAGCATTCCTGCCCATTGCAGAATCTGCATCAGGATTACAAGGACTGCAACCGTAATAATCATGATTCCCGTTTCATACCGGTAATATCCGTAACGGATTGCGATATCTCCGAGTCCGCCTCCGCCGATGACACCCGCCATGGCGGAATACCCGAGAATCGTACCGAGTGCGATTGTGACTCCTACCAAAAGGGAAGTACGGCTTTCCGTAACCAGTACCTTCCAGATGATGGTAAAATATCCGGCTCCCATGCTGAATGCAGCTTCAATTACCCCTTTATCCACTTCTTTTAAAGAACTTTCCACCATTCTTGCAATTAACGGTGCCGCCGCCACGGTAAGCGGAACAATCGTTGCCGTGGTCCCGTAGCTTTTTCCGACTACGGCCTTGGTAAAAGGCATAATCAGAATCAGCAGAATCAAAAACGGTATACTTCTTGTGACGTTGATGATGACATCCAGAATTTTATAAAGGACCGGGTTCGGCCGGATTCCGTCCACATCCGTAATCGTAAGTAATATTCCAAGCGGGAGACCGATTATATATCCCAAAAGCGTGGAAATCAAAACCATATATAAGGTATCCCAGGTACCCTTTGTGAGCATGAAAAACATTTCTTTAAATTCCATCTGCCGCATTCGCTCCCATCTGATTTATTCTTCTCTCCAAAAGCAGATTCTTTGCCGCATTGCTTCTCGGATTGTGAAAGACCTCTTTCACCGGACCGATCTCGGCCAGCGTTCCCTGATCAAGTACCGCCACGCGGTCACAGATTTCTTCCACCACACGCATCTCATGCGTGATGACGACAACCGTAATTCCGTAATCTTTATTAATCCGCTTTAACAGGCTTAAAATCGTTCCCGTAGTCTGCGGATCCAAAGCACTCGTTGCTTCATCACATAAAATAATCCGGGGATTGGATGCTAATGTCCGCGCAATTGCGACACGCTGCTTTTGTCCGCCGGATAACTGAACAGGGTAGGCATCCGCCTTTTCGCGTAAGCCTACAATCTCCAAATATTCCATTGCCTTTTCCCTTGCTTCCCGGCGTTTCATACCGGCAATTTCCATGGGAAAACAGACATTATCACGGACATTTCTCTGCATCAGCAGATTAAAATGCTGAAAAATCATGCCAATCTCTCTGCGCATGAGGCGAAGGTCTTTGTTTGACAAGGCAATCAGATTTTTTCCGTCCACCAGGACTTCTCCGCTCGTCGGTTTTTCCAGTAAATTCATACAGCGGACCAGCGTACTCTTTCCGGCGCCCGAAAGTCCGATTACCCCGAAAATCTCCCCCTCTTCCACGGAAAGCGTGATATCGGAAAGAGCATGGATATTGCTCTTTTTTTCATCGAATATTTTGGTTACGTTTTTCAACTCGATAACTGGCATTTTCTTCTCTTTCTGAATTCCTTCCCTCCGGCTTTTAACCCGGAGGGAAGAATACTACATTTGTAGTTTTTTACATCATTATTTTCGATCAGTCTTCAAAAGGTACTACGGCACCGTCATAGGTGTTGTTGATATACGTTTTGATTTCATCGGATTTTAATACTTTTGCAAGTGCCTGTAAGCCTTCGTTGTTTTCATTTCCTTCTTTTACAACAAGAATATTTACATAGGTCTTTGCAGCATCGGAATCGGATTTTTCATATGCGATGGAATCTCTTCCTACAGAGAAACCTGCTTCAAGTGCATAATTTCCGTTTAATACGACATATGCCACTTCATCCTTTACTCTGGATACCTGTGCAGCCTCCAGTTCCTGGATCTTGATGTCATACGGATTTTCTTCAATATCAAGAACGGTTGCGGTAAGACCTGCGCCGTCTTTTAATTTGATAATTCCGTTGTCCTGAAGAAGTAAAAGTGCTCTCGCTTCGTTTGTGGTATCATTCGGTACCGCAACGGTATCACCTTTTGCAATTTCATCCAGAGAGGCTTTGGTACCCGGATAAATACCGAACGGCTCATAGTGTACGCCCGCGATGGATACAAGATGTGTTCCTTTTTCTTCATTGAAGTTATCAAGATAAGGAGTGTGCTGGAAATAATTTGCATCAATTTCACCGCTCTCCACTACAAGGTTCGGCTGTACATAATCTTCGAATTCGGTGACCTCCAGTTTCCATCCTTCCTTCTCAAGAAGCTTTGCCGCCTCTGCAAGAATTTCCGCATGAGGAGTAGGGGATGCAGCTACGGTAATGGTTCCCTTGTTCTCAACGGGAGCCGCATCTTCACTGTTTCCGCCTGCAACAACTCCGCCTTCCACTACAAGCGTATCTTCATAATCAAGACCGTAAGTGTCTACCAAAGTTGCTTCATAATCCGCATGGAAGAAATTTTCGTTTCCGAGAGATACGATTTCGTCATTCAGCCAGTCAAGTAAAGAGCTGTTTCCTTTTGTTACGGCAGGAGCAATGGTGTCCTGACTTCCCAGAGAGTCAATTCCCACGGTATAACCTGCATTCTCGGTTGCAAATGCAATTACTTCGGTATTGTCATTCGCCCATGCAACACCGGTTCCGTTTTCAAATGCACTCTTTGCGGCTGCATAAGTGTCGAATTTCTGAAGTTTGATTTCCGGGTTATTCTTTTCAAGATAGGTTTCCGCAGTGGTTCCGGAAATCACGATTACCTGGTCGTCGGCACCAATCTGGCTTAAATCGGTAATCACACGGCTGTCGGGTGAAACAACGCCGAGTGCCACGTTCATGTAAGGAAGTGCAAAATCAACTTCCTCCGCACGTTCCGGAGTTACCGTAAAGTTTGCAAGAACGATATCAACCTTTCCCGTTTTTAAATATTCGATACGGCTTGCCGCTTCGGTGGATACATAGTTAATCTTTACTCCGAGATCCTCTCCGATTCTGTTTCCGAAGTAAACGTCATATCCCTGATAGTCTCCGTTTTCATCCACATATCCGAAAGGGGATTTGTCTGAAAATACACCAATGTTTACGGTTCCGCTTTCCTTGATTTCATCAAGTGTTCTGTAAATTACTTTTTCATTTCCACCTTCCGGATTTGCATTTCCGTTTCCGGCATTTCCCGCGCAGCCTGCAAACAGTCCTGCCGTTGTAAGCGCCGCAAGTCCGATGGCTGCAATTTTATGAATAAATCTGTTTTTCATTTCTGTTTCTCCTTTTTGTGATATTTCATATTTTTTGAATCGTTTTTGATTATTTCGTTTTAACTTTTTCGTTTCGTTTTTTCAGTTTTTTATCTTTCTTTTTCCGTCATCCGAATCCGACCTTCCCGCTGATGATGCCGTCCCGCCGGTTCATTCGCTGCAACATCGTCTGCCGCACATTCGCGTACTGTAATTCAGATGAATTGTTTTAATTCTCATTTCCTTCACTCCTTCCCGTTCCGTTGCATAAAAAAGGGGATCTGCTTTTATCAGATCCCCAACCATTTCTTCTGTGCAATACGGATTAAGGCAAACAGCGCACACGCATTCTGCCTGCTTCCGTATTACCGGTTTCCTTGAAATCGGGATCCGATAAACAGGGGCAGCACATCATACACATGCACATTGTATTCACTTGGAATATCGATGTTTGCTGATTCATCTTGTTTCTCCTTGTGTTGATGGTATGTATCGTAACACCATTTGCCTACTATGTCAATAGGCGTAATAATTTTTTTTTATCTCAACTTTTATTTATCACAAAACCTGTTTTGCTTATCACGCTTCGGATTTTCTTTTCTCATAATCTTCCAGTGCGGATTTAATTGCCTCTTCCGCCAGAACCGAACAGTGCATTTTATAATCCGGCAATCCGTCCAGTGCTTCTGCAACCGCCTTATTGGTCAGTTCCCTTACTTCCGAAAGGGGTTTTCCCTTAATCATTTCGGTTGCCATTGAACTGGATGCGATTGCACTTCCGCAGCCGAAGGTTTCAAATTTAACATCAACCACGATATCGTTTTCTATTTTTAAATACATCTTCATGATGTCGCCGCACTTTGCATTGCCGACTTCTCCGATGCCGTTTGCGTCCTCAATAACGCCCACGTTTCTCGGATTTCTGAAATGATCCATTACTTTTTCGCTGTATAAAGCCATGTTCTTCCTCCTGCAAAATCACTGCTTTTACGTTGTAGTTTTCTTTCTTAATTTTTAAAATAAACCGCATTAATATAAAATTTACTACAAAATAAATTTCTTCCTGCCTGCCACAAGATCTCTCCAGATCGGTGAAAAGCTGCGCAGATACTCCACTACTTCCTTTACGGATTTGATAACATACTCCACTTCTTCATCCGTAATTTCCTCATTAATACTGAGCCTTAGCGACCCGTGTGCCACATCGTGTACTCTTCCGATTGCAAGAAGTACGTGGCTGGGATCCAGCGAACCGGACGTGCAGGCACTTCCGGAAGAAGCCTGAATTCCCTTGTCATCAAGCAACAGTAGAAGAGATTCGCCCTCAATCCCTTCAAAACAGAAATTTACGTTTCCGGGGAGTCTTCGGTCTTCGTCTCCGTTAATCGCCGAATGCGGGATTTCCTTTAATCCTGCAATCAGACGGTCTCTTTTGGCTTTTGTGATTTCGGCGTTTTGATCCATTTTTTCAATTGCATCTTTTAACGCAACGGCCGTTGCCACGATACCCGGGACATTCTCCGTACCGGCTCTTTTCCCTCTTTCCTGCGCCCCTCCTTCAATCAGATTGGTAATCGGAATTCCCTTTCTTACATATAAAAATCCGCTTCCTTTCGGTCCGTGGAATTTATGCGCCGAAGCGGAAAGCATATCAATATTGTCTTCCTTTACGTTTACCGGAATATGTCCGACAGCCTGTACCGCATCGGTGTGGAAGAGTACATTCTTTGCCCTGCAGATTGCACCGATTTCGCGAATCGGCTGAATCGTTCCGATTTCGTTATTGGCATACATAATTGTAACCAGACAGGTATCCTCGCGAATTGCCGCATCCACCTCTTCCGGACGAATCAATCCGTTTTCGTGTACGTCAAGGAGGGTTACTTCGAAGCCCTCTTTCTCCAGTCTTTTTAACGTGTGCAATACGGCATGATGTTCAAATGCAGTTGAAATAATGTGCATTTTTCCTGCTTTTCTTCCAATCTCGGCAGCAGTCCGGATTGCCTGATTGTCGGCTTCGGAGCCTCCGGACGTAAATATAATTTCCCGGAAATTATCCGCACCGATTGCTTTTATCACCTCATCTCTCGCACTTTCGAGTGCTTCCTTTGCTTTCTGTCCCACACCGTAAAGACTGGACGGATTTCCGTAGTTTTCCTTCATACAGGCGCACATCGCCTCGATTGCCGCATCTGACATCTTTGTTGTAGCGGCATTATCTGCATAAATCATATGTATTCTCCCTTCTTTCAGCAGTGACTTTATTTTAAATCCTTTTACCTACTATGTCAATAGGTAATTAGAAGTGCCTAATTTTCATATTCCTAATAAATATTCCTAATAAATATTCCTATCAATATTCCTATCAAATCGAGTAGGAGGAATTTCTCATAAGTGAGAAATTCCGACCTCTCACACCACCGTGCGTACCGCTCGGTACACGGCGGTTCAATCAACTTAACAAGTAACACACCTTTCGGTGTAGTAATCTAACATTGAGACTAATCCAAATGAGGTTAGTCTCTTTGTACTTATAGCCTTTTGTACCCATCCATTGTGAGCAAGTCTTGCATATTTGTCTCCACAATAGGCGATTTTATACGCTGCCCATCTTGGTACGTCCAGCTTCATCAAATTCTTAGCTCTATTCTGCGGAGTTTTCCA